>JAFTDJ010000056.1 GCA_017454265.1 Bacteroidales bacterium | reverse complement strand
GAGCGCACCCTGAAGCTCATCACCGTCACCATCCACGCCGCCCGTCCGGGCGTGATCATCGGCAAAGGTGGTCAGGAAGTGGACAAACTGAAGGAAGAGCTCAAGAAGGTGACCAGCAAGGATGTTCAGATTAACATCTTCGAGGTAAAGCGCCCCGAGGTTGACGCCACCATCGTGGCCGATTCCATCGCCCGCCAAATCGAAGGCCGCGTGAGCTACCGCCGCGCCATCAAGATGGCCATCGCCACCGCCATGCGCGTGGGCGCCGAAGGCATCAAGGTCCAGATCAGCGGCCGCGTGGGCGGCGCCGAAATGGCCCGCAGCGAGATGTTCAAGGAGGGCCGCACCCCTCTGCACACCTTCCGCGCCGACATCGATTACGCTCTCGCAGTTGCCAACACCAAGGTCGGAACTCTCGGCGTCAAGGTGTGGATTTGCAACGGTGAGAAGTACGGTCGTCAGGATCTGACTCCCGCCGCTCTCGCAGCTGCCAACGCACAGGCCGCAGGCGCTCCCCGCGGTGACCGTCGCGGTGGTCGCGGTGACCGTCGTGGAGGCCGTCGTGAAGGTGGCCGTCGCGAAGAGCGCAAGTAATACTTGTAAGCCATATCATCAGAGGAGGCTGGCCATCGGGCCAGCCTCCTTTTTATTATTTTAATAAGCCGGTGTATAATTATTCCAGAGCCGGTTAATAATTATTGAGCTGTTTTATGATTCCGGAGCAGGTAAATAATTGCTATGCCGTTTTATGATTTCCGGGCAGGTAAGAGTGATTCCATCTCTTTATGATTTCCAAGCAGTTCAGAGTGATTCCACTTCTTCGGCGGAAAGGCCCGTGGCCTGACAGATGGTCTGGATGGAGACGCCTAATGCTTTGAACTTCCGGGCGGCATCAAGTTTGGCCTTCGCTTCCCCTTCTGCAATTCCTTTTGCTTCCCCTTCCGCGATACCCGCTGCACGGCCCTCTTCCAGACCGGCCTGGTGCCCTTCCTCACGGCCTTCGGCCAGACCGGCCTCGCGTCCTTCGGCGAGCCCGCGCTTCCTGGCGTATTTTATCTGGTTCTCTATGTCTTGCTTAGTGGTCATCTCGTTCAGGTAATTTGCTTTTTCGTCAGGGGCAAAAGTAATCGTTTCGGAGGACTTAAGCAAGAGCTCGATGAAACTGTTCCTGAAGAACGCCTGTGGAAACTCGTCCTGGCGCGCCATATTGTGCATCGTGTAGCATAGATTCTCTAGCTCGGAGGCTCCGGGCTTGAGGGCGTTCGCGCAGTTGGGGAGCTCGAGGAATATGAAGTTCAGGCGGTCCGTCATCAGTTCGTCTTGGATAAGTTTGGATTTCGCCTGTTTGATGGTGCTCCGTGAAAGCAGTTCGTAACGGAAGAGGACCTGGTCAGAGCCCTCGTGGAGGCTGAAGTCGAGGATGCCGATGAAGTAGACTGGCGGGAAGTCGTATCCGTCGGCTCCTCGTTCGACCTGCTGCTGGACGGCGAAGGTGGAGTAGTAGAGCGCCCGTTCTCGGAACCATTCCTGCGAGGCGAGCTGCATCTCGACGACGAAGCGCGCACCCTGCTCGTCGGTGCACTCGATGTCGACGCGTATGTCCCTGGCGTTTTCGCGTGAGTTGACGTGTTCCTGCGAGACGAAGGAGAGCGAGGCAATTCTGCGTTCTGGGATGAGTTCACCGAGGAGGAGCTCGGTGAGGCGCTTGTTCTTTTCGGTTCCGAAGATTCTCTTGAATTGCCTGTCGGTGAGGACTGAGGCGTATCGCCCGATGCGCGGGGCATACGGTGAAGAAGATTGTTTCATAGTTTCGTACGTTTTCGACAAAGGAAGGGACAATATGCGGAAAGAGCAAGGGGTCTATGCTGAAGAGTGGGGGAAAGTGGTGAAATATTTACGAATCTTATGTGATAAAACTTTTTTTATGTGATTGGGAATGCTTGCTGGGTGACGCTTTGAAGTCACCGGACGGGCACGACGGGCGATTCGCTGGCAGGAACAGTTATGCGAAGCACCTTTGTCCATAAGAACCGATCTATGCCGGGTTCGCTGAAAACTTTCGTGAGAGAGCATTGGTCGCTGCCGGTTCAGCGGACAGCCTTCGGCTGCAAGCCTCGCTGCGCTCGCCTTCCCGCCGCTCCTTCGTCGCCGCGGGCCCCTTCCGCTACAAGCGCGGATGCTTATGCTTGCTTCCAAAGGCCATCTGCTTCCTTCGTGTGCGACCGGAAGCGGGATAGAATGTTTGCTGCTAAAGTTAATCCGCATTACCTGCCGCTAAATGTAATCTTTATAATAAATCTAATTTTTGGTAAGCTGGAATTAGTTGTTGATCAAAATAGTTCTGATCATAATGCCCCACAATAGTGAGACAATGATATACTGCACTTATTTCATAACGGGACAGATAGATCGTCCTCTGTCGGCCACCTGACCGGGGACGGCATCCACCGCTTACGTTTTCCGAAATGACATCATGCCCCGGCAACAAGTGATGACGCCTTCCGGACGGACCGGGCTTCGCCCAAGATTGAAAAAGTTGACGCCGGCAGCATAAAGCCGCCGGCGACTAATAAGAGATTATTGGTCACCTTCTCTTTTATATGTGCGCGAACGCCAGCAGCGGCAGCTCGTCCCCGGAAGCTTCCGTTCGCTCCGCTCACTCCATCCCTCCCAACGTCTGCCGCGTCATCGCTGCGCGATAACTTGCATCCGTCGGGCCCCTCCCTCTAACGTGTCCGAGGGTGGACACGGCTTCCGTGGGTCGACTGCCGCCTGCTGACCTGCGTTCCGCGCACATTTTGGCGGCCATTTTCTTTATGTTATGTGCAATGGCGAGCGTTGCGAACTCGGCTCTGACCAGCCGGTTGCCTCGATAATGGAAGCGTTTGAAGCTCCCATCGTATTTGATCTGTCCGAAGACCGCCTCGGGTTCTATAGGCCGCATACTTCTATGGTACATTCCGCGTTCGCTCGTCAGCATTTCCTTGGCTTTATCCCTATATAGCCGGTTCTTTACGTTTACATCTATGACCCTATTTCCTTTGCCTTTAAAGCAAAGCCCTCTCAGAGGACAGCCTTCGCAGTTTTGAGCCCGATACAACTTTGAATTTATTCCTTAACTGGTCGGATGGATTTACCGTTGCGCCTGTCTCGTTCATTCCAGTACCAGAACGGGTCAAACGCTCCGATTTGAACATATTCGCCAGTTCCTGGTGCATTCCAGTCGGAGTCGGATGACCAATAAACGCCATAATCATAATCCGTAGAATAATAAACACCATTGCCTGATCCGGGAAGGAATATTGACTTGTCGTTATAGCCGTCTATTTTGCTCGTAACCTTGCACCCCAAAACTCCATTTTGCTTTTCCCAAACCCAAGTACAATTGTTTATAAGCTCATTCCATTCCTCTTTTGTCGCCATACGCCAGGCGTTGCCCCAGTTTACATTGGCTGCGTCATCTACAGGCTCCAGTCGAGTTTCCCCATCCACATTTCCGTAAGAAGGTGATGAGTTGTATTTTGTGAGGGATATATTGCTGCCGTTGCATAATTTGTAAGTGGACCATGAATACTCATATTTCGGCTCTGTCTCTCCCCATGCGTAGTAATGTCCATATTCTTCGGGGGAAATGGCCCCCAGATTCCAACTTGCCCATTTCACACTCAGGCCAAGATCCACGGCCTCAGCTACGGTGCCGGGAACAAAATCGGATGGGAAGGTCTCAATAGACAATATCCTGTCTTCATATTCAGACCAGTTGGTTTTTAGTTTATAGGCGGAGACCTTTTCGCCCAGGACATATAGCAATGTATAATGTCGAGAGCCAAAAGCGAGTTTGTCAATTGACACCATTGTACTTGAAGGAACAATCAAATGATGCAACCCGGTAAAAGCAAAAGAACCAATGTGCGTTACATTGCATGGGAGTTCAAGCTTTCTGTCAGTATCTTCAAAGAAGCAATCGCAAAACGCATAGCTTCCTATATTGGTAAGGTTTGAAGGCCAGGTTATTTCTGACAGTAGCATACATTTATTGAAGCAGTTGGAAGGAATGGCCGATAATTCAGACGGCAAGGATATAATCCGCAATCCGGAGCAGGAAGAGAAAGCGGCATCCCCCATAGTTTTACATACGTTGGGTAAAGATATGCTGGTTATAGCGGAGCATCCCTGAAATGCTTCTCTTCCAATGGCGGTAATATTACCCGGCAAATCTACACCAGGTAAAGATACGCAATTCTTAAAGCAATAATCGGGGATAGAGTTGGCGCTTCCAGGCAGAGTAACGTCAGTTAAGTCAGAGCAGCCTTCAAAACAAGACGCCGGCAGTTTTGAGACAGAATTTGGAAGAACCACACTCTTCAGCGACGAACAATTCTTGAATGTGCCAAGTTGTGTTATATGGTCAGGGATGGTAATTCTTTCCAACTTGTCAAGACCGGAGAACACACCTTCCGTAGATGCAACACCTGTAAAGTACTTGATTTCATCAAATGTAGATACAGTGTTCCATTCCGAAAAGAGCCCGGAAAGCGAAGTGACTGCAGCAGCTTCAGTATAAGATATTTCCCCATCACCGTCAGTGTCGAATTTCTCAACGCAGGCATACTTGGCTGACGGGTCTGCGAATTGGATAATGCTGTCTAGTGAATTACCCTCCACGGCGCGGACCGAATTACCTTCACAGCGGAGATGGCCATTATCCCTATATACAGCGTATGAATTGAAATGTACTCGCCATACATGAGATGAATTATCCAAATAAATAGAAGCAGACCAGTAATTACCGTCCGTGAAAGATGTTGGATATCCCCAAGGCCCTTTGTTATCGCCAGCAGGCAAAAAGATGGACTTGTCTGTGAAGCCTGGCTTGTTGCTTGTTACAATTTGTCCCTTGACTCCTGTACCATTGTAATCGTTTGTCCACGTCCATGTGCAATTATCTCGGAGTTCCGTCCATTCGGCATCCGTCGGCATTCGCCAGCTACCGCCCATATTTACTGTAGCAGCGTCATCCTCTGGATCAAGGACTGTCTTGTTGTCAACGTCGCCATACGAACTGCTTGTGTTATATTTTGTGAGATTATTTGAGCTGCCGTTGCACCACTTGTAAGTTGACCAGTCGTAAGTACTCTTCGGTTCTGTCTCGCCCCAGGCAAAATAGTCACCGTAATCTTCCGGAGCCGATGCTCCTACATTGAAGGACGCCCACTTGACGCTCAGGCCCAAGTCAACAGCTTCAGCTACAGGATACCGGTCTTTGAACGTAAGGCCTTTGTCGGCCTCTGCGAGGGCTCCGAAGACTCCCCGCCTGATAGAAACAGGTGTTGAAGATTCCAGTGTGGCATACTCTTTCTCTTTGTTGAATATCAATGTAAAGCCTTTGGTCAAGTCGCAGGGGAGCGCTTCTATGTAATACCATTTGCCAGTATCGAACGTGCCGCCCTCCTGGGCGGAAAGCCTGATCTTGCCGATTCCGTCGGAAACGCCGCTGATTACAGGAACCCCGTTTTCGAATGCCAGGTTTATTTTGCCGCACAGATTCTCATTGTTATTGCCCGAGAGTACTACGCTCTTGATTCCAGGCTGCGTGAGCGAAAAGCGCAGGCCTCCGCAAACGTTATAGAAGGCAAGGTCGAGCCCCCCGGAACAGGAGAGCATAACGTGGGTGTCCTTCGCAAAACTGCCGGCACGGCCTGTCTGCATATACGGTAGGGTTGTGGTAACGCTGTTGCCGTCAGACGTCGCATCTTCGCGGAAAGGATATAGCCCCCATACTTTATTCTGGGAGAACTCTCCTTCATTGGCTCCGACAAGAATGTTCATTGACCCGGCGAAATCAGCGGTGGCTGCATTACCGGCGTTTTTGGATACGAACTTGCTCCCTTCGCCTTTGAAAAACACCTTGATTTCATCTGCAGGCTCCCAGAAAACCTGAGCGCCGCTGTCCTGAACGGTAGTCCTGGTATCAGGCAGCCCTTCTGCAGACGATGTCAATCCTGATTCCTCAGGGGTCTCGGTTGAAGCAGCGGAGATTCCTTTCATTGTTCCGTTTCCTTCGATACTCGCAGTAAGGATGATTTGCGGCTCGTCCTGAAAAAAATGTTCTTCCTTGATGGTGCAGCCGGTTGCGAGCACTGCGAAAGCAAGTGTAGGCAGAGCTGTTTTCGGGTTAAGCATTATCCTATTCATTTCTGTTGATTGTTAGCATTAAACTTCATTTGCAGGCGTGTTTACCACCCAGTCATCGTACTGGATGTCTTCAAGGCCGCCGGATTCGGGGCTGGCGCTCAGCATTGTATTACCGCCAAATTCCATTAGCTCACAGTTTGGGGTATTGTAAATTGGCAAGCTGACAGCATTATTATTCATTACAGAACTCATTCAGTTTATCTATAATATCATCAACCAGTTCCTTTTCAAAAATATCCCTCTTTTCAATTGTGGCATACTCGATTCCGTGCCTGTCCATAATGAAAAAAGGGGTAGTGCTTCTATTGTCCGCAATAATAAGGACATCAGCAGTTCTGCCAGAATAAAGGCCTAAATACCAAATAATAACGTTCGACCAGTCTCCCATTGTAACTATTCCCACTTTCTTACCCTTCCAATTGATGTAATACTCTTTGTCTGTGCTTGGAGAATCTATGCAGACATTTGGAGGCAGTATATCTGTTGCCCCGGATTTGAGAAGCCGCTCGTATAGCCTGTTGAGAGTTGTCGTCTTTCCGGAATTGGAAGGACCTGTAAGCGTAATGACTTTCATAATAATAATAACTTATGCAGTCGGGCTCCTGAACTACTTTAGTGGGAAATAAACGAAAGGTGTGGAGCCGTTTTCGTAACTTTTGTTGGACGTTCCGGACGAACGCAAGAAAGGAAGAAACAACCGTACTCCACACCAGCCTGATATGAAGTACACAGCGGCCAGAGGGCCGCCTGCCATCATAATCACAAGCAGGCGGAGTGTTTACGACCTACCCCTTTCTTTGAAAATTGTCCGGATTCCCAACAAGGTTGGCGAAAAACACTTTCGCAATATGTCTGCCGGCTCAAGACCGGCTCTACAAAAATACGCAATTTTTTCAGATTCACAATAATGCCAGACGTTCCCGGCACCTGCATTCTCTAACCGGGAACTGTTACTACGGAAACACCGCGGCTCCATATTGGAATCGCGGTGCAGTTCTGAATCTTGTATCTGAGTCCCGGCTATTCCGAGGGCTCCGGTTGGGAGGGTTCGAAAGGGCGGGGGCGGGTGAAGGTCTGCTCGTGCTTGAGGGTGCCGTCGGCGCCGAATATCCTGACCGTGACGGGTTTCTTGGCCGAGGAGGCCTTGGCCGTGAACATATGCGGGGTGAATTCGGTTGCGCGCGGGCGGCTGTGCTTGTAGGGGTTGGTGATGCGGGGGAGTTCGTAGGAGAAGTTCTTCACCGGGTCTTCGAAGGTGGTTTCCTCCACCTTGAGCTGACGGCCCTTCTCGTACATTTCGACGCGGTCGCCGGGTCTCCAGCCCCAGTAGTTCACGAACACGTAGTTGCGCCATTTGCGCTGTGAGTAGTCGATGCGCGTTGCGGGGAACTTGGCCTGCTGCAGCTTGACGCCCTCGCTGGTCTTGTACGCCTTGCCTACCTCGTTCAAGTCGTAGAAGCGGAAATACTTCTCGCCGTAGAGATAGGTCTCAAGCTTGTAGACAGGCGCCTGCCCCGAGGCGAAAAGCCCCGTCCAGATGCCGGCGTCGGAGCCTTCTCCGCTGTAGAGGGGCCAGTCGACGGGTGTCATCCACATTATGCCGGAGGTGGCGCTGAGGGCATACTGGTGGAGGTTGGGGTAGGAGGCGTTGTCGCAGATATCGTTGCGGTGGATATGGCCGGAGAACACGTCGGCTCCGCCTTCGAAGCGGCTGCAAAGGGAGTTTATATGCGCCACCTGCTTCGACGAGTTCATCCCTATGCCGTTCTTCGACGAGCCTGAAAGAAGGGGAGCGTGGGTGCAGATGCAGACGCGGCTTGAAGGGCTTACCGCTGCAAGGTCTTTTTCAAGCCATTCCATCTGCCTGTCGGTAAGGATGCATTTGTAGGAGCGGTCGCCGTTCACGCCGGGGGCGCTCTTGCCCTTGCCGGGCTCGTTAATGTAATAAATGTTGTCGAGGCACACCCAGTGTTCGTCTCCTATGTTCACCGAATAGGCTCCGGGGCCCCAGCAGTCGCGCTGGCGCCAGGCTGCACGCCTGTCGGTGTCTTCTCCGGTGATTGAAGGGTCGTGGTCGTGGTTGCCCATTACCGTGTACATTTTCCCGGGGTAGCCGAGGTCCTGGATGAGGCGCAGTCCGTCCGACTCGTCGAAATCCATTTCGTACCAGTAGATATCGTGGGTGAAGTCGCCGAGGTTGAAGCTGTAAACGGGGCCTTCGGCAGTCTCGGCCCTGTTCTTGATAAAGGGCATCACGATGGAACGGAAGCGGTCGAGGTCCTGCCGCTGGGGGTCGTTGGAGAGGTGCAGGTCGGCTATGAAAATCACCGTATAGCGGCTCTGGTCCTGCTTTTCAAGGATGAAGTCGTGGATTTCTTCCTGGTCGGCAGGAAGGTGCAGGGGCTGCCAGAAGCCGGGCCTGAGACCGTCGCTGCTGCTGGCGACATACCCCGAAGGAGTAGTTATGAAGACGCAGGCGTCGAGCTTGTCGGAGTCGATGCTGTAGCGTCCGTCTTCATCGGTGAGCACTATGACGGCTCCGTCGGAGACGGGAACGCCGGCAAGAGGCCTGCCTTCAGCCGTGACGCGTCCGTTGATATTGCCTGCCGAAAGCGCGGCGGCATACAGGGCGGCAAGCGCCGCAATCAGTATTTTTTTCATATTTTCTTAGAAGCTGTTTTGAAATGGTTGCCGAATTTTATCATTGTGGATTTGTCGAGGTTGTTTTTTCGACGGAAGAAGGAGCGTAGTAGAAGGGTCTACGTGACTGATGACGACGGAAAAACAGACCGGCAAGACACTGTAAGAAAAGAGAGTAATCGTTTCAAAACAGCTTCTTAGGTTTTCCGAGCATGCACACGGCGGTTGCAATCAGGCCTCCGATGGGGCACCACCAGGTCCAGGCGATGAAGGTCTGTCCGAAGAACTCCTTCTGGAACATCAGCGGTATGATGATGAGCGCACCGGTGATGAGGGCGGCAAGGACGCTGCGGGAGTTGCCTCTCTTGGTGAAGATTGCGGTTAGGAACACGCCAATCATACCGGCGTAGGCGAAGCACATTATGCCGGTGGCGAAGTCGACGAGGTTGAGGCCGCTGCTCTGCTGCATCACGCAGGTGACTATGGCAAAGCCGGTGAGCAGCATTCCCATAAGGCCCACCATCCAGCGGGAGGAGGCAATCTGGTCTTTATCGTTTTTGACGGCCTTGCCCTTCCTGGCCCTCAAGGGCAGGTAAAGGTCGGCCACGAAGCTGGAAGCCATCGAGTTGATGGCGGAGTTGAAACTCGACAGGGCGGCGGCGAGGAGCCCCGTAATCATCAGGCCGCGCACTCCGGTAGGAATGTGGTTCTTGATGTACTGGGGGAAGATGTCGCGGGCGTCGCTGAAGAAGGCCGTGCTGAGGGCTCCGTCGCAGGCGGGGTCGTGTATGTACTTGACATAGAGCAGGAGGCCTATGCTGAGGAAGACGACGACCACGGGGAGGGCCAGGAGCTGGGATGCAACCAGCGAGCGTCCGGCCTTGCGCACGTCCTTGCAGGCGAGCTGGCGCTGGACGAACTCCTGGTCGGTGGTGTACTGGGCTATCTTGAAGAAGGCTACGCCTATCATTCCGCCGAGTATGGTGTAGGGCTTCGTGAAGTCGAGGCTGAAGTCGAACATTTGCACTTTGTTGCCGGGGACCCAGCCGGTGAGCGTACCGTCGGCTGCGAGTCCGGGGGCGGCGCCTGCCGCTGCGGGAGCCTTGACCATTCCGTTGGAAGTGATAGTCTGCCACACCTCGCTGAAGCTCAGGCCTCCGAGGTCGCCGGCAACTATGCAGAGGCCCACGACGCCGGTGAAAATCATCAGCAGGGTCTGGAAAGTGTCAATGTAAAGCAGACCCTTGATGCCTCCGAGCATAGTGTAAACCGTTGATATGACGCCCAGTATGATGATGCTCCACACCATGAACTGGAACTGTATGCTGCCGAAGGCAATGACGCTGATGGCGATGGCTGCTATGAAGAGGCGGCTGCCGCTGGTGAGCAGCTGGCCTATGAGGAACATCACCGAGTTGGCCTGCTTGGAACTCTCGCCGAAACGGTCGCCGATGAAACCGTAGATGGTGATGGTCCTGGCGTTGTAGAGCTTGGGCAGGATGAGCGCCGCCACGAGGCAGCCGCCCACGATGGAGCCGAGCAGGTTCAGGACGTAGGTGAGGTTGGTGTTGAAGCCCAGCTCCGGCGAACCCACGAAGGTGCCTGCGCTGATGGTGGTGCCGGTAGCCGCTATGGCCACGAGCCATCCGGGCATCGAGCGCCCTGCTACGAAGTAATCTTCAATATTCTTGTTCTTGTTGGAGAAAAGGTAGCCGATGATGACAAGGGCCGAGAGGAAAAGAGCTACTATGAGCCAGTCGATGAATGCCATTGGTTATACGGTTTTCTGTCAAAGCAAAAATAAATATTATTTGCAGATTACACAAATAATGGCGAATATTGCCATGACACAAGCTAAAACCAACAGTGATGAAAACAGGCAAAGTCATTCTCTCCGCCGCGGCCCTTGCCGCCTGCGGCGCCGTAAGCGGCTGCAGGAAAGCAGCTCCCCCAAAACCGAACATAATCTACCTGCTGTTCGACGACCTCGGCTACGGCGACCTCGGCTGCTACGGGCAGGAGAAAATCGAGACTCCGAATATCGACGCCCTGGCCTCGCAGGGCATACTTTTTACCGATATGTATTCCGCAGCCCCGCTATCGGCCCCCTCGCGCTGCTGCCAGCTTACCGGTATGCATATGGGCCACAGCCAGATACGCAACAACGAGGAGCACTTCACCCACTCCCCGGAGCTCGGCTGGAACTGCCTTTTCATTGATGATTCCGAGGAAGGCCAGCAACCTATGCTCGCCGGCACCGAAACCCTCGGCTCGATGCTGCAGAAGGCCGGTTACAAGACGGCGATGGTGGGCAAATGGGGCCTCGGCTATCCCGCCAGCGACTCCACTCCCAACAAGATGGGCTTCGACTACTTCTACGGCTTCATATGCCAGGCGCTCGCCCACTCCTACTATCCGGTGAACCTCTACGAGAACGAGGTGAAATTCGCCACCGGCAACGAGGCCGTGATGCAGGGAGAGCCCCTTCCTGAGGGTCTCGACCCGCTCGACCCCGCCAGCTACGAGCGCTACGGGGGTAAGTACTACAGCCCCGACCTGATGTACGAGAAGCTGGAGAATTTCGTGGTGGAGAACGCCTCCGGGCCTTTCTTCGCTATGTGGACCACCACGGTGCCTCACAGCGCCGTGCAGGCTCCCTTCGACGAGGTGATGCACTACGTCGACAAGCTTGGCGACGAGCCCCCCTGCACCAACCCCGGAATGTATCTTCCCAACCGCTATCCCCACGCCACCTACGCCGCGATGGTTACTCATATCGACACGCAGGTGGGCCGCCTTGTGGCAAAGCTGAAGGAGCTCGGAATCTGGGATAATACCATATTCATCGTCACTTCCGACAACGGCCCTGCGCACAACGGCAACTCCCCTCTGGAGTATTTCAACAGCGGAGGGCCTTTCCGCTGCGCCGCCGGCTGGGGCAAGAGCTCGCTCCACGAGGGCGGTATCAGGATGCCCTTCATAGTGGCCTGGGGCGACCGTCTGAAGCCTGCAAAGACCTCGCACATGGCCTCTTTCACCGACCTTATGCCCACCTTTGCAGAACTTGCGGGTGTCGAGTCGCCCGAGTGCGACGGCATCTCCTTCGCTCCGCTCATCACCGGCAAGCCTTCAGCCCAGAAGGAGCACGAGTATCTGTACTGGGAGTTTCCCGGGACCCGAGGCTGGCTGGCAGTGCGCATAGGCAACTGGAAGGGGCTCGTCCAGCGGGTGAACAAGGGCAACAGCACTATGGAGCTCTACGACCTCTCCGCCGACCCTCAGGAGACCACCGACGTTTCAGCCCTTCATCCTGATGTCGTATCCCGTATGTGGGAGATTGTCAAGGCAAGCCACGAGGAGCCCTGCTTCGACATTCCCAAGTTCAACCTTGACATCAGCTATCCCGACGGCGTGAAATAGGGCTGAGTGCAATAATCCGGAGCCCCGCTTGGACACCCCGGGATAGCAAAAACAAGAGGCCGGACACATCGCCGGCCTCTTGTTATGTGTTTTAAGGCGAATCCGGCGGGATGGCCGCCGGCAGGCGTAGAGTGTGCAGGCTTTACAGCACGAGGACGGCGCCGCCGCCGGGTGCGAGCTTGACCTTCCACTTGCCGTCGACGGTGACGCCTTCGTGGCGGTAGTCGCGGGCTACGCGGTGTGCATTGACGCCGTCGGCGTAAACTTCACCGTCGGCCTTGCCTATGCCGAGGGGCGAGAGGTCGATTTCGAGCTCGCGTGCATCCCAGTTGCCGAGGGCTCCGACGTACCAGGTGTCGCCGCTGCGGCGGGCAATCACAACATACTCTGCAATCTTTCCGTCAAGGGCGATGGTCTCATCCCAAACGGTGGGCACGGAGGCTATGAATTCGGTGCACTCGGGCTCCTGCAGATAGTTCGAAGGGGAGTCGCAGAGCATAGTGAAGGGGGCGTCGAAAATAATGTACTCGGCAAGCTGGTGGCAGCGGGTGCCGGGCGACATAGGCTCGGAATAGACATAGCGGAAGTTCTTGCGGTTGGCGTTGTGCATCGCGCCCTGGGTGTAGTCGGCAGGGCCGGCGAACAGCCTCGTGAACGGGATGGTGACATCGTAGGTCACGAGGTCGGCGTCGGGATTGATGCCCTTGGCCTGCTCCAGGCCGTACACGCCTTCGAAGTTGAGGACGTTGGGCCAGGTGCGCTGCATTCCGGCAGGCTTGAACATTCCGTGGAAGTCCACTATCATATTGTATTTGGCGGCAATTTCCGCAGCTTCTTTGCAGAAGCGTACGATCTGCTGGTCGTCGCGGTTCATGAAGTCTATATTCCAGCCCTTT
>JAFTDJ010000055.1 GCA_017454265.1 Bacteroidales bacterium | reverse complement strand
GAAATTGTAATAAAAGAACTTTCTAAGGACAATTCAATTCTTGGTCCTTCTATTCTCGTTTATATATGCAATGAAACAGGAAAAAACATTACAGTTCAATCACGGAATGTATCTGTTAATGGATTCATGATCAATTCTATTTTTTCATGTGATATTGTAAATGGTAAACATGCATTAGATACAATATCTTTTATCAACTGCATATAGCCGTTTTCCCCGGCCAGCAGGGCCGTAATTCCCGGCCAGTCCGGGCCATAATAGGCGGCCGGCAGGCCGCTTGAAAACCACGAACCAAAATGGTATCATACAACTGCATTTGTCTGTATCAGAGGATAGGGCAACGCTGAGGAGCGACCTGAGCGCGGGCACAGAGGATTGCGGAAAGGGTGATGCCATGTGCTTCACTCTTTTTCTGTATCACGCCCGCCGTCCCCAGCATAACCCCTTTACGGAGCTCCCGAAGCGAAAAGCCTCAGGAGCTTGGGGGCAGTGCCCCCAATAGTAATTCTACGTTACAGCTTCTCAATATGGACAGTGTAACCGGTCGTCAAACGCCGCCGAATACCGTCCAATTTGCCGTAGCAGTTCTCTTCGTCGCTCAGGTACTTGCCCCATTCAGACGGCGCGTACTGGCTGGTAAACATGGTCGAGGTTTTAAGATCCGTTCTGGTTTTAATCAGGTGGTAGAGAATCTTAATCCCATCCTCCGAATACCGGCTGATTGCGAAATCGTCAATGAAGAGGAGCTGAATCCTGGCATAATACTTCAGCTTTTTCCTGTACTTGTCCAGATCGTCGCGGCGGCTCAGGACGAGCAGCTCGTCCAACAGGTCGCAGTAGTCCACAAACATGCAGCGGTAGTTGCGGTGACAGGCTTCATTGCAAAACGCAGACATGAAGTAGGACTTGCCCGCCTCCGTAATACCATAGACACCAACGTTTAGCCGTTCTTCGGCAAAGCGGAAAGAAAGCAGCTGCTGAACTACGGCATCGTTGTAGCGCCGTTTGTTGCTGGTGACGAGGTTCTCCGTGAGAGCATTTTTGTCAATAAGCTTACTAAAACGAAGGTTGGTCTTGTAGCGATTATTCATCGTTTCAAGGTATTGAGGCTCCAGCACTTCCCGGAAGAGCTGGTAAGGCGTAAAATCGGCCAATTCCGGGGCCGCCACAATTTCCTTCCAACGCAAAGCAGCAAGCGGGAGATTGAGATCATCCAGCATGGTGGCAATGTCAACGTTCTTGCTACTCACTTCGCCTCACCTTCTTCCTGGCGCTTAAGGAGGCTCTCCAGTGAGTACTTCGAGTCGTCATCCTTGTAAATGCCCGTAACAACGGTATCCTTGGCAATGGGCTTCAGCGTGCTGCTCATCCTGTCGACCGGCGCTTCCGCAGCGGGCTTGGCATACATGGAGATGGTGTTGGCAATGTAGGTGTAGTTGCACTTGCCATGAAGAATGGCATCGTGGCAGCACTCTTCCAGGGCATGTTTTCCATACTTCTCCGCGTAACGCAAAATCCCGAAGCAACTGCGGAAGGACTGCACAGGATACTGAAACTTCTCAATGACTTGCTCAATCAGAATTTTCGTTTCAGGCCCAATACTCGCGGCCTTTGCCAGAAAGTACGGCTTATTCCAGTAACCGTAATCACTGTACTCCTTGGGCATGTCGGACGGGATTACCACCCAGCTTTTCGGCGTATAGCTCCTTTCGTGGGTACGTACGAGATCGCCGTTTTCGTTGTACACATAGATCTTCTTTGCTCCGGCGCGAATTTCAAGCGTCTTCCTGAGATATTTACGGGGCATGGAATAGTGAACCTTGTCGAAGGTGAAGGAAAAGTCGGGGCCAACCTTAACGCTCTTACGCTCCAGATATTCATACTGCGTATCCGGCAGCGGAAGCAGAGCGTCTTTCTCCTCGGACTCGAACAGATCCCGCCTGGAATAGCTGAGACCCTGGAAGTTCTCACGGTTTTCCTTCTCCATACGCTTCCAAAGCTCTGCGTTCAGTTCGTCGAGGGTGTAGAAGATCATCTCCTCCATCTCAACCAGAATGTGCATGGTGACGATCTTCACATGGCCTTCAACAGTCGGCTTCCAGCGCGGCTTCCGTACCTTGGCAGGCATGATGACGGTACCGTTGTGCTCTGCCCAAGCCTGGAAATCCTTGTTCACACTGGGATTGATCCAGTCCTTGTTTTCGGTAACTGCAACTTTGCAATTGTCGGGTGTAACCGTCTGAGTAATCCCGCCGAAATAGGAAACGG
>JAFTDJ010000054.1 GCA_017454265.1 Bacteroidales bacterium | reverse complement strand
TGACCTCATCCTTACCAAGGATGCGCTCTACCCCTGAGCTACATCGGCAAACTTGGAGCGGGGTAGGAGAATCGAACTCCCATTTTCAGCTTGGAAGGCTGACATAATAGCCGTTATACGAACCCCGCATAAATGGGAAGTATTCTCTTCCGCTTCGTGGGCAAGGATGGATTCGAACCACCGTAGGCGTGCGCCAGCAGATTTACAGTCTGCCCCATTTGGCCACTCTGGTACTTGCCCCTGGATTACTGCGATGAGCCGATGGAGGGATTCGAACCCACGACCTTGAGATTACAAATCACACGCTCTGACCACCTGAGCTACATCGGCAGTTATGTCAATGCCCTTAATAGGGGACTGCAAAGGTAGACATTTTTTTCAAATCTCCAAACACTTTCGAAAGATTTTTTCCAAACCTTCTTTGTCTAGATTCCACGCTTTACGCTGCTCCGATTGAGTGGCCTGGCAGACGAACGAATCACCTATGCCTACCGCCTGTACCGGAACGCCGGGATGGTGGCTCGCGATATATTCGCTCACTGCCCCGAACAAACCGCCGGCTACCGCTCCGTCCTCCAGGGTTACGATACAGTGGTACCTGGCGGCGATTGCGTCCAGCATCTCTGTGTCCAGGGGCTTGACGAAGCGGAAATTGAAGACTCCGACTTTTCCGTCGAAGGCCGCTGCGGCTTCCAGGGCGCGGTTCAGCGCCGGGCCGGCGCCCGCTACGGCTATGTCGCTTCCTTCCAGAAGCTGTTCCGCTTTGCCGACGGGAAGCTCCCTGAAGGGTACGTGCTCCCACTGCACGCCTTCGCCGTTGCCGCGCGGATACCTTATTATAAATGGTCCGTCCGGTTGCTGGAGGCCGGTGTACATCAGTTGCCGCAGTTCCAGCTCGTCCCTGGGAACGGAAATTACGGTGCCGGGGATGCTTCTGTACGCGGCGATGTCGAAGGCGCCCTGGTGCGTGGCCCCGTCTTCGCCTACGAGTCCGGCCCTGTCGAAGCAGAGTACGACCGGGAGGTGCTGCAGCGCTATGTCGTGGATTATCTGGTCGTAAGCTCTTTGGGAGAACGAGGAGTAGATGTTGCAGAAAGGGCGCATTCCGCCGGCGGCGAGTCCCGCGGAGAATGTGGCGGCGTGCTCTTCCTCGATGCCCACGTCGTAGAATCGTTCGGGATACTTTGCCGCGAATGCGTTCATGCCGCAGCCGCTCGACATCGCTGGCGTGATCCCGACAACCCTCCGGTCCGTCCCGGCAAGCTCGCAGAGGACGGCTCCGAAGACGTCCTGGTAGCGGGCTGCGGACCTGCCGGAACCCTTCCGTTCGCCGGAAGCGGGATCGAATTTGCCGGGTGCGTGCCATGTCACCGGGTCCGCTTCTGCGGGATCGTACCCCTTGCCCTTCACGGTGCAGCAGTGCAGCACCCGCGGGCCTTCCATGTCTTTAAGCTTCCGCAAGGTGCTGACCACGGTGCTTATGTTGTTGCCGTCGATGGGGCCGAAGTACCGGAATCCGAGGGCTTCAAACAGGTCTCCGCCGCTTTTCTTGACAAACCACGACTTCAGGCTCCGTATCCATAGCTGGACGCCTGTGCGGAAACGGTTGTCGCCCAGCCTGTGCCATACCTTGTTTTTGATGCGGTTGTAGCTTCCGCTGGTGGTGACGCGCAGAAGGTAGTTGTGCAGGCCGCCGATGTTGTCGTCTATGGACTGATTGTTGTCGTTCAGTATTACCAGGAGGTCGGAACGGCCCGCCCCGGCGTTGTTCAGCCCTTCGAAAGCAAGGCCGCCGGTGAGGGCGCCGTCGCCGATGAGGGCCACCACCTTGTGCCTTTGGTCCTGGAGCTTTGCAGCCTCCGCAAGTCCGAGTGCGGCCGATACGGAGGTGGATGAGTGACCGGCTCCAAAGCAGTCATACGGACTTTCCGCCCGGGACGGAAATCCGCTCAGCCCGTCCTTGGTGCGGTTGGCCTTGAATGCTTCCCTGCGGCCGGTGATAATCTTGTGGGCGTAGGCCTGGTGGCCCACGTCGAACACTATCTTGTCTTCCGGGCTGTCGAACACGTAATGGAAGCCGACTATGAGTTCGACGGCTCCCAGGCTGGAAGCAAGATGACCCGGGTTTACGGCGCAGCACTCAATCATATAAGAACGGATCTCGCTGCACAGGAGCGGCAGCTGTTCCGGCCTGAGGGCCTTGAGGTCGGCGGGGGAATTGATGGTGTCCAGCAGTTCGTACATGGGATTGCAAAAATACAAAACTTTTCATACCTTTGAAACTGCTTACTTAAACTATTAACTTTTTTAATTTTTTGTCATTATGCCTTCATTGAACAAAGTTATGCTGATCGGTAACGTTGGAAGAGACCCGGAAGTACGTTACCTTGACCAAGGCTCGGCCCAGGCGGGGCAGAGCACCAAAGTTGCTACATTTACACTTGCCACCACCGACCGTTACCGCGACCGTGCCGGAGAACTGCGCGAAAACACGGAGTGGCACAATCTGGTGCTGTGGCGCCAGCTGGCAGACCTTGCTGAGAAATATATACGCCGCGGCAGCCAGATATACGTCGAAGGGCGTATCAGGACCCGCTCCTACAACGACCAGCAGGGACAGAAGAAGTTCATGACTGAAATCGTTGCAGACAACGTGCAGCTGCTCGGCCGCAGGGAGGGCGACGGCGCTCCGGCCGGCCAGGGCTATCAGGGACAAGCCGGCGGTTACCAGGCTCCTGCCGGCGGTTACCAGGCCCCCGCAGGATTCGCTCCCCAGTCCGGCCACCCGGCCCCTTCAGGCCCGGCCCAGGACGGATACCGCCGCCGTGAAGCCGCTCCGGCTCCCCAGCCGGTTCCTGCCGCCCCCGACTTCGGCGCCTCCGCTCCGGAGGACGACCTGCCGTTCTAGCAGTCGCTTCCTTGGAACTGTTGAAGTAGGTTCTTATTTATTGGGAGCGTCCAGTCTCAGTTCGGGATGACGCTTTGAGTTTCGGGCGAACAGCAGTGCGACGCCCACGGCGGCTATGCACAGGACCGTGAACATAAGTTCTACGGAGAACGAACCGCGCAGGGCGGCCTCCGGGCCTGTCCCTGCGTTGCCCAGCAGCCGGCCCGCCAGCATCTTGAAACTTAGCAGCCCCAGGTTCTGCACCCAGTACACCAGGGCAAAAGTTGTCCCCAGAACCTTGTCGGGCACAATCTTGGGCACTGACGGCCATAGGGCGGCGGGCACAAGCGAATAGCCGAAGCCCAGCAGGACCATGGCGAGGTAGCCGAACAAAGGTACGCCCTGCGGCCCGAAGGTGAGCAGCAGGTGGGCGATGAGTGCCAGCACGGAGCCCAGGATCATCCATTTCGTGCCCTGTCCCTTCTTGTCTACCAGCAGGCCGAACAAAGGAGCGAAAACTACCGTGGCGAAGGGGAGCATCGACACCATCCAGCCTGCTGTCTGTGCAGGAATCTCGAAGCGGGGGATAAGGATGGCGCCGGCGAATTTCTTGAAGGAGATGATGCTGCTGTAGAACAGTACGCACAGCAGGCCTACCAGCCAGAAGTTGCCGTTTTTCAGGATGCCCACAATGTCGGACATCCTGAACGGGGATTCGTCGGAGCGGGATTCTGAGTCTTGCCCGTATCGCGCATCCAGTGCCACGAAAACTGACCACAGGATGAGTCCGGCAGCCATAAGCCCCATGCCGACCACCGCCGGCCGGGCAGTTTCGGCAAGCGAATAGACGTGGCCGCTGTTCTCTGCCACCAGGCGCGGGGCGAGTACAAGGGCGAACGCCGTGCCCAGGCGGGCTACGGCGAGCTGCAGGCCCATGGCCAGGGCCATCGGCCCGTGGCGGAACCATTTGGCGATGGAGCGCGTCACGGCTGTCCCGGCAATTTCGCTGCCCAAGCCGAAGAACATGCAGCCCACGTAGGCTATACGGAGGGAGCGCTCCGGCGCAAGTCCGGCCGTGATGGCATACAGGACAGTTGCCGCTCCGGCCACCATCATTCCGACGAAGATTGAACCTGTTATCCGGACTCCCCATTTGTCCAGCAGGATGCCGCATACGACCAGTCCGCCGAAAACGCACAGTACCGAGTATCCGCTGGTATAGAGCCCATAGCCTGCTGCATCCCATCCCAGCTTGGTGAGCGCCGGATCCTCGAACAGGTAGGAGATGCTCGAGAAGCAGTCGTCGAAGAAATACGACGCAAACATCGGCACCATCAGGCACAGCAGTGCTACCCAGCGAAGATTCTTTTTCATAAGTCAGAGATTCTTAATCATGGACGGGGCGGTCTGGCAGTACATTCCTGCGATAAGCCTTGAAGACTGTGAACGACGGCTCACTCTCTCCCATCCAGCCGAAGAATGAATAAGCATATCTTGGGTCAGAAAAAAGTGTCGAAGTCCAATATATATTGTCAAGACGCAGCGTGATGGATTTATCTGTGAACCCCGGTTTCTTGCTCACTAACCGGCAGCACTGAATGCCGTCAACAATCTCCAGTGAGAAAGAACAGTTATTCTGGTCAAACAATTCGTCAACCTCTTCCCCGGTGGGCATACTCCACCCGTTTCCCCAAGCCACGGAAGCGGCATCGTCTTCCGGGTCGAGTACCGTCTTTCCGTCGGGTGCTCCGTCTCCCTGCCAGCGGGCAGACTGGTCGGCCTGGCAATACTTCGTGAACTTTCCTGAATTGTTGTCGCGCCATAAGTATTTATCCCAGGTTCCGTCGTATTTATTGTAGGTTTCGCCCCATGCGAAGGTATCTCCCTTGTCAAACGGGACGGAGGCGCCCACATTGAACGAAGCCCACTTGACCGAAAGGCCCAAATCTACCATTTCAGGCTCTACGGCGGCATACACAAGTACATGGCATATGTCCTGGCAATCTCCTTCTTCCGTAGAAACGATAATGACAGTTTCCCCTTCAGAAACGGCGGTAACCTCGCCTTCTGAAGATACAGTGGCTATTGCAGGGTCATCTGACTTCCAGATTATATCTTTGTTTTCCGCGTAACCGGGAAATACGGTAGCGCTCAACTTCCTGGAATGTCCGGCCGTAACTATAAGTGAATTATTGCCCAGAGTGACTTTTGAAGGGAGTATCCTTCCTTGTGCACCATATACCGGCCGTACGGGGTTGCCCAGAACTTCCCAGCTCTTGCCTCCGTCTGTGGAGAGCATCCAGTTGCCGTCTTCTATCTTAAGCTGGGGTGATATACCGTCGGAC
The DNA here is from genome assembly GCA_017454265.1 of Bacteroidales bacterium. Classification (GTDB taxonomy): domain Bacteria; phylum Bacteroidota; class Bacteroidia; order Bacteroidales; family UBA932; genus Cryptobacteroides. The sequence goes on along the minus strand of JAFTDJ010000054.1, from coordinate 52,961 downwards.
CTGCTTACGGGCAGCTTGTTGCCATCAGGCGCAGTCAGCCACTTGCCGTCGATGGTCCAATACCATATTCCGTCAGTGTCTTTGTTGACGCCGATGACCGGGGTATTGCCGTCTGCTCCTTTTTGTCCGTCCTTGCCGTTCTGGATGGTGGCTGTCTTGCCGTCGGAAAAGTTGATGATGTATCCGTCGTCAAGCTTTGTTACCGAATTGACGAACACCTTGCCGCCAAGACTGTTGACAAGGGTCTGGAGAGTGGTAATGTTGCCGTTCAGGGCATTTATCCTTTCTTCCAGGGTGGTCAGCCGGCTCTTGATGGAGCTGATATCGTCGAGAATTTTCGTGTCGTCGTACTTTTCGCAGGACGCGGCTGCCAGCAAGAGCGGGCACGACAGAACCAGAAGCTTCAGTAGGTGTTTCATACGCTTATTTCTTGATGTTGGGCAGTTCGAGGCCGTAGCCCTTCTTACGGTCTTCCGCCTTCAGCAGCAGGCTGAAGATGAATGCAAGCACGCCGAAGCTGGAGAAAACAATCATTGGCACGGTATAACCTCCGGTGCTCTGCCGCAGGGAACCGATGAGCATGGGAACCAGGCACAGGCCTATGTTCTGCACCCAGAAGATGAGGCAGTAGGCGCTGCCCAGAATCTTCTCGTCGATAATCTTGGGCACGCTTGGCCAAAGCGCTGCCGGCACCAGGGAGAAACTCACTCCGAGCACCACGATGAGCAGCACGGCAAACCACTTCTGGGGGAACAGCGGCAGCACGAAGGCAAAGCTCAGGTGGCACACTATCATGATGACGGAGCCTATCATGAGCATGCTCGCGCCTTTGCCCACGCGGTCCAGGAATATGCCCAGCAGCGGGGTAAGGCACATGGCCAGGATGGGAAAGCAGCTGAACAGGCGCGCCGCCACTGCGGCATCAATGCTGAGCGTCTCCTCCAGGAAGTTTGTTGCATAACGCTGGAAGGGGAAGATTGCGCTGTAGTACAGTACGCACAGCAGTGCCACGATCCAGAACATCTTGCTCTTGAAGATGGCGCCGAGGTCGCTGATGTGAAATTCGTCTTCCGGGCTCTTCTCTTCGGTCGCCAGACCGGCGGCAACCAGCTGATTGTCGAACTTGCGGTCCATCACTCCGAATATGATGAAGTTCACGAGGCCGATGCAAAGCAGGGCGCCACAGAAGCCGAGGGGAGCCAGGATGCTTCCGCCTGCGGCATTGGAGATGATGGGGGCAATCCACATCACCGCGAACACGCCCAGTCGTGCAATAGCCATCTCAAGGCCCATTGCAAGAGCCATCTCCTTGCCTTTGAACCACTTGGCAAGAATCTTGGACACGTTGGTACCCTCCATCTCGCATCCGCAGCCGAAGATCATGAAGCCCAGCGATGCCATCTTGGCGCTTGCAGGCATCTCCACCCACCAGGTGCCGAGCCACTGGGCGAATCCGGTGGTCTGGAACCAGTCGCTGATACCCACGAACTTGATGGCGGCTCCGGCCACCATGAGGCTGGCAGACAGCACTCCGGAGAACCGTACCCCGAGTTTGTCGAGGATGACGCCGGCGATAATCAGGAAGCCGCATACGTTGAGTATGTATTCAGATGCCGCATATTTGCCGAAGACGCTGCTGTTCCAGCCCAGGTCGCTTTCTACAAGAGACTTGAGCGGACTCATAACGTCTACGAACATGTAGGCGAAGAACATCATCAGCGCCACCAGCACCAGCACGGTCCACCGCGCCAGCGGCGAATCGTTCATTAATTTGTAAACTTTCTCTGCCATATCTTGTTCATTTTAATTTGCCGTAAAGTGCGAATATAGCAAAAATCAAGGAAAATGCGTACTTTTGCAAGTTATGAATATCGAACTTAGCGAACAGGAGCAGATTCGCCGCGAATCGCTGGCGAAACTCAGGGAATTAGGCATAGAGCCCTATCCCGCAGCAGAATACCCGGTCAACGCCACCGCTGCAGAGATTCTTTCCGGCTACGATCCGGAAAAAGGCAATTATTCCGAAGTCTGCATAGCAGGCCGCCTTATGAGCCGCCGCATCATGGGAGCGGCTTCCTTTGGCGAGCTGCAGGACGAGAGCGGCCGCATACAGATTTACGTCAAGCGCGACGAAATCTGTCCGGAAGAGGACAAGACCATGTACAACACCGTATGGAAGCGTCTGCTCGACATCGGCGACATCATTGGAATCAAGGGATTTGCCTTCATCACCCAGACGGGACAGCTCAGCGTCCATGCAAAGGAACTCACCCTCCTGAGCAAGTCTTTGCGCGTACTTCCCATCGTCAAGGAGGCCGAGGGCCAGGTGTTCGACGCCTTCTCCGATCCCGAGCTGCGCTACCGCCAGAGGTATGTAGATCTCATCGTGAACCCTCAGGTGCGCGAAGTGTTCGTAAAGCGTTCGCAGATTATCGCCACCATGCGCGAATATTTCAACGAGGCCGGCTGCCTGGAGGTGGAAACGCCTATACTCCAGGGCATTCCGGGAGGCGCCACCGCCCGTCCTTTCGTAACTCACCATAACGCCCTGGACATTCCCCTGTACCTGCGCATAGCCAACGAGCTGTATCTCAAGAGGCTCATAGTGGGTGGCTACAACGGCGTGTACGAGTTCGCCAAGGACTTCCGCAACGAGGGTATGGACAAGACCCACAACCCGGAATTCACGTGCATGGAGATTTACGTTGCCTACAAAGACTACAACTGGATGATGTGCTTTGTGGAGAAGATGCTGGAGAAGATTTCTCTTAAGGTAAACGGCACCACCAAGGTAAGGATTGGCGAAAATGAGGTCGATTTCGGCGGAAGCTACCGCCGTCTGCCCATTCTGGATGCCATCAAGGAATATGCAGGCGTAGACGTGAAGGGAATGGACGAGGAACAGCTCCGCGCCACCTGCAAGCGCCTGAACGTTGACATAGAGCCTTCCATGGGTAAAGGCAAGCTTATAGACGCCATCTTCGGCGCTTTCTGCGAAGAGAAACTCGTCCAGCCTACATTCATCATAGATTATCCCGTGGAGATGTCTCCGCTCACCAAGCGCCACCGCAGCGACCCTTCGCTTACCGAGCGCTTCGAGCTTTTCGTGTGCGGCAAGGAGCTGGCGAACGCCTACTCAGAGCTCAACGACCCCATAGACCAGTTGGAGCGCTTCGAGGAACAGGCGGCTCTCAAGAGCAAGGGAGACGACGAGGCGATGTACATAGATATGGACTTCGTGCGTGCCTTGGAATACGGTATGCCGCCCACATCCGGACTGGGTATGGGTATCGACCGCCTGACTATGTTCATGACCGGGCAGACCACCATCCAGGATGTTCTGTTCTTCCCGCAGATGCGCCCGGAGAAGCCGCTGAAGAAAGAGGCCGCAGAGAAGTCCGAACAAGAGAAGTAGCTGTGCCTCCGGAACTTATCATCTCCCCCCAGAACCCCAAGGTCAAGCGGCTGCTTGCGCTGCAGAAAGATTCCTCGCTGCGGCGTGAGACGGGGCTCTTCGTGGTGGAGGGCCGGCGCGAGATTCAGCGTTGCATCGATGCCGGATTTGAAATCGACTCGATATTCTTCTGCCCTGCCGTTTCCGGCGAAGGCGCAGGGGGGCTGTCTCCCGAAACGGCAGAAGTGCGCTCAAGGGTGCCTGACGAAGCACCTTTGGGCGCAAAAAGGGCCCAAAATGCGCTTAAGGGTGCCGGCGAATGCACCCTTGAGCGCACCGGAGCGCTTCAGGGGACCAAAACGTTCGAGGTGAGCAAGGCGGTATACGAGAAAATAGCGTACCGGGGAAGCACCGAGGGCGTGATTGCGGAGGTACGTGCAAGGAAGCTGGGTCTGGAAGACCTGCAGCTGACGGATAATCCTCTCATCGTAGTGCTGGAAAGCGTGGAGAAGCCAGGGAACCTGGGAGCGGTGCTGCGCAGCGCGGATGCCGCTGGGGCCGCTGCGGTACTTGTGTGCGACCCGCTCACAGACTTGTACAATCCCAACCTCATCCGCTCCTCCACCGGCGCAGCGTTCTCCGTACCTTGCGTGGCCTGCACCTCCGAAGAGGCGATCAAGTGGCTTAAGCTCAAAGGAGTACGCATTCTCACCGCCCAGCTCCAGGACTCCGTACTCTACTACGACACGAATATGCGCGACGCTACGGCGATTGTCATGGGCACGGAAAGCACAGGCCTCTCGCAGCAGTGGAGAGCGGCCGCAGATGCCCACATCCGCATCCCCATGCTCGGAGTCGCAGATTCCCTCAACGTTTCCGTAAGTGCGGCGATCCTCCTCTATGAGGCGGTAAGACAGAGGCAACAATAGAAATTTTTCTTATATTTGTACGATATGGGAACCGAGAAGAAATGGAACGTGATGCCCCAGGCGGATCCGGCCAAGGTGAAGAAGCTCTCCGCCGAGGTCGGTATTGACCGTGTGCTCGCAGACCTTCTGGTGAAGCGCGGGGTCGAGACTTTCGAGCAGGCCCGTTCTTTCTTCCGTCCCAGCCTTGACGACCTCCACGACCCTTACCTTATGCAGGATATGGATGTTGCCGTTGAGCGTCTGCATGCTGCAATCACTAGCGGAGAGAAGATACTGGTATATGGCGACTACGACGTGGATGGAACGACTGCAGTATCGCTGGTATTCAGTTTCATACGCCGTTTCACCCCTAATGTGGACTTCTATATCCCCGATCGTTACGACGAGGGTTACGGCGTTTCTTTCAAAGGAATAGACTGGGCATTCGAGGGCGGCTTCGGACTCATCATCACTCTGGATTGCGGCATCAAGGCCATAGACAAGGTGGAGTATGCCAAGTCCAAGGGAGTTGACGTCATTATCTGCGACCATCACCTTCCGGAAGATATCCTTCCATCCGCAGTGGCGGTGCTGGATCCGAAGCGGGAAGACTGTCACTACCCGTTCGACGACCTCTCCGGCTGCGGTGTCGGATTCAAGCTGGTACAGGCCTACAGCGCCCGCTACGGGGTGCCCTTCGAGAGCCTCGTGCCGCTTCTGGACCTGCTGGTGGTAAGTATCGCCTCCGACCTCGTGTCCATGGTGGGCGAGAACCGCACACTGGCGCACTTCGGTCTCAAGCAGCTGAACGAGAATCCCCACAAGGGCCTGCTGGCCATGATAAACCTCTCCAACCTGGAGCCCGGGCACATCACCATAGACGACATAGTTTTCAAGATCGGCCCCCGCATCAACGCCGCCGGGCGTATGGAATCCGGCCGCCTGGCAGTGGAACTGCTGACCGCTGAAGAAGTCGGGCAGGCCATGTCCATCGGGGAGAAGATCAACGAAAACAACAACGAACGCAAGAACATAGACCGCGAGGTCACGCGCGAGGCCCTGGAAATGGTGGAAAACGGCACCTGCCTTGCCAAAGAGAATGCGACCGTGGTTTACAATCCCCGCTGGAGCAAAGGCATTGTGGGCATTGTGGCTTCCCGCCTCGTGGAGGCATACTACAAGCCCACGGTGGTGCTCACCAAGTCCAACGGCTTCGTGACCGGCTCCGCCCGCAGCGTCGCCGGATTCGACCTCTACGAGGCGATTGAGAGCTGTGCCGACCTGTTGGAGAACTTCGGAGGGCACGTGTATGCCGCCGGCCTCACCCTCAAGGAAGAAAACCTGGACGAATTTGCACGCCGCATAGACGCCTTCATTGCCGGAAAGATTACCGCCGAGATGCTCGTGCCGGTGGTGGACATAGACGCCCGCCTGGACTTCTCCCAGATTTCTCCCAAGTTCTTCCGCATCCTCAAGCAGTTCCAGCCCTTCGGCCCGGGCAACGGCAATCCGGTCTTCGTGACGGAGAACGTGTACGACGCCGGCGGAGGCCGCAAGGTGGGAGCGGGCGGAGTGCACCTGAAGCTGGACCTGATCCAAGAGTCCCAGCCCTATCACCAGATAGCCGCCATCGCCTTCAATATGGCGGATTATTACGATTACATCAAGTCCGGCAATCCCTTGGACGTGTGTTATTCCATAGTGGAGAACTACTACCGCGGGAACTCCACCATTCAGCTCCGCGTCAAGGACCTCCGGGAGCGGGAAGAAATAATCTAAATGGAAGTGTCTTCCGGGTCGGGAATCGGCCCCGATGCAATCCTCGAGAGCGCACCCACTATGCCTATGCCTCCGAGTACGTTGGAATAAGTGAAGTTCGGAGGCGTGACCCCGAAGTTGGAGAGCATGTTGAAGTTCATAAGGTATTGCGACTTGCAGTAGTTGTACAGTTCGTCGCTCAGCCGGAACATATCAACTTCGTACCAGGTCTTGGCGCTCACCGGAACGGGCTGGGGAGTTTCGGGCTCGCCAGGCTCCACCGGGATGTCCGGTGTTTCCCCAGGGACATCCGTATCGGGGATATCCGTATCCGTCATACCGCTGAAAATATCGAAGAAAGAGGCGTCGGAGTTCACTATGAAAGAGTATGTGTCTCCGTCGAACTGGCGGCTCGAGAGCAGGGTAATCTGTTTGTGGGGATAATAGTCTCCGGTATCGTTCACCAGCTTGCCGTACTCATAGCGTACGCTTGCAAATGCATCCAGGTCCAGGTTGTTCAGGTCTGCCATTGTGGCCATCTGGCCGGGTGTGGGTGAGTATTCCGTTACAGTTGTGTCCAGCTTTACCACGGGCGGCATTATGCTCTCCATAGTGGCGGTGACTATCTCTTCCCGTACAGTTATCTGTATCCCGTAATACTCGCCGTCCTCCACCGGGCGGGCCATTTTCACTGTGACGCGGCGGGCCTTGCCGTCTTCCTTGCCGTCTGAGGGCACAATGGAGATGCCGGATACCCTTGGGGCTTCCGGAATAACGGTGGAAGCACTCGCGGCGGGCAGGCCGGGTGCGTTGTATTTTACGCTGAATTCGTTGCCCGGCTGCAATATGGGGCGTACGGAGGTACGTATTGTGTTGCCCTGCCGCTCCCAGGAAAGCGGGCGGGTGTCGAGCTCTTTGCCGTTTACGCTGATGCTCAGGCGGCTGATGTCGAAGTCGTGAAGCTCTTTGAGGCGTTCTCCGTAGGCAGGGTCGGCATAAGACAGCTTGAGGGCGAAAGACTCGTCTGCTGGAACCGGCACGCACTCTATCATGAAACGGGGCTCCGAGATGTCGTCTATATTGAACGGAAACTCGCAGGAGCAGGCCAGCGTGGCCAGAAGCAGCATTATGAAGGGTTTTCTCATAGCCTCAGAATTTATAGCTCACGCTCAGCGTGGGGATAATGGGAATGAGGCCGTAGGCCATTCCGTAGTACTTGCCGTTCTCGTCTTGCTCCAGCATGGCGAAGGAGGCGTTGAGGTGGTTATAGACATTGTAGATGCTCAGGTTGAAGCAAAGCAGCCTCCGGCCGTCTTTGTTTATGTCCCATTTGTAGTCCAGGCTGAGGTCCAGGCGGTGGTAGTCGGGCAGTTTTGCGTTGTAAGGCGATTCGTAAACGGTGTCGTACCAGTCGCCGTCTTTGCGGACTGCGTGGCTGGGCATGGTGATGCGGTTGCCGCTGTGCCAGTTCCAGTTGAAGGAAAGGAACCATCCGCGTGCGAAATTCCAGTTGCCCACCAGATTGACCTTGTGGCGGTTGTCGTTGCGGTCGGGGAAAGGGAACATATAGAAGGCGTCGAACTGTCTCCAGGACCAGCACAGGGTGTAATAGGCGGAAATCTCCAGCTTTGGTATGCTGTAGGTGGTCTCGAACTCCATTCCGTAGGATTTTCCGCTTCCGGAGGTAAAGGACTTCTCCCAGTTCACAAGAGGCGGATAGAAGGCGTTGGCGCCGTTGTACGCCAGCATTCCGTCCATCGTCTTGTACCATCCCTCGAGATTTATCTTGAAATTGCCGGGCGTGAAATACAGCCCTCCCGCCACCTGGTCTGAGCGCATGGGACCGGCCTGGGGCGTTGAAGGCATCCAGCTGTTGGTGGGAAGGTCGATGTACATTGCAGAAACCATGTGTATGTACTGGCTCATGCGGGTGTAAGACAGCTTGGCGCAGATGTCCTTGGTAATAAGCCATTTAAGGGCGGCTCTCGGTTCTATCGACGCCCAACTCTTGCTGGAAGTTCCGAAGAGCGAGGCGCGCAGGCCGGCGTTCAGTGTAAAATTGTATGCCAGGAAGATCTCGTCTTCCATGTACACGGCAGGCTCCCAGGCAAAGTAACGGTCGCCCATGGAGTTCTTGTCTTCCGACTCCGAGGGCCCGAAGATGCTGCCCTTCTGGTTATACTCGCGCCCCGTTCGATAGCTGTGCCAGGCGGCCGAAGCTCCCGCACGTACGTGGTGGAAAGAGTTTGGGTACCAGTCGGCGTCGTACTTTACCCCGGCGTCCTGCACGTCGCACAGGTTGTCGTCGTCGAGGTAGATGAAGCGGTTCTGCTTGCCGTCCTCAATGGCGCCCACATCGAAGGTGTAACCTACGTCGGAGTCGCTGCGGGTGTAGTAAGCCATGAGTTTGCCGTGTGCCTTAGGGGAATATTTTGCGTCCCAGGCTACACTTGCAGTCATAGACCCCCAGTTGCTCCTGATTCCGAGGTTCATGAACGATTCGGTTTCGTTCCGGTCTATGCCGGCCCTCAGATTGTCCCTGCCCCAGTAGAACGTAGCGTTGATTTTGCTGTCTTTGCTGAACTTGTGCGTCACTCGCGCGTTGAAATCCCACATGGCGTAGCCTCCGCTTGTCCTGGGGTTGCCGTCGTTTTTGTGGTTTACGTAAAGCAGTACCGGTACGGTAATCACATCCAGCCAGGAGCGGCGCAGTCCTACGTTGAAGGAGGTCATGTCTTTCCATATGGGACCTTCCACCTGAGCGCGGCCGTCTATAAGGCCCAGGGAAAAACTGCCGTGGTAATTCTGGAGGTCGCCCTCCTTTGTCTCTACATCCACTACGGAAGACAGCCTGCCTCCGTAGCGGGCGGGGAAGCCGCTCTTGTAGAAATCCAGACTCTCCACCATGTCGGTGTTGAAGCTGGAGAAGAAGCCTCCGAAGTGGGAGATGTTGTACAGGGGCACGCCGTCCAGCAGGAAAAGGTTGTCGTTGCCGTCGCCGCCGTGTACGTACAAGCCGCTCATCAGTTCGTTGCCCGCTGCTACTCCGGGGAGCATCTGCAAGCTCTTGATGATGTCCGGCGTGCCGAAGGCGGACACGGTGTTGCGCAGCTTCGCTCCGTCCAGGCGCATAAGTCCTGTCTGAGTGGTGTTGCGAATCTTTTCCTTCACCGCGGTCACGTACGAAGTGTCAAGAGTGTCTTTCTTTTCTATAATCTGGGCATTCAGCGAGACGGCTGCCACGAATATGGCAGCCGTCAGACTGGATATGTATCTGGATATCACTATTTGTTGACCTGGAATCTGGTATTGCCGGTGGCAAAGAAGTCGGTAATCTGGCGGGCTGCGGCCAGGCCGGCGTTGATGTTGGCCTCAGAGGTCTGTGCACCCATTTTTTTTGGTGTAGCAAACACGCGCAGGCCGAATTTCTCACGAAGCGCCTCATAATTGTCGGGGGCTACGTCTGTGATGTACTTGAGGTCCGGGCGCTCTTCCAGGGCCTTCTCCAGTCCTGCCTCGTCTATGACCTCCTTGCGGGCTGTGTTCACCAGCGTTGCGCCTTTGGGCATGCTGCTGATGAGCTCGTAGCCTATGCTGCCTATGGTCTGGGGCGTGGCGGGGATGTGGATGCTCAGGTAGTCGGAGGTGGCGTACAATTCCTCCAGGGACCCGGCGGGTTCGGCGCCTCCGTCGGTAATCTGCTCCGGCTTGAGGAAAGGGTCGATTGCCTTGACCTTCATTCCCAGGGCCTTTGCCTTGGCGCCCACCAGACGACCCACGTTTCCGAAGGCCTGGATGCCCAGGGTCTTTCCGGCGATCTCGCTGCCGGTGGCGGGTGTGAACTGGGTGCGGGCCATGAAAATCATCATAGCCACTGCAAGCTCGGCCACTGCGTTGGAGTTCTGTCCCGGAGTGTTCATGACCACGATACCGCGCGCGCTTGCGGCGGCCAGGTCAACGTTGTCGAATCCGGCGCCGGCGCGCACCACTATTTTAAGCTTGGGGGCGGCGGCAATGACTTCCGCGGTCACTTTGTCGGAACGGATTATGATGCCCTCGGCATCGGCGACTGCAGCCACAAGGTCTTCCTGGGCGGCGTATTTTTCAAATACGGAGACCTCGTGTCCCGCGGCCCCGAGTATGTCTTTGATGCCCTTTACGGCAACCGCTGCAAAGGGCTTCTGGGTTGCAACAAGTACTTTCATATCCTTTAAACGTGAAGTTTCTCGAATTCCTGCATGCAGGCGACGAGGGCGTCCACATCTTCCTGGCTGCAGGCGTTGTACAGGGACGCGCGGAATCCGCCCACGCTGCGGTGGCCCTTGAGGCCTATCATGCCGCGCTCCTTTGCGAAGGCGAGGAACTCGTCCTGGATGTCCTCACGGCCTTCTGCAGGAACAAAGCAGACATTCATTATTGAGCGGTCCTCCTTGTCTGCGGTGCCGCGGAACAGGCTGTTGCGGTCTATCTCGGCATAGAGGGTATCAGCTTTCTTCTGGTCTATTGCATGGATGGCGTCCAGTCCGCCAATGCCCTTGAGCCACTTCAGGGTCTCGTTCATCACGAAGATGGAGAACACGGGAGGGGTGTTGAACATGGAGAGCTTGTCCATGTGGGTACGGAGGTCCAGCATAGTGGGAATGTAACGGCTCACCTTGCCCAGGACGTCCTTCTTGATGATGTAGAAGGTTACGCCTGCAGGGCCTGCATTCTTCTGGGCGCCGCCGTAAATCATGGCGTATTTGCTCACGTCCACCTTGCGGCTAAGGATGTCGGAAGACATGTCGGCGATGAGGGGGACGGGGCAGTCCAGATCGGTCTTGAGCTCCGTGCCGTATATGGTATTGTTGGTGGTGACGTGCAGGTAATCGATGTCGGCGGGAATGTCGAATCCCTTGGGTACGTAGCAGTAGTTCCGGTCCTTGGAGCAGGCTATTGCATAAGCCTCGCCAAGTCCCTGCGCTTCCTTGAGGGCCTTGTGTGCCCATACGCCGGTATCCAGGTATGCGGCTTTCTTCTCCAGGAAGTTCATGGCTACGTAGAGGAATCCCATGCTGGCGCCGCCGCCAAGGAATACAACTTCGTAATCGTCAGGTATATTAAGCAGTTCCTTCCAGAGGCTGCGGCATTCGTCCATCACTGCATCCCACTCCTTGGTACGGTGGGAGATGGAAATAAGTGAAACGCCGGTGCCTGCGAAGTCCTTGAGGGCTTCGATGGAATTGTCGATGGCGACCTGCGGCAGAAGGCAGGGGCCTGCGTTGAAAACGTGAACTTTTTTGGCCATAGTGTTATTTATAATAAGTCTGCAAATGTACAGATTGTACTCGTTCTTTCCAAAAAATCTTCCCTGAGACTGTCGCGTACACGCAGCTCCATGGTGCAGTCGTTGCCGAATTCCCGGCCGCGCTGCGGCAGGTCCAGGTCTTTTACCATTTTCATCACCTGGGGCATGGCGTCGTAGCCGAATCCCACGCGGTACCAGCTGCCGGCGATTTTTTCGCATACGGAGGCGTTGCCCAAGGCGTCGGCGGTGGAAGTCTTGTAAGCCCTTATGAGGCCGGGGATGCCCAGCTTGATGCCGCCGAAATAGCGTACGACCACAACCAGCACGTCGCTCAGGCCTGCGGAGTCTATCTGCCCCAGAATCGGTCTCCCGGCGCTGCCGGAGGGCTCTCCGTCGTCGTTTGCACGCCATATTCCGCCGTCTGCGCCAAGGCGGTACGCGTAGCAATGGTGACGGGCGTCGTGGTATTCCTTTTTCAGTGAATCCACTATACTTTTCACTTCTTCTTCCGACTCGACCGGCCATGCCGAAGCTATGAAGCGGCTGCCGTTGTCCTTGAACAGTCCGTCGGATTTTGAGGCTATGCTTTTATAAATATCACCCATCGAAGGCCAAAGTTAGCGGTTTTTTTGTATCTTCGCATATTGAATTTGTGAAAAGACTATTATGATTTACACGTACAGAGTCACCCTGGAAGGTATAAAAGGTTTCTACAGAGTGTATAAGATAGACGGGAACAGTTCCCTGTACACCTTCCACAAGCAGCTTCGCGCGGATCTTGAGTTCACAGTTGACCAGCCCATTCTTTTCAAGGCTTTCAATGCCGCCGGCGAGGTGGTGGCGCGCTATGCGCTGCAGGACCTGGGCTTCGGCGCCGTGGATGCCGTCTCTGTGCAGAAGACCGTTAAAGACGGGATAGTGAAGTTCGTTTATTTCTACGACGTCGCCGCCCGCAAGAGCGTGAACGTGACCCTGGAAGCCGAGGAGCCCGGCGCTGCCTCAGCCCCCGCCCTCGTCGATACCAAGGGCCCTGTGCCCCTGGAGTTCGAAAACGGCTACGTGGCCTTCGAAGACCTTCCCCAGCAGCATCGCAAACTCCCCGGCATCCCCGGAGGAGACGAAGATGACGATGAAGACGACGAGGACGGCGAAGCTTCCGAGGAGGAAGACAAGGAAGAAATCATCTACGACGAGGACGAAGGTTAAATCTCCATCCCAAGATTCAGCGTCACGCTGGCCCCCGGCATAGGATAGCCCTTTACCAGCTGGTATTGGGCGTTGAATATGTTGCCGGCCCGCACGGATGCCTTGAACTTCCCAAGGGTCTTGCTCAGGATTACGTCGCTTATGCTCCACGCCGGAAGGTAGTAGTCTTCCGATACCGACGTGGCCGACCACCTGTGGCCGGTAATGCTGCTCTCCCACGCAAGAGCCCAGCCTTTCCACTGCATCTGCAAGTTTACGCTCCCGCTGTGCACGGGGGCGTAAGGTATCTGCAGGCCGTAGGTCTGCCTGGAGGAGTCGGAGTGGTCCAGGGCACGCTGGAAGCTGTAGCGCACGATTCCGTCCAGCCGCAGGGGCCCAAGAACGCCCCCGGCTTCCAGTTTTGCGTCAAGCCCGGCCACGTCCACCCGGCCTATGTTCAGCATGCTCCAGCGGAACTGGGATGCGGTGGGCAAGGCCACTATCTTGTCCGTCACCCTGTTGTAGTAGGGAGACAGCCTGGCCGACAGATGCCCCTTGTGCACCCTCAGGTCGAGTCCGAACTGCCTGGCGTACTCGGGCTGCAGGTTCACGTTCCCGATGGCAATGTAATAGAGGTCGTTGAAGGAGGGGAGGCGGCAGCTGCCCTTGGCGAATGCCTCCAGCTCCAGCCATCCGAGGGGCTCCCAGTGAACGCTCGCGGAGGGCATCCACGCCGCAAAAAAGGCTCCCGCATCCCATGCCCCCTGCCAGAGAACGTGCGCGGCAGCCCGGAAGCGTTCCCGTATGTGTCGTGCTGCCAGCACCGTCGTCAAAGCGGTGCGCTTCGGTTCTGCGGTATAGTTCCTGTCGGCCTGCAGCACGTTCCGCTGGGCATCGACGGCCCAGTCAACGGACCATCGCCGGTTAAGCTCCAGCGATTGCGCCAGCGACAGATACGCGCTCCTTTGCCGGAAACGCATGTCGCAGGGCATCGCCATGGGATTCTTTTCCGAATGAGCGTCGTAGTGAGTGTAGCTGTCGGCCAGCTTGAAGCGCACGGCGACGGAGTAGGGGCCGTACTGGTCTGAGCGCCAGCTCCCCTGCAGGAAGGAGTCCTGGTCGGCCTGACGCTCGGCGCTGAAGGGAAATCCCGCGGCGCGTCGGATGACCGGCCCGGGGAAGCCCCGCTCCGAGCCGTAGCCGTAAAGTGTCAGGTCCCAGCCTCCCCCAAGCAATTCGCCCTCCAGGCGGGTCTCCAGGCGCAGGGAACGGATGTCGGAGTTCTCCCGTACCAGGGTGGTGTCGAAGAAGCGGAACGGGTAGCGGCCGCCGCTGTACAGGACCTCGGCGCCGTAGCTCAGGCGCAGGGCCTTCCAGACCTTGTCCCTTCTGACGGCAGCTCCGGCAGTGAGGAAGGAGCCTCCCCGGACGCGTATGTGCCAGGCGTCTTCCTGCGGCCGTGCGGGCTCCAGGTAGAGGGCCGCCCCGCCGGCATATTCTTTTGCGCTCTGAAGCCGGCGGCTCTTCTGGCCGTTATACAGGGCTATGGTGCCGAAACTGCCGGTGGAGAACCTGCCCAGGTCAACCTGCATGTTCTGGGCGTTATCTACCTGGATGCCGCCTATGAAAACGCCCACATGTTCGCTGCCGAGGCTGCGCACGTTCACGGTCTTCAGGCCCCCTGCGCCTCCGTAGTCCTTCAGCTGCACTCCTGTAAAGCGGCGCACCGCGTCGGCCGCCAGGGCATGCTGGTCGTCCGGCACGGCTTCTTCTGCGGCGCGCGTTACAGGAATGTCCCTGGAGGAGCTGACGCGTGAGGCTGCAAGTGTGTCGGCTTCCTGTGCACTCAGGCTCCAGGAAACCGCAAGAAGAATGATTGAGAGTGCCTTACGCAACTACCAGATGGCGAAGTGACCGGGACAGACGCCTGCGCTTGCGCTCCATTTTTTTGCTCCGTCCGTAAACAGGCTCACTGTGCCGGGGTTATAATAATCCCCTGCGTCGGCAATCACGAAGCAGTTCCCGGGCAATGCCGCGACGGCGTATGGATTACCTCCGCCCAGGTCTATGTTCCAGGCCTCTTTGGCCCCGTTCCTGCATTTCCAGGCTGTGGTTTTTGCAGGAGCGGTGTAGTCGAACTCGTTTTCGTTGCCAATGCAGTATACCGTGTCGTCGTGGAATGCCACATAGCTGGCGTAATCGGCAACCTTGTGGACCGAGCCGTCGGACTTGATCTGCCATAGGCCGGAATGGATGCTGTAATAATTGCCGAAAGAGTTGATATAGACGTTGCCCTTGCTGTCGGCAAACACCTTCTGAAGGTTTATTTCCGCATCTATGCTCTTCTCCAGCACGAAAGTCCCGGCGTCTATTACGCTGACGGTTTTGTCGTAGGAGTATGCTGGCGGCAGGGACGATGCTATGCCTCCGGAATTGGCTACATAGAGTTTACCTTTGCAGACGGCCAGTCCTTCCGGCTGGTAGCCGACTTCGACGCCCTTCCCGTCCAGTTTTTTGGTCTTGCGGTCTATACGGTACACCGCGCCCCTGGGGTTTTTGGATTTTTCTGCATCCACGGACCAGTCGGGCCCGTAAACCGCCACCGCCCCGTTCCAGGAACTTACGTACACGTAGTTGTCGTCGTAGGCGAGACAGCGCGGCATAGGGACCTGGATGGCCGCCAGTTCGGTCTCGTCCTTGGCGCTCAGTACCTCCACTATTCCGGAGTTGTTCACTGCAATCCAGATTTCGTCACCAATTACCGCTATGTCATTGCCGACGTCGCCGAGGCTTGCGCCTTCGGAGGGATTCATCTTCTTGAACACCCCTGTGATGTAGTTGGCGTCGGAGATGCGCAGCATGTCCAGCGAAGCGTTGTTGGAGCCCATCTGGCCTTCATTGAGCACGAACAGCTTCCGGAAGTCCGACAGACCGCTGATATCTACCGCTTCTCCCTTGAGCTCGGAGTCGATGGATGGTTTTTCCGGAAAAAGGGTGCCGTCGCACGCGCTTAGCACAAACATGCCGGCAAGCAGAAGCAAAAATGCTTTTTCCATGGCAAACAATAATTTGAATTAGCGTTTGCAAAAGTACAAAAATATTCGTACCTTCGGTTAAATTAATAACCTATGGTACGAGTAAAACCTTTTGCGGCCCTGAGGCCACCGCGCAATATCGTCACTGAAGTTGCCGCGCCCCCTTACGATGTGTTGAATTCTGCAGAAGCCCGCAAGATGGCGGGAGAGAAGTCCCTGCTGCATATCACCAAGCCCGAGATAGACTTTGAACCCATTGCCGGCGAGCACGAGCAGCGCACCTACGACCGCGCCGTAGAGAACTTCCGGGCGTGGCAGGAGAAGGGCTGGCTGGTGCGCGAAGACAAAGAAAAATACTATGTATATGCCCAGACAATGGGCAAACGCACCCAGTACGGCATCGTACTCTGCGCCCATACCGACGACTATGCCTCCGGAGCCATAAAGAAACACGAGCTCACGCGCAAAGACAAGGAAGACGACCGTATGATTCATGTGCGCATACAGAACGCCAACATAGAACCGGTCTTCTTTGCCTTCAAAGACAACGAAGAGCTCGGCTTCATAATTGCCCGGACCGCCGCCGGTGCGCCGGAATACAAGTTTACCGACGAAAACGGCTTCGTGCATACCTTCTGGGTAATCGATGACAGCTCAGTGAACGCCCGTATCACGGAGATATTTACGCAGGACATAGATGCTTTCTACGTGGCCGACGGCCACCACCGTACCGCAGCGGCAGCCCGCGTAGGAGCGGAAAAGAAGGCTCAGAATCCCAGTCACACCGGAGACGAAGAGTACAACTTCTTCATGGCGGTCTGCTTCCCCGAGAGCCAGCTCGCAATCATAGACTACAACCGCGTGGTCAAAGACCTTAACGGGCTGGATACCAAAGACTTCTTTAAGGCCTTGGAAAATGATTTCATAGTGGAATGCAAGTGCGATTGCACCCGGGACGGCGGCACCTGCAACTGCGAATACCCTTGTCATTGCAGCTGTTCCGAGATCTATCACCCCAGCGGACTGCATAATTTCGCAATGTACATAGAAGGGGTATGGTATAGCCTCACTGCCAGACCCGGCCGCTACGACGACTCGGACCCTATAGGCGTGCTGGACGTAACCATCCTGAGCAACCTGGTGCTGGATAAGATTCTGGGAATCAAGGACCTCCGTACAGACAAGCGCATAGACTTCGTAGGCGGTATCCGTGGCCTGGAGGAGCTCTCCCGCCGTGTCGATTCCGGCGAAATGAAAGTTGCCTTCGCCCTTTATCCAGTTTCCATGCAGCAGCTCATCAATATTGCCGACACAGGTAACATAATGCCGCCAAAAACCACATGGTTCGAGCCTAAACTCCGTTCCGGACTGGCAATTCACACATTAGACTGACCCGAAATGAGCATAGATTCCGCCACCATTCACAAGACGCTGAAGGAATTCTTCGGTTACGACACTTTCAAGGGCGACCAGGAAAGCGTAATACGCCATCTGATGGAGGGCGGGGACGCCTTCGTGCTTATGCCTACGGGCGGAGGAAAATCGCTGTGCTACCAGCTTCCCGCCCTGCTTATGGAGGGCACGGCAATAGTCATTTCCCCCCTGATAGCCCTGATGAAGAACCAGGTTGACCTGCTGCGCGGCTTCGATGCCGGCACGGGGAGCATAGCGCACTTCCTTAATTCTTCGCTCAGCAAGATCCAGATTGAGTAAGTGAGGGCCGACCTGATTGCGGGGAAGACCAAGATCCTGTACGTTGCGCCCGAGTCCCTTACCAAGGAGGAGAACGTTACGCTGCTGCGGGACGTGAAGATTTCTTTTTACGCCGTGGACGAAGCGCACTGCATATCCGAGTGGGGACACGATTTCCGCCCGGAGTACCGCCGTATCCGCGCCCTTGTGGACGAAATCGGGCGCCTGCCCATAATCGCCCTCACGGCAACCGCCACGCCCAAGGTGCAGAGCGACATACTCAAGAACCTGGGCATACAGGACGCCGCCGTGTTCAAATCTTCTTTCAACCGTCCCAATCTCTATTATGAGGTGCGCGACAAGGTTGACGTGGAGAAGGATATGATACGGTACATAAAGCAGAACCCGGGCAAGTCGGGAATCGTTTACTGCCTGAGCCGCAAGAAAGTGGAGGAGATTGCACAGCTGCTTTGCATCAACGGCATAAAGGCTCGCCCCTATCACGCGGGCCTGGACGCCAAGACCCGCGCGGAGAACCAGGACGCCTTCCTCACGGAAGAGATCAACGTGATAGTCGCCACCATCGCTTTCGGAATGGGCATAGACAAGCCGGACGTGCGCTTTGTAATACATTACGACATTCCGAAGAGCATAGAAAGCTACTATCAGGAGACCGGGCGCGCCGGGCGTGACGGGCTGGAGGGCCACTGTATAGACTACTACAGCTACAAAGATATACAGAAGCTGGAGAAGTTCATGCAGGGCAAGCCGGTAGCGGAGCAGGAAATCAGCCGCCAGCTGCTTGGCGAGGTGGTTGCATACGCCGAGTCCAACCAGTGCCGCCGCAAGCTCCTGCTCAACTACTTCGGCGAAGATTATCCTGCCGACAACTGCGGTTCCTGCGACAATTGCGTGCATCCCAAGCCTCTCTTCGACGGCCGGGAACAGATGTCGCTCGTTATTTCCCTCATCGAGGCGCTTCCCGAGCACTTCAAGATAGAGCATCTTGCCAACATACTCGTGGGCAATCCGACGGCCATGGTGAAGTCCTACAGGCACGACGAGCTTCCTTTCTTTGGCAAGGGCAAGCCCCGCAGCGAGAAGTTCTGGTGTACCGTTATCCACCAGGGTCTCATCCTGCACCTGTTGGAAAAAGAAATTGAGAGCTACGGACTCATAGGAGTGACCGCCAAAGGGCGGGAGTTCCTCTCCAGTCCATACGAGCTCAAGATGGTGGAAGACAGGGTGTTTGCCGGAGGAGGAGAGCCGGACGAAGAGGAGGATGAAGAGGCCGCTGCCGCCAACGCCGCGCTCAAAGGCGGCGGGGGAGCGGGCGATCCGGTACTGCTCTCCATGCTGAAGGACCTGCGCAAAGACATGGCCCGCAAGCTGAAGCTCCAGCCGTGGATACTCTTCGGAGACCCCGCCCTGGACGACATGTCCATCCTGTATCCCATCACCGTGGAAGAGCTCAAAGGCTGCCAGGGTGTAGGTGAGGGCAAGGCCCGCAAGTTCGGTCCCGAGTTCGTGAGCCTGATCAAGAAATACGTGGAGGAGAACGAAATCACGCGGCCCGACGACTTCATCGTGAAGTCTTCTCCCAGCAAGTCGGCGAACAAGATTTTCATCATCCAGAGCATAGACAAATGCATGAGCCTGGAAGACATAGCCGAGGCCAAGAACCTGGAGATGGACGAGCTGATGAGCGAAATCGAGGCCATCGTGGCTACCGGCACCTCCCTCAATCTCAATTATTATATCCGTGAGAACCTGGACGAGGATATAGTGGAGGAGATTTACGACTACTTCCGCGAAGAGGCGGCTTCGGATTCCGTGGCAGATGCCATCGCCGCCCTCGGCCCGGACTACGACGAAATGGAGATCCGTCTCGTACGCATCAAATTCCTGTGCGAAATCGCTTCGTAAATGATACCTCAGGAAACAGTCAACCTTATCCTCGACACGGCCAGGATTGAAGATGTGGTCGGGGACTTCGTGACGCTCAGGCGCCGCGGTGCCAACTATGTGGCCTGCTGCCCTTTCCACAACGAGAAGACCCCGTCTTTCTATGTGTCGCCCTCCAAGGGTATCTACAAGTGTTTCGGCTGCGGCAAGTCTGGCAGTGCCGTGGGCTTCGTAATGGAACATGAGCACAGTTCCTACGTGGAGGCCCTCCGTTACCTTGCTGCCAAGTACAAGATAGACATAGAGGAGGAGGAAGAGAGCGCCGAGGAAATCGCCCGCAGGCAGCGTCGGGAGAGTCTGCTGCTGGTGAGCGAATTCGCCCAGAAGTTCTACGCTTCCCAGCTCCGGACGCCTGAAGGGCGTGCAGTGGGTTATGAGTACCTGCGCAAAAGGGGACTGGAAGACGCAACCATCGCCCGTTTCGGGCTCGGCTGGGCCCCTTCGGGCAGGACCGCCTTCATAGACGCCGCCATCGCCCAGGGATACAAGATGGAGTACATCCTTGCCGCCGGGCTCGCCGTGCAGCGCGACGACGGCAGCTTTGCGGACAAGTTCCGCGAGCGGGTGATGTTCCCCATCCATTCGGTGAGCGGCAGGGTACTGGCTTTCAGCGGCCGCACGCTCCATGCAGACAATCCGGCCAAGTACGTGAATTCTCCGGAGACGGAGATCTACGTCAAGAGCCGCAACCTGCTGGGTATATGGTTCGCCAAGGGAGAGATGTCCCGCAGCGGCAAGTGCATCCTGGTGGAGGGGAACGTTGATATGGTTACCATGCACCAGCTGGGCATCACCAATGTGGTTGCCTCGTGCGGAACGGCTCTCACAGTGGAGCAGGTGCGCCTCATCCATAAGTTTACAGACAACGTCACCATAATGTACGACGGCGACAGCGCCGGCATTCACGCAGCGCTGCGCGGAATAGACATCTTCCTTTCGGAAGGCCTGAACGTGAAGGTGCTGCTGCTGCCGGAGGGCGAGGATCCGGACTCGTATGCCCGCAAGCATACCCTGGAGCAGATGCAGAAGTTTATTTCCGACGGCGAACGGGACTTCATTGAGTTCAAGGCGGACTTGTTGCTTGCAGACGCCGGGAGCGACCCCGTCAAAAAGGCCAATCTCATAAACGATATTGCTGATTCCGTGGCCCAGATTCCGGATCCGGTGAAGCGGTCGGTGTACGTGGACGTGGTGGCGCTGCGCTTCGGCGTGGAGTCGTCCATCCTGTTCCAGCGTATTGCCGATACGCGCCGCAAGTTGCAGGAGGCGGAGATTAGGAATCGTCAACGTATCAGCCTCGCTTCTGGGGATGCAGCGGAATCAGCGAGGACGGACGTAGCCGGACCCTCAGTTCCTTCGGACGCATCCCCCGAAGCGGAATACAATTTGGAGAACCGTACGCTCGCACCGGCGGAGAGGGACCTGTTGTACTTCCTTATGCGTTACGGTACCGAGCGTCTGGAGTTCGAGAGCGACTCTCCGTACTATGCCGAGGAGGACGCAGAGAAGATTACCGTTGCCGCGTTCATACGTGAGGCCCTGGATGCCGACGACTGCAGTTTTTCCAATACTGCCTATAAGCTGCTGTACGACAATTACATGCTGCTGTACGACCAAGGGCTGCAGCAGGACGCCATACTCCGGGCTCTCCTGAACGGCGAGGACCGGTCTCTGGCAGCTCTTGCAGCTTCGTTTTCCACGGAGAAGTACCAGCTCACGGTGGGCGCTTTCGAGGCCTCGCTCACAACAACTTCGTCGTTTCTGGTCTCAGGCGTGCCCAAGGCAATTCTGGTGTATGCGGAGCGCCGGGTGCAGGACAGGCTCGACACCCTGCGGCGCTCCCTCGCCGCCGCAAGTCCGGATGAGCAGCTTGCCGCCATGCAGGAGATGCTCAGGCTACAGGCGGCGCAGCGCCGTATTAATCAGAAGATAGGCCGGGAAAAAACTTGAGGATGACATCCACGGCGGCATCTTCGGATTCCATCTGATCCATGTTGATGACCAGGTCGTAGTTTCTTGAATCATAGCGGCTGCGTCCGCAGATGCGCTGCACATAATTTTCGCGGCCTTCGTCTATGTTGTCTATCACAGCCTTTGCCTGCTCGGGGGTCAGGCCCTGCTTGCGCACCACGCGGTCGATACGGTTCTGCTCGGATGAGCGGATGAAGACATCCAGCTTGTTGGGCATCTCTGCGAGCAGCGCAAATGCGGCGCGGCCGGCTATTACGCAGGAACTTTCTTCTGCCAGAGCCTTGAGGATTTCTTTCTCGGCTCCGGCGATCTCGTCGGCGGATACCCTGAGGGCTTCTGCGTGGGGTGCGGATACCAGGAAAGGCTCATTGCGGCTTACGGGAGCTATGGAATCAAAGAGGTCTGCTATCCAGCTCTTTTTACGGGACTTAATACTCTCTATCTCATAAACGGAGAGATTGAACTGTTCCATCAGCCGGTGGATTACGTTTTTGTCGCAAAAACGGACTCCAAGTCTCTCGGCAAGTTTCTTTCCTACCGTGTGTCCGCCGGAACCGACCTCGCGGCTCACTGTGATGACGAATTTCTCGTTGAGTTTCATATCGTTTAACCTATTTGTGATCCATTGTTAACTTTTTCCTGGGGCGTTACGATACGCAATGAACCGTCGCCCTGCTTGGCCATAAGAATCATTCCGTGGCTCTCTATGCCTTTTATTACGCGGGGCTTGAGATTGGCGAGGATGCATATCTGCCGGCCCACCATATCCTCCGGCTTGTAATATTCGGCTATGCCGGAGACGATTACGCGGCGGTCAAGCCCGGTGTCTATGGTAAGCTTGAGGAGCTTGTCCGTCTTGGGCACGCGCTCGGCCTCCAATACGGTGGCGGTGCGTATGTCCATCTTCTCAAAGTCCTCGAAGCTGCATTCTTCTTTCTGGGGCACTATGTGCTTCGCTTCCTCGGCTTTGGCCTTGGCCTCAATCTCGGCCTTGATGGCCTGCAGGCGGGTTATCTGTGCGTCGATGGGGGCGTCGTCTATCTTTTCAAAGAGAAGTTCGGCAGCTCCTATCGTGTGCCCTGCCGGAAGAATCTGCGGCCGGCCGAGTATCTCCCAGTCAAGGGAGGAGCCCAGCATACCGCGCAAGCGGGCGGCGGCAAAAGGTGTGAACGGTTCGAAGGCGATCGCAAGGTCCGCACATACCTGGAGGCAGATGTTGAGGATGGTTGCCGTACGTTCCATATCGGTCTTTGCGGTCTTCCACGGCTCGGTATCTGATATATACTTGTTGCCGGCGCGGGCAATTCCCATAGCGTCGCGAAGGGCCTCGCGGAACTTGAATTCCTCGATGTTCTTTTCCATGGATGCCTTGAGCGCGGGAACCTCCGAGAGGAGCTCCTTGTCCACGTCCTGCAGGGGACCGCAGGCCGGCACCTTGCCGCCGAAGTATTTGTGCGTGAGTACCAGAGCGCGGTTTACGAAGTTGCCGAACACCGCCACCAGCTCATTGTTGTTGCGGGCCTGGAAATCCTTCCAGCTGAAATCGTTGTCTGCAGTCTGGGGGGCGTTGGCTGTAAGCACATAACGCAGCACGTCCTGCTTGCCGGGGAAGTCCCGGAGGTACTCGTGTGCCCATACTGCCCAGCCGCGGGATGTGGATATCTTGTCTCCTTCCAGGTTGAGGAATTCGTTGGCAGGAACGTTTTCCGGCAGTATGTAGCCGTCTCCGTACGCCTTGAGCATGGCGGGGAACACTATGCAGTGGAAGACTATGTTATCTTTGCCGATGAAATGGATGAGGCGGGTGTCGGGAGATTTCCACCACTTCTCCCAATCGTCTGGAAGAAGCTCCTGAGTGTTGGAAATATAGCCTATAGGGGCGTCGAACCAGACGTAGAGCACCTTGCCCTCGGCGCCTTCGACCGGAACTGGCACTCCCCAGTCCAGGTCGCGGGTTACGGCCCGGGGCTGCAGGCCGCCGTCGAGCCAGCTCTTTACCTGGCCGTAAACATTGGTGCGCCACTCCTTGTGGCCTTCCAGTATCCATTCGCGAAGCCACTGTTCGTAGTCCTGAAGGGGCAGGTACCAGTGAGTGGTCTTTTTCTTTACAGGCGTGGCGCCGCTCAGTTTGGAACGGGGATTGATCAGTTCCTCGGGGCTGAGCGTGCTGCCGCATTTCTCACACTGGTCGCCGTATGCTCCCTCGTTGCCGCAGCGGGGGCAGGTACCCACGATGTAGCGGTCTGCAAGGAAAGCCTTCGCTTCCGGGTCATAGTACTGCTCGCTCTCGCGCGTGATGAACTTGCCGTCGTCGTACAGCTTGCGGAAGAACCCGGAGGCGTTCTTCTCGTGGACCTTGGAAGTGGTGCGGCCGTAAATGTCGAAGTTGATTCCAAGGCCTGCGAACGACTCCTTGATTATATTGTGGTATCGGTCTACGATGTCCTGCGGGCTGCAGCCCTGCTGGCGTGCCTTTATGGTGATGGGTACACCGTGTTCGTCTGAGCCGCAGACATAAAGCACTTCGCGGCCGCGCATGCGGAGGTAGCGTACATATATGTCGGCGGGTACATAGACTCCGGCCAGGTGGCCTATGTGCACGGGGCCGTTGGCATACGGCAGGGCGCAGGTTACGAGTGTTCTTTTCTTATCGTCCATATCGGGTACAATTTCCAAAAGCGCTAATTTAAGGCTTTTGGAGTAGTTTTCCAAATCAGGATGTGTATGTTCGCTTTTTTTAGAAGCTGTACCCGATATGCACGCCGATCCCCCAGAACAGGTAGTCGGGCCTCATTGCACCACCCTGGAACGTAAACGGCGTGTTTGCGTTGATACCGACTCGCCAGTGTCCGGCAATCTTGATGCCTATACTTGTTTTTAAGGCTGCGTCAATTGCAGTATCGGTCTTTTGATAATTCTTATCTGTGGATAAATATCCCCCGGAGCCGGCGCCAATGGATATGAAGGGTCTGATCCTAAGTCTTTAGCAGGGACTACACCCCATTTTTCATACGCGAATGCTTGCTTGCCTCCTGTACGTCGCGGCGGCAGAGAACGCCCAGCCGAGCGGCGCGCGCGAAGCGGCAGGGTGCCGGCGAGTACCATCATGCGAGCGAACAATCTGCTTGCCGTGGACAAGAACGGAAAAAAGCCCAAGACTGTTCAGGAGGCGGCCATTGCCTTCAATACGTCTGCTACGACCGTCCAAAAAGTCCAAACCTGTTGTGAGATACACCGTACACCCAAACATGGCAGTTGTCTGGATGTCGCCGGGATTTGATAAAATAGAATCGTACGCAGCGCGGTCAGTATTGGCAAAGTACAAAAACGGCCTCTGGGGGCAAAAAGTGTTCTTGACCCCCTCATTTAATCCGGGGGTCAAGAACGTTTTCTGCAGTAGAAGCTGTAAAGTGTATTTTGCTAATACTGGGAGCTGGGAATCAGGGGCGAAAGAATCGCCCATTGTTCTACTTTCTGCCGCCTCCGCTGCTGCCGCCGCTGTAGGTGCTGAGGCTTACGCTGCTGCCGCCGGAGATGCCGCTCGTGGCCCAGGTGCCGTTTGCGCAGGTGGTTCCGCTCACGCTCACTCCTTTGTAGCCCTTGCTCAGGGAAGGAGCACTCACCGCCACGCTGGATGCTCCGGAGGGCAGCTTGAAGGCGCAGAGGTAGGAGCTGCCGTTGTGCAGGGCGTTCCAGCTTCCGGCAGTTGCGCTCATGGAGTAGATGCTCTGGGAAGCAGAGTAGCCGCTCTCCAGCCCGCCGTAGGCGACCACTGTGGCGCCGCTGTAGATATAGAGTTTGTATCGGTCTTCGGTATTGGCATCCAGTGCAACCTCAGGGCTCCCCTTGGTAGTTACCGCCATGGTGCAGCCTCCGGAAAGTTTGAGGTCGTGGTTGGCGTCTATGGCGTCGTTGGCCGAAGAGAAGGCGTACACATATCCGCCTGTGATGTTCAGCTCGCCCTGGCTGTTGATGGCGTCGTCGCCGCTGGAGCTGGCGTACACCTCGCCGCCGCTGATGGTCAGGTTGCCCTTGGCCTCGATGCACTCTGCCTTGGAGCAGGTCACGTTCACCTTGCCCCCGGTGATGTACAGGTTGCCGGCGTTGCCGGTTACCGTAGCGTGGTCGCCGCTGCCGTTTTTGGTTACCCAGCCTATCTTGATGCCCTTGCAGGTCTCGTCGTTGGATTCGGTGCCGGTGGTGGTTATATTGACGGTGCCTCCGGTGATGTAGCTGTCGCCCACTACGTGGTTCACGGAATCGAAGTCGTAGTCGCCTGCGCTGATTCCCTTGCCTCCCTTGCCGCTGTTCTTTATGGTCAGGCTTC
This sequence comes from Bacteroidales bacterium, assembly GCA_017454265.1. Classification (GTDB taxonomy): domain Bacteria; phylum Bacteroidota; class Bacteroidia; order Bacteroidales; family UBA932; genus Cryptobacteroides. The sequence continues at coordinate 27,439 of JAFTDJ010000054.1, read as the reverse complement.
CGCCGGACATGGTGAAGTTATAATCGGCCTTGATGCCTGCGGTACCTTTGTATTCTCCGTCTTCGGAGTCATAAGCTACGCCTCCGGTTACGGTGATGTCGGTGGTCCCGCCGGTGATCGCCACGAGGGAGTCGGAACTGAATCCCTTCTTCATATTTGCACTCACGCTGGCGGTGATGCTGCCGTTGGATACAAGGATGTAGTCTTTGCCGCGTACGCCGTGCCCCGCGGAGGAGTTCACTTTTATCGTAGGACTGGACATGAAGCGCACGTAGTCGTCGCTGGTGATTCCAGCTTTGCCGGTAGCTGTGACGGTGAGGCTGCCGCTGCCGCTGAAGACCAGCTGCCCCTCGCTGAAGAATGCCGCTTTCTCGTCTTCCTCGGCCGGAGTGTCGGTGTAAGAAGAGCCGTCGGAGAGGCTGTTGCTGCCTTTCACAACCACGAAGGTGCGTTTCTTGCTCTGGTTGTTGATGGCCGCGCCGTTCTTGTTGGTGATGCTGGCTCCGTTGAGAACGATCGCCTGTTTCTTGCTGCTGTAGAGCTTGAAGAAACCGTCGGTCGTGGTGCCGGAAAGCTCGTAGATGACGTTCTCCTTGCCGGAGTTGGTGACGGTGACGTCGTTGCCGTTCACCACGGCGCTGATGTTGCCGGTGGCGTTCTTCACGCTGGCGCTGCCGGATGTGGAGAAGACTACCTTTACCGTGCGGTCGAAGGTGGTGTTGGAGACGATGTCGTCATCGTTCGGGTCGTTGTCGTCTGAGGCGATGACTCCGCCGCCGGTCTCGTCTGCAACCCACTCAAGCCCGCTTGTGACGTCGCCCAGGTTGATTCCGGAGGCGCGGGCTACGGACGCCTGGTTGGAACTGCTCTTCTGTGCGGTACTGCCTTCGCTGTTTTCGAAGCTGAGGGACAGGCCGGAGCTGAGGCTGACGGGAAGGACGGCGATGTAGTATACGCCTGCAGCAAGGACCCCTCCGTCTGCTGCGCTCAGGGTGACGCTGCTGGATGAGGAGCTGCTCGAGAGCACTTCTCCGCTGCTGAATTCCACCAGCGCAGTGCCTGCCAGGGCTTCGCCTCCGGCTGCGGTAAGCACTACCGAGGAGATGTCGCTGTCTGTGATCTGCAGGCGCACTATGCCGCATACGTTCTTGAATGCGAAGGCATTGTTGTCGCACAGGGCGACGGAAACGAGCGCGTCTTCGTCGATGCTGTAACCGCTGCTTACCTTCTGTGAGGAGGGGACGGTGACGCTGACGTTGCTGCTGCTGCGGCTGCCCGCCGCGGAATAAGGATAAACGGCGCCGAGGGTGCCGCTGAAACTTCCGGAGATGCTCCCTTCCAGAGTGGCGTTGCTGCCGGAGCAGTCTGTCACGCTGAAAGCGCGCTTGGCATCGTCGAAGACGGCGATCTTGTCGTCCGACGACCAGGCGGGACTAAGGTTGTTGTCGGAGATGTAGGCTTTGCTGTCCAACCCGCTGAGGCTGGCGCTGAAGGAGACGTAGCTGAGGTCGGCGCTGTCTGAATACGGCTCCTCGCTTTCTTGTTCTTCCGGGGACTGAACTTCTTCTATGGTTATGGAATCCGGGTTGCATGCGCCGAAAACCGTAAATGCGGTGGCTGCTGCTGCGAGTAAAAGTCTATGGGTTTTCATTGTGGTTCGGTTTTAACAATTAATAATAGGGGAGAGTAGATGTAAAGACTTTGTAAGGTCTTACCAGGTGAAGTCTTCGACGCCGTCGAACGTTTCTAGGGAACCGCTGCTCTCGAAATTACTGTCACAGAGCAGCTCCGCCCATCGGACTTCCTCTTGGAAGCACATCGGGCCAATGTAAGCTTTGTGTGTCAGGTTTGGTTTCATATAAATGAGTGTTAGTTGCCCGTATAATGGCAAATGGCGGGCCCCAAAAGGGCTCGCCATCGATTTATTCAGCGAACGTGCCGATTTGCTCGGCGAAACCGCCGCTAAAATTCGAAATCCACTATCAGCGGCCTGTGGTCGGAGGGCTCGCGGAAGCTGGGGACAGCCTGGCTCTTGACGGGACGGGTGTAATCGTCGGTGATTATGTCGGCCTGTACAACGCACCCTGCAAGTGCCGGAGTACAGTACACGAAGTCTATGCGCGCCTTGCCCCAGACGGAGGAGTAGAAGTTGTCGGGGTTTTTCTCGTGTATGATATCCAAATAAGGCGTTTCCGACATGATATAGTCGTGAACCAGCAGTTTGGTGTCGTCGTCGGCATATCTGTAAACCCAGTTGTCAACCCTGGAACGGGAGTTGAAGTCGCCCATCATCATCCAGTACCCGTTTCCGGCGTCCGGCGAGACGAGCACGGTATGCTTGCATATGTATTCCATCTCTGTGCGGCGGAACTTGTCGCCTTCGAACGCTGCTTTGCTGCGGTCACGGTCTTTGGCCGGCACGTTGTAACCATAGGCGTGGGGCCAGGTGTGCAGGGTAACGATATTTATGTCTTTCCCGGCCACTTTGATCCTGGCCCAGCCTGCTCCGTGTGCGACGAGCGTATCGGGGTTCCCGGTAATCCGTTCCACATTCTCTATGGGCAGCCGTGAGGTGATGACCTGCGGATAATTGTCCCGGTGACCGCCCGTAAAAACGTATTTGTGGCCGTATCGGGCGCCGAGCCTGAGCCAGAATTCGGTGAGGAGGCTGTCTGCACGCCACTCGTCTATATTGTCCAACTTGTCGTAGGTGCCTGTCTTGTAGATGGGCTGGGCCTCGCACCATACGCAAACGTCGGGCTTCTGTGCGGCTACCCAGTCTGTGAAACGCTGGTAATCATCTGTCTGTCCGTCCCACATGCCGTTCTGGATGTTCCAGTACACCAGCCTGAGCTTGTTATCTGAGGCTTGATTGCTGCAGGAAACTGCGGCCATGAGGGCGGCAATAATGAATAAGTGGTGGAGTTTCATTCGCTATGGTTTTTCTGCAAATTTAAAAATATTTTGAAAATTTATGTACTTTGTATTGCAAAGTATTAAAAATAATTTATATCTTTGTGGCGTGGAATAACTTGGTAAGCCAAGAAATGAAATTTGTAAAATACTCTGAATTATGAAAAAAGTGATTTCTGCCGGTATCGGAGGCCGGAATTTTACAATCAACGAGGACGCTTACTCACGTCTGGATTCTTACCTCAATCTTTTCCGCAGTCATCTACGGGAGACGGGGAAGGATGAGGTAATGGATGAGCTTGAGTCCCGTATAGCAGATATCTTTTATTCTTCTATAGGGGAAAGCGGCCGTGTGGTCGATCTGGAACTGGTGGAGAGGGTAATCGGCCAGCTGGGAATGCCCGACGGGAGCAGCGCAGCCGCCGAACAGGAGCCGGCTTCTCCCGGGGCGCGCAGGCTCTACCGCGATACGGATGACGTGCGTATTGCGGGCGTGTGCTCCGGCCTGGCCCTGTACTTTGGCGTTGACACTGCCCTTGTCCGTATCATAATGCTGGTTGCCCTTATTGCAGGTTCGGCCGGTTTCTGGATCTATCTGGTCCTTTGGATTGCCGTACCCAAAGCCTGCACTCCCGCCCAGAAATGCGAACTCAGGGGCCTTTCTCCTACTGCGAGCAATATATCTAAATTCACCACCTATAGTAAAAAGTAGCGATATGGAAGTAAATGCAGACAATGTGCGCTCCCAAATGCGCAAAGGTGTGCTGGAGTATTGTATCCTGTGCATACTGGACAAGCACGAAGCTTACGCTTCCAGCATCATCGACGAACTTAAGAAGGCCGATATGATTGTGGTTGAAGGTACTCTTTACCCCCTTCTTATACGCCAGAAGAATCAGGGCCTGCTCTCTTACCGATGGGAAGAATCTACCCAGGGGCCGCCACGGAAGTACTACTGCATCACGGAAAGGGGCCGCGCCCAGCTTTCTGAAATGGATGCCGCATGGCAAGAAATGGTAAACGCAATTGAAACCTTGAAAAAATGAAACAGACACAAAAATACAGTATAGGCGGCTATGTCTTCACGCTGGATGCCGATGCGGCGGCGGAAACGGACCGCTACCTCAAAGACATGGAGGATTACTATTCCAACCCCGAAATCACGGAAGGAATAGAGGAACGTATGGCAGAACTGCTCCGCGAGCGTACGACGGAAGGCGGAGTGGTGGAAAAAAGCACCATATTGGGCATAATCGACATTCTGGGCCGCCCCGAGCGCATCGCAGAAGACGAGCCGGAGAGCGCAGCCCCCGAAAAACCTGCTAAAAAGCTTTACCGGGATATGGAAAGGGCGAAACTGGCGGGAGTCTGCAGCGGAATAGGCGCGTACTTCAACTTCGATCCGGCCATCCTGCGCATCGCTTTTGTGGTGCTTACGCTCGTAGGCTTCATAGGGTTTGCAGACAAGAACGGCGCCATTTCGTTCAGCGTACCTGTGATATATCTCATTCTTTGGATATGCATTCCTGCCGCCCGTACTGTGCGCCAGCGTTGGGAGCTCCGCGGAGACGACGGAAGCGTAGAGAACATACGCCGCAACGTGGAGAGAGGAGCAGGAGAGGTGGGAGACGCTCTCCGTCAGGTAGGAAATGCGCCGGTATGGGGTACCGCAGGCCGTGTAATTGAGGTCCTGGCAGGCATTCTTATGCTAGTGATTTCTGTCTCCGGCCTCTTTGCCGGCGCCCTGGCCGTGTTCGGCTGGGAGTGGCTCGGCTGGACCGGCATTATGAATGAAATTACAGTTGAGATTCAAGAAGAGATACCTTGGGCGGTGCCTGTCATGCATACTATGTGGGTGCAGATTCTTGCCGCCGTAGTGTATGCTTTGCCCTTCATCGGGATGCTGTACGGCAGCATACTGCTGCTCTTCCGCATCAAGGCTCCAAGCTGGCGGCCGGGGCTTGTCATCTTCGTTCTCTGGCTTATAGCACTGGTGGCGCTTGCGATTGTTTTACTGGCATCGCTGGCACCTGCCGAAATTCTTTGACCTTGGTACTATTATTGCGGGAAAAACTGCGCTATGCTGATTGAACTTAAAGACGTCAACAAGACCTACAACAACGGGCAGCCCCTGCACGTGCTCAAAGGCATAAACCTTGGCATAGACAGCGGAGAGTTCGTATCCATTATGGGAGCCTCGGGATCGGGTAAATCCACGCTTCTCAACATTCTCGGAATACTCGACAATTACGATACCGGCGAGTACCATATCGACGGGCGTCTCATCAAAAACCTGAGCGAGAAGCAGGCGGCTGCGTACCGCAACAAGATGATAGGATTCATCTTCCAGTCCTTCAACCTGATAGGATTCAAGACAGCGGTAGAGAACGTGGAACTGCCGCTTTTCTACCAGGGCGTAAACCGCCGCAAGCGCCACGAGCTTGCAATGCAGTACCTGGACCGTCTCGGACTGGCCGGCTGGGCGGGGCACTACCCCAACGAAATGTCCGGTGGACAGAAACAGAGAGTAGCCATTGCCCGGGCCCTGATTACCAATCCAAAGATTATTCTCGCCGACGAGCCCACCGGAGCCCTTGATTCCAAAACCTCGGAGGAGGTGATGCAGCTGCTGGGCGAGCTCAACCGCCAGGATAAAGTTACTATAATAGTCGTCACGCATGAGAGCGGCGTGGCCAACTGTACAGACAAGATAGTCCATATCAAAGACGGCGTCATAGGCCGTATTGAAGACAATCGCGAGCATCATTCTTCCATGTTCGGCACACAGACCATAATGAAATGAGAGATTTGTTCGTCGAAATAGCGGAAAGCGTACGCCGCAACAAATTGCGTACGGCTCTCACAGGTTTCGCGGTATCGTGGGGCATTTTTATGCTGATCGTGCTCCTGGGCGCCGGCAACGGCCTCATGAATTCCTTCGTACAGGGCGGCGGCGGCTTTGCCACCAACAGCGTGAGCGTAGGCGGCGGGTGGACGTCCAAACCCTACGACGGTCTCAAGCAGGGGCGCCGTATCCGTCTCGACGACGGCGACGTTGCGACTACCGGAGGGGAACTGTTTGTAGACAACGTTGAACTCGTATCTGCGACCGTGGGGACGAATGCCACCGTCTGCTACGGCAAGAAATCCATTTCCGGGTACATAGACGGCATCTATCCTGCGGCGCAGATGATGGAAAAGAGGGAAATGCTCGCCGGCCGTTTTATAAACGACAAAGACATCGCCGACAGCCGCAAAGTGGTGGTGATACCGGAAAGTACCGCCCAAGGCCTGCTGGAAAGCGGCGAGAGTGCGATTGGCCTGCTCGGCAAGTACGTAAAGGTAGGCGACCTTGCCTTCCGCGTCGTAGGAATCGCAAAGTCTGACCGGATGCGCAACAGCCGCGACCTTTACGCCCCTTTCACTACCGTCAAGACCGTTTACGGCAAGGGACAGGAAGTGGGCAGCATCACATTCACAACCAAGGGGCTGGACACCGAGAAAGACAACGAGGAGTTCGAGAAGAACTATAAGTCCGTAATCAACCTCCGTCACCGTGCCGCCCCTGACGACGAACGCGCCATCTGGGTGTGGAACCGGGCGCATCAGGACGTGCAGATGAAGCAGGGGCGCAACATACTCAGCACGGCCCTCTGGATAATAGGACTGTTCACTTTGCTGGGGGGTATAGTGGGTGTGAGCAACATAATGCTTATCACCGTAAAGGAGCGCACGCACGAGTTCGGAGTGCGAAAGGCCATAGGCGCAAGCCCGTGGAGCATAACCAAACTCATCATCTCCGAGAGCGTGGCCATAACGGCGTTCTTCGGTTACATAGGGATGTTCCTCGGAATGCTTACCTGCGAAGTGCTGGACAAGACCCTCGGTCAGGCCAAAATGAGTATTATGGACGAGGAAATCGCCATGCTGGTAAATCCTGGCGTAGGCCTGGACGTGGCACTGGAGGCGACGCTCGTATTGATAGTGGCCGGCACGCTGGCGGGCTTTTTCCCCGCCCGCAAGGCGGCTGGCGTAAGACCAATTGAAGCACTTAGGGCGGAATGAGATTCGACGTTGACACATATCGCGAAATTGCGGACTCCCTGGTTCGGAATAAAAGCCGCAGCCTGCTCACCGGCTTCGGGGTTTTCTGGGGTATCTTTATGCTGCTTTTCCTGATGGGGGGCGGCCAGGGGCTCAGGCAACTTATCTCTGCAAACTTCCAGGGTTTTGCAACCAATACCTGTATCCTGATTCCGGACCGTACTACGATGCCCTGGAAGGGAATGAAGCAGGGCCGTCGCTGGCATATGACGTACACCGACGTAGAGCGGATGAAAATGATGGTGCCGGAGCTTGAAACCGTTACCCCTATGGTATCCAACTGGGGGCAGGAAGCGGTTCTCGGGCCCAACACCATAAGCGGGAACATCAAGGGCGTATATGCTGATTACCAGAATATAGAAGAGCCGCAGCTTCGTTACGGGCGCTATATAAACGAGTCCGACGTCCTTCACGGGCGCAAGGTGTGCGTAATAGGGAAGCGCATCTACACCAGCCTGTTCCCTCAGGGAGGAGATCCTTGCGGCACAATGATAAAGGTGGGTCCCGTGTATTATCAGGTTGTCGGTGTAGATTTCAACTCGGGCAATATGAACATCAACGGCAGTGCCGACGAAGCCATAGTGATACCGCTCCCCATTGCCCAGAAAGTGTACCAGCGAGGCAACGACATAGATCTTCTCTGCGCCACTGCCCGCAAAGGATTCAAGTCTTCCCAGCTGGAAGACCGGATGCGTGCCATAATGGCCCGCGAGCACCAATTCGACCCGTCCGACCGCAATGCGATGTTTGTAATAAACACGGAGCAGATATTCGCTATAGTGGATAATTTGTTCACCGGGCTCAACTTCCTCATATGGCTTGTGGGTCTGGGGACCATATTGGCGGGCGTCATAGGCGTAAGCAACATCATGATGGTCACCGTGAAGGAGCGCACTACCGAGATAGGCATACGGCGCGCCATCGGAGCCACTCCCCGCGACATTCTGGGCCAGATAATTATGGAGAGCATAAGCCTTACGCTCGTCGCCGGATCATTCGGGATTGTATTTGCGGTCCTGCTTTTGGAACTGCTCAAGAAGATTGTGTCCATGGCAACCGCCGGCGCCTCGGTGCAGGCCGATCCTGAATTCCAGATAAGCTTCTGGACTGCCGTAGCCGCAGCGGTGCTTCTGAGCCTGCTCGGTGTCGTAGCCGGACTTGCCCCCGCATCCAGGGCTATGTCCATCAAACCTGTGGATGCAATGAGAGACGAATAACAAAAACATACAATATAATGAAACGGGTTATCAAGTACATTATTTTTGCGCTGATTGCGCTGCTGTTCATCGGTACATTCGTGTTCCTGTTCCGCAACTCCCGGCCGGAAGAAGAACGGTTCCAGGAGCATACCGCAGACATTTCAAACGTTCAGCGTGTGACTGTTGTCACCGGCAAGATAGAGCCGCGCAACGAGGTGAACATCAAGCCCCAGATCAACGGCATCATTTCCGAACTCCGCAAGGAAGCCGGGCAGATGGTAAAAGAGGGCGAGGTGATAGCAAAGCTCCGCGTAATCCCCGACATGAACTCCCTGAGTTCCGCCCAGTCCCGCGTGAGGCTTGCTGAAATCAACCTCAAGCAGGCCAGGACCAACTGGGAGCGTGAGAAGGCCCTGTACGACAAGAAGCTCGTATCCGATGAGGAGTACGACCAGGTGCTTCAGGCCTACAATCAGGCACAGGAGGAAAGGAACGCCGCACAGGAGTCGCTGGAAGTGATACGCGACGGCGTTTCCTCCAGCAATGCAACGGGTAGCTCCACCCTCATACGCTCTACTATCACGGGACTCATCCTGGACGTTCCCGTGAAGGTGGGAAACTCTGTAATCCAGGCCAACACCCTCAATGAAGGAACTACGGTGGCTACCGTCGCCAATATGTCTGATCTCATCTTCGACGGCAACATAGACGAGACCGAGGTAGGCTCCCTGGTAGAAGGCATGCCGATGCGCATCAGTATCGGGGCCCTGCCCGACTACAGCTCCGAGGCGTCCCTGGAGTACATTTCTCCCAAGGCGGTGGAAAACAACGGCGCCAACCAGTTTGAAATCAAGGCGGCAGTGAAGGCCACCGGGAGCCATATGATACGCTCCGGCTACAGCGCAAATGCAGAAATAGTCCTGGAACACGCGGACAGCGTTCTTGTAATTCCCGAGAGTACGCTTGAGTTCCAGGGCGACAGTACTTTCGTGTACGTTAAGCAGGGAGATGATTTTGTCCGTACCCCAATACAGACGGGCCTCAGTGACGGACTCAGCATAGAAATCCGTAGCGGACTCCGGCAGGGCGATGTCGTGCGCGGTTCACGTATCATCAACGCAAACAAGAAGTAATGAAAAGAATGCTTACAATGTCCGTGCTGCTTGTGTTCGGCACGGCAGCGCAGGCCCAGCAGGCTCCCTGGAGTCTGGCCTCGTGCATAGATTACGCGCTTGAGCACAATATCACCGTCAAGCAGAGCGCCCTTACCGTAGAACAGCGCGAAGTGGAACTGAATACGGCGCAGATGAGCCGGTTACCGGGCGTAAGTGCTTCTGCATCAGAGAACTTGTCTTTCGGGCGAGGCCTCACGGCAGACAACACCTATTCAAATTCCAACACTACTTCCACCTCTTTCAGCCTTGGCGCCAGCGTCCCCGTATTCCAGGGATTCGAAATCAATAATAATATAAAGCTTGGAAAACTGAACCTGGAGGCTGCCACTGCCGATCTCGAAAGGGCGCGGGACGACATCAGGGTGGCTGTTGCGCAGGCCTATGTGCAGATACTCTACAATCAGGAACTGCTTCGGGTTGCGCACGAGCAACTCTCTCACGACAGGCAGCTGCTGGAGCAGATAACGGAGCGGGAGAAAAGCGGCAAAGCCAGCCAGGCGGAAGTGTCTGCCCAGCAGGCTACGGTGGCACAGAGCCGCCAGAGTGAGATCCAGGCCGACGGTAACCTGAGGCTCTCCATACTGGAACTTACGCAGCTGCTGGAATTAGAATCTCCGGAAGGTTTCTCCGTGGTATCTCCCGATGTTGAGAATGTTCATCAGACCCTGTTGATGAAGCCTGAAGCTATTTACGCCCAGGCGCTGGAGGTAAAGCCGTCCGTGGAATCTGCGCGGCTCGGTGTGGATTACGCCAAGCTCAATATTGCAAAGGCCAAAGGGGCTTATCTTCCATCCCTTTCCCTTAGTGGAGGCCTGGGTACCAACTACTATACCAACTCCAAAATCGTCTCTGACGGCTTCTGGAATCAGCTCAGCAATAATTTCAGCCAGTACGTGGGCCTGAATCTCAGCATCCCCATTTTCCAGCGTTTCGGTACCCGCAACAATGTGCGTTCTGCAGAGATTCAGTACCATAACCAGCAGTTGGCCCTGGAGAATGTAAAGAAAACGCTTTACAAGGAAATACAGCAGGCTTATTACAATGCCGTGAACGCCCAGGCGCGCTACAGCGGCAGCGCGGAGAGCGCAGAGAGTGCACGCGTGCACTACGATCTCACGGAGGAGAAATACAAGGTAGGCAAAGCCGGCATAGCCGACTACAACGACGCCCGCAACAACTGGCTTAAGGCAGAGTCGGAACATATCCAGGCCCGATACCAATGCCTTTACCAGACCAAATTGCTGGACTTCTATCGCGGAGAGAAGCTGGACTTTTAGAATAAAGATTATTATTCTCTATCCAGGTATTCCGCGTTATTGCGCTTCAAATATTCCTCATACTCAGCCTCTGTCATTATTGTCTCAAAGTACTTAAAGATTTTGGCGTCACTCCAACCAAATTCGTTCTTTAATGTATTTTGCATTGAAGAGACTATTTCATTAAAGCGGGAAGATATTTCTTCGCTGCAATTCTCTTCGTACAATTCTGGCGTCAAATATTCCAATACGGGCTTGATAACAGCTTTTTCGGAATCAGATATTTTTTGGGAATTAATAGTATCTTCCAATTTGATTCTCCAATATTGATAAGCTTCTTCTGGTTTGATCTGCTGAAGCATCAAAACTTGTTCAGGAAGGCTCTTGGAAAGTAGGTTCTCGCGGTATTCGGTGTCTTTTGAGGATGAATTACAATTCGTCGCAAATAAAATAATACACGAAAGTGCAATAAGTGCGGCACTTACATTGATGTTTCTCATAATAAACAATTGCTATTAAACATATTAAAAATATCATTCACATTGGCCATCGCATAAGGAATTCCCTAATAATCCACATGCTCTTTTCTCTTTACATGAAATGTCATCATTGCATGTACCTCCAAATGCAAAGCATCCTATATCATGCTTGCATGTGCAATCGAGCAGGGCCTCGTCTCCCGGAGTATCAACTTTTGTGATTGGAAAATCAGCCATCATGGCTTGTAGGTATTCATCTTTTGACATCCAGGTGCAAACGGTAAAGAAATATTTTTCTTTACTCCAGCCCAAGGACTTAATTCTATTGTCCAAATCTATCACTTCCTTGGATAAAGGATCCTCATCAATGAAGACATCGGGGCAAATAAATCTGATACTAGAGAGAGACACCAGGCAACTTTTTGCCAAAAATAGAAAATAATTAATGATTTTCAATGAAACATACAAGAATATTAATCGGATCAGCGGAGGGTGGAGTTGCGATTGACTGCGTATTATTTTACCGCGGCCGACACTTTCGGCGGCAGGCAATGAGCGTGGGTGCGGAGGGGCCCGCTGGAGCCCTTGTTTGGGCCAGAGCGCGTAGAAATTGGTATTTCCGGCCCAAAACGGCCTTTCTGTGGGCCCGAGCGCAACAGCCCCTTCAATGGATAGTAGCCGACCTTCTTTGTTTATGTGTGCGCGGACGAGAGCTGCCGCCTGCCGACCCACGTTCCGTGCACACTCTGGAAGCCATCTTCTTCCTGTTATGAGCAATAGCTATCCAGTTGAATTTCAAAAGAATGGCTATAGTATTTGGCCCTCCGCCGCAGAGTTGGAGGATTTCGACCTGGAAGGTCTTCACAAAATGGTAGCTTACCTCTGATATGTGGGAGCTGAAGCTTACCTCCCAGTTCCCCAGGAATACCTTCCTCATCCTCTATCGGGCAACTGGGCCAATCACATGGAATGCCATATCAAAGGAATATAGGAACTCTTTTTAAGATCCACAAACTTTAAAGGCGCACAAGCAAACGCCGGGTTACTGGAGGCCAGTGTATCGGGAGAGGTCTGTGACCTGGTAAGGATGCAGGCAGGCCTCGTGGGCGGCGGTCTGGCAGATCTCTGCTACATAGTCGGTAATGGAGTCGGGGTGGTAGGGATTGCCTGCTACGCTTTGGCCCATAATCTTCTCGAACCAGATGCACGCTGCGGTATAGCGTCCGTAGGTCTTGTTGAGATGCCATCCATCACGGTCGAAGGTGTCTCCCAAATAAGATGTGCGGCCGTTCTCAATGGCATCTACAGAGTTGATTATCAGGTCGAAGTGATGTACTGCATCTGCCTTCTGGGTACTGGTGGTGATGCCATCGTACATCTTTTTGGTATTGTAGTCGTAAAAGCCGAATTTGGCGTTGGTGGAGTTTGCCGGAGCAACCCAAGGCACGTGATACACCACTTTGAATTGCTTGCTTATTGCGTTCTCCTTGCAGTAGTTTATTATCTGCGTGAGCCAGGGCTCGAAAGTTTCGTATTGTCCGTGATGCCCTCCACCCTGCTGGAAACTGATGTAGTCCCATTTTTCATCCTTTAAGCCATCCAGGAAAGTTGAATTCTTCTTGATGGTCTGCTCTCCCTCCACAATCTTTCGGTAGCTGTAGTCCGGCAGATTGCCGCTGGCGGTCTTCCAGTGTTTTTCCAAGTCACAGCCTCCTATATACAACTGGGCGATGATTACTTTCTGCCCGACGGCGTTGAATAAAGGCCAAAGCTCCTGCTCCACAGCATCTGCCGAGAAACTGTTTCCTATAGCCAGAACCCGTATGATGCCGTCTCCCGGAACGTCCGGTTTCTGCCCGGGTACTTCTTCCTGTGTGTTGTCGTCAATGATGTCTGCCGGTTTGCAGGACCAGCAGGAGACTGCGACTGCAAGCATTACATTGAGTAACAAGTGCATACGTGTCATGGTTAAAAAAGCGTCGGTTCTTCGAACAGCAGCTCTATAGGTTCTTCGTCTGCAGTCTCCGGGATACTGATCTCCACGCCGGTGCGGACCGGGGTTCCGGACTCTTCCCGCTCTTCCCGTTCTTCCTGCCCTTCTGTCGGAAGGGGCTCTGCCGGCAAGGGCTCCACGAAGCGTACTTTCTTCACCTCTCCGCGCTCCACGACCTTTTTGCCCTTGGCGCCAACGCCCTTTTTGGCAATCCACTGCCCGGCGTCAACCAGTTCGGATGGTTTGTCTTCCAGCTTCCAGGTTACTTCGTACTGCGGGCGCAAATCATCACTTAGTTCTACCAGGTAAGACTTGCTGCCTTCTGCAATGAAACTCAAAGGAGTATTGTCGCTTACTACGAACGAGAAACGCTTCACGTAGAAGGACTTTACGCCGGCATCCCAGTACAGTGCGGTGAAAGTCTTGTCGGGGTCGAATTTCTCTATGCGCAGTACGTCGCCCTGGTAGCGGTTTACCAGGTCGAAGGAAGTGGTGTAGAAGGTTCCGTTCTTGAATACGGCAAGCACCTTGTCCTGGTCGCGGAATTCGCCCAGGTAGATACCGTGGCCTTCGTCGTTGAGTTTCTGTATATCCGTGTCGTACCAGATTTCCTTGCCGGAGATGGTGCTCACTCCCTTGCTCTTGAGGGTGATGCGCTGGATTACGTTCTTGGTTACCAGGTTGCCGCGTGCGGTCTTGCTCTTGATGCCGAGGGTGGAGAAGTCGTATTCCAGGGAGGTCTTCTTGAGCTTGGGCTTGGGACGCAGCTGCACGCGCACGGTTTCGGCCTCGCCGTTGTGGTTGGCGGAAAACCAGACTATCTGGGAACCGTCTATGCCGGTGGTGATGTCGTATTCCTTGTCGCGGGTTACGGAAGTTACGGCGAAGCGCTTTGCATAGTAGATGGACGTTTTGCCCTCGCGGTATATGACATTGTAAATGGTGCGGCTGTCTCCGCGGTTGAATACGCCGACGTAGATCAGGTCTTTGCCGAAGAAAGCCTTGTCGCTCACCTTTGTGACGATGTACTTGCCGTCTTTGCGTATCACAATGATTTCCGAGAGGTCGGAGCATTCGCTTATGAATTCACCGCCGTCGTCCCTCTTGAGCCCTATGCCTACGAAGCCCTCGGCCATATTGGCGCTCAGCTTGGCGTTGTTGTTCACCACCTTGGTCGCGGCGATTGTCTCGAACCCGGTAAGCTCCGTGCGCCGCGGGAAGTCTTTGCCGTATTTTTTCTTCAGTCCCTTGAACCAGGCGATGGTGTAGCGGTCTATGTGGTCTATATTGTCCTGCACCTCTTTCATCTCCTCCTCGATGGCGCGGATACGTTCATCTACGGCCTTGGTATCGAACTTGGAAATCTTGCGTACCGGCTTATCTACCAGGCGGTCGATGTCTTCCATTACGATTTCCCGGCGCAGCGACTTCTCGTACTTCTTCATCTCCAGGAGGGTCTCTTCTTTCTGCTCCTCCCAGCTGGCCTGGTCCTTTTCCAGTATCTTATAGATGCGGTTTTCAAAGTATATGCGTTCCAGGCTGCTGTAATGCCAGTCGCGCTCAAGCTCTTCCATCCGGATGCCCAGCTGCTGAAGCAGAATCTCGCGGGTATGGAAGGTGCTGTACTCCAGAATCTCGTTTACGGTAAGGAACTGGGGCTTGTTGTCCTTGATTACGCAGGCGTTGGGGGCGATGTTGCACTCGCAGTCTGTGAATGCGTAGAGGGCGTCTATGGTTTTGTCGGGAGACACGTCGCCGGGCAGGTGGATGAGAATCTCCACCTTGTCGGTAGTCATGTCCTCTATCTTCTTGATTTTGATTTTACCCTTGTCTTTGGCCTTGAGTATGGATTCAATGAGGTCTTTGGTATATTTGCCGAAGGGTATTTCTGTAATCGCGATGGTGCTCTTGTCTATCTTTTCTATGCGGGCGCGCACCTTTACGCGGCCTCCGCGCTTGCCCTGCATGTACTTGGAACAGTCTGCAAAGCCTCCGGTAGGGAAGTCTGGGTACAACTCATAGCTCTTGCCTTCGAGTATGGCTACGGATGCATCCAGCAACTCGTTGAAATTGTGGGGCAGTATCTTGGAGGCGAGTCCCACGCCTATGCCGTCGGTGCCCTGGGCGAGCAGCAGCGGGAAGCGCACAGGCAATTCCGTAGGCTCGTCGTTGCGGCCGTCGTACGACTTCATGGTATGGGTGACCTTGGGGTCGAAGAGCACCTCCTTGGCAAACTTGCTCAGCCGGGCCTCGATGTATCGTGGTGCGGCATTGGCGTCTCCGGTGAGTATGTTGCCCCAGTTACCCTGGCAGTCTATGGCCAGGCCCTTCTGGCCAAGGGTTACGAGGGCCCCGAGTATCGACTGGTCGCCGTGGGGGTGGTACTGCATGGCCTGGCCGACTATGTTCGCAACCTTTGTGTACGAACCGTCGTCCATCCTGCTCATTACGTGCAGCACGCGCCTCTGTACCGGCTTGAGGCCGTCGGCTATGTGGGGCACGGCACGATGCAGGATTACGTAAGATGCGTAGTCCAGGTACCAGTCCTTGAACATGCCGGAGAGCTTGAACTTGCGTGCGTCGCTTTCCAGCAGCCTTGTGTATTTACCGCTCGACTCAGCGTCTTCCGCTATTTCGATGTCATCGTCTTCGATGATCTCTTCCGTTACGATATTCTCTTCGTCCATATCTGATTGTTCCGCTGTAACATTTAGTCTTCGTAGCCGAAACGGCGTAACTCTCTTTTATTCTCCCTCCAGTCGGGATCTACTTTTACGAACAGGCTCAGGAAGACCTTCTTCTGAAAAAAGTCTTCCATATCTGTGCGTGCCTGGGTGCCTACTTTCTTAAGGGCTGCACCCTTCTTGCCTATCACGATGCCTTTCTGCGACTCACGCATTACGTAGATAACGGCGTCTATGTCGTAGCGCTCCTCTCCTTCCTTGAAAGACTCTATGCCCACCTCGCAGCTGTACGGAATCTCTTCCTTGTAGTTGAGCAGAATCTTTTCCCGAATAATTTCGGACGCGAAGAACCGGAGGTTCTTGTCTGTGAACGCATCCTTGTCGAACCACGGAGGGCAAACGGGCAGGAGGCTCACAACGGCGTCCAGGATGCTTTCCAGGTTGAAGCGCTCCTGGGCGCTGGCCGGTATCACCCTGGCCTCGGGAAGCCGCTTCTGCCACCACGCCGCCAGTTCCATCACCTTCTCCTGGTTGCTGATGTCTATCTTGTTCAGCACTACGATCACCGGGCATTGGATGCGCTGCAGCTTGGAGATGTACTCTTCGTTCTTGTCCGGAGTCTCGATGGTGTCTGTAACGTACAAGACGATATCTGCGTCTCCGAGCGCTCCGTCCACGAAGTTCATCATATTCTGCTGCAGCCTGTAGGAGGGCTTCAGGATGCCGGGGGTGTCGGAATAGACTATCTGCCAGTCTTCTCCGTTTACGATGCCCATTATGCGGTGGCGGGTGGTCTGGGCCTTTGCAGTAACGATAGACAGCCTCTCGCCCACCAGCGCGTTCATCAGCGTAGATTTGCCTACGTTGGGATTCCCGATTATGTTAACGAAACCGGATCTGTGTTCCATTATACGTACGCCCCCATCTTAAGCATGTTCACTTCGCTTTCGGAGAGGTAGCGCCATTCGCCCTTCTTGAGCCCTTTCTTTGTGAGCCCGGCAAAATAGACGCGGTCCAGGGCCTTTACGGTGTAGCCCAGAGACTCGAAGATACGGCGTACGATGCGGTTCTTGCCGGAATGGATCTCGATGCCCAGCTTGCTGTGGTCGCCCTCATCTACGAATTCCAGCTCATCTGCCTGGATGAAACCGTCTCCCAGGGTGAGGCCGGAAAGGATTTTGTCGTAGTCTTCCTGAGTGAGTTTGCGGTCCAGGGATACCTGATAAATCTTCTTTTTATCGTAAGACGGGTGAGTGAGACGCTCGGCAATCTCGCCGTCGTTGGTGAACATCAGTACGCCGGTGGTGGCTTTGTCGAGCCGGCCTACGGGATAAACGCGTGAGGGGCAGTTTTTGAGCAGGTCCATCACGGTCTTGTCCGCGTGAGGGTCGGAAGATGAGGTGACGTAGCCCTTGGGCTTGTTCATCACCAGATACACCTTGGTCTCACCTTTAAGGCGTTCTCCGTTGAAGCGCACGTCGTCGTTGAAGATATTGACTTTGGTTCCGAGTTCGGTAACCACTTCTCCGTTAACCGTTACGCAGCCGGCCTGGATGAAGGTGTCGGCTTCGCGCCTCGAGCACACGCCGGAGTTGGCCATGAAGCGGTTCAGGCGGATTTCGTTCTGTATTGTTTCGGGTTCGTATGCGGGGCCGTCGTAGTCTGCGCTGATTTGCGGGCGGCGGCTGATCATCCGGTTGATGCCCTCGTCGGAAGGCTTGCCGAAGCGCGGCTTGCCGCCATATCGCTTGGCTCCCGGCTTGGACGCTCCGTATTGGCGCGGCCTGCCCTCGCCGTAGGGACGGTGCTCGCTGCCGTTGCTGCTTCTGCGCTCGCCGTAGGGGCGCGATTCGCCGTACTGGCGTGATTTGCCCTCACCGTAAGGGCGGCGCTCGCTGCCGTTGCTGCTTCTGCGTTCGCCGTAAGGGCGTGGTTCGCCGTAGGGACGCGGCTCGCCGTATGTGCGCGGCTTGCGCTCGCCGTAGGTGCGGCGCTCACCGTATGGGCGGGATTCAGAATTGTGGAAATCAACTTTTTCGGAACGTACAGTGCTTCCTGCAGTTTTCCGTGGTCTAAGTTTGCGGCCGTCTTTAGAAAAACCATCCATGGTGTTGTGAATTGATTCTGCGATGACTCACGTCATCTGTGTTATTTCAAGTTGAATATGTAAGTTATTGTTCCTTCCTGCAGGGCCGGTGCGTTTGAACTCATGTTGAAACCGGTTTCCAGGGCCGCGTTCCGGGCTGCTGTCCAAAGCCCCTTGTCCGTAACGGTGGTGCCGTCGGCTCCGGGTACGGCTTTCTGCACCTTTCCGTACTGGTCCACCCAGATTTTCACCACTACTTTTCCGCTTTCCTGGGAGGAGTATGCCGGCTTCTTGAGACCGGCCTTGTCAACGGTGCGGCCTTCCAGATGTGCGTTGGGGGTGCCGTCCGTATTGCCTTTGTGGGTGTTGCCGGTGGGCTGCCCGGCCTTGAACTCAGTTGAGCCTTCCTTGGCTGTATGCTGGGCTGTAAGTGTTGTGTCTTTCTTCGCCATCCCGGGGAACGTGGCCCTGGGGTCAAGTTTGGGTTCCTCCTCGCGCGGCGGCTCGGGTACGTCCACGTCGCCGTGGTCGTCCGGTTTCGTGGCCGGGGTGATGTTGGGTTTGGTCGAAGCTACGGGGGATTCGCTGCGCTGCACCAGTTCTATCACCTTTTCCTTATCGACGTCTTCTCCTCGTGGTTCACGCCCGCTTTTCTGTATGGGCTTCACTTCCACTTCCTCCTCGAAGTCAAGCAGGAAGGTGTTTTCTGCGGGCGGAGGATAAAGGTACTTGATTCCTGTGAACGAGACAAGCAGGACGGCGCACACGTGGACCGCCAGCGTCATCACGACGCCGGTCACCACGGAGTTTCGCTCCCTTTCATTACGCTCCCGGAGATACTGTTTCATTCAGGTTGAGTTGCAAGAATGACTTTATAATGATTGCGCTTGGCGATGTTCATCACCTGCACGATTTCCTTGATGGGCACGCTCTCGTCGGAGTGGATGGAGAAGGTGGGATCCTCCTCAGTCTGAAGAAGTTCCACCAGTTCGTCCTCAACCTGCTCAAGAGGCACGGGGGCCTCGTTGCCGTTGATGTGAAAGCTGTACTGTTCGTCTCCCCAGTCCTTGATGGACACGGTCACGGTTGCCTTGGCGCCCACCTGACCGGTGCTCTTGGGGAGCAGGAGCTTGAGGGCGTTGGGGTTCACCAGCGTGGAGGTGACCAGGAAGAAAATGAGCAGCAGGAACACAATGTCGGTCATGCTGGACATCGACATGTTCGGGTCTGCCTTTGTTATACGCTTGAGTGCCATTATTCCTCTTCTTTAGCAGACTTTTCCTGAGGCTCTTCGAGCAGGTCCATGAACTCTATGGTGCTGCTCTCCATCTGGAATACTACGTTGGATACCTTTGAGGTGAGGTAGTTGTAGCCGAAGTAAGCGATTATACCCACGATAAGACCGCCCACTGTGGTGATCATTGCCGTGTAGATTCCGCTGGAAAGCAGGGTGATGTCTATGTTGTTGCCTGCCTGCGACATGTTGAAGAAGGCCTGCACCATACCCATCACGGTGCCGAGGAATCCTATCATGGGGGCGCCGCCGGCAATCATGGCCAGGTACGGAAGGCCCTTCTCAAGGCGGGCCACTTCCACGTTGCCGACGTTCTCGATGGCGGTCTGGATGTCTCCCAGAGGCTTGCCAATGCGGTCGATTCCGCTTTCCACCATACGTGCGACCGGCGTATCGAACTTGCTGCAGAGGGTTTTGGCGGATTTGATTTTACCGTCATGAATGTAGTCGCGGATGTCCATCATGAAGTCTTTGTCGATCTTGGAAGCCTGGCGGATCATCCACCATTTCTTGCCGAAGATGTAGATTGCGATGATGGAAAGAAGCAGCAATACAATCATGAGCCATCCGCCCTTGGTGGCCATCTCAATGAGGGAAAAAGACATCTCCTGCTGAACCGGAGCGGCCACTGCCGCGTCCACGATGTCGGCCTGAAGTAAGTAGTTGAGCATATCAATAAAATATCTTTAACTTACAAATATAATAAAAACTGAGAAAATAATGACTATTTCGCTGTAGCTTGAATCAACAGGGTAGAGATTGCACTAGTCGGGAGTGCTGACACTGTGTCGGCGCCGAGACCGATGACGTCGCCTATGATAGATTCAATGGAAACAAGGCGCGCTTCTTTTTTAGCCATCTGCTCCTTCATGTCCTTAAGGGCGTCATTTTGCCATTTATAGATGTCACCTACGTTGATTACATGGTTATCCTTAACTGTAGGGAAGTCAATAATCTTATGCTGATAGGCTTCTAGCGCTTTTTTCGAATACTTGCGGCGCATATAGGCTGCAATGGGTACTTCTTTCTCGTCAAGCATTTCCTTGCTCATGAAATTGTAGCCATTGGCAACCAACCGTGTCTGGGCAGAGGTTAATTGGACAGTCCTTGGATACGGGTCGCTTTTGGTTGCCCCAGAAACAAGAGTTCCGGTTCCAGACACCAGAAAAGAAGGTGAGAAACCAAAAGCGTCAGACCATTTCTTTGCAATTTTATTGCTGAAAGGCCTTCCCGCAACATAAACCGATACCGTGGACTGAGTAACATCAAGTATAGCCGCAACTTGTTTTTGAGACACTCTGTTCGATTCGAAATAATTACGAATTTCCGCCGATATCTCGGCGGTAGTCTTTGCGTTGTAAGATTTAGACATGGCGCTGTTTTAAGGGTGCGCAAAGATAGTAATTAATTAATTTATATGCAAGGATTGAAGATAAATATTTAGAAAATAATTTAAATCAAAAAAAAGTAATTGAATAGTTTGATGATACCAAAATAATAACATATCTTTGCAAACAGGATTAAGTATAACAAAAAAATAAACAAGCCATGAAATAAGACGATTACCCCCAGGCAAGCACAAAGGACGCCGACTGAGGCAGCCGACGTCCATGTGTAATGAAAAATGAAGAATGGTCCCTTGCGTTTTTCATTGATTCGCAAAAGTAGTGAATCTGCCGCAGAAATCCAAATGCTGCCCACCGGCATCCGTGCGGATGTCTTTGTTTTCGTTAACGACCAACAGTTTAACAATTAAAGATTCATTACAACCATGAAACCTTTTGTTACTCTATTCGTGACGCTTGCGGCGGCAATGTTCGTCAGCGTCAAAGTATCCGGTCAGGATACAACCATTCCTTTCGACGCCCACTCGGCAATATGGGGCGGCATGTTCGCCCCGGAAGGTCCTGAGGCGACGGCATTAACCCGCTATGGGGAGGACGCTCCCGATTTCTACCATGGTTCACTGAAGCTCAGCATTCCGGTATATACCTGGAAGGACAATCTGTTCGAGATTCTCCCGTCTCACTGGTTTACAATACCACCGGCTTCCGTCCCGGTGCTGCCTGCAGTCCTGTCGGAAGTGACTGGAGCCTTATAGCTTCAGGCGTCATCACCAGGGAGATACGTGGGATACCTGACGAAAATTACTCCACCTACTACTCCGCCACCAACGTGCTGTACGCCAATCCGAGTGAGCGCCCCGACCCTTTGTCATACTATGTGTTTTACTATTCCAATTACCGTAATATCCCGGACGCTTTTGACGGATACGCCATCCGCGGATATGCGAACCGGTATGACAACGGCAGCAATTACTGCGATGAAACGGTTCAGAAGTGCATCTACACCGGATCCCTTGCGGAAGAGTTTGTATGCGGCAGCGTGGTCAACGACAGTCAGGGAATGCTGGTTGAGAACGAGCCGGACATATTTCATTTTTCGTTTCTTGGCTACAGCGGTTCCTTCATACTGCAGCCCGGCAATACCGTACGATTCCTGAGCTGCAACAGCCCGTCTGGAGAACTGTCCGTATCTTTCAGCTTCTCTCCCCAGAACCAGGGCGCCAACTCCAGCTTTGTCTTCACCGACGGACTAGGAGTGCGTTATACTTTCGCAGCCATAGAATCGGCCGAGTCGTTCGATGCGCTGCACGGAAGCGATGATGGGATATTCACTGTCTCGGCGTGGAAACTCAGCACCATCGTTCACCCCTCGGGCAAGACTGTTACGTTCACATATACGGACGCTGCGGAGTCCAACGTTTCACCGGTAATCTGCGCCGACCACCAGGCGTTCTCGGACGGCAGCGGCATAGCGGGGCGTCCGGTTTATGAGCAGTGGACAGACATCGATTATTATGATGAGAGCCTGCTGTACAACACCGTGAACGTAAAACGTCTATCTTCAATCAGCATCGCAGGTCGCGGCAATATGTATTTCGGGTGGAACAGCCAGGGCAAACTGTCATACATAAGGGTGTACAACGGAAGCGGAAGGCTGCTGAAAGAATGCAACCTTTCCTATTATGTACCCAAGATAAGTTCCGGGTTGCGTCATCAGACCCTCGCATTCCTCACATCCGTGAGCCTCAGCGGAGAGGGGACTTATTATATGACATATGATTCCGCCGACGACAACCACGTTTTCCCCACGGCATCGTTCTCGTCCGACAACGACCTGTGGTATACCGACGCCTTCGGCTACTACAATGCGGTAAGCCTGAAGAGTCTTTTCGACTCAGCACCGTCGCCGTTGCCTCAAAAGGCGGCTTACATCACCAGCAACCGCATCCCGAATCTGGCAAGGACCCGTATGGGCACGCTGTCAAGTATAACCTACCCTGCCGGAGGCCATTCCGCTTTCGTATATGAGCAAAACGACTGGTCGCGTCGTTTTGACGCAAGCCAGGCCAGAAATACCTCCAACCCGCAGACTGCCGGCTTGAGGGTGTCAAGGATTGACACATTCGACGAGAACGGAGTACAGGTTCAGTGCAGAAAGATCAGTTATCTCGACTCTGACGGCTATTCTTCCGGCATCCTTCTGCAGGAACCGAACATCTATTACAAGTACCACTTCACAAGCACCACTCCGGGCGTTGACCTGAAAGTCGAAAGGGAAGCGGTTTCCACGGCAAGCAGCATCGGATACTCCGCCAGATTTTTTATCGAGTACTTAAGGATTATTGAAGAAGTGTCAACAACCCCCTTGTCTTCCCCTGTATCCAGGACCGTCCACACCTTCAATTCCTCCGCTGCAATCTATGACACGTCCATAAATGAGGAGTATGTTCAGGAATACGTCACGGACCAGACCGAGTTCACGTTCGTGAATGACGGAACCACACTCCACGAATGGCAGAACCACGGCACTTCATTTTATGGCGGATTGCAGGCACAGACTATACAGGCCTCGCTTTCACAGAAAGACCCGCAGATTGTCACCAGTTGCGGCTATGGCTTGTATTCCGACACCGGCGGAGCGGTGGCGAGGGGTAAAATGTTGCATTTCGGCCGCCTTTGCGAAAGGGTTTATAACACCTGTTCCCCGTACATGAATTCCAGCACTACGGCTGAAACCGCTTCCGACGGTACTTCTGGCAGCGTCACCACGACTGTAACGGTTGACTCCCGCGGCCGCACGTCTTCCGTCAGCCGCCCTGACAGTCACGGCAGCAGCCTGACGACCGCATACACATACCACGCCACCCTGCCCGGGCTGATTACCGGGATAACGGTCACCCGCGGCGGCAGCGCCGTATCTGCCACAAAGTACGACTACTACTGCAAGAACGGCAGCACCTGCTGGTATGTCCCTTCCGCCGTGAGTGCCAGACTGGTGAACGGCAGCTACTTCGGGGACTGGAGGACGGAACGCACTTTCTCCTCATGGGATGCCTGGGGCAACCCCGGGACTGTGACCGATGCTGCCGGCCGCACAACGGCATGGACTTGGGGATATGACGGACTTCATCCTGTCTCAAGCAGCCTTGCGGTATCGGGCGCCACTGTTCAAAATGCCTGGACATGGATTCCCATGGTGGGCCTGTCCTCCTTCACCGGCCCGTCGGGCCGTACCACCTCTTACTACTATGATTCCGCCGGACGGCTTACCGGAATTTATAACGCCGTGGACGATCCGCTCGAGAGATACAGTTATTATTATCCGGGCACCGGAGACAGCCGCACGTATTCCGACCGTACTTATATTGCCACCACAACGTATAACGGAGGCGGCGGGGGGACCGATGTGGCTTACTATGACGGCCTTGGGAGGCTTATGCAGACCGTGCGGAAACAGGCGTCCGGAAGCTCCAACACGGACATCGTCGCGCCATGCACCTACGACGCCCTCGGACGCATCGCAGTGGATGAATACCCTTATCCACGGGCATCCAATTCCGGTGCGTTACGCACGTCATGGGCCTCCGAGCAGCACTCTTATTATGAGGACGCAGGTATGACCGGCGGTGATGATTACCTGTTCGGGGTCGGGCATACCTATGAAAACCGCAGTGACGGCAGGGCACTGTCTTCCACGCTTCCCGGGTATGATTATTACGTGGATTACGGAACTGCTTATACATATGGGTTCAACACCTCGGGGCAGCTGAGCGGCTATTCGGCAGGAACATGCTCCAGGATGACGACCACTGACGGAGACGGAAACGTTTCAGTAGTCTGGACCGACCGCGAAGGCCGCACCGTGCAGGAGGACCGCTACCCGTCATCCGGAGTGAAACTCTCGACCGTTTACATTTATGACGCAAGAGGCAACCTCACGTCAATACAGCAGCCGAAGGGGACGTCGTTCTCATACTCTTACGATGCGCTGGGTCGCCAGACCATGAAGACCGTCCCGGGGAGTGGAGCCGAGCTGTTCGTTTACGACAGCGCCGGGCGCATCGTACTCAGCCAGGACGGTAACTTGAGAGACCAGAACCGCTGGGTACTGAACACCTGGGACGCCTTTGACTGCCTGGTGAAGCGCCAGCTCATATATACCACCCTTCCGCAGAGTTCCCTCCAGTCATACTTTCCCGTATCCGGGAGCGGTTCTTTGCCGTCATCTGCATATACGCTCATAGGAACGATAGCGGAGTATGGTTATATGCGAAGCAACGGGGCAACTGCGGCGGTTCCTTCATATCTCGCTTTCGCACAGGATGCTACCGCATCCACCTACGACATCGGTTCTTCGTTGAACCTCAAGATATATGAGAAGCTGCTCTGCCTCCCCGAGTACGGTTCCAGCGCAAGCGCATACGCCTCCCGGCCTTATGTAGAGAGAGCATTCTATCATGACGACCTGGGCCGTGAGCTTCAGACGGTGGAGAAGAATATCCTCGGGGGCATTACCCGGATAAGCACGGAGCGCGACCAGGTGGGGAATCCGCTTTCAGTCACGGAAACGGTATCATTGTCCGCAAGCGACAACAACCCTACCGTTAAGCACACGGAGTATAATTATGACATCCGCGGGAGGTTGACGGGAGAGACCGTTCAGATGGGCGGCAGCACGGTTGCAGCCACCACCCTGACCTACGACGCCCTCGGGCGCCCGTCGGCAGTGTCCGGAAACGGCCTGACGCAGACGCAAAGCTACAATCTCCATGGCTGGTTGGCGAGCATTCAGGCAACGTCTGGGAGCTCTAATGTTTTCAACGAGACCCTGCGCTATGCAGAGGCCGTCCACGCGACGCCCCTCCATACTGGCGCCATCACCGAAGTTTCGTGGCAGCACGGATCATCCACCACGTCCACATACGCTTACGAATATGACGGCACAAACCGCCTTTTGAGCAGCAACCGCTATTTCGGCAGCACCCTGGACAACAGCTGGACGGAGCGCAACATATCCTACGACGCAAACGGCAACATCACGGCCATAGCGCGATATGGTTCTTCATCCTCAACTCCTATAGACAACCTGTCTCTCACATATTCGGGAAACACCCTGACGCATGCCGGGAACTCGGCATTCAGTCACGATTCCTGCGGAAACCTTGTGTATGACCCCCTTCGCGGTCTCACAATCAGCTACAATCTGCTGGGATATCCGAGCAGCGTGACGAGCGCCCTTGCAGATGAGGCAGATTATTGTTACCTTGCGGACGGAACGAAGGCACGCGTTTTGGGGGAACAGTCCGAAGACGGATTTGCATATATGGGTTCAATTGTTTTTTCATATGACGAGGGGGACTGGGTGTTCGACAGCACTCCGTTCGTGAGCGGCCGTATCCGCAAGAGCGGAAGCTCGTACGTTGCTGACCGCTATGCCACGGATCATCTGGGCAGTGTGAGGGCTATTGTGAGAAACGGCCAGGTGACCGAGCGCAACGATTATTACCCTTACGGCGGCAGGCATGCAAATTCCGCCCTCACGGTCGATGCGACGAACCGCTGGCGCTTCTCCGGCAAGGAGATTCAGACCACCGCTTCCGTGAATCTCCTGGACTTCGGCGCGCGCATGTACGATGACCGCCTCTGCCGCTGGACCACGCAGGACCCGCTGGCAGAGAAGTACTATGGATTCAGTCCGTACGTTTACTGCGCCGGCGAGCCGGTGGGGAAAGTTGATGTTGATGGTCAAGATGAATGGGAGATTAATACTCAGGGAAAGGTTGTGAATCATATTTATAATTCAGATTATGATGCTTTTCACATAGTTGATATGGATGGCTCTCGTCTAATGTCTAAAGAAGGAACGGCCTGCTCGATTTATTTTACTAATAATTTATTTTCTTTAAGCTCGAACAATGTAATTACCTCCTTCTTTTCAACGGATGCTTCTGCTGGTGCAGACTTATTTAAGTTTTTATCGGATAACACTGTCATTGAGAACGGTTTGATAATTGGGTCTTTTGGAGCTTTTATTTTTAACGAAGGGACGAGATCCAGTATTCATGTCAGTTCAATGGCAAAGAGTATAGGTAGCCGTTTTGATGTTTCTTTTAATAAGCTGATTCATAGCCATCCGCAAAATAATGACCCATCCGATGCTTTGTCGCATGGTGATATTTCTACTGCAAAACGGGTGTTCTCTAACGTACAGCATTTTGTGTATGTGCCACTATATAGCCAGCTTATCCTCTATAATGGGAAGGGAATCCAAGACCGAAAGACATGGAAATCCGTGTTCCCTGATTCAAGGTTCTAATATAGGTAATATGCATCGTTGCTGTAGCATACTTATTTGTTTTAACTTTATTTTGATGTCCTGCTGCTTGCAGACTGAGAATGATGTTGTTTTATCGCCGTTTTGTCAGGCTTTGATTGAATCATATAGTGACCAGTACTATAGTTTTTATCAAAAAGAGCCTGGTGCACTTTTCTTGGACATTAAAGAAAGAGGGGAGTATTTTTATTTGTATGTATGGGGCGATGAAAGCAATAATCCAAGAGATTATCCTTTTGTGTTTCATAAGTACCTTGGAACTGCATCATTGGATAATAAATCTGTATTTGTAAACGGTCCCAAAAACTTGTTGTTTTATTCAGCCTCGGGATACCACCACTGGAGCGGCAAAGAAGACCTTTGTGAATATGACCCTATTGAGTGGAAAGTAGCTATCAGAAAAAGCGACACCACCTATTGTTTGATGAAGTCTGGCATTAATACGCCATCCATCAATGTTTCTATTCTAGATTCAGTAGCACTGTGTTATTTTGATCAGAGTTCGATGACCGGGGAAGAGATTTACCAAGGGGGTGAGTTGGATGATTTTCCGAAGATAGCAAGCGAAGTACCATT
>JAFTDJ010000053.1 GCA_017454265.1 Bacteroidales bacterium | reverse complement strand
CAGCAGTGCTCCAACTGGGAGGCGCCGGTGCTCTCTTACCAGCAGCAGCTGTATGCCGCCACCGACGCGTGGATATGTCTTGTGATGTATAAGAAGCTTCTGGAAGCGGGATATTGATTTTTTTTCTATTTTTGTTTCATATCAACATTACTAACTGATAAAACTTAAAGACTATGGGAAAACTTCTAAAAGAATTCAAGGACTTCGCCATCAAGGGTAATGTGATGGATATGGCCATCGGCGTTATCATTGGCGGTGCTTTCGGCAAAATCGTAAGTTCTTTTGTATCTGACATCATTATGCCGCTCATCGGCCTGCTGGTTGGCGGTACCGACTTCACCCAGTGGAAATGGGTCCTCAGCCCCGCAAACGAGGCGCTTGGCAAGGCAGAGGTTGCCCTTACCTACGGCAACTTTATCCAGGTAGTTTTTGACTTCCTCATCATCGCTTGGTGCATCTTCCTGGTAGTAAAGGCCATCAACAAGGCTAAGAAACCCAAAGAGGAACCCGCTCCCGAACCGCCGGCAACTCCCGAGGATATCCAGCTGCTCCGTGAGATCCGCGACAGTCTCAAGAAATAATTATCTCTACCACAACGCACAATGAAAAAACTACTGCTGACTATTATCTGCCTTACAGGTCTTTCTCTGGGCGCGTTTTCCCAGGGATACGAACTCTCCATAGAGGGTATGGGTTCCGTGGGGCCCATCCGTTGCAGCAACAATTACTTCGGAATCAATATCCTTAACGGATACCGCATTCCGTGGGGCAACGGCCTGTTTGCAGGTGTCGGCAGCGGTATGGTCACAACCTCCTATCTGACCGATTTCAAGCGGGTCAACTATCTCAATGGAGATGTTGACATAGACAAAACTCGCGAGAATCTGAATTTCTTTGTGCCGGTGTACGGATCTTTCCAGTACTACCTCTCTAAAGACAAGATTCACCAGACTTTTGTCCGCCTGGACGTGGGATATGAGTTTGCCGTGTTCCGTTTTGACTGGGACCGCAAGCTGTTTGACAAGTCTTCCTGCAAGCACGGAATGTATGTAGAGCCCTCCTTTGGCTACAACATCAAGCTGAAGGGTGTGGAAAAGAGCCGTTCGGTATACTTTGCCGTGGGCCCCACATTCCAGCGTTGTCTTTTCAAGCGGACCGACGTCACCGAGCTTGCAGAAAAAGACGATAACGGCTATATTGGCACAGCTACCACCAAATCTCACGACTGGCTTCTGCCTACCATCGCTTTCCGCGTAGGCTGGAGGCTGTAGAAAATCGTTGTGCAGATAGCAAAAGGACGCTCCCGAATGGAAGTGTCCTTTTTGTTTGTACTGACGGTATTGGGCAGATACCTCCGCCTGAAAGGTTCCGGGCTTAGTCTGCGTTCGGCTCCCCTCCATTCAAAAACGCCTATGCTCGAGGACTCGCGCCTTGCGCTCAGACATCTCTCGCATGACCGGCGTTTTTTTCGATGCGGGCTGCCTCGCTACTGCTCGACAACGCCTCACTCCGAAACCGCCCTGAACCT
>JAFTDJ010000004.1 GCA_017454265.1 Bacteroidales bacterium | reverse complement strand
GTTATGGAGAAAGCGATTAACCGGGAGTCAGTACTCCGTCGAACCCACTGGGGCGTGGACATATACGCGCATATCCTGCGCCAGTTCTACCCCGGCGAGGTCGTAATGAAAGTCACCGGTAGGGATTGCGGCATCGTCCGCAACCCCTTTGCCGGGGGCATTCAGAGCCTTCACATCTGGTACGACAAGAACGACCCTTCGGTCAAGCTGTCCGACGAGACGGCCCACCACAAGGACCAGTTCGGTTCCATACCGGATGGCGACGCCCTGGATTTCGCCAGCCTCTACTACCACCAGACTGGACAGGAACTGCTGGAGACCCTCAACCGAGAGATGTACCTTCATCTCGACGCGGCCTCTGCCCAGTATGCCAATGCCCCACAGGAACACGTAGACAAGGGACCGAAATTCTCGTTCTTCAAGGCTCCGATCACCAACAAGTACGCCTTCAAGAGCATCACTATCCTCGATGCCTACAACTACATCGTCGGGCCGTATGCAAAGGAACAGACATTGACCCTTCGCACCATCACCGACAAGAAGAAGG
The DNA here is from genome assembly GCA_017454265.1 of Bacteroidales bacterium. GTDB lineage: Bacteria > Bacteroidota > Bacteroidia > Bacteroidales > UBA932 > Cryptobacteroides. Next base: position 1,324 of record JAFTDJ010000004.1, on the reverse strand, counting down.
CGGCAATCTACAAGCAGTCACATTTCGCATACGCCACATTTTGCGGCGAATTTGACGTTCGCAGCAACGAGACGGTAAAGAGTGTCTCGAACCTGCTTTGCGTCGATTTTGACCACGTTCCTGGGCTGGAGGAGCTGTTTTCCCGGCTGAAGCAAGACAAGTTCTTCGACACGGCCTTGCTTTTCCACAGCCCCTCAGGCGACGGCATCAAATGGGTAATCGAAATCAACCGAGGCTCCATGTCTCACGCTGATTTCTTCCGTGCCGTGGATAACTACATTCTCAAAACCTATGGAGTCCAGATAGACAAGTCCGGCAAGGACATATCCCGTCCCTGCTTCTTGCCTTACGACCGTGACGCCTACATTAATCCTTTGTTCATCTGATAATTATGGCAGAGAATACTTTCAATCCTACCGACTGGATGCCAGCAGCGCCGGCACCAGCCCCGATCCCCTCCAGCTCCGAGCCGGTTACAGGCGACCTTGCTGACGACATTGAAGTCGTCACTCAGCGCATAGAAGCCGCCCATACCGACATTACCGCCGGATACGACAACTGGTTGGAGCTTGGATTCGCTCTCTCCGATGCTCTCGGCGAGTCGGGCCGCGACTATTTTCATAGGATCAGCCGCTTCAACGAAGGCTATGACCAGGCCGAATGTGACCGCCAGTATGATAAGTGCATGCGTTCCCACGGAACCGGTGTCACAGCCAAGACATTCTTCCAAAAGGCCAAAGACGCAGGAATCAGCGTCAGTACCCGCCCCATATCTGCAAAATCCGCAACTTCTGCAAAATCTGCACACAGCCAATCTGCGGATTCCTCTGCCCCCATATCTGCACAAAACCAAAATGCGGATATTGCGGATACTGCCGAAGTTGCAGATATGGAGGAAGAGCCACTTATGCCAACGTTCAGCCAACAGGTTAAGGATGCCCTCCCGGAGTTCCTGCAGAAGATTGTAGCCGTCAGCAACTCGGAGTACGACGCCGACATCCTTCTGCTCGGTTCCTTGACTGTCCTTTCCGCCTGTATGCCCCACATTTGTGGTGTATATGATAAGCGCATCGTTTATCCAAACCTTTTCCTTTTTGTCGCTGCAAGAGCATCTTCAGGTAAAGGCCGGCTCACGCTCTGCCGTTACCTGGTTGAGCCCATCCATGAACGCCTCCGCGAGATCAACGAGGCCGAGGTTATGGAGTATAAGCAGAAGCTGGCTGAGTACAACGCCGCAGGCAAGAAGAAAGCCCAGATGGAGAAGCCTGAGGAGCCTCCTCTCCGGATGCTCTTTATCCCGGCCAACAGCAGCGCCACTGCCGTG
>JAFTDJ010000052.1 GCA_017454265.1 Bacteroidales bacterium | reverse complement strand
TTCTGATTGAATTTTGAGATATTTCTCGTTGTCGAATCCGTATTTCATACGGACTGCAAAGGTAAGGAAAAAATAATTAACTTTGCATTTTAATGCTCATAAAAATGAAAATAGAAAAAGAAAAGGTCGTGGCGGTGAGCTACGAGTTGGAAGTCGAAGGGCAGATCGCCGACAAGGCGGGTTCCGACGCCCCCCTGGAATACATACACGGTACCGGAATGCTGCTCCCTAAATTCGAAGCTGCGCTCGAAGGGAAAATGCCCGGAGACGCTTTTGAATTCACCCTGCCCCCTTCCGAGGGATACGGCCAGTACAATCCCGGTTATATTGCAAGAATTCCAATGGATGCCTTCCGGATTGATGGTAAGGTGCCTGCCGACCTCCTTCAGACCGGGCGCACGCTTCCTATGCTGAACGGCGAAGGGCAGGTGGTCCGCGGCGTTATAATAGACGTGGAAAAAGATACCGTCACCATGGATTTCAACCATCCCATGGCGGGCAAGACCCTGCATTTCACGGGTAAGGTGGAATCTGTGCGCGAGGCTACGGAAAAGGAACTGAAGGAAGGCCTGCACGGAGAATACCTCCCGCCGGAAGGCGGTTGCGGCGGCTGCCACGGCGGCTGCAAAGAAGGCGGCTGTGAAGACTGCGACGGCGATTGCGGCTGCCAGGGGGATTGTGGCGGCGGAGAATAACCGATGAAAACGGCCGTCGTCATACTCAACTGGAACACGGAGCGATACCTGCGGGCGTTCCTGCCTGCACTTGTGGCTTCGTGCCCCGAGGACGCGGAGGTGATAGTTGCAGACAGCGGTTCTGCCGACGGCTCCCTGGAGTTCCTCTCCAGGGAATTTCCCGGCCTGCGTACAATTGCGCTTGGCTCAAACTACGGGTTCACAGGCGGTTACAACCGTGCTCTCGCCCAGGTTGAGGCGGAGTATTATCTGCTCGTCAATTCCGACATCATGGTGTCACCCGGATGGCTGGAGCCGCTTGTTGAGTATATGGATACGCATCCCCGATGCGGGATTTGCGGCCCCAAACTGCATGCCCTGCTGCCACATGGAGACGGTTGGACGCGGACTGACATCTTCGAATATGCAGGCGCGGCGGGCGGCCGTATAGACAGGTATGGCTATCCTTTCTGCCGCGGACGTGTGCTCAAGCGTACCGAGCCCGACAGGGGGCAGTATGACAGAGCGTCCGGCATACTATGGGTGAGCGGCGCTTGCCTGCTGACGCGTTCCTCCCTTTGGCGGGATCTGGGCGGCCTCGACGGACGTTTCTTTGCGCACATGGAGGAAATAGACTATTGCTGGCGGGCGCAGCTGAGGGGATACACGGTTGACGTGATACCGCAAAGTACCGTATGGCACCTGGGAGGCGGAACCCTTGCGCCTGATTCTCCGTGGAAACTTGAGCTGAACTACCGAAACAACCTGCTGCTCCTTGACAATAACCTGCCTTCTACTATAGGCCGGAGGAAAGCGTACCGGCGGATACGCTTCCGAATGTTCCTGGACGGCGTTTCTGCGCTCATTTACCTGTTCAGCTTCCGCCCCGCCTGCTTCAGGGCGGTATGGCGCGCCCACAAGGGCTATAGGAAGCTTCGGTCTCCAGAACGTAACGATAAAGTATCCGTTGCAGGTGTTGACGGATATTTCGAAATAAACATTATATTGCAGAGCCTCCTGCGCGGAGGTGGAATATTCACTTATTTGAGACGTTATGAAGATAGTTATTGAAGGAGCAGGTGAGATTGGCTCACACCTTGCCAAGATGCTTCGGGCCGAGGCCAACGAGGTCACGGTGATCGACAACGATTCCCACAGGCTCACTGCGCTGAGCGGGTATGCCGACGTGGAGACGTTCCTCGGCAACCCTTCGTCTATCAAGACTTTGCGGGATGCCGGAGTGGCCCGGGCAGACCTGTTTATCGCCGTCTATCCTTTTACGACCCAGGAGGTGAACATCGTAGGCGCCTTACTGGCCAAACAGCTCGGGGCGGCCAAAGTGATTGCGCGCATCAACGACGAAGATTACCTGGCTGCGGAGAACCGTCTGCTGTTCAAGGAACTGGGTATAGAACTTATGTTTTATCCCGAGAAGAGCGCCGCGGATGAAATAGTAAGTTCCCTGAAGCACGTTTCATCTTCCGATACCATGGATTTTGCGCACGGAAAACTGCAGATATCCGTCTTCAAGATCGATGAGGACTCTCCGATGGTGGATCTCAAGCTCGAGGAATTCATCCAGATGATGACGCCCGAGGAAACATCGCTTTTCCGTATTATTGCAATATCCAGGGACGAGAAGACCATTATTCCTAAGTTCGATACCAAGTTCCTTTTCGGCGATTTGTTGTTTACGGTGTCTAAACGTGAGGGCATGAAGAGTATCGTCAAGTATTTCGGAAAGACAGACAAGGCGATAAGCAAGGTGATGATTCTTGGCGGCGCGCCTATTGGGGAGATGGTCGCAAGGACGCTGGCGCCGCAGATGACGGCCGTGAAAATAATTGAAAAAGATAAGGAGCGCTGCATCGCCTTGTCTGAACGCCTGCCCGACACTGTGATGATTGCAAACGGGGATGGCAGCAATTCGGATTTTCTTTACGAGGAGGGGATACGCGATTACGACGCCTTTATTGCCCTCACAGACAGCGACGAGAGCAATGTCCTCTCATGCGTGGTGGCAAAGAAATTCGGCGTTGCGCGTACCGTCGCAGAGGTCGAGAATATCGAGTACATTCGTCTTGCCGAGGAGATGGGCGTTGATACTGTAATCAACAAAAAACTGGTAACGGCCGGCAAGATATTCAAGTTTACTTTATCCGGCAAGGCTCGCTTCGTGAAGTATATGTCCGGCAGTAACGCCGAGATTATCGAATATACCGTGGCTCCCGGCAGCGCCGTCACCAAGAAACCTCTCAAAGACCTGGATTTTCCGGAGAACGCCATTATTGCCGGTGTTGTTCGCGGCAGCGATTCCTTCATCGCCGTGGGCGATACCCGGATAGAGGATTACGACCGTGTCGCCATCCTTGCTCTTCCTCAGACTATCAAGCAGATAGACAAGTTCTTCAGGGTCTGACGCTCCCCTTATTCGTTGCTGGCAGAGCCGGCTTTCATGCCGGCCAGGAATCCGGTCGCAAACGCTGTCTGCAGGTTATATCCGCCTGTATCTGCATCAATATCCAGGGCTTCTCCGCAAAAATAGAGCCCCGGTACCAGGCGCGATTCCATAGTCTTCGGCAAGACTTCGTCCAGGCAGATGCCACCAGCGGTGATGACGGCGCGCTCCCATCCCACATATCCGTCAATGTCGAAGTGCCATGCCTTGAGCGCTTTGGCAATGCTCACCAGATTGACCCATACTTTAGTGTCGGCCCGCCCTCGTCGCTCGAGGGTGACTATCTCCGGGTGCGATGCGGTAAAACCGGGAATGAGTTCCCATGGCATAAGTTTTCCCAGCAGAATCCGGCAGCGTTCTTTTTCCCTTATCCGGCTGCTGCGAGGATCACGGGCTATTTCTTCCCACAGTTCCTTTATCCTGCCGGTGAGCTCCGTGAGGCCCACTCCCGGCTTCAGGTCCAGCTCCAACGCTACTTTTGAACCGTTTATCAGCGACTTCACGGCCTTTCGGCTCAACTGAAAACCCAGAGGCCCTTCGATCCCGCCGTCTGTGAAGTCTATGTCTCCGAATTCGGCTCCGGCTTCCTGACCTTGGACCAGAAGCGTGGCGCCTATATTTTTAAGCTGCACTCCGCAGAGCCTGACGCCAAGTTCGCTCAGTGGCGTTTCACGAGGAATATGGCCTTTCGGTGATGTGCCGGAGCCTTTGTAGCCTCTCGGGACCAGCGCCGTAAGGGAGGGGAACAGGGGCGTGATATGATGGCCGAAGCTTTCCGCCCATGCGTAGCCGTCTCCCGTAGATCCGGTGCCGGGGTAACTGAGACCTCCGGTGGCAATGATGAGGCGCGGTGCGCTGTGGCTGCGGCCGTCTGAGGATTCGAGCTCGAAGGCATCGGCCTTTTTGCGTATCGACGATACTTCAAATTCCGTTTCTAGCGTCACTCCGGCTCCCTTGCAGGCCAACACCAGCGTATCCACCACATCTGCCGAACGGTGGGATGCCGGAAAGGCACGGTCGCCACGCTCGACGACGCTCTCCATACCGTAGCTCCTGAAGAACTCAACAAGCTTCTCCGGAGGCAGGGTGTAGAATGCAGGGCGGAGGAATTTTGAACCTGAGCGAACGTGTGTGGAGAAGGCATTCCAGTCCTTGACATTGGTGAAATTGCAGCGGCCTTTACCGGTTATCATGATTTTTCGTCCGGGGCGGGGCATTTTCTCAAGTATGCAGACGCGGAGGCTCCGACCGGCTTCGGACGCAGTCCTGGCAGCGGAATAAGCTGCCATAAGGCCGGAAGCGCCGGCGCCAATGACCAGAATGTCGTATTTCATAATTGTTGATTAACAGTACGCAAATATAAATAATATGCGTATTTTTGCAAAGATAAACTAAAGCGTATGGCATACCAAAAAGTAACCACTACATCTTACGGCGGACGCCTCAAGAACGCCCTGGGCGGCGTTGGAATGGGATTTTTACTGCTGATTGTCGGTACAGTGCTTCTCTTCTGGAACGAAGGGCGTACAGTCAAGACCACCAGAATGCTGAAGGAGGCCCAGAAAGCCTGTGTGGAACTGAGTGACCCGTCCAGCGTGAATGCCGAGCTCAACGGCAAGATGATTCATGCTACCGGGTTCGCCAGCACGGACGAAATCCTTACCGACAGCCAGTTCGGCCTCTCTCTCAACGCCATAAAACTCATACGTAATACCGAGTATTACCAGTGGGTGGAGCACCAGAGTACCGAGACCCGCGACAAAGTGGGTGGTGGCCAGGAGACCATTACAACCTACACTTACAGCAAGGAATGGGTAAGCACGCCGGTGAACTCGTCCGGCTTTGAAGATCCTGACTACCGCAACATCAGCAATGACGTGCTGCTTAACGTGGACGGCAAGACATGGCAGGCACAAAACGTCAGCTTCGGGGCCTACCGCCTGCCGGACGGCCTGATTTCGCAAATGAACAATGTCCAGCCTCTGGTAGTGGAGCTGCCCGATGACGTACGTCTGAAATATGAAGCTGATTTTCATCGCGAGTTCGATGTGGCCGAGGGGGAAACTTTCGTGCATCCTTCCGGGAACGTACTTTATCTTGGAATCAATCCTGGCAGTCCCAAAGTGGGGGACGTGCGGGTGACCTACAGCAAAGTACTCCCCGGAGACGTTTCCATCCTGGCGGTAGCGAATGGAAATACCTTCGAAAAGTTCGTGGCCCGGAACGGCTACTCCATGATGACGCTGCAGGACGGCGTCATCGGGATGGAGAGTATGTTCGCTACCGAGCATTCCGGCAACAAGACGATGGCCTGGATACTCCGGCTTGTGGGTATCCTGATGATATTCTTCGGCTTCCACAACATCTTCAACCTGGTTACCCAGCTTTTAAAGGTGCTCCCGTTCCTTGGCAACATAGCCAACCTTGGCGTGAATCTGGTATCCGGAGTTCTTGCCCTTGCCTGGTCCCTTGTGGTGATAGCCATAGCCTGGATATACTACAGGCCGGTACTCGGGATTGTGCTGCTTGCGGCAGCTGCGGCGCTAATCTGGTTCCTTGGCAGGAAGAGCAAAAAAAAGCAGGCCGCTTAAGACGGCCTGCTTCAGAGCAGGATAAGGGAGTCGAACCCTCCTCCTTGGCTTGGGAAGCCAATGCACTACCGATGTGCTAATCCTGCTTGTGACTGCAAAGATACAAAAAAATCGTATCTTCACAACTTGAATGGACCGGATTTCAGAAAATAGCCGACGCATTGCCAAAAACACAGTCCTGCTTTATTTCAGGATGCTGCTTCTGATGTGTATCGGGCTTTTCACTTCCCGCGTAGTCCTGCAAGCCCTCGGTATTGAAGATTATGGTGTTTATGGTGCCGTAGGCGGCCTCGTAATGCTCTTCACCGTGCTTACGAACTCTGTTTCCCAATCGATCAGCCGCTATATCACCTGGCATCTCGGCACTGGCTCTACGGGAAAGGACACCCTCCACCGGGTGTTTTCTACGGCAGTTCTGATGCAATTCGGTTTCTGTCTGCTGCTGCTTATTCTCACCGAGACCCTCGGTATATGGTGGCTGGAGCATAAGATGAATATTCCTGTTGGCCGGACCGAAGTGGCACACTGGGTTCTGCAGTGCTCGATGGCCGTCCTTATGGTGAATCTTCTCAGCGTTCCATTCAACGCGACAATCATATCCCACGAGCGGATGGACGTATTCGCCTGGATAAGCATAGGTGAGGCGCTGCTTAAACTTGCCGTAGCCCTTCTGCTGATGCTTTCGCCGTCAGACAAACTTAAAACATACGCCGTACTTATGCTTGTGGTGGCAGTGCTCGTTAGACTGGCCTACGGCATAACTTGCAGGCGGCTTTTCCCTGAGACTCGGGGCAAGACTTGTTTCGACAGGAGTCTTCTTAAAGAAATGACCTCCTTTGCCGGATGGAATATGCTGGGAAGCGGTGCTTATATCGTTAACACTCAGGGCATAAACCAACTGGTCAACATATTCTTCGGAGTGGCCGTCAACGGAGCCAGGCTGGTCGCCCTTCAGGTCGAGAACATTATCAAGCAGTTCATTACAAACTTCCTTACCGCACTTAACCCGCAAATTACAAAATCCTATGCCTCAGGAAGCCGGGATTACAGTTTCCGGCTTGTCGGCAAGGGAGTGAAGATCAGCGGCCTGATACTCACTGCAATAGGTATCCCCCTTCTGCTGGAGGCTCCGGTTCTGCTTCAGCTTTGGCTGGGCAAAGTGCCGGAATATGCGGTGATCTTCACCCGTCTCACGCTGTTCTGCATCATGGCGGATTTACTGTTCAACCCTCTTTTGACGCTTATTCAGGCTGACGGCAGGGTGAAGGGATACTATTTGGTAAGTTCCGCCGTGGCGCTGCTCGTTTTTGTCTTGTCGTGGCTTGCATTCAGGGCCGGAGCCGGAGCATACGTCCCTTATCTTTTCTTCGTCGCGGTCTATTTGCTGGTAGATGCAATTAAAGTGCTTTACGCCAAGCGCTTGACCGGTTACCCCGTGGGTATGCTGTTCAAGGAAGCGCTTCTGCCGGTAACTCTTGTCTTGCTGCTCAGCGCAACCGTTCCCTGCCTGTGTCATTACCTTATTATGTCGCCTCTGTGGAGGCTGGCTGCCGTTTTTGCGGCAGAACTGATGCTGATGCCTGCCGCGTGCTGGCTGTTTGCGCTTACGGATGGTGAGAAGGAGTTCTGTATGAGAAAAATCGGGCGATTCGTCCCTGATGCTCCGTTTCTGCGTTACCGTTACCGCACGTTGATGGGGCGGCCCCTGCATCTGAAGCGGCCGGAAGCTTTTTCGGAGAAAATCCAGTGGCTTAAACTCCACGACCGGAGACCTGAGTATGTAAGCTTGTCCGACAAGGCGTCTGCCAAGCGGCTCGTCGCGGAAAAAATTGGTTCCGGGCATATTATCCCGTCGATAGGTGTGTGGTCGCGGGCGGAAGACATAAACTTTGATTTGCTGCCGGAGCGCTTCGTTCTCAAGTGTACCCACGACAGCGGCAGCGTCATACTTTGCAAGGACAAGTCATCTTTCGACAGGAGAGAGGCCGTTGCCGCATTGCATTCCGCTCTCGGCACCAGGTATTGGAGGGTCTCGCGCGAGTGGGCCTACAGGGACATTGTGCCGCAGATAATAGCCGAACCTTTTATAGAGGATGCTCCAGGTGCCGGATTGACCGATTATAAGTTCTTCTGCTTCAACGGAGAACCTAAGTTGCTATACGTTTCTCTCGGGCTGGACGACCATAGCTCGGCGCGAATGGATTTCCTGTATCCGGACTGGACTCCTGCACCTTTCCGCCGCAGCGACTACCGGCCTTTCGATGTGCTTCCGCCGCGTCCTTCAGGCTTGGAAACCATGCTTGATATGAGTCGCAGCCTGTCTGAAGGAATACCGTTCGTTCGTGTTGATTTTTATCAGGTGGACGGTAAGGTGTTGTTTTCTGAAATGACTTTTTATCCCTGCGGAGGCTTCATGCCGCTTGAGACAGAGACTCAGGACCTGCAGATGGGCCGCCTGCTCAAACTTCCTTGCGACAAATGAAAAAGCGCGTGATATATACGTCCATCGTCGGCGGACCGGATCGCTTGATGCAGCCGCATATGGTTGACGGGCGCTACGACTATATATGCTTTGTGCGCCGCGGGCAGGCCGCCGGTGGCAGGCTGGGGGTATGGGAGCTGCGCGAGATTCCTTTCGACTGCAGCGATGGCCGTATGTTGTCCCGCTATCCGAAGCTCCATCCGGACGAAGTGCTTCCGGGTTACCTTTGGACACTTTGGATTGATGGAAACATCTGTATCCGTAACGAAGAGTTTTACGCTCGTATTGAAGAACTTATTGCTGCTGACGTGCAGATGGCGGCACCGCTCCACCCTCTGCGGGACTGCGTTTACGACGAAGTTTATGCCGTAGTACATGCGGGCAAGGAACGCTATGTCCCGGCGGCCAGGGTAGTGGACTTCCTGCGCTCGCATGCTTACCCCAGGCACGCCGGACTCTTCGAAAATAACCTGCTGCTTCGTCGCGGCGGCGACCCGGCGCTGCAGAGGATGCACAATATGTGGTGGAACTGCCTGCAGACCCTTTCAGGAAGGGATCAGCTGTCTTTGATGTATTGCGCCCGCGAATGCGGCGTCTCCATAGTTCCCCTCCTTCCGACGGGAATGAAAACCAGGGACAGCAGTTGGTTTGTCTATGTCAGACACGACAAAGGCCCGTCCCGTCCATGGATTGTAAAAAAGTATCACGATGCCGTCCGGCGCATCGAGAAGTGGCTTCTCCGCCGGAAGTTAAAGTAAAAAAGCCCCTTTCTTGCGGCTCTGCTTGCGGTATCTCAAAAGCTCCGGATAGCGCCTTATGAGCGTGCCGATGAAGCGGAACGGTGCTCCGCTCAGATGCAGGCATCCTGTCCCCGCAAGCCTTATCGGCTCCCACAGCATACGAAGCAGTACGCCACCTGCCGGATTGCTTATACGGATTACGGAGCCGTTGCATTTCAGGTACATCCTTTGTTCAGGAGTTGCTTTACGGTCCGACCTGTCGTGAACGGCCCTGGCTTCAGTCGCCACCCCGCAGCGCCATCCGAACCAGCGTGCCCGGTCCAGATAGTTGTCATCCTCGCCATAATGGGTGAAAGCGGGGGAGAAGCCGCCGGTCTGCATCAAGCATCCGCGGCTTATCATCCAGTGGGCCGCCATTACAAATGGCACTTCAACTATTTGTTCTCCCTTATGCCTCCTTATCAGACGTCCGCAGCGCTTCGCAAACTGCCTGTCCATCTTCTTCCCGCCCGCGTCGGTCTGGACCGGGCTCAGTATACCGAAATTGCTGAACTCGAACGCCTTGAGGAGTTTTCCCAGGGTGTCGGGAGCTAACCATGCATCCTGATTGAGAAGATAAACGTACGAGTAGCCTTCTTCCACTGCGCGACGTATTCCGATATTGTTGGCTGCACCGAATCCCAGGTTCGTGCGGTTACATACCACGTCGATGCCTTTACCCTGCATCCATTCTATGCTGCCGTCGGTGGATCCGTTGTCTATTGCCAGTATGTCGGCGGGCACTTCGGAACGGCGCACGGAACCGATGCATCGTTCCAGCCATCGCATCCCGTTGAAAGTTACTATGACTACGAGTATTTCAGAGTTCATTGTAGTAGCGTATGAATATTTCTTTTGGAGCCTTACGGGTAAATATGCTTCTGCTAATGTTGCGGAAGGTTTTGTAGTCTTCTTTCCGGCCTTGCAGCCTGGCCTTTATGCGTTTGGTCATTTCTGCGCACCATACGCCCGCCGCCAGGAGGCAGTATCTTAGGGGATTGCCCCTGCTGAAGAAGATGAGGCTTCCGCGAACGGCAGCGGGCCTCACTGCCGGGGCGATTCCGGATGCCGTGGTGCGCCATTTATGGATTACCTCCGCCTCGGAGTCGCACCAGACAGAGTAGCCGCGCTCGCGTGCGAGGGTGGAGAGGGCGATGTCTTCCGGGGTGAAGAAGTAGCGCTCGTCGAACCATCCGAGGGAACGGAATACATCTGTTTTTATGAGAAAAGCGGCTCCGCTGACGTTGTAAGTGCGAAATAGGCCGCTACCGTTGTCGACAGGCTCCTTGTAGCAGTGCCACTGCTGACGCAGGTAGTTGATGGTCGGATAGTCCGGACGCCCGCAAAGCTGCAGGCTTCCGTCTGCGTTGAGCAGTTTTGGGGCTACTATAGCGGCATCTTCGGGTAGCTTGCCGAAGTCCTCCAGCAGCCTGTCTATCGCAGGACCGGGGATTTCCGTGTCATCGTTCAAGATCAAGCAAAACTTCCCACGGGCTTGTCTGAGAGCTATGTTGTTGTTCTCAGAAAAGCCGCTCAGGGCGTTATTGACAATAAACCTGACATCCGGAAACTCCGCTTTCACAGCTGACAGATTGTCAGCGGAAAAAAGGTATGCGACGACAATTACCTCGTATTCTGCAGTGGTATTTTTTTTGATGCTGAGCAGGCACGGCCGCAAGTTGTCCGGCCGGTTCATACAGACTATTACAATACTAACGTCAGGCATATCTTTACAAAAATACGGATTTTTTACTAAATTTGTCCGTTTTAGAAAAATCAAAACAAATTATGGCATTAGCAGACATCATCAAGAAGGTTTTCGGTTCTAAAGCTGAGCGAGATTACAAGGCCGTAAAACCAGTTCTGAACAAGATACTTGCAGTATATCCCGAGATTGACGCCCTTTCCAACGACGAGCTCCGTGCCCGCTCAGCGGCTTTGCGGGAGCGCCTGCGCGAGGTGGAAGCCCCTTTTGAGGAGAGGATGGAACAGATCCGCGTCCAGTTGGGAGAGGATATACCCATTGAGGAGAAGGAGAAGCTGGCTACGGAATCCGACAAACTCGTAAAAGACGAAGACGAGGCTATAGAAGCTTGCCTTACCGACATTCTGCCGGAGGCTTTCTCCATTATCAAGAGTACCGCACGAAGGTTGAAGGAAAACGAGACCATAGAGGTTACCGCAAATCAGTTCGACCGCGACATTTCCGTAAATCACGACTTCGTGACCATTGAAGGCGACAAGGCCTTGTACCGTAACCACTGGGTGGCAGGCGGAAACGAGGTTACCTGGGATATGGTACATTACGACGTGCAGCTCATCGGCGGCATTGCGCTTCATCAGGGCAAGATTGCAGAAATGGCCACCGGAGAGGGCAAGACCCTCGTGGCGACGCTGCCGGTTTTCCTGAATGCGCTTGCCGGCAAGGGCGTGCACGTGGTGACGGTGAATGATTACCTGTCCAAGCGAGACTCCGAGTGGATGGGGCCTCTGTACATGTTCCACGGCCTCAGCGTGGACTGTATCGACAAGCATCAGCCGAATTCCGATGCACGCAAGCGCGCATATGACTGCGACATCACCTTCGGTACCAACAACGAATTCGGTTTTGATTATCTGAGGGACAATATGGCCGTGGCAAAGGAGGACCTCGTGCAGCGTAAACACCACTACGCCATTGTGGATGAGGTTGACTCCGTGCTTATCGACGACGCACGTACCCCTTTGATTATATCCGGACCCGTGCAAAAGAGCAGTGACGACGATGCCCAATACAACGAATTCAAGCCCTATGTAGAAAGAATGTACCAGGCACAGCGCCAGCTGGTCAACCAGTGTCTGAACGAAGCCCGGAAGCTCATTTCCGCCGGTGATGAAGCAGAGGGCGGCAAGCTGTTGCTGCGGGCTCACAAGGGCCTTCCCAAGTATCAGCCCCTCATCAAATACCTCTCTGAGCCCGGTATCAAGGTGATTCTCCAGAAGACCGAGAACTACTACATCCAGGACAACGAGAAGGAGATGCCGGTTATCACCGATCCCCTTTACTTCGTCATCAACGAGCAGCTTCATTCCGTCATCAAGACCGATAAGGGCGATGCGATGCTGGCTTCGGCCGTTGGCGCGGAAGATTTCTTCGTGCTTCCGGACGTAGGAGCGCGCACCGCGGAGATTATGCATGGCGAGGGCACACTCGCAGAGAAACAGGCGCAGAAAGATGCCTTGATGGAAGAATTCTCCCTCAAGAGCGAGCGAGTGCACGTGGTAGAGCAGTTGCTCAAGGCATATGCGATGTTCGAAAAAGATGTTGACTATATCATTTCCGAAGACGGCAAAGTGAAGATAGTCGACGAGAGCACTGGCCGTATTATGGAAGGCCGCCGCTGGAGCGACGGACTGCACCAGGCGGTGGAAGCCAAGGAAAACGTTAAGGTGGAAGCAGCCACGCAGACCTTTGCCACCATTACGCTGCAGAATTACTTCCGTATGTACCACAAGCTTGCAGGTATGACCGGTACCGCGGAAACGGAAGCCGGAGAATTCTACAGCATCTACAAGCTGGACGTGATGGTGATACCCACGAACCGCCCGGTAATCCGTGACGACCAGGATGACCGCATATACAAGACCAAGAAAGCCAAGTACGCTGCAGTTATCGACCGGGTGGCAGAGCTGTCTGCCGCAGGGCGCCCCGTGCTGGTGGGTACTACGGATGTGGAAACATCTGAACTGCTCTCCCGCATGCTCCGTATGCGCGGAATACGTCACAATGTGCTCAACGCAAAGGAGCACGCGCGTGAAGCTGAAATAGTAGGCCAGGCAGGTCAGAGTTCAACCGTTACCATCGCCACCAACATGGCTGGACGTGGTACTGATATCAAGCTGTCGGACGAGGTGAAGGCGGCGGGCGGTCTGGCTATCATAGGTACCGAGCGTCACGATTCCCGCCGTGTGGACAGGCAGCTGCGCGGACGCGCCGGACGTCAGGGAGATCCAGGGTCGTCCACTTTCTACATATCTTTGGAAGACAAGCTCATGCGCCTGTTCGGCTCGGAGCGTATCGCCGGAATGGTGGACAGGATGGGCATGAAGGATGACGAAGCACTGGTCAGCTCCATGCTGTCCGGTGCAATCGAGAACGCCCAAAAGAAGGTGGAAGAGAATAACTTCGGCATACGAAAGCGTCTGCTGGAATACGATGACGTAATGAACTATCAGCGTGAGGCCATTTATTCCAGGCGCCGTAACGCGATCTCCGGTGAGAAGGTGGAAATCGACCTCCAGAATATGATGGTGGATTCTGCATCCATATTTGTTGATAAATGTGATGGCATGGGATGTAATGAATTCCGCGAGTCGCTTATCGCAAAGTATTCCGTTGACCTGGAGATTGAGCCGGCTGAGTATGAGAAAATCAAGAAGCAGGAGCTTGTACGCCGGATATGCCAGGTGATGCAAGAGACCTACAGGAGGCGTATGGACGCCCTGGATGAGAAACTGTATCCGATTATCAAGGAAGTGTATGAGAAACAGGGCTCGATGTACCAGAACATAGCCATCCCGGTTTCTGACGGTCGCAAGGTAATCAACCTCTCCGTGAACCTGGAGAAAGCTTATGGCAACGAAGGCAAGGAAATATCCAAGACTCTCAGCAAGAATATCGTTCTCTACCAGATAGACGAGCACTGGAAGGAGCATCTGCGCGATATGGACGACCTTAAACAGAGCGTCCAGAACGCAGCCTACGAACAGAAAGATCCGATAGTGGTTTACAAACTCGAGAGCTACAATCTTTTCTCCGAGATGCTGGAGGAACTCAACCAGGATGTTCTTTCGTTCCTTTTCCGTGCGTTCGTTCCCCTGCAGGACCGCAGCCAGCCTCCCCAGAGGGCAATGCAGAGACGTACTGATATGTCACAGATGCAGACTCAGCACAACGACCTGAGTACCAATGGAGAGCAGAAGACCAACACTCCTGTGAAAGTGGACAAGAGGGTAGGCCGAAACGATCCCTGCCCTTGCGGAAGTGGGAAAAAGTATAAAAACTGCCACGGAAAAGACCTCTTTTAGAGCCGCCTGAGGTTGAAGAGCTTGTTGCAGCTAAGATTATAAATGAAGTCAAAGCACCTGTATTCCAGGTGCTTTCCTTTTTTTTGCACCAGGTGTGTGGAGATGTCTGTACTGAAACCCATCTTCAGAAGCTCCTGAACAGGACAGCTGAAATTCTTAAATTTATACAGGTGCTCCAACACGGTATAGTTGGTTTCCAGTGCCTTCAGCACAAGGTTGTATTGTCGCTCGTGCCTGTGCCTGATTCCGTTGTGCCACCGGTTTTTACAGGCGCGGTTGCAGAATCTCTTGTCGGTCCTGCCGTAAATGGGCTCCCCGCATTCCAGGCAATGCCCGTTTTCATTGTCGTACAGTTTATACATAGCGCCTTAAATATCGGTATGCTTTACCGTACATCCAAGGAATCATAATAATCGTAACGCAAATATTGCGGATTCTTCTTACTGAAGATTATCTTACAGTTTAAAAGATTGAGACACAATATTTTTGACCGTCCTGGTCTTTAAGAAGAATCGTAAAAATAATGCGTCGTAAGGCACATTCAGCTGTCAGTTCTGTTTTTTATTTGCTTCCTTTGTTCCCGGGCCGATGGCGTATCCGCGCCGGGGAGCCCGTGTCCTAACTTAAAAAATGAAAAACAAATGGAACAGATCAACAGGATCGAGTTGCTGGGAGTCGTCGGGAGCGTGCGTCAGCAGCGCATTAACGACAGAAAGATGGCAAAATTCACTATGGTTACCAACCGCGCTTACAAAAATAAGGAAGGGGAGCCGGTAATCGAAACCCAATGGCACAATGTTACAGCCTTTGAAGGAAAGAACGTGCAGGAACTTGAAAAAGTGGAAAAAGGCTGTGCGGTGCATGTTTGGGGGCGTCTTCAGGTGCAGAAATATACCGGGATCGACGGAGTGGACCGTACTGCAGTGGATGTGATATGTACCAAACTGGTCATACTCCCTTCAGACACCGATGTTCAATACGAAATGTAGGAGGGCGTGTGTCATGAGAAGAACGTTCTTTTTTGTTGCAGCAACCCTGCTGTTGGCTTCCTGCTCTGCCGACTATGTGCCGGAGCAGTCGTCCGCGGACGAAAAGGTTACCCTTACCGTAAATCTGCATGAGCCCGGGACCAAGGCTTATGTAGACAATGACGATGACGATGACGCCACCTTGCATAACGTCCAGGTACTGGTGTTCAATTCGAATTTTGTTCTGGAAACGTCTTCAGGCCTTCTTACATCATCCATGGACAGGGTTAATCTGGATGTAATACCCGGTTCCAAAACGATATGGGCGCTTGGGAACCTGCCGTCGGCAGTCAGCCCCGCAGACTTGAATTCCCTCCTGGATATCAACTACGCACTTGGCGACAACAGCCTGAATAAATTCATTATGAGCGTGGAAAAACGTCCGGACATCAGCGAGGCGGGCTCTCTGGATATGGCTCTGGAGCGCTTTGCGAGCAAGATTATCATAGACCGGATAGAACGTAATTTCGAAGACGGAAGGTTTTCTGCAATCCCGCTCGAGATAAAGAATATCTATATAAGCAACGCCTCCAGCCATACCAACGTGGCTGCATCGGGTACTACTGTCGGATATTACAACTGGAAAGGGGTGGTTGATGATGATTTGCCTTCAGGTGCGGCAGACCTCATTTATGACTACGATATAAACAGAGTATTGTACGATGGAGATGCCTATGATACTCCACATACATTTTACGTGTATCCCAATCATATCAGGGATGATCATCCGGGCTCGGGGAACGACGGATACAAGAAGACTAGACTGGTTATAGAATGTCTTTACAACGGCAGCCCTTGCTATTATCCCATTACACTTCCTCCAGTCATCAACGGAAAAGCAGGTTCTCTGGAGAGGAATAGGCTCTACCATATTTCGAAACTGATTCTGAAGCGTCCCGGCTCGCCGGATCCTGACAACCCCGGCGGCGAAGTCGATTCCACTGTGGACTATTCTTTCAACATTACTGTCGCGCCCTGGGGGCTGGATTATTCTTATGAAGAAACCTTTGACTGAAGCATATGCGCCGTATTCTCTGCATAACAGCCTTTGTGGCTATGTGCGCCTGTTCGGTCAAAGAAAACCGTTCCGGCTGCCCATGCGAGTTGCTGGTAAAGCCGTCTGCTCCCCTTGAAACGGACGGACGTGTGCTGATAAGCGTCATGCAGGGAGGCAACGTGGTAAAGCAGGGGATGCTGGACAAAGACGATTTCGAAAAGGGAAAGTGCCGTCTCCTTGTACCGCGCGGACCTGCATCGGTCACGGTTTTTACCGGAATTACCAGTATGAACACGCTTCAGGGGAGACGGCTCGATATACGCTACGAGAATTCTTGCGACGAGGTTTACAGCAGCAGCGAAGAGGCATATCTTCAAACTGATACCTGTGTCTGCTCCGTGGATATGCACAAGAACTACGCAAACCTGTATTTGACGGTATTGGGCAGGCCTGAAGGCGCTACCATGAGCGTTTACGGTACGGTGAGGGGGTATGAAGTCTCGGATGCCGTACCGTATCTGGGAGCGTTTAACAGCGCTCCTGAGCCCCGGGGCGGCAACTTGTATCATACAAGGCTTCCTAGACAGCTTGACGATGGTTTGCTCCTGTACGTCAGCTATGGGAAAACGGTAATGAGGAAGGTCCCGATAGGAAAGCTGATAGACACGAGCGGATATCGTTTCGACGACGAAAACCTGATGGATATCAGCCTGACCGTGGATCTTGACAAGTCTTATGCTTTTATTGAAGTGGCCCCCTGGCGGGAAGAGCAATACACACAAATAGAATTCTAGATTATGGTGTCGAATAAGTTGATATTGTTTTTTTGCGCGTCATTCCTGCTGCTTTCCTGTACCGCCGAGTCTTTATGGCAGGGCAGGGAACTGGACAATGCCGTCTGCAGGGTGGAGTTCAGGATTCGTGGCAGCGAGCAACAGGCCCTGCAGACCAGAAGCAGCGTCACGTCTTCCGAAAACGCACTTGGCACGATAGATATATATGTTTACGACGCTGTGAGCGGGCGTAAGGTTGCCGCGTTTAGCGCCGATGCCGGGCGCGCGTCATCCTGCAGTGTGCCGGCCGAGCTTGCCCCTGGGCGTATGTATGAGGCTTTAGTGGTGGCGAATGAATCGGAACACAACGCTCCTGATATGCTGGACGAGGCCATTTCATCCATGAAGTGCGGCAATACCGGCATAGCCGGCTGGAACAGCGAAGGATTGCCTATGAGCGGACGTGTAAGGTTTATTCCGGGCTCCGCATCTTCCGTGGTCGATGTGGCCCTGACGAGGCTTCTGGCCCGTCTGGACTTGAGCGTCGATACCTCCGGCATGCAGCACGGTACTATTTTTTTTACTTCCGCCACAGTCCGTCAGATGAACACCGTCTGCCCTTTCTTTGGAGAGGGCAGGGCTTCCGACGGTACGGATGTATGTGACGGAGACCTCTCAAAAGTCTCGGACATATCGTCTTTGAACTGGGGGCGACCGATATCGTTTTATGTTATGGAAAACAAGCAAGGCTCGATTTTGCGTGGCAATACAGATCCCGAGCGCAAAGTTCCGGACGAGGTTGAGGCAGCGGGGGGCAATCCGGATTTGTGTACCTATATAGAACTTCGGGGCATATATACCGATCTTTCGGGCTACCTGAAAGGAGAGCCGGTGACGGCCAGGCTATACCTTGGAGAAGACGCCTGCTCCAATTTTGATGTAAGTCGGAACTGCAGCTATACAGTCCGGCTGAGCATTACTGACAACGGTTGCCTGCGTACAGACTGGAAGATAGACTGCAATCTCGAAGACAGCAGGACGCTGGCCTTCGATGGTGAGTCGAGAACCGTTGAACCTGGTGAATCTGTCGGCGTGTTCCTGGAAACGAACCTGTGTTATGAGGACCGGGACTTCGGATACACCTTGAGCGGGGACCTGTCGTGCTTCGATGTGAGTTACGAAATGGATGAATCTGTCTTTCACATCCGCAGTTCCGCTACTGCGCCGGACGGAGTTTACCTCGAGATCCTTGCTTCTACATGGGATGGCGTGATTCGGACGCTGCACCGTACTCAAGTCGTGCGCAATTACTCGCAGGATTATGATTTTGTATGGAGGAGCGGTTCCGGATTGTTGTACGTTGCCCAGCAGGGAGCACTTTTAATAGCCGACAAGAGCTCCGGCGCTTATCCTACGGGGGCTGTGAGCGTAAGGAGCACTCAGGGCTGCTGTACTGTCTGGCGCAGCGGTTCCGTCTGGTATGCGGATGCTGTAAAGGCTGGGGAAGACTTGCTGGAAGTCAGCGTGAATGGCGTCCCGGCAGGTTCTGTTCCGCTCATGATACTGGCGCCGGAACTGCGTTTCCCTTCAGAAGACATTTTTCTCCCCCTGGACGGTGCTTCGGTTGATTGCGGGCCATATTATTACAGGAAAGACGGCAGCCGGCTGTACTACGATGATTTTGTGAGTGAACTGTATTACGACCTGCTGGATGTTACTGTGAGCCGGGAACTGGACAACGGTATGCTGGGCAGTTTCTGGAGTCGGGCTTACCCGGTAGCGAATCCCGTTGTGGTGCAGGAGCCCCTTTCAGACGACTTCAACGCGTACTCTTTCTGTTTGGGAGCGCTTAGCTACGGAAGACGGAATATAGCGGAGAATTACGATTTCAGCAGCGGCCCAGTGTATCTTGAGCGGCTTGTGGCCGTACCGTGCGATACGGGAACGGGCGTGAGTGGAACTAGTGCAAGACTATATACCGAAGACCCTTTTGGCTCGTCGTGCAATCTGGGGGCAAAGTCCAGCTGGGCCCTTGCACGCTGGTACGATGAGACGGAGCACGATGAAGTATTCGATTTTGCCGTTCCCAATCTGGTGCATCCGGGCAACGACAGCAGTTACGCTGGAGCAAGGTATGCCTTCAACGAGGAGAATAAGTATAGTTTCAGCTTCCCGGACAGGAACAGTTTCAGGGTCACCGTACTCTATGGCGATAATTGCGAATCGGCTATGCCCGAACGCTATTTCTACATGATACCGACAATGATCAATCGCAACTCTTCCGAAGTCTATGAGTCGCCTTTCAGATACGAGGCGCAGTTTACTGTGAACCTTGCTGTAGGCGGAGTGGCGGAAGACAATGGAGCCGGAGGCTGTGACATAAGTCTGGAATGGAGTTTCCCCCGCCGTGACGAGGGCCTTCTTTCATATCTGGAAAACAAATCCGTGGGCAGCAATTGCGACGGAAGCGCTTACGCCGAAGGTATGTACAGGCGCTTGTACGTTATATACGGTTACAGTGCCGATGTGCTTCGGTCTTCTGTTTCCCCGGACTTTGCATTCCGGAATATGGAAATGGAGCCGGGACCGTCAAGCCTTCTTCCCGGTTTCAGCCTCAGGGTGCCCGAGGGCTATGCTTCGGGCTACGACCTGGTGCTTTGGAAATACGGGGATCTTTACCCGTGGAGCAACGGGTGGCTCGAGAAATAAGCCGCCAGAATGTTTCGGGTGCGGGCGTTGACCGTGAAGTCTTCCGCCCGCGCCCCTTTGGCGGCGGTCAACCCGCCGCAAATGTCTATGCCGAGTATATTGTGCCCTGACGCAATAGAACCGATTGCAGATAAAAGATCGTCCGGCTTCATTCCTCCCTGACTCCAGCCTGTCCTGGCAAATTGTTTGGACAGAACGTCCAGGTCTATGGACAGATATACAGGGAGGTTGTCCGGAATATGCGCAGTATTCAGGTAGTCTGACTTCATGTTAGGCAGACTCTCTCTTGCTGCAAGGACCCAGCTTCCGCAGCTGAGAATACGTCCGAAGCCTGGCTCCTGGTCATCGGGATGATTGTCGAACAAGGCCAGGACGAAAGGCTCCTGTATCTTTTCCATCCACAACTTGGAGATGTAGTGGTAATCACCTGTATCTATCCAGTGAACGCTGCAGACGTCGAAACCGCTGATGGCGTTCCGGATTGTCTCTTCGGCCTCCGTGTCGCAGTAACAGCAGCAGCCGTCAAGATGCCGCAAGTCCAGCACCGCCGCCTCCGGAAGTGCCCAGGATTCTTCGTCATAAACGCCACTGATGTTAATAAATATGTTCATAACTTGAACAAATCTAAAAAAATTTCTTAAATTTGCCAACTGTACACCAGTGAATACTATTTTTTAATGGAAGCAGAAGCGCTGTTCCCTCTGGATCAGGAGAAGATTTACTACTCGATGGACGAGCTCACGCTCGACACCGATGAGGGCCCTGTAACGATGAAAGTCGGGGCCTGGCTGAATGCCGATCCGGTCCGGATCCATAAAATGATAGTAAAGGACAAGGTGTTGCAAGTTGACAATTTTGAGGTCCTTAACCCCCTGGTGAGCAAACTCCGCCGTGCGGATCCCGAGTATTACAAGCGTTTCATGGGTCTGCAGCTCATAATCGACTATCCGGGCTACAGTACCGGCATTCTGGCCAAGATACCTTACGAGAACGATCCTGTCGGATTCTATAAATGGTGGCGTAAAGGAAAACACGAAGATAAAGTCTATTTGTCGCTGGGTAACCGCGTCAGGCTTTTCCAGAAGGTCTCTATGATGGAGCCCAAAATGATTCTGAAAAAAGATCTGAAACTGCTTCAGTAATGCGCAATATCCTGCTCCCGGATGCTGTTGAAAGGCCTTTGACCTTCTATCTGGCGATGGAGGAATATGTTGCTGCGGCCTATGGCTGCGGCTTTTTTGTCTGGAGGGTGGAGCCCACGGTCATTATCGGCCGGAATCAATTGCCCGAGGCTGAGATTAATCTGCCTTTCTGTTTGCAGAACGGGATAAACATTGTGCGCCGCAAGAGCGGCGGCGGTTGCGTCTATGCAGACAAGGGGAACCTGATGATTTCATACATCACCACACGCAAAGGTGTGGATTCCGTTTTTCGCGAATATGTGGAAAAGTTTTCCGCCGCCTTGCGTTCACTGGGTCTCGATGCAGTCAGTTCGGAGCGGAACGATATTATGGTCTCCGGCCATAAAGTTTCGGGAAGCGCCTTCTTCAGCCTTCCCTCAGGTAGTATTGTACACGGCACTTTGCTGCACAGCGTGGATCTGGATGCTTTGTCCCGGGCGATTACTCCGCCTCCGGCCAAACTTGAGCGACACGGTGTACAGTCAGTCAGGCAGCGGGTGGCGAATCTTCGCGACCTCGGTTTCAGCTTGAGCATTGATTCTTTGGCGGATTCACTTGTCGCAGCGTTTTGCGACGGCTCCGTTACTTTGGGCGAAACAGCAATTGAAGAGATAAAGTGTTTGGAAAAGCGCTATAAAAATCCTATATTTGACACAACTATGGACCAAGAGCTGAAAACAACCTGCCTTCACGAGGAGCACATTGCACTCGGGGCAAAAATGAGCCCTTTCGCGGGCTTCGATATGCCCATACAATATTCCGGCATCATAGATGAGCACAATGCAGTCCGCAAGGCTGCCGGAATGTTCGACGTATCGCATATGGGCGAAATTTTTATAGACGGGCCCGACGCCGAGGCCTTTGTGAACCACATCTTTACCAACGACGTACGAGGCCTTGAACCCGGCCACATCCTGTACGGCATGATGTGCTATCCCGACGGGGGAGTGGTGGACGACCTGCTCGTGTACAAGGAATTTGAAGCGGGCTTCCTGCTTGTGGTCAACGCCGCCAACATCGAAAAGGATTACAAGTGGATGTTGGAACAGGCTTCCGCTTTCAAAGTGGAAGTGTTCAACGACTCGGATTCCTGGGGACAAATCGCCCTGCAGGGACCTGCGGCGGAGAATGCGCTGATAAGGTACTTCGGCATCGAGGAACTCCGCGACCTCGAATTCTATACTTTCTATGACCTTGAAGACGAGGACGGCGGCCGCATTATAGTGAGCCGGACCGGATATACCGGAGAAGACGGATTCGAGATTTACGCAGATCCTGAGAATATCAGGGATATGTGGGCGGCCCTGCTGGAAGACGGCGTCAAACCCTGCGGCCTCGGTTGCCGCGACACCCTCCGCTTCGAAGCCGGCCTTCCCCTGTACGGAGATGAACTGAGCCCCGAAATATCACCCGTGATGGCAGGTCTGTCCATGTTCTGTAAACTGGACAAGCCCGAGTTCATCGGAAAGGATGCGCTGGTAGCTCAGAAGACTGAAGGCGTCGCCCGCAAAATAGTCGGAATCGAACTCAAGGACAACGCAGTCCCCCGTGCCGGCTATCCGGTGGAACTTGAGGACGGAACGCAGGTAGGCGTTGTAACCACCGGATATCATTCCATATCACTTGACAAGAGCCTGTGCTTCGCATTGGTCGACAGCGCCTATACTGCACTGGGCACTGCTTTGTACGTGCGCATACGCAAGCGCGTTTTCGCCGGGGAAGTAATAAAAAAGAGATTTTACAAAACCAATTATAAAAAATGAGCAAAGTCATCGAAGGACTCCTTTACAGCGAGTCACACGAATGGGTAAAAATTGAAGACGGCCTTGCCGTCATAGGTGTTTCAGATTATGCGCAGGCAGAGATGGGTGATATTACCTATGTTGACCTGCCGTCCGAGGGAGATGAGGTCTCTGCCGGAGAGGAATTCGGCGCATTGGAGAGCGTGAAGGCATCCAGCGAGCTGTACAGCCCGGTCAGCGGCACTGTAGAAGAAGTTAATTCTGAACTGGAGTCCGCCCCTGAGAAGGTTAATGAGGATGCATATGCAGCCTGGATAATCAAGGTGCGCCTGAGCGACGAGTCCGAACTTGACGCCCTCATGGATGCTGCCGCTTATACTGCATCCCTGAAGTAGCAATGGGCACTTTTACATATTTCCCTCATACTCAGGAGGATATACGCACAATGCTGGATCGCATAGGCGTTCGCTCGCTGGACGAGCTCTATGCAGACGTGCCCTCCGAGTTTATTCACAAAGGTGAGTACGGGCTTCCTTCCGCCAGGAGCGAGGAGGAGGTCCGTGCCTGGTTTAAAGACCTGGCCGGCAAAAATACGGAGCTGAAGGTTTTCGTCGGCGCCGGTGCGTACGACCATTATACTCCTTCGGTAATTCCTTATATCACTTCCCGTTCCGAGTTCCTTACGGCATACACTCCGTATCAGTGCGAGATTTCCCAGGGAACGCTGAGGTATATTTTTGAGTGGCAGACTATGATTTGCGCCCTTACCGGTATGGATGTGGCAAATGCCTCCGTGTATGACGGGCCTTCTGCCGCAGCCGAGGCCATGCGTATGTGCGTCGCCTGTACCCGCAAGCGCAACACGGTGGTCGCTTCTTCGGGCCTTCTGCCAAATGTGCTCGAGACCCTGCGTACCTATGCCCGCTATTCCGGCATCAATCTGGTGGAAACCTGGGATGTTTACGAAGCGGTGGGCGAAGGAACGCTGGATCTGGCCGGTGTCATTGTGCCGTCCATAAACCGTTTTGGCGTCATCGAAAGACACCTGGGACTGGCGGACCTCGTGCACGAAGCCGGCGCCTTGCTGGTGGAATACTGTGACCCCTCAGCCCTTTCCGTGGTCAAGACGCCTGCGGAATGGGGCGCGGACATCGCTGTCGGAGACGGACAGAGTCTGGGTATCCCTCTTTGCTATGGCGGCCCTTATGTGGGTTTCATTGCCTGTCGCGAACAGTGGATGAGGAAACTTCCCGGACGCATAGTAGGGCAGACCGCCGATGCAGAAGGACGCCGCGCATTCGTTCTTACCCTGCAGGCCCGCGAGCAGCACATCCGCCGTGAGAAAGCCACGTCCAACATATGTTCCAACGAATCGCTTATGGCGCTCTGGTGCACGGTGTACCTATCCTTGATGGGCCCCGAGGGAATGCGGAAACTCAACGCTCTTTGCTACGAGGGATCACATTACCTTCACGACGCTCTTCTTGCCACAGGCAAGTTCGCCGATCCTTTCGAGGGCAGGGAGTTCCTCAAGGAATTTGCCCTCAAGCCCTTGTGCGATGTAAAGAAACTCCAGCAGGCGCTTCTCGACGCCGGATTCTTCGCCGCTCTCCAGACGGAGGAAGGTTACGTGACTTTCTGCGTTACCGAGAGGCGTACGCGCGAGGAGATTGACGCCCTGGTCAAAGTTGTAAAGGAGGCTGAGCTATGAAATACTACGACAAACTGATATTCGAGCTGTCAAGGCCCGGCCGTTGCGGCTATTCTCTGCCTGCATCTATTTTAGGCGGCAAGGAATGTGCTTGTAGCAACGTCGGCTCTAAGGAAGCGCCGGTATCAGGCGGCGTGTGGCGTGAAACGCCATTAACACTCCCTGAAGTCAGCGAACCTGACGTGGTCCGTCATTATACGAATCTGAGTCAGATGAATTTCGGTGTGGATACCGGATTCTATCCTCTGGGTTCTTGTACTATGAAGTACAACCCCAAGATTAACGAAGAAATAGTCTCGGCATTCAACGGCCTGCACCCCCTTCAGCCCGAGAATACCGTCAAAGGCGCCCTGGAGGTGCTCGACTTTGTCGACGGCGCCCTCGCCGAGATTACCGGAATGAAGCATTTCACCTTCCTGCCCTGTGCGGGAGCGCACGGCGAGCTTACCGGACTGATGATAATGCGCGAGTACCATATGCGTCGCGGCGATACGGCCCGCACCAAGGTAATCGTACCGGATAGCGCTCACGGCACTAACCCCGCCAGCGCAGCCGTATGCGGACTGGATATAGTCGTGGTAAAGTCCCGTCCTGACGGACTTGTTGATGTAGAGGACCTTAAGCCTCTGCTCGGTCCCGACGTCGCGGGTATCATGATGACCAATCCCAATACCCTTGGACTCTTCGAACGCGACATCAAGGAAATCGCGGAACTTGTGCATGAGTGTGGCGGCCTGCTTTACTATGACGGTGCCAATATGAACCCCTTGCTCGGCGTTGTCCGCCCGGGTGACATGGGCTTTGACATTATGCATCTCAATCTTCACAAGACCTTCTCCACTCCTCACGGAGGCGGCGGTCCCGGAAGCGGTCCGGTAGGTGTCGCAGAGCGGCTCGTACCGTTGCTGGATGTTCCCCGTACCAGCGGTTTCCACGGTAACTTCGGCATCATTCTTCGCGCTTGTGCCTACATCCTTATGCTTGGACGCGAGAACGTGAAGATGGCCGGGCCTCTTGCTACGCTCTCTGCAAATTACATAAAGGAGTCCCTTAAGGATTGCTTCAAGCTGCCTATACAGACAGTGTGCAAGCACGAGTTTGTTTTCGACGGTCTTGCCGAGCCTAATGGGGTCACGACCCTGGACGTGGCGAAGAGATTGCTGGATTATGGGTTCCACGCTCCTACCATCTATTTCCCGCTGCTTTTCCATCAGGCGCTTATGATAGAGCCTACCGAAACAGAGTCGCTCGAGACCCTGGATGCTTTTATTGAGGTGATGCGTGTGATTGCACGAGAGGCTGCGGAAAATCCGGAGCTGCTGCATACCGCTCCCCACAATACTCCTATAGGCAGGCCTGATGAGACTGGCGCTGCCCGCCAACCTGTATTGAAATATACAAAATAATGAAGAGATTATTGTTATTTGCCGCTCTTGCGCTTGCTCCTTTTGTGCTTAAGGCCGGGGTGGTTAAGGGACGTGTTATGGCCCAGGGAAAGCCACTGGCCGGGGTGCAGGTCTCCGACGGCCGGCAGATTGTCCTCACTAATGCCCGTGGCCGGTACAAAATGAAAACCGACAAGGCGGACAGCATAGTATTCATCACCACTCCTTCCGGCTACAAAGCCGAGATGATAGATGCCATAAGGCCCGGGTTCTGGCAATCCCTGACGAAGCCCCCGCGTAAGAGAGAGGTGCATAACTTCAATCTTGTGCCGGAGGATCAGAAGGGGTACAGCATCATTTTCATTACAGACACCCATTTCGCCGCAGACCCTTCGCGCAACGATCTTGAGCGCTTCAAGACTACGGTGCTTCCCGTTATACAGCGGGAATATGAAACGGCTGCGGCTCGCGGCCCTGTCTATTCAGTGAACCTGGGCGACTTTTCCCACGACCGCTACTGGTACGACTTTGGCCTTAACGAGTATGCTGCAGAGCAGTTCCTCGCGGGCGCGGGGTATCCCTGTCCAATCTATTCAGTAACTGGCAATCACGATAACGACGGCGCCGTTGCAGGGCTTGGAGAGAATACCGACTTCGTTTCGGCGTGGAACTACCGTCATACATGGGGCCCCGCCTGCTACTCCGTAAACATAGGGGGGGACCACTGGGTATTCATGGATTCCGTAGAATATATCAACGACGGCGAGCCTGATGCCAAGCATAAGAATATCAACGGGCGCAGGAATTATAACTGCCGTTTCCTTGAAAAGGATCTCGAGTGGCTCCGGGAAGACCTCAAGTTCGTGAAGCCCGATACCAGAATATTCTTCTGTTGTCACGTGCCCGTGGTTAACGATGCCAGCAAGTCGGAAGTGCTGCAGCCGGGGCAGGCCGAGAAGCTTTATGAAATTTTCAAGGATTTCCCGCTTGTGTACATATACTCCGGTCATACTCATAAGCATATCAATACAGATATGGGGCGGTTTACCCGCTTCCGTCAGTTTATTTTCAGCGCCACATCAGGCAGTATGTGGCAGCATCCGGAAGGGTACCAGGCCATCGGCTCCGACGCATGCAATCAGGCGTTCAATGTGATGGACTGTAGTGTGAAGGACCCTCGTCCCCGTTATGTAGCCGTCAATGGCAGCCCCAAGATGATGCGTGTGTATGATATGAACGCTGTGGGGCAGTTTTATCGTAACGATCCTCAGTGCCGTATTTTCCATAAACTTTATCCCGAGCGCAGCTGGTATGCCGACCCCGGGTTCAAAAATATGATTTATGTGAATTACTGGGGGTATGCGCCTGGCCAGAAGGTGGAAGTGTTCGAGGCCGGCAAGCCTTTGAAGGTTACCAGGTCCAAACTCGATGAACCTCTCTACGTGATAACTTATGTGACTCCGAAACTCGATGATGACAGCGTCGCGTCGAAGTCCGCGATGAAAGACAGGAAGACCCCGCACAGTTTCGTGGCAACTGCAACAACTGCAACGGCTCCTGTTATCGTACGGGTCAGCGACGAGTCCGGCACCGTGCTGTATGAGGAAACTGTCACCCGCCCGAAAACATTCAATAAAGACATTCAATAACAATTATTTATGAAAAATTATTTTGATCTTACCGGCCGCGTTGCAGTTGTAACCGGCGCATCCACAGGACTGGGACTTCAGATGGCGAGGGCATTCGCAAGCCAAGGCGCAAATCTGGTGTTGCTTGCCAGGCGTATGAACCTTCTCGAAGAGAATGCAAAGGCTATTACCGAAGAATTTGGCGTTGAGGTTCTGCCTTTCGCCTGTGATATTACCGATACAGAGAGGGTCAAGGCTGCTGTAGCCGCTACCATGGAGAAGTTCGGCAGGGTTGATATCCTGATGAACAATGCAGGTACGGGTGCCGTAGCTCCCGCCGAGGAGATTACAGACGACCAGTTCAAGCACGAAATGCAGATTGACCTTTTTGGCACATTCGTCTGCGCCCGTGAATTCGGCAAGGAGATGATCAAGGCCGGATTCGGCCGTGTAATCAACATTGCTTCAATGTACGGCCTGGTAGGCAACCTCATAGTGGGCAGCGCTCCTTATCATGCAGCCAAGGGCGGTGTGGTTAACCTGACGCGTGCACTGGCGGCCGAATGGGGTAAATACGGAATCACTGTGAACAGCATTTGCCCCGGTTATTTCTATACCGACCTTACTACCGCCACTCTTGATTCGGATTTCTTCCAGGCCATTGCCAAGAACAACATCCCCATGGGACGTTATGGCAAATCCGGAGAACTTGACACCTGCGCACTGTTCCTTGCTTCTCCCGCCAGCACTTACGTCAACGGTCAGAACATTGCAGTGGACGGTGGATATACTTGCATCTAGCAGTGCCGGAAGCAAGTAAACGAAAAAAGGGAAAGCTTGCTTTATCGCACCGCTACAACCTCATACCCTTGCTGCCTTCCGGCCCTGGGGGAGTTTTGAGGGAGCTGGTCGTAAAGGACTTTCCCTGCCGCAAAGATAATAAAAAAACGGAGAAAGCAGAACTTTCTCCGTTTTTTGAATCAAATACTGTCAAAAATCAGGGGCAGGATATCGTCAACTCTTTCAAATTTCCACACTTTCTTGCCACCGACCATTATGACGCCCATAGGCTTTCCGGCCTTGGACTGATACTGTGCCATAACCTGACGGCAGGCGCCGCAAGGGGTCGCCGGATCATCGGTGATGCGCCCGTATATGCCACCGGCAAGCGCTA
This sequence comes from Bacteroidales bacterium, assembly GCA_017454265.1. Taxonomy (GTDB): domain Bacteria; phylum Bacteroidota; class Bacteroidia; order Bacteroidales; family UBA932; genus Cryptobacteroides. The sequence goes on along the minus strand of JAFTDJ010000052.1, from coordinate 28,491 downwards.
TGCTGCACATATCTTTGTCGGGATACTTGGCCCCGGCGGCAAACATTGCCGTGCGCTCAGCACACAGGCCGGACGGAAAAGCGGCATTTTCCTGGTTGGAGCCGCGTACTATCTGACCATTGGACATGCGTACGGCGGCTCCAACGTTGAAATGGGAGTACGGGGCATAAGACCCCCTCATACCTTCTATCGCAGCCTGCGCCAGTTCGCGGTCCTCGGCATTCAGCTCATCAATCGATGCGAATTCCTGATATCTGACTTTAATCTGTCGTTCTGTCATTGGTGTTGTTTTAGTGTAAATGAAGTTTTCTATGTGAACTGCTCCTTGAGCCGTGCAATCTTCTCGTCTGCATCAGCTCCCTTGGCTCCGAAGTAAAACTTTATCTTGGGCTCGGTGCCGGAAGGACGCACGGAAACCACATCGCCGGCTTCGTCGAAGAACTGCAGTACGTTTGACTTGGGCTGTCCGGTCTTCTCCGGCTCAAGGTAGTCTATGACTGCAGTTACCCTGGAGCCGCACAGCTCCGAGGGGGGATTGCTGCGCAGTCCGGACATGATCTGCTGAATTTCCTGGGCGCCGCTGATGCCTTTGCGCACCAAGCTTACCAGGCCTTCTTTGCGGTATCCGAACTGAGTGTAGATTTTCTGCATCAGCTGATAGAGGGTGAGGCCCTGGTCGGCGGCCCAGGCGGTACATTCGGCAATCATCATGCAGCTTACCGGAGCGTCTTTGTCGCGAACGAACTGGCCGACGTTGAATCCGTAGCTCTCTTCGCCTCCGCATATGAATTCACCGCCTTCAGCCTCCTTGCGCTTGACCACTTCGGCGATGTACTTGAAACCGGTAAGCACATTGTATACCGGAACGCCGAAGCTCTTGCAGATATCTGTGATGAGTTCTGTGGTAACGATAGTCTTTACTACGTATTTGCCAGGGACGAGTTTGCCGAGCTCCTTCCAGCGTGTAAGTATGTAGTAGGTAAGCATGGATGCCGTCTGGTTGCCGTTGAACAGCACAATCTTGCCTTCGTTGTCGCGAACGGCTATGCCGACGCGGTCGGCGTCGGGGTCTGTGCCGATAACGATGTCGGCTCCGGTGGCTTCTGCCTTTTCTATTGCCATTTTAAGAGCGGCGGGCTCTTCCGGGTTGGGAGATACGCAGGTGGGGAAATTACCGTCGGAAATATCCTGCTCAGGCACGTGAATAATGTTTTCGAACCCGCTGCGTTTGAGAATTTCGGGCACCAGCCTTACACCGCATCCGTGGAGGGGAGTGTAAACGATCTTGATGTCTTTGTGGCGTGCGCAGGCGTCAGGGCTGAGACGCAGGGACAGGAGGTCTCGGAGGTACTGCTCATCAACATCGGAGCCGATGGACTCGATCTCGCCGCAACGCAGGCCGGATTCGAACTTCACCATCGACGGATCGGTAATCTTGGCAACCTCGGCGACAATCTCCTTGTCCACAGGAGCGGTTACCTGTCCGCCGTCGGACCAGGATACTTTGTATCCGTTGTACTCCTTCGGATTGTGTGATGCCGTAATCATGATGCCGGCCACCGCCTTCTTCAGGCGTACGGCGTAGCTCATCTCGGGTGTGGGGCGTATGTTGTCGAAAATGAATACGTGTATTCCGTTCGCTGAAAGAACGTCTGCCGCTATGCGGGCGAAGTCCTTGCTGTTATTGCGGGAATCGTATGAAATGACAACGCGCGGGTCGTCTCCTTCGTAATGCTGAAGGATGTAATTGGCAAGTCCCTGGGTGGCCATGCCTACCGTGTACTTGTTCATGCGGTTGGTGCCTACGCCCATAATGCCCCTGAGGCCGCCCGTTCCGAACTCGAGGTCTTTGTAGAAGGCGTCTTCCAACCCTGCCGGATCTTCGTTGCGAAGTTTGAGGATCTGCATTTTTGTTGCCTGGTCGAAGTCTCCGTCGAGCCAGCTTTGTGCTTTGAGTTCAAATTCTTTCATATTTCCTTGCAAGTTTCATCTTTTGTCTCGAATATGCGTCCAGGATAACGGTCCAGGATGCTGCGGTTATGGGTAACCATAACGATTGCCGTACCTCTTTCCTTGTTGATGCTCATAAGTAACTGAAGTATGCCTTCTGCTGTCTCGGCATCCAGATTACCAGTGGGCTCGTCTGCAATGATCACCTCTGGGGCGTTGAGTATGGCGCGCGCTATGGCGATTCTCTGTTGTTCGCCTCCGGAAAGCTGGTGTGGCATCTTGTGTGCTTTGGTCTGCATCCCCACGGCTTCGAGCACTTCGGTAATCCGCTTGTCCATGGCCTCCCGGTCTTTCCATCCTGTGGATCTGAGTACAAAATCAAGATTTGCTTCCACACTGCGGTCCATGAGAAGCTGAAAGTCCTGGAAAACGACCCCGAGCTTACGGCGCAGCATAGGTATGTCGCGGCTCCGTAGTTTGGAAAGATTATAGCCGCATACCTCGCCCTCACCGCGCGAAAGCGGGTTCTCGGCAATTATGGTACGGATTATGGATGTCTTACCGGTGCCGACTTTGCCGACGATGTAAACAAGGTCGCCCTCATGAACTTCCATGTTCATTCCATAGACCACTATGCTTTCTCCGCTGGTGATGTCTGCGCCTTTGAAAAATATTACATTTTTCATTAATTTTCTAGACTTAAACTCTGCAAATATAACTTATTTTGAGTAAATTTGTAAGTTAAAATACCATTTTTATGCGAGTAAGATTTTTAATGGCTGCCATCCTCCTATCAACGTCGCTTATAGCGGCGCCGGACAGGAGTTCTGAACTTTTCAGGGAAGCAGTTACGCTATACAACAACGGAATGTACGAAAGGGCTTCGGCGCTGTTCGAAAGAATGCGCGGTGAGCCTGTAGCCGATGGCTACGCATTGCTCTGCACGATCAAGATGCAGTCGTCCGATGCAGACCGCAAGGTGGCTGAATACGAAGAGCAGTGGGTGCGCTCGGCCCTGAGCAACGATATCGATTGGGAATATGCCCGGCTCATTTTCGACCAGGGGCGCTATGCCGAGGCTTGCTCCAGGCTGGCGAAAGTGGATGAAAGGCGCCTGGAGAAAGTGCTCCTCCCCGAGCTTGCATTCAAGAAAGGCTACAGTGAGTTCGCCCAGGGCAAGTATTCGGAAGCTGCTCCTGAGTTTATGAAAGTCGATGCTCTTCCTATGTCTGATTATAAGGCTCCGGCACGTTACGCACTCGGCTACATAGCTTACACGGCAAAAGATTTCAAGGGCGCCCAGAAATGGTTTGAGCAGTCGGCTACGGATCCCCGCTTTTCGGAGCTGTCTGAATTTTATCTGGTGGACTGCCATTTTATGCAGAAGGACTACGACTATGTACTCGATGAAGGAGTGGCCATGTTTGACTCTCAACCCGAGCTGCGCCGCAACCGCCTTGCCAGGATCATTTCCGAATCTTACCTGGTGAAGGGACAAAAGGTCAAAGCCAAGGAATACTATGTCGCCACATCCAGGAGCAACATGACGCGTTCCGACTTTTTCTATGCCGGCTCCGTGCTGTATTCCGTGGATGACTGGAAGGGAGCCATAGATAATTTCTCCAGGATGACCGAGCGTAAAGACTCTCTCGGACAAATAGCCAACTATCAGATGGCCAATGCATTCCTCAATATCGGCAACAATGTTGCCGCCATGAATTCTTTTAAGGATGCATCCACCGTGTCATGGAATCCGAAGATGAGGGAGGATGCAATGTTCAACTATGCAAAACTTGCCTTCGACCTGAACAAGGATACAAAGCCCTTCGCAGATTACATTGCAGACTATAACACCTCGCGCCGCGGAGATGAAATCTACAGTTATATGGCACTGGCTTCCCTGTACAACCGGGATTATGCCGGGGCGGTGGAAGCCTATGACAAGATAGACGACCTGGACAAAGACCAGCGGAGCAATTACATCAAGGCATATTATCTTCGTGCTGAGCAGCTTATTGCAAGCGGGGCATACCGGGACGCCGTTCCCTGCCTGAAGGCCGCCGCCTATTATCTTCCCAAGCACGATAAGCTCGGACAGCTGGCCCGCTACTGGCAGGCCGAGTCTGCATACCGCTCAGAGAATTACGGCGAAGCGGCCAGCCTGTATGCCGACCTGTACAACCTTTCTGCTCTCGAAGGAGAGCCCGAAGGCGCACTGCTGCCATACAATGTTGCCTATTCCCATCTCAAGAACAAGGAGTATCCTTCAGCTTCCCGCTGGTTCGACATATACCTTGGCGACGGAGACAGAAGTTGCCGCAAGGATGCCCTCATGCGCAGGGGCGACTGTGACTATGTGCGCCGGGACTACAAAGCTGCGATCGTCAGTTATCGCAATGCGGTCAAGGAGATTGGCGTGAGTGAAAATATTTACCCCTATCACCAGCTCGCTCTCTGTTATGGCCTCACCGGAGACAAAAAGGCCAAGGCCGAGGCGTTGTCGTTTGTGATGAATGCCGACCCTGAGACTCCTATGTATGCCGAGGGCCTTTACGAATTGGGCCGGGCCTATATGGATATCTCCGAAAATGGTAAGGCTATGACTGCTTTCAGCCTGCTCAAGAACAATTCACTTGACAAGGAAAACAAGGCCAGGGCCCTGATTGGCATGGGTATGGTCAGCCGCAATACATCGGATTACGAGACTGCTCTCAATTGCTACAAGGAAGTTGTGAACCTGCTTCCCGGAAGCCAGTATGCCGAGGATGCGATGTTCGCTATCGAGTCCATATACCAGACCCTCAAGACGCCTGAAAAGTATCTCGAGTATGTAGAGAACAACAACCTCAATTCCGGCAGGACCGACGCCGATAAGGAGGAACTCTATTTTAATACGGCAGAACAAGTTTATCTCTCCGGTAATTACGTACAGGCGGCTGCCTCCCTCCAAAAGTACCTCGACAACTATCCTCAGGGAAATCACGTTACCAATGCCCTTTTCTATATGGGAGAGTCTTATTCTGCATTGGGTAACAAAGAAAAGGCTTGCGACTTCTACGGCAAAGTGATCGACGCCCCCGATGCCGGATCCTTCGCTGAGACTTCCATGCTGAGGCTTGCGGAGCTCAATTACAGTCTTGAACGCTATTCCGATGCGTACGAGGCTTATCATCGCCTGCGCAACAGCGCAAGGCTTGAGGGTAACCGCAGCCAGGCACTCTACGGGATGATGCGTTCTGCTTACAAGGCAAGGTCTTACGAGCAGGCCGCAGATGCTGCGCTTGCTGTGGAAATTATGCAGGACCAGACCGAAGCGGGCAAGCGGGAGGCGCAGTACATCAGGGCAAAATCCTACCTCTCCTCAAGCCGCCGTGACGAGGCGCTGGCCGTGTTCTCCACGCTGGCGTCGCAGCCTTCCACCAATGAAGGCGCGGAGGCCTGCTACATCTTGATTCAGGATGCGTACGACCGTGCCGACTACGACGGGGTTCAGAACCGGGTCTTTGACTTCTCGGAAAAGTCCGGAGGCCAGAACTACTGGCTTGCCAGGACTTATATTACGCTCGCCGATACTTTCGTGCAGCTTGGCAAGACCGACCAGGCCAAGGCCACGCTGGCCAGCATTCGGGACGGTTACACTGCAGAGCGTGCAGATGACGATATCCAGGATATGGTGAGTTTGAGACTTGAAAAACTTAACTAGAGCGACTGAGTATGAAAAAGCATTATATACTTGCGGTTGCCTTCCTTGCTCCTTTCTGCCTGAATGCCCAGAATCTCAATCCTGAGGTTCAGGTGACCAATGAGTATGAAACGAGAATAGGCGACGTATCCAAAGCGGATTTGCAGATGAGGGTCCCGGATTCTCTTTTCCGTTTCGACTATCATTTCGATTATTCGGTGTTCGATTCGCCTTACAAGGGGGCTTACGAGTTTTCTCCGTATTCCGTCACCGTAACACCGGCGACGCGCGCCTACGACGGACGCAGACTGTATCTGCGCGCCGGTGCCGGATGGGTAATGAAACCCGAGTTGGATCTTGTCTGGGCGGCACTGGACAGTAAGAAGGCGGCCATAAATGTTTTCGCTTCCGGGAATGGCTTCTGGGGTAAATATGCGCGTATTACTCCCCAGACACTGGAAAGGGATAAATCCGTATTCGACAAGGGATGGGATTTCGGCGCCACGGCAGGAGTGGATTCCCGTTTCAGTTTAGGTAAAGCCGTGTTGCGTGCAGAGCTGGGATACAACGGCATATTTACCGGACATGATGTGTTTCGCAATGACATTGGACATTCTCCCTATGCTGCCATAAGCTTGTCGCGACGGGACATTCACGACTTCTCGTACTATCTGGGAGCTCGCTACCGGTATGTGAATGACTGGAACGGTCGTAACGGCGTTTTTGAAGATCACGACGTGCGCGTTGATGCGACGCTTGAACCGTATGTTTCCGGGAAAAGCCGTATAGGTCTTGACGCTCAGTTTGCGTACAACAGCTACTTTTACGGAGGCTCGTTGCGGCCTCACGCCATTTTCAGCCTTGGCAACTGGGACTTCGATGCCGGTCTTCGTGTCGGTTGGAACAATGCGGCCAGGTTCGGCGTCAGTCCTGATGTGCGCCTTGCAGTGCATCTGTTCCGTAACACCTTCGATATCTACGCTGGGGCAGTGGGGCGGGACAACCTCACGAGTTACTGGGATTACAAGACGCAGGTACATCAGTACTACATCAATTACTCCAATCCGTATCCCGTACGCGAGATTGCCGACCTGTATCTCGGCTTTCGCGGGCACACGGGTTTCGGACTGCGTTACGATTTGAAAGGCGGCTACCGGTTCCTTCAGGACGTTCCTTTCTGGGCTGTCGGTGCAGATGGCTACGAAACCTTAGTCAGGCAGAGTTGCGGTATGGTGCATGCAAACCTTGCCCTGGCCTGGGAGACCAAGCGTTTCAGCATGGATGCCGACGTGCATTACACCCTCGTTCCCAAAGGGGTGGAAGCCCGTGTGTTCGCTCCTGCCGCCGTTACCGCTCAGCTCAAAGCGGCGTATAACTGGCAGAAACGCATCTATGCAGGCGTTTCCGCCGGAATGTCCACGGAGCGCTCCGCAACGGTGGGCACGAATACAGTGACCATGCCCTGGTATCTGGACCTTGGCCTTTTTGCAGAGTACAAGTTCAATGGCAAGTTGAGCGCATGGATAAAGGGGACCAACCTCCTGAACCAGGAGATACGCCTCAGCCCGGTATATTGCCAGTGGGGCCCTTCCGGCGTAATCGGTGTCACCCTTAGTTTGTAAAAAATGTTAACTTTGTAAGTTTATTTAAGATAATATGATTGATCAGGAAGAGATGAAGCAGGCGGAAGAACAGTATTCCGCGAACAGTATCCAGGTTCTGGAAGGACTGGAGGCGGTCCGCAAGAGGCCTTCTATGTATATTGGAGACGTTTCCGAGAGAGGCCTTCACCATCTTGTTTACGAGGTGGTCGACAACAGTATTGATGAAGCTATGGCAGGCTTCTGCGACACCATAGACGTGCGTATCCTGCAAGGGAATTCCATAAGGGTGAGGGATAACGGCCGCGGTATCCCCACCGGAATGCATGAGAAGGAACACCGTTCCGCACTTGAGGTCGTGCTCACCGTGCTTCATGCCGGCGGCAAGTTCAGCAAAGACAGTTACAAAGTGTCCGGAGGCCTTCACGGAGTGGGCGTATCTTGTGTGAACGCCCTTGCAGACAGCCTTACGGCAGAGATACACCGGGAAGGGAAAATCTTTGTCCAGCATTATTCCAAAGGCAAGCCCCTAGGACCGGTTTCCGTTACCGGAGAGACCGAGGATACAGGAACGATAATCACTTTCCATCCGGACCCTGAGATCTTTACCCAGACCACGGTGTATAAGTACGATACGCTGGCAGCCCGTCTGCGCGAGTTGGCATACCTTAACAAGGGCATTCGCATCACTCTCACCGACGAGCGCGATACTGTCGATGAGTTCGTCCAGGACGAATCCGGAGAAAGCAAAGCTACCGGACGCCAGGTGTTCCGCAGCGAGGTGTTCTTTTCAGAAAAAGGACTCAGTGAGTTCATCGACTACCTTGACGCCGGCGCCCAGACCATCATCCCCGCCCCGGTCAGCATCTCTTCCGACAAAATTATTCCCATCGACATAGCCCTTTGCTACAACAACGGCTATCAGGAGAAGATATATTCCTACGTAAACAACATTCACACTATAGAGGGCGGAACCCATCTTCAGGGATTCAAAATGGGTTTGAGCCGGTCCCTGAAGCAGTATGCCGAGAAGAATAAGCTGCTGGAGAAGTTCAAAGGCGACCTTGCTCCGGAAGATTTCCGTGAGGGTCTCACCGCCGTCATTTCCGTAAAGATTGCGGAGCCGCAGTTTGAGGGACAGACCAAGACAAAGCTCGGTAATCCCGAGGCCACATCGGCGGTGTCTCAGGCCACTGCCGCTGCAATGGACCTTTATCTTGAAGAAAATCCCAAGTTTGCAAAGACCATCGTAGATAAGATAGTGTTGGCTGCAACAGCCAGGGCGGCGGCGCGCAAGGCACGCGAAATGGTGCAGCGCAAGAGCCCCCTCGGCGGTGGCGGCATGCCCGGCAAACTGGCCGACTGTTCCGACAAGGATCCGGAGCGTTGCGAACTCTTCCTCGTGGAGGGAGACTCTGCAGGCGGAACCGCAAAGCAGGGACGTGACCGTCGCACCCAGGCCATCCTGCCACTGCGAGGCAAAATCCTGAACGTGGAGAAAGCTGCCGGCGACCGGGCATTCGATTCCGAAGAAATACGCAACATCTACACCGCTCTCGGCGTTACTGTGGCGATGGAAGACGAAACCGGTGAGAAGCATATGGACCTGAGCAAACTCCGTTATCACAAGGTGGTCATCATGACCGATGCCGACGTTGACGGTTCGCACATTGCCTGCCTTATCCTGACCTTCTTCTTCCGCTATATGTACGACCTCATCAAGAATGGATACGTGTACCTGGCAACTCCTCCTCTGTACCTGGTCAAGAAGGGCAAGGAAGAAATCTATTGCTGGACCGAGGAACAGCGTGAGGAAGCAGCCCTCAAGCTCGGGAAAGGAACAGACAAGGGCTACACCGTGCAGCGCTACAAAGGTCTGGGCGAGATGAGCGAGGAACAGCTCTGGCAGACTACCATGAACCCTGCCAACAGGCGCTTGCGCCAGATTACCATTGACAATGCGGCACAGGCGGAACGCACTTTCTCCATGCTTATGGGAGACGATGTGCCGCCACGCCGCCAATTCATTGAAGAAAACGCACATTACGCCAACATAGACGCTTAATGTCATTTTGTATGTCATCTTGAGCGAAGCGAAAGATCTAATATTATGCTTGATATTTTTGACAGAATAGAACGCGATACCGGCGGTCCCATAGGACAGTATTTCGAGCAGGGATTCGGATATTATATGTATCCACGCCTGGAAGGTGAGCTTGGCCCCCATATGGTATTCAACGGCGTCCCGGTACTCAACTGGAGCCTCAATAATTACCTCGGGCTTGCCAATCATCCCGAAATCCGCAAGGTCGAGACCCAGGCTGTAGCCGACTGGGGTCTTTCCGCCCCCATGGGCAGCCGTATGCTTTCCGGACACACCAAGTATCACGAGAAGCTGGAGAAGATGTTTGCCGACTTCGAGTGTAAGGAAGATGCCTTCCTGTTCAATTTCGGCTATCAGGGAATAGTCTCCACCATAGACTGCCTCACTGCGCGTCACGACGTCATAGTTTACGACAACGAAGCCCACGCCTGCCTGCTCGACGGTATACGCCTTCACACCGGCAGCAAATATAAATATCGCCACAACAATATGGCCGACTGCGAAAGGGTGCTTGCGCGCGCCTGCAAGGAAGCCGACGAGAGCGGTGGCGGTGTCTTGCTCATTACCGAGGGCGTGTACGGTATGACCGGCGCCTTGGGGAAACTGGATGAGATAGTGGCCCTCAAGAAGAAGTACCCCTTCCGTATCCTCATAGACGACGCTCACGGTTTCGGCCTCCTGGGTGAACATGGTCGCGGAACATCGGAGCACTTCGGGGTAATGGACGGCGTTGATATCTACATCGGGGCGTTTGCAAAGAGTATGGCCAGCATAGGAGGCTTCGTGGCCGGTCCGCGCAAGATCATCAACTACCTGCGGCTTAACATGCGCTCGCAGATGTATGCCAAGAGCCAGCCCATGGCCTATGTGCTCAGCAATATCAAGCGCCTGGAAATAATTATGTCGGCCGAGGGTGACGAACGCAGGCGCAAATGTATGGAAATCACCCATGCTCTGCAGCGCGGTTTCCGTGAGCAGGGCTTCGACATAGGTGAGGCCGAGGCTTGCGTTACCCCTATCCATATCGACGGCGGCGGCATTGCCCAGGCAACCAAGATTGCCAAGGACCTGAGGGAAAATTACAAGATATTCTGTTCGATGGTCATCTATCCGGTAATCCCCAAGGGTATGATTATTTTCCGCATCGTCTCCACTGCCGCCCATACTATGGATGACGTGGATTATACCTTGAACGCCTTCAGGGAAATAAAGGCAAAGCTGGATGCCGGCGCATATGACGGAGACGACATCGCCGGTATGAAAATAGACTGACATCTATGCGCACGGAGCAGTATTTCAAGGATAAGGTAATCATAGTCACCGGTGCCAGTTCCGGCATCGGGCTTGCCAGTGCACGCCTGTTCGGAAGCCTTGGGGCGAAGGTGGTGATGGCTGCCCGGTCCTATGACAAACTCCTTTCCCTTTCGCCCTCAGTCGGAAGCCCGGAAAATGTGCTCTGCGTGCGCTGCGACGTTTCTGCCGAATCTGAATGCCGGACGATGGTAGAGGAAACTGTGGCGCGCTTCGGCCGTATAGACATATTGGTCAACAATGCGGGCCTCTCCATGCGTGCAATGTTCAAGGATTTGGACCTCAAGGTTATCCACTCCCTTATGGATGTGAACTTCTGGGGCACTGTCAATTGTACAAAGTACGCTCTTCCTTACCTGCTTCAGGCCAAAGGGCAGGTGGTCGGAGTAATCAGTATTGCCGGCTATTCGGCACTTCCCGCCAGGACCGGTTACAGTTCCTCCAAATATGCAATCCGCGGATTTCTGGATACACTTCGCATCGAGCACCTGAAGGATGGCCTGGGAGTACTGGTCTTTGCTCCGGGATACACTTCTTCCAACGTGCGCAACGCGGCTCTCACGGCGGACGGCAGCGCCCAGGGAGAAACGCCTCTTGATGAAGGCAAGCTTATGAGTGCCGAGGAATGTGCTGAACGTCTTGCAGTAGGACTTGAAAAACGCAAATCCGAGCTTATTCTTACTGGCCTCGGCAAAGCGACCGTCGTGGCGCACCGCCTTTTTCCGCGCCTTACAGACAGATTAACTTATAAATTCATAGCACGTGAGAAAGATAGTCCGTTTAAATAAGATACTGCCTTTGCTCCTGGTTGCGGCATTGATTGCGGCGGTGGCACCGCGTGCATCGAGGCTCAATTACGAGTACAAGAAAGGCTCTGTCTGGAATTACGAGACGCTCTTTGCGCCTTTCGATTTCCCCATTCTCAAGACCAGCGAGCAGATTCAGGCGGAAATGGATCAGGTTGCAGAGAATCACGTGCCGTATTTCAAGTATTCCGCTTCTGCCACTACGGCCAGCGTGTCTGCCGTGGCTGGCATGGATCTGGGCTCCTTCAAACCTGCTGTGGCCGGTTCCCTTAAGAACATAATGGAAAGAGGCGTCGTTTCCGATGACGAAGTGCCCCAAGGTGCAGAAGTTCTTTATGTACAGAAAGACAAGCGTGCGCAGAAGGTTCCTGCCTCCGAAGTTTTAGGACAGTCCCAGGCTCGTGCGCTTCTGCTGGAAGACGTGCGCGCAACGACGGGATTCGAAGCCGCAGACTCATTGCTCAAGGCCAATGGCGTATATGGTCTGGTGGTTCCCACCTTGATTTACGATTCACAGACCACGGAAGCGGTTAACGCGGAAGCGTCCAGGCGTATTTCGCCCACAGGCGGCTACGTGTCGGCCGGGCAGCTGATTGTAGCGAAAGGAGAGATAGTGACTGCCGAGGTGGCGCAAATCCTGGATTCTTATCAGAAAGAATACGCCAGTAACGTTGGCTCTACGGGTCCCGAATACCTTGGGTTTCTGGGCAACGTGATGTTTGCATTGCTGCTGGTGACGCTTTTCTTCCTCTCCATCCTGTTTACCGGCAAAGCTTTCTTCAAGGACAACCGTTATTACTATCTCTTGTTCGTGTTTACGCTGTGCTCGGTGGCGGTGGTCGCTATTTCCCGTGTTAACTCCGACTATCTGTTCCTTACGCCGCTTACCCTTGCGGCCCTTTATCTCCAGGCATTCGTGCGCGCCAGGGTTATCGTCCCCGTATATATAGTGTCGCTGCTTCCGTTGCTGGTATATGCAGATCATGGATCTTCGCTTTTCGTGATTTTCCTGGTAGGCGGTATGGTTTCCATATACGCCTCGCGCTATTTTGTAAAAGGATGGAAGCAGTTCCTCCTTGCCCTTATCAACTTCCTCGCGATGGCCTTCGTGTACATCACCATGCGGCTTACAGGCAATGTGAGCGGTTTGTTCTGGCACGATCTGCTCAGGCTCTTTATCGCCTCCTTCCTTGCCGTTGCCGGCTATCCTCTCATTTATCTGTTCGAGAAGCTTTTCAATCTGGTCTCCAACTCCAGGCTCGCTGAACTTGCAGACACGTCGTCTCCTCTTCTCAGAGACCTCGAGATCAAGGCCCCCGGCACCTTCCAGCACTCCCTGCAGGTTATGAACATGGCAGATGCGGCCGCCCGCGCCATAGATGCCAATCCTTTGCTGCTCAGGGTAGGTGCCCTTTATCACGACATAGGCAAGATGACCAACCCCATCTGCTTTGTAGAGAACGAATCATTGCTCAATAAATCTGAAGACCAGAAGTATCATACCGGCCTTTCTCCTTTGCAGAGCGCAGAGGATATCATCAGGCACGTCACGGACGGTCTTGAGCTCGCGCGCAAGCACCGGCTTCCGGATGTGGTGGTCGATTTCATCCGCACTCATCACGGAACCACGGTGACCGGTTATTTCTGGAGCAAATACCTGGCCCAGAAGGGCAAACCGGAGAACAAGGACTCCTTTACTTATCCCGGTCCTGCTCCTACATCAAAAGAACAGGTGATCCTTATGCTCTGCGACAGCGTAGAGGCTGCTTCCCGTACGCTCACCGATTATACTCCGGAGGCTTTTTCATCCTTCGTCGAGAAAATAGTTCAAGGAAAGGTGGACCAGGGACAGCTGCTGGACGCCGAGATTACAATCAAGGAACTGAACGAGGTGAAGGCTGCGCTCAAGTCCTACCTTGCCCAGATGCATCACGGCAGGGTGGCATATCCTGCTCCCAAGAAGAAATTTTTAAATTTTAAATGATATTATGAACCTGACCAAAAAACAAATTGACGATTTGAATCTCGAGCTCACTCTCGAGATCGCCCCTGAAGATTATGCAGAAGAGGTGCGCAAGAAACTTGCAGAACGCAGGCGTAATGCCGAGTTCAAGGGCTTCCGCAAAGGTATGGTACCCGCTTCCCTTATTAAGAGGGTATATGGCGAGCAGGTGCTTGTAGATGCTGTGAACGACGTTATCACCACTTCATTGGATAAGTATATCACGGATAACGGCCTGCATCTTCTCGGCGAGCCTCTCGGCAGCGATAGCCAGCCCGAGATTGAATGGGCGGACGGTAATTCCTTTACCTTCGTGTTCGATGCCGCTCTTTCTCCCGAGGTTAATGTTGAGGTGGAGAAGGCCGACGAGGTTGTCAAGTACAGCATTACCACTTCTGCCAAGGAGAAGGCTTCCATGATAGAGAATATGAAAAAGTTCTACGTGGAGAACAAGGAGGCAGAAGCTAAGACCGACGAAGAAATCGAGAAAGAGGTGGCTGAACGCCTCAAGGAGAATCACCGCCAGGAGGCTGAATGGCGCCTGAGCAAGGATATCCGTGATTTCTACGTGAACAAGGCAGGCGTCAAGCTCCCCGAGGAGTTCCTGAAGCGCTGGCTCTTTGCCGCCAACCAGGGCAAGCTCAACAAGGAGGATATCGAGAAGGACTTTGCCGGATTCTGTGAGGACTTCAAGTGGCAGCTGGTACGCGGCTCACTTATGCAGAAGTTTGGCTTCAAGGTTGAGCACGACGACATTTATGAAGCCGCAAAGGCTTACGTGACCTATCAGTATGCAATGTACGGCCTGGGCAACGTGCCTGAAGATATGATTGCCGAGGCCGTTGGCAACATCCTCAAGGACCGCCGCCAGGTGGAGCGTCTCTCCGAGCAGGTAGAGGACAACAAGGTCCTTGGCAAGATCAAGGAGACCATTACCTTCAAAGACAAGAAAATCTCCGCTGAGAAGTTCAGGGAACTGTAAGTCCCGTCCACCATGTCAAGCATCTCCCCCGAAGCTCCTTCGGGGGAGATGCTTGTTTTTTATTGAAATAGTTGCTATATTTGAGCGATATCTTTGATATCTGTTTACATACGCGAAAGTGTTTTTCGCTGACCCTGTTGGAAATCTGGACAATTTTCAAAACTAGAATGGGCTCAGTCGTTGACACTCCGCCTTTCTCATGTCTATGCGGTCGGTGGGCTTCTGCTCATCTGTACTCCATACTGAGCGGGTGTGGGGTACGATTGTTTCTTTATTCTAGCGTTTGTCCAGAACGTCCAGCAGAAGATACGAAAACGGCTTCACACCTTTGTCGTATTTGTACCACCTTTTAACCCAGGAGCCGGCCCCATTAAGCAATGGAGAAGCAAGTCTATGTTGAGCCTAGTGCGAAACTGTTGTATGTTCAATTCACAGGGATGTTGTGTGGTTCTCCCGGCGTAGGCGAGACCGAAGGAACAGGCGAAGAGCCGCTTTTTCCTTAATACTAAACCACAATAACATTATGAGGTATAACCTTTTATCCGCCGCGGCCGCAGTGGTTGCGTTAGCTGTGTCTTGTACCGTTTCACAGCCCGAGATTGTCTGTTCCCCGGTTTTAGGAGAGCAAGAGATAACAATTGTCGCCTCACTTGGCGAGCCGGACACCCGTACTGAACGTGCAGCCGACGGCTCGGTACTCTGGAGCCCGGGCGACCAGATCAGCCTGTTCTATGGCAGCGGCGAAAATGGCGGCAGCTGCTTTACTGCGCAGAACACCGAGACCGCCAAGACGGTGAACTTTACCGGAACCATCGGAGTGATTACCGGCGGCAACAACATAGCCGTAGAAGACACGTACTTTTGGGTGGTGTATCCGTATAACGCAACTGCGTCTTGCGACGGCACTTCCATCACCACGGTACTCCCGTCCGAGCAGGTAGCAACGGCCGATACCTTCGCCGACGACCTGTTCCCGTCAATCGGGCGCTCGCAAGGGCTGAACATGGCCTTTTACAATATCTGCGGCGGAATCAAGTTCACGGTATCTGAAGAAGGAATCAAGAGCGTTACAATAAGGAGCAACTCAGGCGAACAAATAGCGGGTAAGATTACTGTGGGCTATGACGACAACGGACTTCCTGTAGTCACCAACATTGCAGACGGCACGGATTACGTAACAGTGGCAGCTCCGGCAGGTGAGACACTTGAGGTGGGGCGGGCGTATTATCTGGTTTTCGTCCCTACGGTGTTCGAAAATGGTTTTACGCTGACTTTCAACAAGGGAAATATATGGGCAACTTATAATCGAACTCAAAGCACTACAATCCGACGTTCTGTTTTTGGAAGCTTAGCTACCCCGGATTCTGGCTTAGAATGGAATCAGATGCAATATGTATCAATTCCGGACGAGAACTTCCGGGCATATATGATTCAAAATTTCGATTCCAATGGAGATGGCGAAGTTGACGAACTTGAAGCTGCATCAGTCAGAAAGATAAATGTATATTCTCAAAATATTGCCTCTTTGGCAGGAATTGAATACCTTGTCAATCTTGAACAATTGTATTGCGGTTCCAACTCGTTGACAAGTTTGGACGTGAGTTCGAATATTGCTCTGAAACGTTTGTCTTGCACTTCGAACCAATTGACCACATTGGATATAAGTAACAATATAGCCTTAACCTACTTATCATGTGCGGGCAATCAATTGTCCGCTTTGGACACAAGCAATAATACAGAGTTGGAAACATTGTATTGCTGGGAAAATAAACTAACAATCCTTGACGTAAGCAGAAATACAGCGCTGAAGGCATTGAATTGTAGCAATAATCAACTTATCAGCCTTGACGCAAGCAATCTATCTTCCTTGACATATATCACTTGCAACAACAACATGTTGACGAGTATCAATGTGGACGGTTGTATAGCTATGGAGCGACTGTATTGCTATAACAATTGTTTAATCAGCGTAGATGTCACAGGATGTTGCGCGTTGAAAAAACTGTTTTGTTATAACAATGCTTTGACTTCTTTAGATGTGGGTGGTAATCCGGAACTATTCTGGATAGCTTGCCTGAGTAACCAGTTGACTGGCATTGATGTAAGTGATTGTCCTGCCTTGACAACACTTAACTGTTCGTATAACCAGATTGCAAGCCTTGATGTTAGTAACAATACGGCTTTGACTCATGTTTTTTGCTCTAATAATAATCTTACTTTTCTTAATGTGAGTATGCTTCCTCAACTGGATAGGCTAACGTGTCAGAATAACCCCATGCAAGAGCTCTGGTTGAGTGCTTACCAAAACCTATCTGAATTGTCTTTTGATTCTTTGGCGGCAATTAATTATGTCGAAGCTGGACTTGACTCTGAGGCCCCAATTATAATTGATACGGCGGAGGATCTTATCGCTTTTTTCTCCAATCCGATACATAATATAGAACTTGGTGCTGATATAGATTTGAATGGGGCGAACATCACTGGTAACAATGCATTATATGCCCTAAGTTTTGACGGTAGGGGCCATACTATTAGCAATGCAGTCTTAAATGACCATCTGTTTAATAACTTGACAGGCAGCATTATCAATGTTAAATTCTCATCGGTTCAATTAAACAATAGCATGATAGGTTTGGCAACCACAAGTGCATTGGTTGAAGATGTTATTTTCGATAGCAATTGCACTATTTCATTTCCCAGACCTATTGATGGATCCAATTATGGTGGACTGGTGTCAAATAATGCTGGTTCTATTATTAATTGCTCCAGTAACGCAACCATTAACCTTCATTATGGCTCGCTTCCTAATGCAAGTTGTAACTGGGGTGGACTCGTTGGTTATACTACAGGAGTGGTGAGTGGGTGCTTCAATGGTGGTAGAGTTGCTATTGCAGTTGACACACCTGTTTCGGGCGCATACCATTCCCTCGGCGGCATTGTTGGTATATATGAAGGGGCAGCAGGACAAGCCATGGTAGTGAATTGCACAAATATTGGAAGTGTCAGTGTCGAATATGGGACTTCAGTATTCTTCTGTGTGGGTGGAGTCGTCGGAGGATCTCCTTCTGCCAAGCAAACGCCAGGCAATTATGGATTAGTCGAGAACTGCTCAAATGAAGGGAATGTTTCAATACACTACATCAATGGCGGTTCTGGTGCGTCTCCAAATATTGGTGGCGTATTAGGTTACACGGAAGGTCAAATGAGAGGCTGCACCAATAGCGGTAACATTTCAATCCTTTGCGATTCCGAATCCTTGGTCTGGACCGGTGTCAGGATAGCCGGAGTGGGGGGCACTGTAACGCGTGGCGCCTACCAATGTCATAACTATGGCCAGATTACAGTGGATGCGCTATGCGCAGGCGGCACTTATGGGAATAGAGGGGTAGGGAACATTGCTTCTTGCTGTTTTGCTGGAGTAGTGGCATCAGCCGGTCCATATACCGCTGATTCATCAGTTCTTTTCGAAAAGTGCTATAATCATGTAAATCTTAACCTTACCATAAGAACTCTTACAGAGACATCCAATCACTATTGCGGCGGAGTATTCGGCTATGCGACCGGTTCGATTGTCGACAGTGAGAATGACGGCGATATTACAATTACTTGCCCTACTTCCATCAACCGTCTAGGTGGTATAGCTGGGGGCTGTTGCTTTGGAGTCAGTGGTTGTACCAACAGAGGAGCGCTGGAACTTAATCATCCGGCTGTAACTAAAACTGATTGGAGATCTTTTGTCGGTGGCATTGTGGCTGATGCAAGCAAGGCTGGAGCCACGACTTATTCGAATTGTATCAATAGCGGGAATCTTGGCTTTTACTCAACCGCAACACCTTCATCAAGTAAGGTCTCCGCTCTTGGCGGTATTGTTGGATGCGGCGCCGCCGATTCTCAGATTGAGTTCTCCAATTGTTCTAACAATGGCACTTTCGAATTCGACTCGCCAGGATCTGTAGTTACAGGCGACCTTCGCGGCGGTGATTATAATTAGAACTTGAAGTAGGCGTTGATTATCGTGACGTTAAGAGCGTAAATGATATGCGATTAAGGGTGACATACGTGTTTGACATCGCCGCGGAGGGTCTCCCGGCAATAAACCGGGAGACCCTCTTTGGCAGATGGCGGGCAGCACAGGCCTGGAGGCCCGTAAGAGCCTATGGCTTAGCCGGACGGCGCCGCCAGTGGGCCCTCACATGGACTTTCTCCGGTTTGGAGGCAGATTGTTTGCGCTCTTTTGCCGGAGCAAGTGCCGTGGGTTGCTCTTCGCTAAGCTCAATGCGAACGCGACCCGATTTGGCGTCTGAAGTTAGAATGATATGCGTCATTGCATTTTGTTTTAAGATTCGGGTCCAATGGGCGGGTTCGAAAGTGTTAGCGCATCTGTATAAAAAAATACAGAGTACCGCTTCTCCCGAAGAAATACTCTGTAATGGTTTTCGATGCCAAATCTGAGGCGCTTATCTCTCAATGCATCGCATATCATCTGGCAACAAAGATAATGGCAATATTTGACAATTACAAGAATCCTATAGCAATTATTTCAAGATTAATATGAGGTATTATCGATTTCTTTCTGAGTTAGCAATTCTTGCCCTCGCCACATCTTGCACAGTTGCCGAGCCGGAAGGCTCAGTGCTCAGCCGCGTTGCCTTGCAGAAGGAGATAACCATCACCGCCACGAGCGGCGAACCTGACACCCGCACGGAGCGTGTGGCCGACGGTTCTGTGCTTTGGAGTCCCGGCGACCAGATCAGCCTGTTCTACGGAAGCGGCACCAATGGCGGCAGCTGCTTTACGGCGCAGAACACGGAGACTGCCAAGACGGTGAACTTTACCGGAACCATCGGAGTGATTACCGGTGGCAACAACATTGCCGTTGAAGACACGTACTTTTGGGCGGTGTATCCGTATAACGCAACGGCCTCCTGCGACGGCACGTCCATCACCACGGTACTCCCGTCCGAGCAAGTGGCAACGGCCGATACCTTTGCCGACGACCTGTTCCCGTCAATCGGACGCTCGCAAGGGCTGAACATGGCCTTTTACAATATCTGCGGCGGAATCAAGTTCACGGTATCGGAGGAAGACATAAAGAGTGTGACGTTGAAGGCGAACGGAGGCGAGCAGATAGTGGGAACGATAACTGCAGCCTTTGACGGCGGAGTGCCTGTGGTGACGAATGTAGCCAACGGCAGCGACACCATTACGCTGACAGCCCCGGAAGGTGAGGCCTTCGAGGTGGGGAAGTCGTATTACTTTGTGATGGTACCGACGGTGTTCCAGAGCGGCTTCACGATGACTTTCAGCAAGGGCTACGCGAGGGCGGAGAGGGTCATCACCTCCAAGGCGACCATCAAGCGCTCGGTCTTCGGCACGATGAACACGCCGGATGCAGGCCTGGAGTGGGAGATGCTGTATGTGCCGATTCCGGACGAGAACTTCCGTGCGTACATGATTCAGAACTTCGATGCCAATGGTAACGGGGTGCTGGATTTCAGCGAGGCTGAGGCGGTGACGAGGATAGATGTGTGTACTGATGATATTACTTCTTTGGAAGGGATTGAGTACTGTTTGCATTTACAATCTTTGATTTGCAAGGGGTCATGCCCTGATTTGAACAACCCGAATGGCGTTCTTTTGTCCTTGGATTTGAGCTCGAACCCTGAGCTAGTAAATGTAGATTGCTCTTATAATCAGTTGAATAATATTCAAGTGCGAACATGCACGGCTTTGGCTCATCTAAATTGCAACAAGAACAAGCTCACAGCTTTAGATGTAAGCCAGAACTCATCTCTATCCTCTTTATATTGTGGTTATAACCAATTGACGGGTATTGATTTGACAGTATGCGCGGCGTTGACACATTTTGATTGCGCGGCAAACAAATTAACAAACTTGGATGTGAGTCATCAAACTGCCCTGAAAGAATTGGATTGTTATGGCAACCAATTGCCCAGCTTAGACATAAGCAATAATACGCTACTGACTCGTTTAAATTGTGGCGCTAATCCATTGACTAGTTTGGATGTTAGCAATAATATCTCCCTCGTCTATTTACGTTGCGGTGATAACAAACAATTAACCAATCTGGATGTAAGTGCAAATGTCTCATTGGATAAGCTGGATTGTCAATTCTGTAATCTTTCTTCTCTGGATTTGAGTAATAATACACAGTTACGAACTCTTTGGTGCAATCTTAACGTCTTGACGTCTCTTCAACTATCGGCAAATATAGCCTTGGTTGAATTGCGTTGCAACTCCAATCAACTGTCTAATTTGGACATCTCTGGTAATACAGCATTGGCTATTTTATCCTGCGGCAACAACCTAATCACTTGTCTGAATGTTGCGAATAACACTGCTTTGCAGTATTTGGAGTGTTCCCCTATGAAAGACGCCGAGGGCAATAACCTTCTGGGCTACCTGTACATCGCCCAGGGCCAGTCAATCCCGAATGTGACGGTGGACAGGAGCAATAATTACATCCCTGCAGAAACGGTCATCTTGGTCGCTCCGGAAACCGGCGGCTCTGAAGGAACTATCGAAGAACCGCTTAATTAGACGCCATGATGTGTTGCAAAGCGATAGTGCTAGATATAGCCGCGGAGGGCCTCCCGGCAATAAACTGGGCGACCCTCTTTGGCAGATGGCGGGCAGCACGGGCCGGGAGGCCCGTAAGAGCCTATGGCTTAGCCGGACGGCGTCGCCAGTGGGCCCTCACATGGACTTTCTCCGGTTTGGAGGCAGATTGTTTGCGCTCTTCTGCCGGAGCAAGTGCCGTGGGTTGCTCTTCGCTAAGCTCTATACGAACGCGACCCGATTTGGCGTCTGAAGTAAAGATAATACGCATAATTACGTTTGTTTTAGATATTCGGGTCCAATGGGCGGGTTCGAAAGTGTTAGCGCATCTGTATAAAAAAATACAGAGTACCGCTTCTCCCGAAGAAATACTCTGTAATGGTTTTTCGATGCCAAATCTGAGGCGCTTATCTCTCAACGCATCGCGTATTATCTTGGCACAAATGTACAAGCTCTTTTTCATAAATACAAGTTTTACGAGAAATATTTTCAAAACAGTATGAGTCGTTACCGAATATTTGTTGAATTGGCAATTATGATGTTAGCAGCATCTTGTACAGTTGCCGAGCCCGAAGGCGCAGAAACCAGCCCTGCTGCATTGCAAAGGGAGATTACCATCACCGCCACCAGCGGCGAACCTAACACCCGCACGGAGCGTGCTGCTGACGGCTCGGTGCTCTGGAGCCCGGGCGACCAGATCAGTTTATTCTTTGGCAGCGGCTCTGATGGCGGCAATGTGTTTACTTCCCAGAATACAGAAACCGCCAGGGTCGCTCAGTTCACGGGCTCTATCGGCGTGATTACAGGAGGCAACGAAGTCAGTATGGGCAATCAGTATTTCTGGGCGGTTTATCCGTACAACGCTTCCGCTTCCTGTGACGGAACATCCATTACCACAATCCTTCCGTCCGAGCAGATTGCGACCGCAGACACGTTTGCAGATGACTTGTTTCCCACGATGGGACGCTCCACGGGCCTGAGTATGCCGTTTTACAACATCTGCGGCGGAATTAAGTTTACAGTGTCTGAGTCTGGAATTACCAGCGTTGCACTGCAAGGCAACACCGGCGAACAAATCGCCGGAACAATCACTGCGTGCTTTGACGATAATGGACTACCAACAGTGGCGGGTATAACCGGGGGAAGTGACACCATTACTCTTTCTGCTCCGGAAGGGACTACGCTCCAGGTGGGCAAGGCATACTATTTTGTACTCGTGCCGACCGTATTTGAGAACGGTTTTACCTTGACCTTTACAAAAGACGACAGTTCCACTGCAGTATACAATCGCACGAGCAAAACTACAATCAAACGTGCTATATTCGGCTCTTTGAGTACTCCGGATGCCGACCTGACATGGCGGGCCTATACCCCTTATGTTGTATCTTACCAGGTCGCTGATTTTGGAGAATACCCCTACTTCTTCGAAACTTGGAGCAGGGAGGTTTCCTGGAGCACTGTTTCAAACTACATGGCAACAACTCTTCAGATGGATTATGCAGCCTTCCGCGAATCTTTCACATGGGTCGCCGGCAAGACATATTGCTACAAGAATGGAATGGTAGAGTGCACGGGGAGCAATGATTGCGGTTCTGTGATTTTTGAGAAAAATGGCGGTTCAGATTCAATAAATGATAAGTTTACTATATCTCTTTCCAAGGCCCAAGAAGATAATTTTGGCTCCGGCACGGCTAAAACACTGTATGCGCAGTTTGTGTCTGCAAAGAATGATGTAATATACATAGGCTTTAAGTTAAAAATCGGGGCCAAACCAACCGCGTCGTTTGCAACAAAGTTTTCATCCTACTGGTACGGCGACGTTAATGGTGAAGCAGGTTCTACGATACGTACTAATGTCCGCATACCTCAATCCTATAACGAGTATGGTGGAGATGATGTAGCCCAATATGTCATAAAGATTGATAATTATTGGACCAGTGGACAGGTGACGGTCAATGTCAGCCCGGCCGTTCCCGCTAGCGTGTGCTCGCGAATACATTATAAATATGAGTTCAGCCAGATTCAGCCAAGGGTGGGAGCAGCCGGTAGGGCCATTACCCGTTCGTCCTCGACGTTACTTAGTTATAACAACACTGCTATTATCAGCATGACAGACCAAAGCACTGGAGAGATTATTTTTAACTATAACGATGCGTCCAAGCAACTCATCAATTGGGCAAGCAACCCAACTGATGCAAATCCGAATGGCAGAATTCTCTACTGCAATGTCGACCTCGTTGCGTATTATGTAGACTCCAATAATAACAATTATACCGAACTGGGAAGGATGACTATCCATGTGCGTTTCTTGCGCCCGATAACCTTTAGTATCGATAACACGAATCATTTTGTTGAGGGCATCCCGGGCGGAGGAGACTCTATTGAGCTAGGACGCTTCTTCAGTGCCGAGGATTGGCAGGGCTATAGATTATTCTATTACGACAGCTCCTCTGATACCTATGTTCAAGGTGTGTATTCCGGCATATATTACTGCGGCTATTATGGTATCAACAGTATCAGCATCGATCTTGATCATGTGGCCACGAACCAGTCTCTGGCTGATGGATCTTATGCTCTCTTGAGTTCTGTAAATGCTAATGCATGGTTGGGCGTAACAAATAAAAATAGCGGGAATTACGTGCCTAACGGCGTGTTTAATTTAAGCCTGTCCCCTATTTCGAACATGGCCAACTATTCGCTCAGTTATCAGAATAATATGGGTCATGCCGACGACTACACTCTCCGCATCCCTGTTAGCCTTGAGTACGCTTGGGGAACTATTGAGGATTATTTATTTGTGAATGTTTACGGGCCCTCAAGTAGCCTTTGAGAGTCTAGTCCCTTATAACATGAAGACACTTAATGAGAAATCCGGCTATGTTCGGCCGGTAACGGCAGTCTGCCGACAGGATGATATCGCTCTGATCTGCGATAGTTTTGACGGTGATAACGAAAACTATAATCAGGAGGAGTTTCAATGGTAAGGCATAGCATTAAGCATATTTGCCATACACTTGTATTGGCAGCGTTGTCTTTCTCCTTCGCATCTTGTATGCCAGAGGTCTCTGTTGAAGATACAGACGCCGGGATGGTTACCCGGGAGTTTGAGGCATCATTTGCAAAAGAAGATACAAAAACTTCTTTGGTTAATGGTTATAAGGTTCAGTGGAATGCCGGGGATGTGATTAACTATTATTCCCAATCGGTCATGCAAAAAAGGGACGTGGAGGTTTCGGTGAGCGGCTCCTCTGCACATCTTAAACTTACACTTGGCCAGGATGACCGTTTTGTGGCTGCAGCATATGGGGCAAGTATAATACCGTCAGGAGGTGCTTTTATCCTCGACGGTCTCGTCAAGCCTCAGCAAAACGGACGTTTTGCATCCGCACATGCTTCTATGGCTTTCACGGATGATCTTGAGTCGGGACATCTTTTGTTTTATAATGTGACCAGCCTCATATCGTTCAAGCTTCAGCGCAACGATATATATTACGTGCTGTTCCATCCGGCATCTTCTGTTCCTTCCGGTAGGGCAAAAGTATCAGTTTCTTCCGGTTACCCGGACATATCGGGACTTACTCCAACAGGAGACAGTATTGATGAAATAAAGGTTCTGACATCGTCAGGCGCGGGCGAATACTTCATTTCCATGTTCCCCGGAACTATCTCGGGCGGATTTGAAATGGAGTTTTACAATTCCTCCGGCGTTTTACTGGGTACGGTTGAATCGTCAAAGACCCTCACCGTTAAAAGAAATACCATACTCAATCTGGGTTTGCTGGATGGCAGAATCGAAGCCCCGGAGCAGCATGGCGGCGGAACAAAGAGCGGCCTTTATCTTGGTATAATCGGGTTCAACGACGAACTGTACAAAATGGACATTGAGCGTCTGGACGCCAACTCCAAGACACATTTTGACGCGTTCATCGATGGCCTGACCACTAAAAACGGCACCCTTCTTTATTACTCGGTTGATCAGTCTCTTCGCACCCTAAAGCAGGCTCAGTATCCTGACGATCTCTATAATGTCTCTCTTGTCACCTTCACCGACGGGCTTGACATGGGTTCTGCCATGATGATGGACAACTATACAACTGATGATGAGTGTCTTGAGACCCTCCATAACAAGCTTGCAACTTCTAGTTATGCCGGAATACCATTGACTTCTTATTCAATCGGACTCACCGGCAATGATGTCAATACGACTCAGCAAAGAGAGATGTTCCGCAAGAATATCAAGAAGCTGGCTTATCCTGAGAGTAATGCTTATGAAGTGGATGACATGTCATCGGTGAATGCCCGCTTCCAGGAAATTGCCGATAAGATTAGCCAGACAACCAGCACAACCAAGTATCAACTCGAACTCACTGTCCCGGGGAAAGCTGACGGCACCATGTGGCGCATTACCTTGGACGGAGCTTCAAGTGCAACTTCCTCGGCCATGTATATCGAGGGGACGTTTAATCTCAGCACTAAAGCATTGACCAATGTAACCTACCATGGAATGACTTGCGGTAGCGGCAGCACGATTCAAGGTAAAGTGAACGGAATCCATATTACGTACACTTTCTCAGACATCATTCCGGATAGCGGGGCGGCCATCAACAAAGACAGAGTATGGACTTGGTGGTACGCGCACTCATCATCCGACTTCTGGCAGGGAAACACCGAGTTTGACAAGGATAATGATGTAAAAATCATTGTTACACACACACGGCAGTCCGTTGTCGTACTTTTGGACCTTGATTGCTCCCGTTCGCTTGACAATCAGTTCTCAACGCTCAAGAGCCACGCAAAATCCTTTGTCGCAACGTTGTATAATGCCTCTCTTGATCCTTATGAGGTGACCGGCATATCCCTTGATAAGTCTGAATTGTCAATCTTTGAAGGTAGGCAAGCCTCACTGATTGCTACTATTAATCCACCCACTGCTGCAGACCAATCCATTAAATGGACAAGCAGCAATAGTTTCGTGGCGGCAGTTGATGGCAACGGAACTGTGACTGGAGTCAAAGCTGGTACGGCGATAATTAAAGCCACTACAGTAGATGGTGGATACGTGGCATATTGCTCTGTTACTGTCCTGGAAGCGGCCGTAGACCTTGGATTATCCGTCAAATGGGCCGCTGTTAATTTAGGGGCAAATGCTCCTGAAGAATTTGGGGACTATTATGCTTGGGGGGAAACGCATCCAAAGAATAGCTATTCTTTGGATAATTATAAGTACTGGATTGGCAATGACGCAGAGGGTAAGGCATTGTATTCCAAATATAATACTGAAATAGAACATGGAGTAATAGACAATAATTATGTTCTCTATTCTGAAGATGATGCTGTTGTTGCCAATTTAGGAGGATCCTTTCGCATGCCCACTGACATTGAGTTTCAAGAATTAGAGAGCAGTTGCGACATGATTTGGACCACAAAGAACGGAATAAATGGCTTTCTATTGACAAGCAGAAAAAACGGGAATAGTATTTTTTTCCCTGCAACTGGAAACAAATATTCCAGCTCAGTATCATATGCTGGATCAGCTGGCTATTATTTATCTTCTACTATGGACATTATTAATTATCCGGTTGATTGTGTTCGATGTCTTTGTGTATCTTCTAATGGTTGCTGGGCAACAAACTTTGCCACACGTGGAAGTGGTTACCCTATCCGACCTGTTCTTGATGATAATCACATTTCAGTTAAATCGGTGGGGCTTAATAAAACCGCCCTGTCATTAAACCGTGACAATGTTGAGCAGCTTATCGCAACAGTACTGCCTGAAAACTCCACGAACAAGTACATCATTTGGTCTTCTGATAATACAGCCGTTGTCTATGTTAATGCGGAGGGGGTTGTAATTGCTAAAAGTGTTGGAACTGCAACCATTACGGCGACCACTTATGACGGAAGTCATACAGCGAAATGTGTTGTGTCTGTGACTGATGCCCCCCAAGTACCTGATGCCATTGACCTCGGTCTGAGTGTGGATTGGGCCTCCTGGAATGTAGGGGCATGTGCGCCAGAAAACTCAGGCTATTATTTTGCATGGGGAGAAACGAGTCCTAAACAAACGTTTACTATCGAAAACTATAGATTTAGAACCAGCGGGACTTATTATGATAATATGAAACTCTCCAAGTATAATACATTGAGTGATTGTGGTAACGTGGATAATAAGACAGTGTTGGAGGCCAACGACGATGCCGCACACACACAACTCGGTGGCTCATGGCGAATGCCCACAAAAGTTGAAATAGACGAACTATATGATAATTGTAATTATACATGGATTACGCTTAATGGTGTGCCTGGAATGCAGTTAACCAGCAAGATTAACGGGAAAAGTGTTTTTCTGCCAAAGGTTGGTTATTGGAGTGAATCAAATGTGAGAGATTATGCTTGGAATTATGAATTCTGGTCTTCATCATTAAATACAACAAGTCCTAAACAAGCTGAACTTCTCTCTTTTCGCTCGTATTGGAGCCCTGAGCAACGCTATCTTGGTCATCCCATTCGCCCAGTAAGAAGCAAGGTAAATCATGAAATGGTAGATCTCGGACTCTCAGTAAAGTGGGCTACCTGTAATGTAGGAGCATCTTCTCCCGAGGAGTACGGTGATTACTTCGCATGGGGGGAAACGGAGCCGTACTATGAGGATGGTTATGTATTTTCAATCACAAACAGTCCTGTGTGGAAATCCGACAAGACGGCTGGTTATACGTGGTCTAGCTATAGGTGGTGGAACGAAAGCTCCAGACGTTTTACCAAGTATGTTCTTTCAAACAATGCCGGAACAGTAGACAACAGAACCGTATTGGAATTGTCCGACGACGCAGCCCGTGCGAATTGGGGCGGCAACTGGCGAATGCCTACAGATGCTGAATGGACAGAGTTGATAAATAATTGCACATGGACATGGACTACACAAAACGGGAAAAGCGGATATAGAGTAACCAGCAATAAGTCCGGTTACACCGACAAGTCAATCTTCCTTCGCCCCACAGGATATCGGCGCGGCACGATTCTTTACGAGCCAGGGAACGTCGGCTCCTACTGGTCCTCCTCCCTCAGAACGGATTTCGCGGACAACTGTTACAGCGGGCTTAGCATTGGCTTCGGAAACAAAAACTTCTCCGTCAGCAGCCACTATCGCGCCGACGGGCTATCTGTCCGTGCTGTCACAGAATAATTTCTGGCAAGGCGTAAAGCCGTATTAGTTTCCGTCTGGAATTATTGTTGCTTTGGGGCTGGATTATTCCGGCCCCGTTTTTCTATCTTCCGCACCTATGCATCCCAGATTCACACACATCTCCCCGGTAAAGTTCTTGATATACTGGCCCACCTGTATTCTAAGACTTTTCAAAATTTATTTTAACAAAGTTGATGGAATGTTTTCCCTTCGACTCAACGGGGTGGTTCGTGGATATATATTGCGCTCATAGGGGCGTCCCGCCCCTGCCGCGCGGCCACCCCTGGTACA
>JAFTDJ010000051.1 GCA_017454265.1 Bacteroidales bacterium | reverse complement strand
TCTTGGCCCTGCGGTCACGATAAGCGTAGGTGAGACCTTTCTCGTAGGTGTTCTTTGCTACTGTCCAGACATTCTTTCTCGACAGGAAATTACCGCGGGTTCTCTTGAGAATCTTCTTGCGGCGTGCGCGTGATGCGACAGAATTGACTGATCTAGGCATAATTCAATACTTTTAGAGAACCAACATTTCTTTTACCCTGTTCACATCGGCCTTCTCAATGATGGCGAAATGATCCAGATTTCTTTTACGTTTTTTGGTTTTCTTGGTGAGGATGTGGCTGTGGTAAGCGTGCTTCCTCTTGATCTTTCCCGATCCGGTAAGCGTGAAACGCTTTTTGGCACCGGAGTTGGTTTTAAGCTTTGCCATTGTTGTAATAATTAAATAGTTAATATATCAAGTTCCCGGCAGGCGCCGGAAACTCCGGTTTATTTCTTTTTCAGCGGGGCGAGCATCATAGTCATACGCTTGCCCTCAAGCGTCGGCATGTTTTCAGCCCTGCCGTAAGGCTCAAGTTCTACAGCAAAACGGAGCAGCTGCTTTTCTCCCTGCTCGGCAAACATTATGGAACGCCCGCGGAAGAATATGGAAGCCTTGACCTTGGAACCCTCCTGAAGAAACTCCGCTGCATGCTTGAGCTTGAACTGGAAGTCGTGCTCGTCTGTGTTGGGGCCGAAGCGTATTTCCTTGATGACCACCTTGGCGGCGTTGGATTTCATCTCCTTCGCCTTTTTGCGCTGCTGATACAAGTATTTCTGGTAATCCAGGATCTTGCACACGGGAGGATCCGCCTTTGCGCTGATTTCCACGAGGTCGAGCTCAAGCTGGTCTGCCAGCTGCAGGGCCTTTACAATGGGCCATATACCCGGTTCAGGGATGTTATCCCCCACGAGTCGCACCTGCGGAGCAGTTATCTGCCCGTTGATGTTGAGTTCGTTCTCGTCCTTCTTCTGACCTCTGGGATCCGGACGGCGACCTCCTGGTTTGTAGGTCGGCTTTGGTCTGTATGGTCCTGCCATCAAGCTAATTCTTCAGCTACCGCTGTATTAATATATTGTACAAACTGTTCCACAGTCATAGTGCCCTGATCGGCCCCCTCCCGGCGAACGGAAACGGTACCTTCAGAAGCTTCTTTTTCACCCACAATCACAATTACAGGCACGCGCAGCAAGGAAATTTCACGGATTCTCTTGCCAAGTGTCTCATTGCGAGAGTCTATGGAAGCGCGAATATCGGAATTTTTGAGCAATTCGCAAACTTTTTCTGCATAATCTGCGTATTTTTCGCTGATTGGCAGCACTTTCACCTGATCCGGAGACAGCCATACCGGGAGATGTCCGGCGGTATGCTCGAGCACCACGGCCGTGAAGCGTTCGAGGCTTCCGAAAGGAGCACGGTGTATCATAACGGGGCGCTGCTTGCTGCCGTCGGCATCGGTAAACTCGAGGTCGAAGCGCTCGGGAAGATTGTAATCTACCTGAATGGTGCCGAGCTGCCACTTGCGGCCGATTGCATCTTTGACCATGAAGTCCAGTTTGGGACCGTAGAAAGCGGCTTCGCCAAGCTCCACCACCGTCTTGAGGCCCTTCTTCTCCGCGGCATCGATAATGGCCTTTTCAGCCTTGTCCCAGTTCTCGTCGGAGCCGATGTATTTCTCCTTGTTCTTGGGGTCGCGCAGAGACACCTGAGCCATGTAATCCGTCATCTTGAGAGTCTTGAAGACGTAGAGAATCAGGTCTATCACCTTCTCGAACTCCACCTGCAGCTGGTCCGGGCGGCAGAAAAGATGGGCGTCATCCTGGGTGAAGCCGCGAACACGGGTAAGTCCGTGGAGCTCGCCGCTCTGCTCATAACGGTACACGGTGCCGAACTCTGCAAAGCGCAGGGGCAGGTCCCTGTATGAGCGGGGGGCGCTGCGGAAAATCTCGCAGTGGTGAGGGCAGTTCATAGGTTTGAGCATGTATTCCTCACCCTCCTGCGGGGTATGAATCGGCTGGAACGAGTCTTTGCCGTATTTGGCATAGTGGCCGGAAGTAACATAGAGTTCCTTGCTGCCGATGTGAGGTGTTACGACAGGGAGGTATCCCATCTCCGCCTGCTTGGCGCGCAGGAAATTCTCAAGTATATTGCGCATAACGGCGCCTCTGGGCAGCCAAAGCGGCAGTCCGAGACCCACGCGGCCGGAGAAGGTGAAGAGTTCCATCTCCTTGCCGAGCTTGCGGTGGTCGCGCTTCTTGGCTTCCTCAAGCATCTGGAGATACTCGTCCAGCATACTTTTCTTGGGGAAGGTTACACCATAGATGCGGGTAAGCTGCTGGCGGTTCTGGTCGCCCTTCCAGTATGCACCCGCTATAGCGGTAAGCTTCACTGCCTTGATGTCGTCCACGTGCTTCACGTGAGGGCCGCGGCAAAGATCCGTGAAGCATCCGTTCTTATAGAAAGTGATGGTACCGTCTTCCAGGTCCTGGATAAGTTCGACCTTGTACGGGTCGCCTTTTTCGGTAAAGTACTTGAGGGCGTCGGCCTTGGACACCTCGGTGCGCTCGAAAGTTTCTTTGGAACGCGCCAGCTCGATCATCTTGTCTTCTATCTTCTTGAGATCGGACTCGCTGATGGTAGCGCCGCCAAGGTCCACGTCGTAGTAGAAGCCGGTCTCCACTGCAGGGCCTACGCCGAACTTCACGCCCGGATACAGGGCCTCAAGAGCCTCGGCCATAAGGTGCGCCGAAGAATGCCAGAAAATGTGTTTTGCCTGCTCATCGTCCCAGGGACGGATGGTGCCATCGGTAAATGCTATAGTCAACATACAATTGTTTTGGTTTGCAACCTGCAAAGTTACAAAAAATTATCTATATTTGTATTATGAAAGAAAATACAGCTGAAAGGACTTCCGTCTGGAATGAAGCCGCCCGCAGCGGGCTTGTGCTCGGACTCGTCTCCATCGCATATATGGTCTGCAACGCAATGATGGGCAAGATTCAGGCCTCCGGCGTAGGAGCG
The DNA here is from genome assembly GCA_017454265.1 of Bacteroidales bacterium. Lineage (GTDB taxonomy): Bacteria > Bacteroidota > Bacteroidia > Bacteroidales > UBA932 > Cryptobacteroides. The sequence continues at coordinate 18,734 of JAFTDJ010000051.1, read as the reverse complement.
GCGCTGCTCAATGTCTCAGGAATACTGCTCTGGGTATTCAAGTTTTATCTCTGCATACGCTTGATGAAACTCTTTATGCAGAAGTTCGCCGCCGGCAACGAAAGCGTCACCAACAGGGACACCTTCAGCTTCGGCACGGCAACCGCCCTGCTCTCCGCTCTCATTTACTCCGGCTTCACTTTGGCATGGATGCTCTTCATCCAGCCCGACATGATGACCGAATCGCTGGACGCGGCAGTGCAGATGTACGAAAACGTTTTTACCCAGGACCAGCTTGACGCAATGCGCGAGATGGCTCCCAAGATGCCCACTATCGCATTCTTTGTTAATCTGGTGTGGTGCTGGCTCTTCGGCACGGTGCTGGCAGCTGTCTTCTCCCGCAACATACCTTCCCGCAATCCTTTCGAGGAGACAGACAATCAATAGTTTATGGATATTTCAGTGATAGTGCCCCTGCTCGACGAGCGGGAGTCCCTCCCCGAGCTCCGGGAACGCATATCGGCAGTCATGGACGCCAACGGGTGGAGCTACGAGATACTGATGATAGACGACGGCAGCACCGACGGCTCCTGGGACTGCATCAGGGAAATGTCCGCCGCCGACAGTCACGTGCACGGAGTGCGCTTCCGCCGCAATTACGGCAAGAGCGCGGCATTGTTCTGCGGCTTCGAGCGCGCCCGGGGCGACATAGTGATAACCATGGACGCCGACCTGCAGGACGATCCCGCCGAGATTCCGGAAATGTGTCGTATGATTGCGGAAGATGGCTACGACCTGGTGAGCGGATGGAAGAAGCACCGCAAAGACAACGCACTCACCAAGAACCTGCCGTCCAAGCTCTACAACGCCACAGCGCGCCGGATTACCGGCATAAAGCTGCACGATATGAACTGCGGCCTCAAGGCCTACAGGCGCGACGTCGTGAAGAGCGTGGAGGTCTATGGAGAGATGCACCGCTATATCCCCTACCTCGCCAAGAACGCAGGTTTCACCAAAATAGGCGAAAAGGAAGTACACCACGAGAAACGCAAATACGGCAAGAGCAAATTCGGGCTGGAGCGCTTTGTAAACGGCTTTCTGGACCTGCAGAGCCTCTGGTTCCTGAGTACCTTCGGAAAGAAGCCGATGCACTTTTTCGGCACCACCGGCCTCCTCATGTTCCTTGCCGGCTTCATAATGACCGTTTGGATCATTGCGGCAAAACTTGTACATCAGGCTCAGGGAGCAAGATTCCGTGCAGTGACCGACCAGCCGCTGTTCTATCTGGCATTGCTGGCGGTGGTTCTCGGCGTCATGCTGTTTCTCGCCGGACTGCTCGGAGAGATGATAGCCCGTTCCGCCCCGGAGCGCAATTCGTACAACATAAAAGAAGAATTATGACAATAGGAATATGCAACGACCACGCTGGAGTGGAGTATAAGTTCAAGTTGATAAAATACCTCGAGGGCAAAGGCCACACGGTGGTGAACTTCGGTACCGATACCGAAGATTCCTGCGATTATGCAGACTTTGCCCACCCGCTTGCATATGCAGTGGAGAGAGGTGAAGTGGAGCTCGGGATCGCCATCTGCGGCACCGGCAACGGCATGGCCATCACCCTCAACAAGCATCAGGGCGTTCGCGCCGGACTTGCCTGGAACACAGCTATAGCCCACCTGGTAGCCGAGCACAACGCCGCCAACGTTCTGGTGATGCCCGCCCGTTTCGCGAGCTACCGTATGGTGGTGAGCATGGTGCGGGAGTGGCTGGCTACGGATTTTGCCGGCGGGCGACATGAGAGGAGGATTCAGAAGATTCCGCTGCGGTAGTGTTTTCCAGAAATATCACAGATTACCCCGAAGGCATCGTGCTGCCGGTGGACAAGCCGTACCGCTGGACTTCGGCCGACCTGGTGCGAAAGATCAAGTGGGCGGCCTGCCGTCACTTTGGCAAGAAGAACCTCAAAGTGGGGCACGCAGGAACCCTGGACCCGCTCGCCACCGGCATCTTGCTGATCTGCATAGGGCCCGCTACGAGGCGCGCGGAAGAGCTTCAATCAAGCCGCAAGCAATACGTCGCCGGCGTCTGCTTCGGCGGCACCACCCCCTCATACGACCTTGAGAAGGCGATAGACAGGGAGCGCCCGCTGGGCGGAGTGACGCAGGAAAGCATTCGCGCCGTACTCCCCTCCTTCGTGGGAGAACAGCGGCAGGTAGCCCCACTGTTCAGCGCCAAGTCGGTGGACGGCGTGCGCGCATACGAAACCGCCCGCAGGCTGCTGAAGGAGGCTCAGGCCCGAGGAGATGCTTTTGACCCGGGAGACGTACTGCAATCAAGTATCGTCAATATCTACGACCTGGAGCTGCTACGCTTCGACGAGCAGTTCGAGGCACCCGAGCCGGTTGCAGCCACAGAAGGGCGGGGCCGTATAAACGTTGCCGACGTGCGCGGCGTACCCCTTAAACACGCCCTGATCAGGGTTGACTGCTCCAAAGGCACCTACATACGGGCACTCGCCCGCGACCTCGGAGAAGCACTTGGCAGCGGCGCGTTCCTCGGCAGTCTGCGCAGGACGGAGAACGGCGGATACACAGAAGCCGACGCCATTTCAATAGAAGATGTTTTATCCCTTTTCAAAACAATATGAAAATCAGAATATTACTTGCAGCGGCACTGCTCGTGTGCTCCTGCTCCCCCGCAGTAAAAGACCTTGAAAAATTCAATCTCAACTGCAACGCCAGCGAGGTAACTCTCCAGTCTGACACACTGGAGCTCCCATATACCGCATATTTCAACAAACACGGCCAGCTGGACAGCATTGTTACACGCAATTTCGACGGAGGCTACCGTTCCACAGAGAGCTACAGCTACGACAAAAAAGGGCGACTTGCCGAAATCAGCGGAATCAATGCAGACGGCGAGTCCGAAATACGATACGAATATGAGTTCGACGGCCGTTTCGTGCGCGAGTGCCGAATTTACGGCATGAACAACCAGGAAATGCACCGCTGGATCCATTCAAACGACGGACGTCATATCGTACGCACGGAGTATTACAACGAAGGCGAACTGGAATATATAACCACAAAGAAATTCTCCGGAAACAGTTACTCGGAAGAGACCATAAACGAAGACGGCGAAATCATAGGACAGGCCGAGGTGGATTTCTTCAGGAACGAAAACAAACCCATGCATATTCGCAGCAGCCAAATGAACGTGGATATTGAGTACAACGGGAACGGCCTCCCTGTAATGAGCCGCGAAGCCGTACTCAATTCACTTGGCGAAATGGAATGGACTCCCGACCTGGAAACCAACCCCGACCGCTATTACAGCTACGAATACGACAAGCGCGGGAATTGGATTTCCCGCGCCGAAAAGATTCATCCGGACAGCACTGCAGTGATAGTGCTGCGGAGGACAATCAAATACTAGAAATAGAAAGCCTTTGCAAAGTCGGACTCGGTGGTGAGCTTGCTGCAGCTGTACTTGTGCGTAATGTCACCGCCCGGCAGGGTGTGCGTTGCAACCACTTCCCAGTCAGACTCCGCCGCGGGGTTGGCAGACGCCGGCTTGAAGTACCAGTAATGACTGGCGGCCGTTGACGTGTAACTGGTCGAGTTCTTGTTTTTTACATTGAAGTAAAAAGCGCACATAGCCACGTTGTTGCTGGCCCCGTTTGCCAGACGTATGAAGTTGCCGATTTTCGCTCCGGTACTCTTACTGTACATCTCCACCTTCCAATAGGTATCGTCGTCGTTGAATACAGTGGCTACAAAGCAGCCTTTGAGGCTGGTGTTGCCCTTTACGGCAATACTGCTGGAGCCGGCCTTCTGAGAGGTCGTGTACCAGTTGAGAGGGTAAGACTTTGAAGAATAATATACCTCGTTCCCGTCGAAAACGCGAAGCTGATCGGTAATATCGCGGTTTGTACCCTTGAAGGTCCAGTCCTTTATGTGCGCCCCTTCAATCTCGTAAATCGTATATCCCGAAGGCTCTCCGGTTGTAGTTGAACTGCTCGTCGCCGTCCACCACGCGCCGCAGGCCGAGCCGTGGATGTGCTCGTAGAGAGGGAGCCCGCCTTTGGCCTTCACGCCGGAGTAAACATAGTTCTGCGTGTAGTGGGTATGGCCAATCATAAAGTGGGCCTCATTGAACTCCGCAAGGAGCTTTACCACCGCCTGACAATTGGTGAACTTGCTGTCTGCGACGTTGCGGAACGGTATGTGGCAACAGATGAAGACCATCTTGTTCTGCTTGTCGGGTACCAGCTCGAGGTCCTTCTTGAGCCAGGCCAGCTGGGTGTTGGATATTCCTTTTCCGTAGTTCCAGGTCTTTCCGTTGCTCTTGCTGGAGGAGGCCAGGCTGGTCACCGGAATGTCATCCATGGATATGATGTGAACATCACCCCTGTTGAAGGAGTAGTCCGTCGGTCCGTAGTTCTCGACGAATGTGGCGGTGGCGTTGTAGTCGTCCATCACGTCGTCGGAAGTGTCGGGCTTGAGGGAGTCGTGGTCGTGATTGCCGATGGTCTGGAAGAATGGAATAAACCAGGAGCCGTTGTACACGGAAGCCATGGAGGCCTTCATTGTCGGCCACATGTTCGTGCTGTCGAATACAATGTCTCCAAGCGTCATCGCATACACGCTTGAGCGGTTTTTCACGGCCGCCTTGATATCGGGAATGGTCTCGCTCGTATACCTGTTGGCGTTGCTCGCCGTGGCGCATTGGGGGTCACCTATGCCGATGAAGGTCCAGCTGTTTTCCTTGCCCCCGTCCAAAGGGATAAGCTTGAAGTCGTTGCGCAGCACCGTGCCGTCCGGAGTCACATGCTTGTAGATTTGAGGCACGCTGGGGGATGAAGCGACAGGAATCTTGTACTCGGAGGGTACGGAAATGAACACGAGCCTCGACAAGCGGTTGGATTTGAACTGATACACTCCGTTGGCGTCGGTGGCGACACAATCGTAGCCGTCGCTTACCACTACGTCCGGTATTCCTTTGCCCGTTGCACTGTCGGACACCAGGCCGACCAGGTCGTTACCGCTCTTAAGCTCGGTTCCGTTGATGGAAGGGCCTGATGGAGTGGGAGTAGGAGTGGGGGTGGGCTCAGGGTCCTCAGAGTCCCTGAAGATTTTCACCCGCGAGAGCTTATAACGTTTGTATTCCAGGGATCCGCTATAGTCGAATACCATTTCATCGGCCCCTGAACCGGAGATGGAAAAGTCTCCGCCAAGGGACTCGAAGCGGTAAACCTGTCCTGAACTCTTAACGGAGTAAACCTTGGTATCGGTCTGCACAAAGGAATCCTCTTTCGCGTAAACGCTCCCATTGTAGAAGCTTACCTTGGCAATGCCGGATTTGAGGTCCTTCACTGTATAGCCTCCGCTGCCGTTGAACTCATAAACTCTGTCTATGTTGAGGTCTTTCCACTCGGAACCGTTGTGACCGGCGGAAAAGACCCAGGTACCGCTTAAAGCAGCGGGCTGGAAAGGATCCACCTTCTGGCAGGAAAGAAGGGCGGCGGCACAGAGGACCGTCAGTATTATTCTCTTTAATTTCATATCAGAACTGTCCGTAATCGGTAGTTAAAGTACTGCAGGTAAAGCTGTTGACCCTGCCGCTGGCGGGGATGGTCTGGGTGGCGCGCACCTCCCAGTTTTTCTCTTCAGAGGGCTTCCTGGAAGAAGGTACGAAATACCAGTAGTGGCTGGCGGTCTTGTTGGTCCAGGAATCGGTATTCTTGCCAAGTTCATTGAAGAAATATGATGCGAGGCATACATTGCAGCAGCTTCCGTTGGCGAGGCGCCTGAAGTCTCCTATTTTGACTCCGTCCTGCCACATCTCCAGTTTCCAGTTGCGGTCGTCGTCGTTGAAGACCTCGGCCACGAAGGCGTTCTGAAGATTGGTGTTGCCGGTTGCAACTATGCTTGAAGAACCTCCCTTGTTGGAAGCCCTGCTCCACATATAAGTGTAGCCCTTGGTGCCGCTGTACAACTGGTCTCCGTCGTATACACGCATCTGATAATCGGCAGTGTTTTTAGTGCCCACCATAGTCCAGTTGACGATTGAGGCGCCTTCGATTTCATAAACGTTGAAGCCGTTAGGAGCGCCTGTAACGTTGGAATCACAGCTCCACCACCCGCCGCAGGCAGCTCCATGGACGTGCTCGTAGATGGGCTGTCCACCTTTGCAGGTGTAAGCGGTGTGTATGTAATTCTGCTGATAATGGGTGTGCCCTATCATTATGTGAGCCTCCTTGAAACCCTTGAGCAGAGTAAGGACCTCGGCGTAGAACTTGTCTTTATTCACAGATGCGCCGCCGGAATTGGCACCTGCACGCATGGGAATATGCATGCACAGGAAAACCATCTTGCTTTCCTTGTTGTCAACCTGCGCAATATCATCCTGAAGCCAAAGGTACTGGGTCTTGGTCAGTCCTCCGCTGTACTCCCATGTTGCCTTGTTGGGTGATGAGTTGGATTTTACTGACGAGCAGAGAATATCGTCCATTACGATGACGTGGACCTGTCCGCGGTTGAAGGAATAGTCTGTAGGACCGAAATACTCCACATACTTTGCAGTTGCTTCATAGTCGTTGCTCTTCACCAGGGAATTATGGTCGTGATTGCCTATACACTGAAATATCGGGAACCATTTTCCGCTGGCAAACTTAAGGTCGGACATAGTCTGCTTCATTCCAGCCCAAAGATCGGTGCTGTCGAAAGTGATGTCACCCAGGGTCATTCCATATACATTGGGATAAAGGCCTGCCGCCTGGCCGTTGTTGATGAAATTCAGCATCGCAGGCACGGTCTCCGTTTTGTAACGCTGGATCTGGGCAGTGGTCTGGCACTGGGGATCACCTATCATGATCATCGTAAACTTATCTTCAACCGCCTGGGGAGTAAGTTTGAAGTCGTTGCGGTTCACGCCTTTAGCCCTGTCGAAGTCGTTCTCCGAATAGAACATTGGGATGTGGGTCGCAGGGTCCAGAGGAATCTGATAATTGGAGGGAACCGAGAGATATATCTTCCTCGTATAACGGTTGGCTGCCATTTGATAAACGCCGTTCGCATCCGTGGTTACATAGGAATACCCGTCAGTAACCGGAATTCCGGGGATACCCTGCCCGGTGGTGGCGTCAGAAACGAGACCCACCGCTGTCATTCCCTCTTCGATATCGGTGCCGTTAATCTGATCTACGCGCTCATCTGTATCTTCTCCTCCTTTGTTCGGATCATCGGGTTTCGTATCGGGGTTACAGGAAAAAACGATTGCGCAGCTCAGTGCAAATATCGACAATAATCTGTATACTTTCATAGTGCTGTTAATATGTATCTGGCAAATATAACAAATATTTGCAAAAAAAGAGCCGGTCCATACCGGGCCGGCTCTTTTTTATATGAATATCTCAGGTTAATCCCAACCGTAGTTCTGTCCCAGGTTGGGGTTGAGGTTGAGGTCGTCCAGAGGGATGGGACGCACATAACTGCGCTCCAGCCACTCGAGCTTGTAGTTGTAAACCAGGTAGTAACCGTTGCCTGCCTTCTCCAGAGTCCAGTTGCGGTCAGCTTTGGCGGTGATGGGGATCTTGGTCTCACCCACTGAACCTCCGTTGGCAAAAGTGTACTTGGTACCTTCGAAGGTGAAGCCGTTTTTGTACTCGTCTTCGGTGATCCAGATACCGCCCCAGCCTTCACCGTTGTGGCGCTTGACAACAAGGTCGCCAAGGTTCCAACGATAGAGGTCATCCAGACGGATACCCTGCTCGAGAGTCATTTCGGTTACACGCTCGCGGCGGATCTCAAGGAGAACGTCGCTGAGTTCGCTGGGATGCTCAACACCGGTGGTGTAATAATCACGCAGCCACTGGTCCTTCACGTAACCTGCGTCGCCGGGATAGATGCTGGTAACTCCGGCGCGTTTGCGCAGGGCACCGATGGTCTGCTCCCATACACCCTTGTCCATCTCGCCGAGGAGTTCCTTGGCCTCTGCATAGTTGAGGAGGACCTCAGCATAGCGGAGGATAGGCAGGGAGTTGCCGTCGATGGCATTCTGCTGATGGGTTTCATCCGGTATGCACCACTTCACGAGCTGGTATCCGGTGCAGTTCCAGGTCATATTGATAACCTGGGGAGAGGTTTCGCCGGTGAGCTTTGCAATATTGTGGCCGGGGCCGAGAACAGTTGCGGCAAGGCGGGCATCCCTTCCGTTGAACTCCTGGTTGATGGTCTGCTCGCCGGTAAGGACGGGCGTACCGTCTGCCTTAAGGTAGTGGCGAACGAGTTCCTTGGTGCCGGAATACTGCTGTCCGAGGGTTGAAGAGTTGAAGTAACGGGTAAGATTATGCGTTGCGCCAAGTCCTACGCTGTAGGAGCGGCCCCAGATAACCTCGTCCTGGCACAATTCCTCGCTGAGGAAGAGGTCGGGGTAAGTCCCGTGCAGGGAGAAAGCTCCGGACTTGATGAGCTCGCCTGCGCAGTCTGCAGCCTTGCGGATGAGTTCGTCTGCGGTCTCGTACTTGTTGGTCCAGGGAGTGTTGGTAGCAGGATTTACGGTATGATACTTACGGAAAGTACCCTCATACAGATAAATTCTGGAGAGGTAGGTAAGAATAACATACTTGTTGATGTAAACGCGTCCTGCGGTGTGGAATTTTCCGGCCTGGCAGTTTGCCCTCGCAAAGTCGAGGTCCTCTGACAAGAGGTGGAAAGCCTCCTCACGGTCAAGTCTTGTTCCAAAGAGGATGGTGGAGTCCTTGGAGTCTACAACTTTGTCGATATAAGGAATGTTGGAGAAAGTCTTGAGCCTCGAGAAATGATAGTAACCCCTCCAGAAACGGGCAATGCCCATGTAGTGGTTGTAGGTTTCTTCATCAACGTTGCCCTTGCCGTTCTTTTCCATGCGCTCGATCATAATGTTGCAGCGGCGCGCCCAGGTCCATGTCCAGCTTCCCTGACGGGTAGCGTCGAACAGTCCGGGCTGGAAGAAGGTGGTGGAAGTACGGGTAGCGATGAGATCGTTGTAAACGCTGTATCCGGCGTAGCCGATATCATCCATAGACGGCATCCATGAGTTGATCATACCGTCAGTGTACATCTTCATCTGGTTCTCGTTGGCAAAATAGGTTTCTGCCGAGAAAGAATTGATGGGCTCCCTAGTAAAGAACTTCTCGCAGGAAGAAAATGTAAGCACTGCGAGTGCGACGAGAAGAATTCTATATATATTTTTCATATTCTCTACTGATTAAAGGGTAATGCTCACGCCAAAGGTGAAAGTCCTGAACATAGGATAGCTGTAACCTTCACCCACGCCGCTCAGACCGGCGTTGCCGGCGCTCACGGAGCCGCTGTCGAAGTCAGTGTCTCCAAGGCCGATGGCCTCAGGATCGAACATGTTGGTGTACTTGAACATAGGAGACCAGGTGAAGAGGTTCTCCATCGTCAGGTAGAAGCGAACCTTGTCTATACTGGCCTTGCGGGTGAGGTTCTGGGGAAGAGTGTAGTCAATGGTCACATTCTTCAGGCGCAGGTAAGCCGCATTCTGCAGATAGTGGTCGTTGTTCCAGGAGAGAGGACCTACGTTACGGTTGGACGCATAGGCCACGCGGCGGGTCCAGTACGGGTTCTTGTCGTAGTTGGTGACGACCCAGTTAGGGGTCGAGAAATCTATCTGTGCGTAGTTGTCTCCGGTCTGGCTGTAATTCAGATAAGGAGAGTAAGGACGGTTGTATCCTGCCCAGAAGAAAGCGGTTTCGGTGTCGGGATACCAGTCGCGCTTGCCGACGCCCTGGAAGAAGAGGCTGAGGCCGATTCCGTTCCAGTTGAAGTCGAGGTTGATACCGTACATATAGCGGGGAGTCTCGTTACCGATGACCTCGAGGTCTCCGTGATCCTCCATGGTACCCTTGCCGTAGTTGATGTCGCCGTCACCGTCGATATCGATGAACTTGAGGTCACCTGCATATTCGGCAAAGTTGGAACCGTTCTTGTGGAATGTATCGGTAGCCCAGTTGAGAGCTTCGTAGTTGTCGCGGAAGATTCCTGCGGTACGGAAGCCCCAGATTTCGCCGAGCTGCTTGCCTGCATAGATTCCCAGAGGGTTCTCTACGATGGTGGTGAACTCGGTGACCTTGGTGGTGGTGTCCCACAGACGGCCCTGTACGGAATAGCGGAAGTCTTTTCCTCCGAGCTTGAACTGGTCTTTCCAGGCGAGGGTGAGCTCCCATCCGCGGTCCTCGAAGCGGGAGAAGTTACCCTTGGGGGCGCTTGCACCGAACACTGCGGGAAGCTGGGGGCCCTGGGTGATAACGTCCTTGGTGTCGCGGAGGAACCAGTCACCGGAAATAGAGAGGCGGTTGCCCAGGAAATCGGCGTCGAGTCCAACGTCGTAGGTGGTTGCACGCTCCCAGGTAAGACTGGCGGGAATCACATTAGGCGTGCTTGTGTAGTTGTTCTTCGCGCCGTCGAAGAGGACGCTGGTCTTGTCGATGCCGATGAGCTCGAGGAAGCCGTAGGCGCCGGAAGTACCGTTACCGAGGGTTCCTATGTTGCCGCGGATCTTGAGGTTGTCAAGCCAGCTGCGGCTCCACTGCATCCAAGGCTCTTCGGAGACTCTCCAGCCCACGGAAGCGGAAGGGAAGAAGCCCCAACGGGTTGCTGCAGGGAACTTGGAAGAACCGTCGTAGCGGGCTGCAAGCTCGATGATGTAGCGCTTGAGCAGGGTGTAGTTGGCACGTGCGAAGGCGCCTATGTTGCCGTAAGAGTTGCGGTTCTGCTCGATGAGTATGGTCTCCAGTGCGTCGTACATTTCGTAGCTTTCGTACTTGTCGGGGAAGATCATGCCCTTGCGCTGCAGGTAGAAGCGGTCGTAATCGTAGTTCTCGAAGTTGCCGCCGGCCACCACGTTGAGCTCGTGATTCTCTCCGAGCTTGGGAGTGAATGTGAAGTAGGCGTTGGCGGTGATATAGTCGGTGTCGTAGGTCCAACGGGACTTGTAGGAGCTGGCCTGAGGCACATAATTGGTCACGGATGTATCGGACAGCCAGAACTCCAGAGGTGCACGGTAGCGCTCCCTCCAACGGCGTATCGCCTTGTAGGAGAAGTCGGCGTCGAACTTGAGGACGTCTTTCCACAGGGTGACGGTGGCGCCGGTAGTGGTGACGACGGTGGTGTTGGAGTCGGTCTGGCCGGTGTTGCCCTCAAGGAAGGAGGCATACGCGGTCTTGGCTGCAAACAGGGTGTAAGTGCCGTTGGGGTTCACAGGGATACCGATAGGCTGTCCGTGCTGGTCGATCTGCTTGCCGAGCACCGAACCGGTGGTGAACATGGACTGTTTCTGGTTGGTGCGGAAGAGGGACGTGTTGTTGGTAATGGAGAGCCAGTCGGTCACCTTCAGCTTGACCTTGGAACGGATGTTGAACTGGTTGTAGTCGTCGTTACCGATCTTGTAGAGTCCGGACTGTGTGAAGTAACGGCCGGTCAGCGAGTAGGAAATCTTCTTGGAAGAACCGCGTACGCTGATGTCGTGCGTGGTATTGGACGTGCTCCTCTTATAGAAAAGGGGCAGCCAGTTCGTGGAACCATAGTACTGGTACACTCCCGAGGTGTCATCGAACACGTCGTAATTGCCGGCGATACGCCTCTGGCGGAAAGTGTCCAGATAGCCGTCGTTGAACTTCCAGGTGTTGATCTGGGAAGGCATCTTGCCGGCGGACTTGGGATTCACCGAATCACCCTGGAAGAAATCGTAGAAAGCCTCGAGCCAGGAGAGACCGTCGGTCACGATATTGTCTTCCCACTTGACGGTACGGTCGTTGTATGAATAAGAGCCGTTGTATGTGATGGTGAATTTGTCTCCTTTGGCTTCCTTGGTGGTGATAAGGATAACGCCGTTGTAAGCACGTGCACCATAGATGGATGCCGAAGAAGCATCCTTGAGCACGGCCACGGTCTCGATATCGGAAGGGTTCACGTTACCAAGGCTGCCTTCCACGCCGTCGATGAGCACGAGTGCGCTTCCATCACCGGTACCGATTGAGTAGGAACCGCCGGAGCCGCTGGTCATTGAAGCACGGGTGGTGTAGGTGTGAGCGTTGGTACGGATGTAAACGCTACCTGAGTGGTTCGCCTTACCGTCGGTCTGGATAATGTTCAGACCAGCGACCTGTCCCTGAAGGGAACGTGCGACGTTGGCGTTAGGACGGTCGGCGACCTTTTCGCCGTCGAGGTTTTCTACGGAACCCACGAGCTGAGTCTTTTTGAGGGTACCGTAACCCACTACGACGGTGGCATCCAGCATTTCGGTGTCATCGGCAAGGACGAAGTCTATCTTCGAACGTCCGTTGACGGGTTCCTCAGCATTTTTGTAGCCGAAAAGCTGGCAGACGAGGACGGCATCGCTCTTTGCTTTGATGGAATAGGAGCCGTCTGCATTTGTCATAACTCCGTTTGTAGTGCCCTTCACCATAACGGCAGCCCCGATTACGGGCTCGTTCTGGGAGTCACGCACCACTCCGGAAATCGTAGAAGTCTGTGCAAATGCGCTCAGTCCCGCGAAGAGGGCGATGAATGCAAGCGCAAACCTTCTGTGAATTGTGATTTTCATCTTAAATGGTCCTTAGTTAATAAATTAGAATCTAGCAAGCCAGGACGATATTCAGCTGAAAATCAGACCGTTTTCAAGGGTTGAAAAAATATTGGTTTATTGTTTCCTTTTTAAAAAATTTTATTAAGTGTCGTTTCTTTACCAAAATATGGAGCAAATATAATATGAGATGTAGTTTTTTGCAAATATTTTTTGGTCGCTAAAAAAAAAATATGTAATTTTGACCTCGCAAGTCAGACGAAACGGCCGGAAGGCCGGCTGAAAACAGAATTGTTTGTCAAGGACGCCCCGCAAAAGGCGTTAAATTATTATTGTATTATCAATAACACAAACAATTCAGTATGAAATCATTCAAAATCCTGATCGCTGCCGCAGCCGTCACTGCCCTGCTCTTCTCCGGATGCAAGAAGGAGGAAGTTTTTACGGGCATAGACAAGAACAAGGCAGTCGTAACGGACTTCGCTTATGACGAGACTATGTCTTCCGAGACTCAGATATCCCTCGTCTGGGATGCTGTCGATGCTCTCAAAGCAGGAGCGGCTTCCTTTACGGTGCAGCTTGCGCGCAACGAGGACTTCTCGGACGCCAGCAACTACAAACCCGAGTTCAGCATGTACGACACTCCCCAGGGTGTAACCATCCAGAGTGACGCCAACGTGACCGACGGTATCGTAATCTCCAACCTCAAGGAATACGATCGCTATTATGCCCGAATCAGGGCCAACTATCCCCGTTCCATCTACTCGGACTGGACCGTTCTGAAAGACGGTGACGACCTCGCCTGCGTCAGTGTGGGACACGGACTCGTCGCCATGAGCTTCTCGGCTCCCAAGAACCTTGTCGTGGCCGCCCCCGCTTACAGCAAGATCAACGCCAGCTGGTCCATCGTAGGCAAGGCCGACGGATATGCTCCCGAGTACAAGAGCGCTGCGGATGCAAACTGGACCGCACTTCCCGAAACCGCCAAGGCCAGCTGCGATATTACCGATCTCAAGGCTGAGACCACCTATTCGGTCCGCGTACGCGCATTCCGCGACGTCGACGGCAACCGTGAGTACACAGACTACACGGAAGCCAGCGTCACCACGCCCGAAAAGCCTGCCTTCCAGCCCAACATCGATGACAAGGATACGTTTATCCAGTTCGTGAGCGGCATTGCAGCAACTTCCAGCGCTTCAGACGTCATCACCCTTGAAAAAGACATCGACCTCGGCGGCGCAGAGCTCCCTCTGAGCGAGTCCTTCGCAGGCCAGTTCGACGGCAAGGGCCACACCATCTCCAACGCCACCGTTCCCTACGGTCTCTTCGGCCTGCTGTCCGGTTCCTTCAAGAACGTGAAGCTTTCCGGCATCACCCTGGGCAACAGCCTTATCCTCGCTACCACGGACGCCTCCGCCATCTCCGGCATCAGCTTCGACAGCAAGTGCAAGGTTACGTTCCCCGAGCCTGCTGACGCAGCCAACTACGGTACTCTCGTAGGCACCAACCTCGGTTCCGTCGAAGACTGCACCACGGCTGCCGCCGCTGAGATCAAGTATGCGGCGCTGCCCAAGGCCAGCTGCAACTGGGGCGGCCTCGTCGGCTACACTGCCGGCGTGGTGAAGAACTGCACCAACGAAAGCGCATTCGGTCTCAGCGTGGAAGCTCCCGAATCCGGCACTTTCCATACCTTCGGAGGTGTGGTAGGACAGTACGAGGGCGAAGCCGGCAAGTCTATGGTAGTCAATTGCGTCAACAAGGGTGACGTGAGCGTTGAATACGTCACCGCAGTTTACTTCTATGTCGGCGGCGTAGTGGGCGGCTCCCCTTCAGCCAAGGGCACTCCCGGCAACTACGGCGTAGTGGACGGATGCTCCAACGAGGCGGCTGTCTCCATGCACTATATCAACGGTGGTTCCGGTGCATATCCCAACATCGGCGGCGTTGTCGGTTACACCGAGGGTGCCATAAAGGGCTGCACCAACAAGGGTGCAATCTCCATCCTCTGCGACCACGCCACCAATACCTGGACCTGTATCCGTCTTGCCGGCGTCGGCGGCACCGTAACCCAGGGCGCATCCGACTGCCATAACTACGGTACTCTTTCCATGACGGCAAACGGCGCAGGCGGTACGGCCGGCAACAGGGGCGCAGGCAACATCGCATCCAGCTGCTTCGGCGGCGTAGTGGCTTCTGCCGGCCCTTATGAGTCAGACGGCAGCGTAGTGTTCGAGAAGTGCACCAACGAGGTTGCACTCGACATTACTTACGGCACCAAGACAGAGACCCCGAACAGCTACTTCGGCGGCGTATTCGGCTATGTGACCGGAAAGATCGTTGACTGCGAGAACAATGAAAAAGTCACTGTCACCAGTCCTCAGGCTGTCATCCGCCTCGGCGGTATCGCCGGCGGTGCCAAGTACGAGGTGAGCGGTTCCACCAACAAGGGCGCTCTCAAGATTATCCACCAGACCACCCTTGCAAGCCCCAACTGGAGGGCTTTCCTCGGAGGAATTACAGGAGATGCCAGCGCTGCAGGCAACACCACCTACACCAAGTGCACCAACAGCGGAGACCTTGACTACAACTTCGCCGGCACAGCGGCCCCCAAGACCTATACATCATGCGTAGGCGGCATCGTGGGCGGTGGTAAATCCGGATCCGAGATCACCTTCGTCGATTGTGCAAATACCGGCAAACTCAGTTACACCTCACCCGGTGCGGTAGCTACCGGAGACCTGCGTGCAGGAGACTACAATTAATAGTATCAGAGTATGAAGAATTATAAGACATTCACTCTGGCGGCCTGCCTTCTGGCTATCGCCGCCTGCGAAAAGGAGAAGGAATTCGTCATTCCCGGCGGTCTTGATGCAAGCATGCCCGCCGTGGCAACCTTCGCTTACGACGAAGCTTCATCAGGCAGCTCCGCTGCAGCCTTCACCTGGACTGCAGACCAGGCTATCGCCGCCGGTGCGACCTCATTCACCGTGGAATTGAGTACCGATTATACTTTGGATAATCCTACCAACGCTTCCAAGTTCATCATTGTTGACGCTCCCTCTACTTCAGGTATCGTCAGCAAGGGGATAAAGAAGAATGAGTTCTACTATGCCCGTATCCGCGCCAACTACCCCGGATACTACTTCTCCAACTGGACCTATCTGGGCTCTGCGACCGATCCCATGGTCGTGTGTGTCGGCAAAGGTGCAATGAACGCCAAGTTCGGCGCCCCCGCCAACCTGCAGGCTCTCAACGTCACCGACGTGAGCGTAAAGGTGGGTTGGGATGCAGTTGCATTCGCGGAGACCTATCAGTTCGAATACAAGCCCGCCAGCTCCGGTGACTGGACCTCCGTCAGCGAGATTACCGCCACCAGCTACGAGGTCGAGGGACTTGTTCCCCTTACCTCCTACGACGTGCGCGTGAGGGCATACAGGGGAAACGAAGCTTCCGAGTATTCCACCCTGTCCGTCACTACTGCAGAGCCCAGCGGCTTCGATCCTGCAATCAAGACTCCGGATGCATTTGTAGAGTTCCTTACTTCAGAGGCCCCCGCCGCATCCAGCGTTTCCGAGTACACTCTCGAGGCTGATATAGACCTGAGCGGCAAGACTCTCCCCGCCGTGGAAAGCTTCAAGGGCGTCCTGGACGGTAAAGGCCACTCCGTGAAGGGTCTTGCCGTCAAGGCTCCCCTGTTTACAGAACTGACCGGAACAGTAAAGAATCTTGTGCTCGAGGGCACTGCAACCCCTGAGGCAAAGGTCTTCGGCGTGCTTGCAGGAAGCGGAAACGGCACAATCACGAATGTTACCAACAAGGTTGCCGTTACTTATGCGGCCGATGCAATTACCGAAGAAACCCTCATTGCAGGCATTATCGGTAACGCAGGCGGCGAAGTGAGCGGAAGCACCAACGAAGGCGCAATCTCCGTTACGTCTGCTTCCGGTATCGTGAACCTTGCCGTAGGCGGTGTGGCTGCCAAGGGCTCCGGATCTTTCAGCAATTGCTCCAACACCGGAAAGGTGAGCGTAGAGAGCGTGTACTGCTCCATCCGTAAATCCGGCACCATCGTGGCCATACCCGATTATGCTCCTTGCGTTGCCGGTGTCGTCGGATATGCGCTCGAAGGATTCGGGATGAACGATTGCAGCAACTCCGGAACTGTGGTATTCAAGAATTCCGCAATAGACAAGACCGACGGAGCTGTAGAGAGAATCCTGGTTGCAGGCGTTGTTGCAGCTACATACGGCAGTATGACCAAATGCTCCAATACCGGTAAGATAGAGATTGAGACCATCACCAGCGACAGGGCGGCCCGTACCGGCTCCGGCACATCATACATCGTATGTGCAGGAGGAATCGCCGGCGGTGACTATTATGCCGGTGCCTCCCAGACAGGGACAACCCTTTCCAACTGTACCAACAGCGGTGAGATTGTATTCGTCAGCGATGCTGCAAATGCCAATTCTACTGTGGGCGGTATCGTAGGATGGCCTGGAGTCGAGGGCCAATCGTCTGTCAGCACCTCCGACAATTGCACCAATACGGGAAAAATCACCGTAGACGGAGTGGTTAAGGTCAGGGTTGGCGGAATCGCAGGCGGCAGCGGTCATATCAAGAACTGCTCCAACGACAGCGAGATTGTCATCAACGGCGCCAACAATGCATCCGTAGCGGCCTTTATTTGCGGCTTCCATACTCAGAATCACGAGTTTGTGAATAATGTCGCCAAGGGCAAGATGGAAGCCAAGTGCAAGATCGACGGCGCAGGCGGACTTATTGGCGGTCAGGGCAACCAGGCCATCGAGAGCGGTACCGGCTGCAAGGCCAACTGCATCTTCACGACCACTTCTGAAACCACGAACATCGGTTTGGTTGTCGGCAAATTCAGCACCGGTGCAAATGCAGTCGTTCTCGGCACGGCAAGCGACCCTATCAAGATCAAGGGTACAGTCAACGGCACTGAAATTACTGCAGGCAACTACGAAAGCTACATCGGCGGTAACTACCCTGTAGCCAACAAGACTGTATTCGCCGCATTCGGAGAATAATCCTGGCTAATATCAAAAAAGAGGGTGACTTGAGGTCATCCTCTTTTTTATACTTACGAACAGAGGCCGACCATTTTAGTCGACCTCTGTTTTATATTCAAATTTATGGAGCTTCGGGGCTAGTACAACTCCTCTACCGGTTCGCTGAAGTCGTCTGCAGTGGGAGCGGGCGCGCTCGGACGAGGTCCGTTACTGCGGCGCGGGCGGTCATCCCTGCGGGGACGGTCTCCGTCGCGGCGGGGAGCGCGGTCGTTCTTGCGGTCACCGCCTTCACGGCGCGATCCGCGGTCGCCGCGTCCTTTGGGCTCGACATAGCCCTCGGGCTTCTCGGTGAGGGCGCGCATAGAGAGGCGCATCTTGCCGGTCTTGGAATCGATCTCGAGGAGCTTAACATCCACTTCGTCGCCCACCTTCAGCACGTCCTCGACCTTATCGGTCTTGGTCCAGGCAATCTCGCTCACGTGCAGCAGGCCTTCCTTGCCGGGGAGTATTTCGATGAAAGCACCGAATTCAAGGATGCTCACCACTTTGCCGTGGTAAACCTGTCCGGCCTCTGGAACAGCACAGATACCCTTGATCCAGTCGAGTGCCTTCTGCATCGCCTCCTTGTCGGCGGAAGCAACGTCCACAACACCTTCTGTGAGGTTGGTCCCGGGGATGGGCACCTCATCGATACTGATGGTGGCGCCGGTTTCCTTCTGAATTTTCTGAATGGTCTCACCGCCCTTGCCAATGACGGCACCGATGAATTCTGCAGGAATGCGGAGCTGCTCGATGCGGGGGACGAAGGGCTTGTAGTCTTCGCGGGGCTCGGAGATTGTCTTCATCATCTCTCCCATGATGTGCATACGGCCCTGGCGTGCCTGCTCGAGAGCCTTCTCCAGCACTTCGTAGCTCAGGCCGTCCACCTTGATGTCCATCTGGGTCGCAGTGATACCGTCTCTGGTACCGGTGACCTTGAAGTCCATGTCGCCGAGGTGATCCTCATCGCCGAGTATGTCGGTAAGGATGGCATAACGGTCGTTGGGGCGCTCGGCGTCAGTGATCAGGCCCATGGCCACACCGGCGACGGGTTTCTTGATCTTCACGCCGGCGTCCATCAGGGCCAGGCAGCCG
>JAFTDJ010000050.1 GCA_017454265.1 Bacteroidales bacterium | reverse complement strand
GCCGCATAGATTCATCAGCGCCAGGTTCATGAAGCGGCCGATGGCAACGTTGGCCTCCTCGTTGATCTGCCCCTGGCCGCAGTCGATGCCAAGCTCCCTTGCAACGGGGCCGTTAATCCAGCAATATGGCGCCCAGGCGTGCGTACTGGCCAGAGTCCGGCGGAAATTTCCGTCGCCAAGACCCTTCGTAAGCGCAATCAGCACGGGCATGTATTCAGGCCTGCAGCCCGCCATAACTGCGTTGACGGCCACGTGCCAGGCCTTGGTATCCCTGTGCGCGACTGGCAGCACCGCCACCGTCTCATCGTACCCGCAAGGCGCATATTTCATGAATTCCGTCACCCTGTCAAAGGTGGGAGGCACTATGGGCAGGCCGTCGGTCCAGTTCTGCTTACGGAAATAGGCGTCTATCTCTTCCAGCGTGCCGTAGAACACGTCGTCGCGGATGTCACCGCTGCCCGCCTTCTCCGCCTCGGCCATTTCATCAGCCGCAATGGGCTTGGTAAGAGCCTCGACGATTTGCGGCCAGAGAACTTCACGGGTATTCTTCAGCAGGGTTTCTTCAGAATCGGCAGCAAAGGCTCCGGGGTACTCCGCGACTCGCAAGACGGGGACGCCGTTATTGCGGGCGGTATAGCGGGCCTGGTCGGCAAAACCCGGCCCCGCGATGATTACTGATGGAATGCCAAGGTACTCGGCAGTGATGCAGGAGCCCGTTTCCTTTGGGGTGCACAGGCCGCAGCCTCCGTTGCCGGAAATCACGGCGTCCACTTTCATGTCACGGAGTTTTTGTTTGAACTCCTCGTTCTGCTTTCGCGTCACGCCAGGAGCCGGGTAGGGGCCGGAAAAGCCAATCTCATCAAGCAGAATAACCTTGGCTGAAGGGTAATTCTCGTTAATGAGGCGTTTTATCTCCGGATGCGTGACGCCGGTCATGAAACTCACGCCAACAACGGCAATCGTCTTGCCGTCCAGCGACTGCAGCCGGGGAGCCTGGGTAATCATTTCCACACTCGTCCGCCCGACGGGCGACACCACGGCGTAGCCCTGAACGGATGCGGGGCGGATTTTCGTGGATGGTTGGGGAGACGATTTCGCCGTATCCGGATTTTCGGCAGTCTTCACGGCCGGCTTTGCCGCGGCAGCGGATGCTCCAGCCTGTTTCTGGAGCGGAGCCTCGGTTTTGTGGTATTCGATGCGGCAGGTTTCGTCGCAAACAATCCTGCTCCCCTGGGCAAATCCAGCGGGAGAGCCCAGTCCAAGTGCCAAAAGCAGCAATGTAATTCTCTTCATGCGATGTCTGTTTCATAAATAGACACCGCAAACAGGTAAATCTTAATGCCGGCTTCCGAGGCCTGCGCGATTATTCCGTGACGGGGCGGACAGTAAGCCCGGAGGCACGGTCAATGAAGTCGGCAAGGCTGGCGCCGTCCGAAGAGAAGTATATGATGTGCGCGCCCCGAACATTGTGGGGGGTACTGAGAGACGAAGACCAGTAGAAACCGTAGGAGCCGGGATAGACGGGACTCGAACTTGAGCGGTAGCCGGCTGCGGGAAGGAAGATACTCTTTCCGTTAGGGCCGGTTACCAGCATACCGTCATTGCCGTTCTGCGTCGTCCAGGCCCAGGTGCAACTGCTCTTCAACTCATTCAATTCGTCATAGGTAGGCATACGCCAGGCTCCGCCCCAATGCACGTGAGCCGCGTCATCACCGGACTCGAGGACGGTCTTGTTGTCGACAATACCTATTAAACTGGCGGTATTGTACTTTGTCAAAGCACCATACTCCCCGTTACCCCATTCATATGTATCCCAGGAGAAATTATACTTGGGCTGAATCCCGCCCCAGGCGAAAAATTCGCCGTACTCCTCCGGGCTGGAGGCACCGACATTCCAGGAAGCCCACTTCACCGACAGGCCAAGGTCAACCGCCGTGCCGACCTTGCCTCCCACACCCGATTCACAGGGATACTCGGAGATGGAGTGAATGCAATCTGCATAATAGCTCCAGTTGGTGCGGGCTTTATACATTCCGACCATTGCGGCAGGAACATATATGAACTTCCTGTAATTATCTCCGAAAGCGATGGCCTCGATATCCACGGCTGAAGGGGAAGGAATTATCAGGTGCTGGACACCGGACAAGGCATACTGGCCGATTTGTTTCACGTTTTCAGGCAGGCGCAGAGTGTTGTCAGCGTCTTTGAAAAGACAGCCCGAGAAAGCATATTCATCAATAGTCAGGGCACTGACCGAGGGCCAGGTAATAGTCTTGAGGCTGCCGCAGTTAAAGAAGCAGGTTGACGGAATCACACTCAGGTCGGAAGGCAGCACCACCGACTCGAGGGACGAACAATTCCTGAAGGCGAAAGTCCCTACGGAACAACCGGCCGGGATGGTTACTGTCGTAAGCGAAGAGCATCCCGAGAAGACATTATCACCCAAAGAGGTCAAGCCGGACGGCAAAGAGATGGCGCCAAGCGAAGAGCAATTGCCGAACGCTGCTTGTCCTATGGTCTTCAGGCCGGAGGGAAGCACAAGGCCGGAAAGGGACGAACAGCCTTTGAACGCATACTGATTGATGGCGATAACGGCAGCAGGCAAATCAAGCGTAACGAGATTGCTGCAATTCTGGAAACAATAATCCGGGATTGTGGTAATCGCCGTGGGCAAGGTTACGTCCGTAAGTGCCTTGCAGCCGTCAAAACAATCATTGGGCAGAGACTTCAAGCCTGAAGGCAGGACTACGGTCTTCAGGGCGATACAGCGATTGAACGTGCCAAGGGTGGTGATATTGCCGGGGATGGTGATGCTCTCCAGGTATCTGAGCCCCGTAAACACGCCGTCGGTAGAACTTACGCCGGTGAAGTACTTTATCTCGTCGAACTTCTTGACCTCGGTATATAAAGAGAACAGCCCCTTGAGGCTGGTCGCCGCTGCTGCCTCGGCATAAGAAACCTCGCCGTCGCCGTTGGAGTCGAACAGTGACACGCAGGCATTTTTGGCATTGAGGTCTTCGAACTTGATGGCAGCTGAAGGGTCCACGACGGGCTGGAAGACCAGGCCCTCGTCGGCATCGGCAAGACTGCCGTACTTGCCCCGGTGTATGGTTACCGAGCCTGCGGAGCCGAGGGTAGCTGACTCGCCATCCTTGTAGAAGGTCAGCTTGAAGCCACCGGAGAGAGTGCCTGGGATGGCTTCGATGTAGTACCATTTGCCAGTCTGGAACGTACCTCCGTCGGGAGCGGCAAGGGTTATCACGCTTTCGCCGCCGGTAAGCTGCTGTACGGCAGGCACTCCGTTCTCGAAGGCCAGCTTGACGGTTCCGGCCAGGGCCTCGCCGCCATTGCCCTGGAAGGTGACGGACTTGATACCCGTCTGCGTAAGGGAGAAGCGCAGGCCGCCGGTAACGTTGAAGAAGGCCAGCTCGTAGGAATACGAACGGGCAAGGGTTATATGGGTGTTCCTTTCGAAGGAACCGGCGCGTCCCGTCTGCTGCGCAGGAAGAGTGGTGGTCACCGACTCTCCGTCGGAGCTGGCGTCGGCCCTGTACGGGTAGATGCCCCAGAGGATATCGGAGGTATTGCCTATGCCTGGGAAGATATCCAGAACTCCTGAGAAATCAGCCACTGCCGCCGGCTGGGTGTTCTGCGACACGAAGCGTCCTTCGCCGCCCTGGTAAAAGAGTTTTATCTCTTCAGCCGGCTCCCAGAGAACCTGCCTCCCGCCGTCCTGCACTGTGGTGCGGGTATCGGAGGCTCCTTCGTGATAAGCAGTTACTGTCAACTGAGCGCCATCGGTTTCAGGCATAATCTCCTGCCGTGAGCATGCGGTCATCGCCACAGCTGCCACGACCATTGCAAAAAAGTACCTTGTTTTCATACTCTCGCCGGTGTTTATTCTACTACCCAATCTTCGTAACTGACGTCTTCTATACCGCCGTCCTCGGGGCTGGTGCATATCAGCAGGGACGGTATCGAAACCAAAAACTCCGCCTCAGGGCTGGAATAAGTCTGCTTCATACTGTATTTCGTATCGTTTTGATGGTGCAAGTTAAATAAAACAAAGGGCCGGAGCATCCCTGGACCAAATCTGGTTTAACATAATGATCGTCTGGTTGCATAATGCAGTTTATAATATTATTCCGAGATTACTTCCCAATATCCACCAAACCTGTCACTTTTGGGTTGTAACTTTGTCGCGCACAACCCAAGATATTTGTATGGAAGAAAGAGCTCGTGCATTTTCTTACTGCAAACAGCGTCCCGGGGCAGTTTTTCTGGAAGACGTATCACTACTTCTTTTTGGATGGCTGGAAGTACTGGATAATGGACGAAAATCCAGCTGATTGTGACCTGATTAATCGGGAGTTACAGAAATAACCAACGTTTTTTAAGGTTAAGCGGCGAAAAAATGTTAAATTTGTACTTTGCAACATTCCGATAATTCAACATTATACGAATCATGACGCCAGAGGAAAAAGCGCGTGTACTCATAGACCAGATGTTTGTTGACGCTGGCTGGAAAGTCGTCTCACGCGACGAATACTCTGCCGATACATC
>JAFTDJ010000049.1 GCA_017454265.1 Bacteroidales bacterium | reverse complement strand
TTGCAAAGATATGTATTTCAATGCATTACTAGGATTCCATCCTACAAAATGTCCAACCCGCCAAAAGCTCAAATAAGACAAAAAAGCACCCGCCGGACCGACGGGTGCTTTTTTGTGAGAACAGACAGGTTTGAACTGTCGACCTCTTGCCTGTCAAGCAAGCGCTCTAAACCAACTGAGCTATGCCCTCATAAAAAAAGTGCTCCCTTAGGGGCTCGAACCCTAGACACCCTGATTAAGAGTCAGGTGCTCTACCAACTGAGCTAAGGAAGCATTTTTCAATCTTTGTGACCCGTTCGGGGCTCGAACCCGAGACCCCCACATTAAAAGTGTGATGCTCTACCAACTGAGCTAACGAGTCATCCTCCGTATTTGGGACTGCAAATATAGAGTATTTTCCTAAATATTCAAAATTTTTAAAGATTTTTTCGCGGGTCCCTGCCGGTAATTCTTTCAATTGCCTCAAAACTGCCAAGGTCGCTCCAGGCCCAATCTGCTGCTAGTGCATAAACATCCGAAGACTTTTCCATAACAGCATAGTCTATACTGATCTTTTCACACAAAGGGAAG
This sequence comes from Bacteroidales bacterium, assembly GCA_017454265.1. Lineage (GTDB taxonomy): Bacteria > Bacteroidota > Bacteroidia > Bacteroidales > UBA932 > Cryptobacteroides. Next base: position 158,161 of record JAFTDJ010000049.1, on the reverse strand, counting down.
ATTTCCGACAAGGCCTCTTCCTCCTCAGGCAGATACAGGCTGGGCGCAAGGGAATCCATAAGCGAACAGATTTGAGGCGCGTGGGCCCTTAATTCTTGTTCGATTGTATCTATGTTCCATACGAAAATACCCGCATTCCACCAATATCCCCCGTCTGCCAAATAACCCTGTGCCACCTCCAAGGAGGGCTTTTCTTTGAACTCAGCAACTTTGACGGGTGTTCCGACCTCCGCCGGGGCGTGGATATAACCGTAGCCGGTGTGCGGCGTGTCGGGCGCAATCCCTATGCATACGATGGCCTTGCGGGAAGCCGTGAAATCAAGAGCCGTGCGCATAGTCTGCGCAAATGCGCCGACATCCGGCACATAAGCGTCGGCCGGAGTGATAACGATGTTTGCATCGGGATACTTTTCCTTGATTTTCCAACAGGCATATGCGATGCAGGGAGCGGTATTGCGTGCAACAGGCTCGGCAAGAATCTGCTCGTCAGGTATCTCGGGTATCTGCTCGTGGATGAAATGGGTATACGATCCGGAAGTCACGACCCAAAAACGGATATCTTCGCCAAGAGCCAGGAAACGTTCATAGGTAAGCCTTATCAGGGTTTTTCCGCAGCCCAACAGGTCAATGAACTGTTTGGGATGCTCCGGGGTACTTATAGGAAAGAGTCGGCTTCCGACACCTCCTGCCATTATTACTACATGGTTGGTCATACTGCAAAAGTAATATATTTTGTTTATATTTGTAGCTACCAACCAAATATACTTATGGATAGTAAGATCAAGTTCACAGTTACCCTGGCTCTCCTGCTGCCTGTTCTGGCCGGCGCGCAGGCCAAGGTTAAGGAAGTCGTAACCAGCGACTACAACCGCAACAGCATCTCTTTCATAGCCGTGCAACGCGGAGACGTCTATGATTCAGACGTTCTCGCCGCAGTGAAAGCGTACAACCCCGGCGAAAAATTCGACCTCAACAAGATTGCTACGGAAACGATTCAGGTTTCCCGGAGCAGAGCCGTCTCTTCCCAGAGCCCAACTTACAATTACATAATTCCTACTGATGTCATTTCCTCTGCCGTCAGGGAGAAATCTTTGGACAAGGAAATTCTCACCTACATATTCGGGCGCGATTCACAGGGGTTTATGAATGACAAACTCATACGCTATCGCGGGAACTACGATGCAAAAGACCAGGACGTCATAAACGCCCGCGCATCACGGGTTGGAATTGAAGCTCTCGGAGACGCCGGACACGGCCTTGTGAGCCACAGTTACGTAGTTGTAGTCGATCCCTACAGCTTGCAGAAGAAGGTTGACGACAAAGGAAAGGTAACCTGGTCTGCCTCCACCAAAGCATATGCATACAAGCTCGGCCTCTCTGCGGAACAACTGAACGAATTCTACGACAAATGCTGGATTTACGAAGAAGACGACGACGCCACCAAGACTGCAAAGCGCCAGGCCTTCATCGACTTCCCTCCCTTGATGGAGCAAGCGGCGGTCGTCAGCGCATCAGGGTCCTCATCAGACCCGAAGAAAGCCATTTACAATTCTTTGTCAGACATCGTAACCCATTTGGAGAATCAGTTGTCCGACTGGGAAGTAGCCGTGACGATAGCAGCTAAAAAGCCTTTGCGAGCAAAAATCGGCACGAAGGAAGGTCTTAGGAACGGTGCCCGTTACCGCGCATATTCATATCGTGAAGACGAAGCCGGCAACCTGATCTCCGTACCACGCGGATACTTGCGTGCTACGGAAATTTCCGATAACTCCGGTATGGCATCAGGTGAAACCGAGCCCTCCAAGTTCTACCAGATATCCGGCATGGCCAACATCGAGGAAGGTTGGACTATCAAGCAAAGCAACGATCTCAAATTCGGAGTAATGGCGGGCGTCAAGTTCGGAGGAATATGTCCGGGGGCATCACTTGCCATCGATATGGACTTACTGATGAACGTTAATACCAACGGAACCATGTCATATGTGCTTTTGGGTGGCGCATTCGACCTTAAAACCGCTTCCGGGGTGTCCGCAGTCAACTTCGGAATTGGATATGGTTATGCTTTCCACCTAAGCCGGTTCATTGAGCTGATGCCATATATTTCCTTAATTAACGATTATGTGGGTCCCGTCTCATCCGGCACAAGCTCAACGGCCAGTTTTATGAGCAAATCCGCCCTGGCGCTCGAGCCGGGATTCCGGGCTTCCGTGAATGTGGCATACCCCTTGCAATTGTTCGGCAAGGTATGCTTCGACTGGCTTACTCCTTTACGCGGAAACACTTATGAATTGTGGAACAACAGCGCCAACCACGGAAGCCGTCTTGGTTTTCAGGCAGGTGTCAAATGGACATTCTAAATTTTAGAGTATAATGAAAAAAGTACTGTTTATCGCCTTCACGCTATTGATGACCGCATCGGCAGTGAGCGTCAGCGCCCAGAACAAAGACAGGAGAAAGTCTTTCAACAGTTGGGACAACTATGAAATCACTACTGAAAAGGTAGGTGTTGACGGCACAAAATTCGTTAAGGTCTGGGGCTATGGCCGCACTGTTGACAAAGCCGTTATGGCCGCAAAGGAAAACGCCGTCCACGCTTGCATTTTCCGCGGGCTGCCAGGCAACGCTTCTGCAATGAGCACGCCCCCCATCTGCCCCAATCCGGACACCCTCGTATCTCACGAGGATTATTTCCAGAACTTCTTCGCCGCCGGCGGTCCATATCTGGCTTATGTCAATATGACCACGGACGGAGTCCCTTCAGGAACCGACTGCAGGAAAGTCAAGGGGGGTTACAAAGTAGCCATTTACGTACAGGTGATGTACGACAACCTCAAGCACAAGTTGGAGGCAGACGGTATTGCACGCAAACTTAGTTCGGGTTTTTAAGATATGAAGAAATCATTGATTATGGCAGCGTTGCTGCTCGCCTGTTCAGTCTCGGGCTGGTCCCAGGCAAAAAAACCGACCATAATGGTGGTCCCCAGTGAAGCTTTCTGCACACGCAACGGTTTCACCCAGCAAGTGACCACAACCGGTGCCGTGAGCGTCGCTCCCGACTACGCCCGGGCAATGAGGGAAAACAGCGACATCCGCACCCTGGTTTCCGCAATGGGCGACTTTATGGCAAAAAACGACTTCCCCATCCAGTCATTGGAGCAGGAATTGAAACGTCTCCAGACAGAAGATGCCGAGCTCGCCATGATGACCGGCAAAAGCGGCGGGGAGATTAACGAAACTCCTCTGGAAAGGCTCCGCCGTACCGCCAAGGCGGATATCATACTGGATCTTGACTATGAAATCCACCGTAACGGCCCGCGCAAACAGGTGAGTTTCAACCTGCAGGCCATCGACGCGTATTCATCCAAACTCATCTCCGGCAACACCGGCTTGAGTTCCGATGCCAACGTACCTATGACCACTCTTCTGGAGGAGTGCGTGCTCAGCTTCAAGGACAATTTCCTCAGCGGACTCCAGCATTACTTCGACGACCTCTTCGCCAACGGCCGCGAAGTCTCTGTGACTCTACTCTGCTACGACAACTGCCCCATTGACTTCGAAGAGGAATTCGAAATCAACGGAGAGCCGTATGAGCTTGCCGAAATTATTGAGGCCTGGATGGCCGACAATACCGTAGAAGGTCGTTTCACCACTGCGGCAAAATCCGCCAACCGTCTGAGGTTCAATCAGGTTCGCATCCCTCTGTATGCCCAGAACATGAACGGTCGCGACGTCGCTATCGATGCAGAAGCTTTTGCCCGTCCGCTGATTCGCATGCTCAAGAAAAAACCGTATAGCCTCGTGGTGGGTTCATCTCCCCGGGGGCTCGGTGAAGTATGGATTACCATAGGCGACAAATAATGAACTGATATGAAAAAGATATTTGCAAGTTTGGTTCTGGCCACATTATGCATTGCAGCCTTTGCACAGAACAATGAGAGCAAAATGGACGACAGGGGTCGCATCGCCCTCACCCCTGTCATCTTTGAGAACAGCTACATTCCTGCCGCCGCCGCCAACGTAGTGCTGAACAAGTTGACACAGATAGCCACCAAAAACGGTTTGGCGGCAGACAGCTACGACCCCCGGTTCATAATTACCGCCAATATTGTGGAGATAAGCCATGAGAGTACCGCCACGGCACCGGTTATGCAGGCCCTTGTCCTATCTCCGACACTCTATATCGGCGATGCGGCCACCGGAACCCTGTATGCCACCTGCACCCTGAACCAGATCAAGGGAGCAGGCACCAATGAGACCAAGGCTTATATGCAGGCGGTAAAGATGATAAAAACCGACGATCCCTCCGTTCAGCGCTTCATTGAGACAGGCAAAACCAGGATCATCGAATGGTACAATACCCAGATTGACTTCCTGATCAGCGAGGCCAACGGCCTTGCAGGTCAAGACCGGTACGATGAAGCTATTGCCCTTCTTTTTACCGTACCCGCCGTCTGCAAAGACGCCTTCGACAAAGCAATGCGTGCCGCAGAGCAGATTTTTCAGCAAAAAATCGACGTTGAGGGCGCTGCTCTGCTGAATATGGCCACTCACGTATGGAATGCAAATCAAAGTTGGAGCGGAGCCAACGAGGCGGCAACCTACTTGTCCCGGATCCACCCCCTTTCCTCAGCTGGTGCCGGAGGAATGCAGCTTTCCAAGACCATCGCATCCAGGGTAAAGGAACTCGACGGCAGGGAGTGGGGCTTCGCGATGAGACAGTTTGAGGCCGGAATCAACCTCGAGGCAAAGAGAATCGACGCTATGGCCGAGGTCGGCAAGGCTATGGCCAAGCGCCCTGTCAACTACTATAATATGAACAGATTTGGCTGGTGGTGATATGAAAAAGATATTTTTAACATTTTTCGCTGCGCTTCTTTGCGCAGGAGCATTCGCTCAGGAAACCGAATGCATCAGCAAGGAGATGGACGGAAGCCTGACCCTGCGTGTATGGGGTACGGGCAGGAACCGTACTGACGCCTTGGAGCAGGCCAAGAAGCAGGCCGTCTATGACGTTCTGTTCAAAGGCGTCGTCAAGGGCAACACGGACTACAACATGCGTCCTGTTATGACCGAGGTGAACGCCCGTCAGCGTTATCAGGACTACTTCGACATCTTTTTTATGGATCGCGGAGAGTTCCTTAAATATGTGAGTATGGAAGACAAGCGCGCCGGCTCCACCCGCGTACGCCGGAACTATCGCGATGTCACAGTAGGGACCACTGTACGGGTACTGGTGCCCCAGCTCAGGGCAAGACTCAAAGAAGACGGATTGTTATGAAAAAAATTACACTAATGCTCAGCCTTGCGCTGATTATGGCTCCCGCGTCAATCTACGCACAAAACCATAAAGACTACAAGCTCCCCGATACTCCCAAACGCGCACAGTATGTAGATTATCCGAGCCTTGACAAGGGCTTCTGGTTCGCAGTTCAGGCAACACCCGCCCTCGGCTTCGGCAGGGCTGGCGGTTTCTGGGTATCTGCCGACCTCATCGCCGGTTATCGCACCGGAGAGTTCTTCAAGGTCGGCGTCGGCGTTTCCCCCCGTTTCGACCAGATTGGCGGATTCGCACTTCCGTTGTATCTCGACCTCCGGGGCAACATCATTTCCCAGGAATCCAGGATGGTGGTTCCATATTGGAACCTCGATGCCGGCTGGACGTTCTTCGAGAACGGCCTGTACCTTTCCCCCACAGTCGGAGTTCGCGTCGGAATGCCACGCAACAATTTCATCGCAGGCCTCACCTACATTTTTCAGAACGCGAATATCCCTTATGGGAACTTCGGTGCGATAGGTCTAAGGGTAGGATTCGAATTCTAAGGTATGCATTCCGCACTCAAAGTGTCGTTGGGGCTGCCTCTGATTGCTCTGTCAGCATGTCAGAAATCAGATGACCGCCCCAACATCATTTTCTTTCTGGCCGATGATTTCGGCTGGACAGACACACAGGTTGCTTTCGGGCCTGAAGTGTATCCCCAGAACCTCAGGCATAATACGCCAAATTTTCTGCAAATGGCATCCGAAGGCACGATTCTCACCAATGCCTACGCATGTCCGCTGTCTTCTCCAACGCGCAGCAGCATACTCACGGGAGTAAATTCCGCCCGGACGCACATTACAAATCCACTTGCCAGCCTGCGTGGTGCAGAAAGTGCCTATCCCACCCCGTGCGACTCTCCCTGGGCAACGGATCCCGCGCTCGCCCAAGGCTGTCTTGATACACCTCGATGGGCGGTAAACGGAGTCAATCCAGCTTTTGATGGTTCATCCGACAATATAGAAGACAGCTTCTACGGAACCGTATATCCCCGGCTGCTCAAAGAAAGCGGTTATTTTACGATTCACGTAGGTAAAGCACACTGGGCCACTGCCGGCACTCCGGGCTGTTCTCCATATAATATGGGATTTGTCGTAAATGTAGCGGGTGGAGTCGTTGAATTTTCAAAATGCGGATACCGGTCGGAAGACAATTACGGCAACAAGAAAGAAGGACGCGCCGTGCCGTTTACCCCTCATAACCTGATGGAATACTACGGTACCGGAACCCATATGACCCAGGCGCTCACCCGGGAGGCCCTGAAGGCTCTGGAATATCCTCTCCAGGAGAAGAAACCCTTTTATCTCTTTCTCTCGCAATATGCAGTTCACACCCCTATCCAGGACGATCCCCGCTTTTATCAAAAATACCTTGATGCAGGAATGGACGAAGGTCAGGCCCGTTTCGCATCAATGGTGGAGGGAGTAGACGTAAGCTTGGGCGAGATACGTGCCTTCCTCAAAGAACGCGGCATAGAGAAGAACACCATATTGATAGTGATGGGAGACAACGGGGGAAATTCCGAGAACAAGAACAAGGGCGGTGTGCCTCACACCCAGAACAAACCTCTGCGTGAAGGCAAGGCGTCCTGCTACGAAGGCGGCATCCGCGTACCCATGCTGATATGCTGGCCTGGAAAGATAGCTCCCGGCACCAGAATCAACACTCCGGTAATATGCGAAGACCTCTTCCCTACTTTGCTGCATTTCGGCGGAATAGAGAATTATACTACAGTTCAGGAAGTGGACGGGCAGGACCTTTACAATCTCATTCTGAAAGGCTCACGGCTCGCTGCCCGGCAAAATTTTGGAAGCCAAAAAGAGGCCTTCAGTTTTGTCGTGCCGGAATCGTTGTCCGGAATAGATCCCGACCGAGAACTTGTCTTTCACTATCCGCATCAGTGGAAACCATATGTCCTGGATGACATAGATTACCTGTCTGCAATACGCCGCGGAAAGTGGAAACTCGTTTACCGTATGCGTACAAGAACTCTTGAGCTGTACGATTTAGCCGCAGACATAGGCGAGCGGCACAATCTGGCAGGCGACCACCCCGACGTGGTGAAAGAGCTTGCCGGCGCCCTCTCGGAGAGGCTGAGAAAGGCAGACGCGTGCATGCCAGTTGTGCGAAGTACCGGTCTCCCCGTTCCAATGCCAGATGAAATCTTTTGAAAATAAAATCAGCAAAAAATATTTTGCTGATTTTTTTATACCCTTACGCACAGATTCACTATATTGCGGAAACTCAAAACTCACAGACTATGAAAAAGATGATCCTACCACTTTTGGCCGCTGTTTTGCTGACGGCAGCTTGCGAAGATCTTATGCAGACCTTCGGACGACAAGGCGAACTCCAAATTCGTTTTTCAGAAACCACAATTCCGGGCACCAGAGCCTCGGCGCTTCCGGACACCAACGAATTCATCATCAGCATAACTGACGGAAAAGGCAATTCCGTTTACGAAGGCAGATACGGTGCGCTCAAGGAAAAAATCAATCTGGGAGAAGGCAATTACACCGTCGTAGCCAAATCCTGCGAATTCAGCACTCCGCTTTTCGATACCCCGCAATTTGGGGATACGCAGGTAGCTGCAGTCAAATCGGGAAAAACCACGGTTGTCACGCTCTCGTGCGTACAAATCAATTCCGGAATCCGCCTGCAGATAGATTCCGGTTTTCTTACAGCCTACCCCGATGCCGTGCTTTATTTAAAATCTTCCACGGGAAAACTTATGTACGGCTACACCGAGAAACGAATTGCTTATTTTCTGCCCGGCACCGTATCTCTTATTATGGCCGAGGGAACCGCAGAGCAGAACCTGTTCTCCAAACTCCTGGAAGCACAGCAAGTATTGACTCTTAACATAGGTGTAGGGTCGCAAAACGCTGCCGGGCGAAACAACGTCACCGTACAATTGGACACCACCCGCAACTGGATAAACGAAACGTACATTATAGGAGAAAAAAAGGAAGGAGGCAACGACAATACTGACGCATACAGCGTGAATGACGCCAAACAGCATATTGGAGAAGAAGATATATGGGTTTACGGATACATTGTCGGCGGAGACCTTTCCTCCAAGAGCTGTTCATTCAAGGCTCCCTTTTCTTCCAGGACAAATCTGGTAATAGCGTCTAAGTCTTCCTGCACAGACAAAGCCTCGTGTATGTCTGTACAGTTGCCGAAAGGCAACGTCCGCGACGAACTTAATCTGGTAGACAACGAGGGGTACCTGGGTAAACAGATTTTTCTGAAGGGAGATGTAGTAGAATCGTATTACGGTATTCCGGGGCTGCAGAACATATCGGAATACAATTTCAAGTAACAAAAAATTCACAGGGAGCTTGCATCACTGCGAGCTCCCTGCTACTTAACCTAAACTTAAACTATGAAAAACTTCGGTGCTAATATAAAGATTTTTTTTATTACAGCAAAATTCAGCGAAAAAAATATGTAACTTTCGCAAAATTAGTTACAGACAATATGAAACGTTTGATTATCGCCTTACTGGCGCTTTCAGTTGCTGCGGTATCCTGCAGCCGCTACGAGACAGTACCCAACGATCCGTTGAACACCAAGATCTATACACTTGACAATGGAATGAAGGTATTCATGTCCGTAAACAAAGAACAGCCCCGGATCCAGACCTACATTGCTGTAAAGGTAGGAAGCAAAAACGACCCTTCCGAAACGACCGGTCTCGCCCATTATTTCGAGCACCTGATGTTCAAAGGCTCGGAGCACTTCGGCACTGTCAACTATGAAGCCGAGAAACCCATGCTCGACGAAATAGAACAGCTGTTTGAGGTTTACCGCAAGACTACGGATCCCGCAGACCGTGAAGCACTCTACCACCGTATAGACTCCGTCAGCTACGAAGCCTCAAAACTCGCCATCCCAAACGAATATGACAAACTTATGTCCATGATCGGAGCCGACGGCACCAATGCTTTCACCAGCAGCGACGAAACTGTCTATGTAGAGGACATTCCTTCCAACCAGATTGACAATTGGGCCCGCATTCAGGCAGACCGCTTCCGCCACGGGGTGATCCGCGGTTTCCATACCGAGCTGGAAACCATTTACGAAGAGAAAAATATGTCCTTGACACAGGACAACCGCAAAGTCTGGGAAGCAATAGACCAGGCGCTTTTCCCTAACCACCCTTATGGAAAGCAGACCACTCTGGGCAGCCAGGAGCATCTCAAGAACCCTTCCATCACAAACGTAAAAAAGTATCACGACGTATATTACGTACCCAACAACATCGCTGTATGCGTATCCGGTGATTTCAATCCCGATGAGATGGTTGCCGCACTGGAGAAATATTTCGGAGACTGGGAGCCCAATCCATCTATCCCCGCCCTTCAGTTTGAGCCGGAAAAGCCCATAACCGAGCCCATTGTAAAGGATATTTACGGACTTGAGGCAGAAAACATCGCGATGGCATGGAGGCTTCCCGGAGCATCCGACCTTAAGAACTGTGCAATTGCCGAGATTGCAGGTTCAATTCTTTATAACGGCCAGGCCGGTCTTATAGACCTCGATGTCAACCAACAGCAGAAGGCCCTCTATATGTATGCCGGTGCGAACATACAGCCCGACTACGGTTCTTTCCTTGCAATGGCGAGTCCCAAGCAGGGCCAGACTCTTGAGGAACTCCGCGACATAATCCTTGAGGAAGCCGGAAAGCTTGCTGCAGGCGAATTCGACGAATCGCTGATCAGCGCTACCATCAACAATATCAAACTGAGCAGGATGCGGCAGCTGGAGAACAACAGTTCCCGCGCAATGTCGTACGTAAACGCCTTCATCAACGGCATTAGCTGGAAAGATGCGGCCCGAGAAATAGACCGTCTTGAGGCTGTAACCAAAGACGAGGTCGTCGCCTGGGCAAAAGAATACCTCAAGACAGACAACTATGCCGTCATTTACAAACGTCAAGGAGAAGACACCTCGGTTCAGAAGATATCCGCTCCAAAGATTACCCCCATTGTGACTAATCGTGACGCCCAGAGCGACTTCCTGCTGGAAATCAAGAACAGCACTGTCAAGCCCATAGAGCCTGTCTTCGTAAACTTCGACAAGGACATGTCCCGTTTCCAGCTCGCCGAGGGCGTGGATGTTCTGTACAAGAAGAACGACATCAACGACGTGTTCCGCCTGGAATTCGTTTACAATACAGGAACCGAGAACGATCCTTCAGTGGGAATGGCATTCAACTATCTCCCCTACCTCGGCACCGCCGACAAGAGCGCCGAGCAGATTGCTGCCCGTATGTACGAACTCGCCTGCTCATTCAACGCATACTCCGGAGCCAACCAGACTACTGTGAGCATCTCCGGCCTGAGCGAGAATATGGCCGAAGCCGTTGAGATTGTACGCGACCTGGCCGCCAACGCCATAGCCGACGAGACCATCCTGGCAAACCTCAAGGCGGACGAACTCAAGAGCCGCGCCGACAGCAAACGTAATCAGCGCAGCTGCTTCTCCGCCCTTTCCAGTTATGTAACTTACGGCCCCGAGTTCATCAAGAAGACAAGGCTTGACGGCGCCGCTGTAGTGTCTCTCACATCTGATGATCTTCTCAAGAAGGTCAAGGATGTGCTCGCCAAGGGTTGCGAAGTCCTGTACTACGGCCCCATGAGTGAAGCCGAAGTCAAAGCCGCCATTCCTTTCGAAGGCAGCTTCGAGCAGCTTCCTGAGCGTTATCCTCTGAATCTTCAGACTCCCGTTTCCAGCGTAGTCCTGGCACAGTATGACGCCAAACAACTGTACTATTACCAATACTCCGACCGGGGCGAGAAATTCGATGCCGCAGGCGAGCCGCTGAGAACTTTGTACAACGAGTACTTCGGAGGCGGTATGAACAGTATAGTTTTCCAGGAAATGCGTGAAGCGCGCGGTTTGGCATATAGCGCCAGCGCCCGTCTGCGCAACCCTTCCACCGCAGACGGCACTTTCAGTTTTTCCGCCTTCATCGCCACCCAGAACGACAAGATGCGCACCGCAATCGAGGCATTCGACGACATAATCAACAATATGCCTGAATCAGATGCCGCCTTCGCAATCGCAAAAGACGCGCTTGACAGCCGTCTGCGCACCCAGCGCACCACTGGCATGGGAGTGCTTCGCGAGTACCGCTATTGCCGCAGGATGGGGCTCTCCGAGCCGATGGACCGCGAGATTTTCAAGGCTCTGCCGGCACTCACTTTGAATGATGTCAAAAACACTCAGTTGCAGTGGGTCAAGGACCGCACCTACACATACGCTATCCTGGGCGACATCAAAGATCTGGACATGAACTACCTGAAAACCCTTGGTCCCGTCAAGATTGTCTCCCTCGAAGACATCTTTGGATATTAATTTTTAACTCAATCTTTCAGCGACCGGCCGCCAGGCCGAGATACCCTTGTCAGGGGTCGGCAGCTGCCGGGGGTTGAGAAGTTCAGGGCGCAAAAAAACAGGCTGCATAGAGCCTGTTTTTTTGTACCCCCGAGGCGAATCGAACGCCTATCGTCGGAACCGGAATCCGAAATTCTATCCATTAAACTACAGGGGCTCAATGTTTGCGTTGCAAAAGTAATAAAAATTACATAAATTTGTAGCAAATGAAGAAAGCTTTTGTTTTCCCGGGGCAGGGCTCTCAGTTTTCGGGGATGGGCAGGGAGATGTATCAGAACAATCCTAAAGCCCGTGTGATGATGGAAAGGGCCAACGATATCCTGGGATTCCGAATAACGGACATAATGTTTGAGGGCTCTGACGAAGAGCTCAAGACCACGAGGGTGACCCAACCGGCCATCTTCTTGCATTCGGTCGTACTGGCCGGATGCAGCGACGGTCTTTCACTTCCCGATATGGTCGGCGGTCACTCGTTGGGCGAATTCAGCGCCCTCGTGGCCGCCGGTGCCGTTTCTTTCGAAGACGGTCTCAGGCTGGTCGCAGCCCGGGCCGCCGCTATGCAACGATGCTGCGAAAAGGTTCCCGGAGCCATGGCCGCAGTCATCGCACTCGATGAAGATACGGTTGAACGTATATGCAGGGAAACTCCGGGGGTCGTAGTCCCTGCCAATTACAACAGCGACGGACAGATCGTAATTTCCGGGAGCACAGATGCGGTTGCCATGGCCTGCACGGCACTCAAAGAGGCCGGAGCAAAGCGCGCCCTTCCCCTTCCTGTAGGAGGAGCGTTCCACTCCCCCCTTATGGAGCCCGCACGCGAAGAACTGGCTCAGGCCATCAATTTCACAGTGTTCAGCGCGCCCCTCTGCCCGGTTTACCAAAATGTCAGCGCCTGCCCGGAAACAGATCCTGTCATTATCAAACATAACCTGCTCCTGCAGCTCACATCTCCGGTACGATGGACCCAGAGCGTAAAAGCAATGCTGGCAGACGGAGCTTCTTCCTTCACTGAAATTGGACCGGGCACCGTGCTCCAAGGACTTGTAAAACGAATCTCAGGCAACTCTGACAATATTTCCATTAACGGAATTCAATAACAACAACGTAAATCAATATGGCAAAAGAGAAAAGATTCATTACCTGTGACGGTAATCAGGCAGCCAGCAACATCGCTTACCTCTTCAGCGAGCACGCTGCCATCTACCCTATCACACCCTCTTCCACAATGGCAGAGAACATTGACGAATGGGCAGCCCAGGGCAAGAAGAACCTCTGGGGCGAGACCGTCAAGGTTACCGAAATGCAGAGTGAGGCCGGCGCTGCAGGCGCCGTTCACGGATCCCTTCAGGCAGGTGCCCTGACCAGCACCTTTACAGCTTCCCAGGGACTTCTGCTCATGATTCCCAATATGTACAAAATCGCCGGTGAAATGCTGCCCGCAGTATTCCATGTCTCTGCACGTGCACTCGCTTCCCACGCCCTCTCCATCTTCGGTGACCACCAGGACGTGATGGCCTGCCGGCAGACAGGTTTCGCCATGCTGGCATCCGGTAGCGTACAGGAAGCACAGGATCTCGCGGCAGTGGCGCATCTTTCCACTATCAAGTCCAGCATTCCTTTCCTGCATTTCTTCGACGGTTTCCGTACCAGTCATGAAATTCAGAAGATCGAAGCCCTGGACGAGGAGGCTCTCAAGGGGATGGTAAGCGAGAAGTCTCTCGAGAACTTCCGCGCACGCGCCCTCAGTCCCGAAACACCCGTAACCCGCGGTACCGCCCAGAACGGAGACGTTTACTTCCAGGCAGTGGAGTCCCGCAACCAGGTATATGAAGCAGTTCCCGATATCGTTGCCCGCTATATGGGAGAAATCAGCGAACTTACCGGCCGCTGCTACCGTCCCTTCGAATACTACGGAGCGCCCGACGCCGAGAGCATCATCGTTGCGATGGGCTCCGTAACCGAGACAATCCGCGAAACTATCGACCACCTAGCAGCCCAGGGCCGCAAATACGGCCTTATTTCCGTACATCTGTATCGTCCCTTCTCTGAGAAGTATCTCCTCAAGGTGCTGCCCAAGAGCGTCAAGAAGATTGCGGTACTGGACCGCACCAAGGAACCCGGCGCGCTCGGCGAGCCTCTGTTTCTGGACGTAAAAGCCCTCTTCCAGGGCAAGGAGAACGCCCCCCTCGTCATCGGCGGCCGCTACGGACTGTCTTCCAAGGACACAACTCCAGCCCAGATCGTAGCAGTGTTCGACAACCTCGAGCTCAAGAGTCCCAAAGCGGATTTCACAATCGGAATTGTGGATGACGTAACATTCAAGAGCCTTCCCGTCAAGGAAGAGATATCCATCGTGAAGCCCGGCACTACTGAGTGCAAATTCTATGGACTCGGTTCCGACGGCACCGTGGGCGCCAACAAGAACACCATCAAAATCATCGGCTCGCACACCAACCTGTACAGCCAGGCTTATTTTGATTACGACTCCAAGAAGTCCGGCGGCTACACCTGCAGCCATCTCCGCTTCGGCAAAGCTCCCATCAAAGCCCCCTATCTGGTGGGCACGCCCGATTTCGTAGCCTGCCACGTTCCCTCCTACCTGGAGAAGTACGACGTGCTCAAGGGCATCAAGGAAGGCGGCAGCCTGCTGCTCAATTCCCTTTGGGACGAGGAAGAGACACTCAAGCGCATCCCCGACCACGCCAAGGCTGTCATCGGCCGCAAGCATATCAAGTTGTACATCATCAACGCCACCAAGATCGCCGCTGAGATAGGCCTCGGCGGACGCACCAATACCATACTACAGAGCGCATTCTTCCGCATCACCGGTATCATCCCTGCAGACGACGCAGTGAAATATATGAAGGACGCTGCTCTCAAGAGCTATGGAAAGAAGGGCGAGAACGTCGTGAATATGAACTACGCGGCTATCGACCGCGGAGGCGAATACACCGAGGTCAAGGTCCCTGCAGAATGGGCCGAGATTACCGCCAAGTTTGTCAACCCCAACGCCAAGAGACTCGCCCCCGCCTTCGTAAAGGAGATTGCAGATGTGGTTAACGCCCAGTGCGGCGACACCCTGCCGGTGAGCGCCTTCGTCCCTTGGCAGGACGGAACCATGCCCGCAGGCACCGCAGCTTACGAAAAGCGCGGCGTCGCCGTGAATGTGCCTGTATGGGATGCGGAAAAGTGTATTCAGTGCAACACCTGCGCCTTCGTATGTCCCCACGCAGCAATACGTCCTTTCCTCCTGACCGGCGAAGAGGCGGAAGCTGTTCCTGCCGGCCTAAAGATTGCCGACGGCAAGGCCAACCTTAAGCAGTACAAGTACGCTCTCAGCGTATCCGTTGCCGACTGTACCGGTTGCGGCAACTGCGTCGACGTATGCCTCGCCAAGCCCGAGAAGGCCCTCAAGATGGAGTCTTACCAGGACAACGTAAACGAGCAGGCAAACTTCGACTACCTGAACGCAAAGGTGGGCTACAAGCAGCCTTTCGATCCCAAGAGCAATATGAAGGCCGCCCAGTTTGCACAGCCTCTGTTCGAATTCAGCGGCGCTTGCGCCGGATGTGGTGAAACCCCGTATATCAAGAACATCACACAGCTCTTCGGCGACCATATGATGATCGCCAACGCCACCGGATGCTCCTCCATTTACGGAGCCTCCTTCCCCGCTTCTCCTTATTGTACCAACGACAAGGGACGCGGACCGGCATGGCAGAACTCCCTGTTCGAAGACTTCTGCGAATTCGGGCTCGGCATGCGTCTCGGCAGCGAGCGCATCCGTGAGACCGTCGCCCGCCTTATGACAAAGGGTCTGGATTGCGGAAAGTGCACTCCTGAGATGAAGGATCTCTATCAGAAATGGCTCGACAACCGCGGCGACTACGCAGTTACCCGTGAAGTTGCAGACAAGCTCGTACCTCTTATGGAAGCCTGCGGATGCGAAGTCAGCAAGAGTCTGCTTGCACTCAAGCAGTACATCCCCGCACGGAGCCAGTGGATCTTCGGCGGAGACGGTGCTTCTTACGACATCGGATATGGCGGTCTGGACCACGTACTTGCTAGCGGCGAGAACGTGAACATCCTGGTACTCGATACAGAAGTGTATTCCAATACCGGCGGCCAGTCCTCCAAGGCTACTCCTGCCGGAGCAATAGCCAAATTCGCTGCATCCGGGAAAAAGATACGCAAGAAAGATCTCGGAATGATGGCTATGAGCTACGGCTATGTATATGTAGCCCAGGTGGCAATGGGAGCCAGCCCCGTTCAGTATATGAACGCCATCAAAGAGGCCGAGGCCTATGACGGACCTTCGCTCATTATAGCATATGCACCTTGTATCAATCACGGCCTTAAGGCCGGCATGGGCCTGAGCCAGAAGGAAGAGAAGCTTGCAGTCGAGTGCGGATACTGGCAGCTCTACCGCTACAACCCCATGCTAGAAGAAGCCGGAAAGAACCCGTTCAGCCTCGACAGCAAGGAACCTGACTGGACCAGGTTCCAGGATTTCCTCAAGGGCGAAGTCCGCTTCTCATCCCTTAGCAAGCTTTATCCCGACACGGCCGGCGAACTCCTTGCCAAGACCGAAGAATTCGCAAAGATTCGCTATAATACGTACAAGAAGCTTTCCGAATAGTTTGCCAATATTAACAGTGAAAAGTCCGGCACGGCTTGTGCCGGACTTTTCATAAAAAAGCACTTATAGTATGAAAAAACTTTTGCTGACAGTAATTCTTGCGTTATCAGCTACTGTTTTCGCAAACGCCCACGACGTTATCGTCAAACTCAACGGAGAACAAATCAAGGCGATGGTAATGGAAGTATCCGACACCACTGTCAAGTTCAAACGGATGGACGACCCCAACGGACCGGTATACGTATTGAAAACCAGTGATATTCAACACATTTCCTACGAAAGCGGCCGCGTAGAGATTTACAACGAAGCTCCGCCCGCACCTAACGAGCAAAAGATTTACGCAGAGCGCTATGACGTCCGTTACAGGGACATCAAGCATATGTACAGGCCAAGCGACTATGCAAGACGCGTTGGCGACCCTTATGATCCTACCATTAACGGAGTCGCCTCTTTCTTCCTTCCTGGCCTGGGCCAGTGTATAGACGGAGAGTGGGGACGCGGAATAGGAATCTTCGCGGCCAACATAGGGTTCACCCTGCTCGAGTGTGCAGAAGCCTCGTTAATGTTCTATTCAGGAGCAGAAGGAGCTTCTTACTACAAGAATTACGGGACTGTCTCCTCAAGGCCCAATATCACCATGGGCGCATCGCTGTTTGCCGCAATCGTTACGGCTTCCGCACACCTCGCTTTCAATATTTGGAACATCTGCGACGCCGTAAACATTGCAAAAGTAAAAAACCTCTACTATCAGGACGCATACAGTAATTCTGCCGCGCTAGACATTCACCTGGAGCCGCAGCTTGCATTCTCGCCTGTCTCCGGAAACTCCTTGCAACCTACGGCAGGGCTCAAGTTGAGCGTCTGTTTTTGAAATGATTCAAAAGACCAATGCAGCCCGCTTGCTTGATGCGGCCGGCATTTCCTATACCCTGGTGGAATATCAGGTGGATGAAGAGCATCTGGACGCTTCCCACGTTGCAGCGCAATTAGGAGAAGACATAGACTGCGTCTTCAAGACTCTGGTACTAAAGGGTGATAGAAACGGTCTTTTCGTATGCGTCATTCCCGGCTCCCTTGAAGTTGACTTGAAAGTGGCTGCGCAGATTTCAGGCAACAAAAGTTGCGAGATGATACACGTAAAAGAACTGCTGCCCTACACCGGTTACATACGCGGAGGTTGTTCGCCAATAGGGATGAAGAAACAGTTTCCAACTTTCATTCATGAAAGCGCGCTGCTCTGTGATAAAATTTATATAAGCGCCGGTGTCCGGGGCCTGCAGATATGTATTTCTCCGCAAGACCTGTTTGATTATGTCGGTGCGACAGTATATCCGATTTGACTATGACTTTTTCACGTTCAATTATTCCGGCCGCTTTGGCTGTGATTGTTTCATCCTGTTCAAATACCGGCAATTCATATGTTCCTCACTATGCGGTTATGGCACACCGCGGGTCCACTTACTGGGCGCCGGAAGAGACAGAGAGTGCCTGGCGCTGGGCGCGTGAAATGGGGGCCGATTATCTGGAATCCGACCTGCAGTGCACCAAGGACGGAGTTATTCTTGCCAATCACGACGAAAACCTTACGCGCACAACCAACATAGAAGAGTTATTCGGGAACGGCGTACCTGCAACCCGCAGGGATTTTTATCTCTCGCTGGGCTTCAGTGAGGCCGATGCCGACGAGCAGCTAGCGATAGACGAGTCAGGCTTCAAGCCCTTCTACGCTGCATCCTACTATTATGTCGAACTGCTGATGCTCGATGCCGGGTCCTGGTTCAACAAGGCTCGCCCGGAGCAGTCACGTCCTGCCTTTGCGAGAACACAATATGTCTCCGCCTTGCAGGACCAGATTGCTTATGCCGAGGGCAGGATGCTCCGTCGCGATACAGAAGGACGCCGTGTACTTCCCTGCAGTCTCAAGCCGTCATGCGAGGGAAAGTCGCTCGCAGAGATCAGGGCTGACGCTAAAGAGGACGGCAAGTATATGGAATTCCTGGACTACGACTTCTCCGCTGCATATACCGACGACCCGGCAGACTCCGGACACCGCCCCGGTATATACATTGAGTTCAAGGAACCGGAGGTTAATCCTATAGACATGGAGCAGAGGGTGTTCGACATACTGGACGCTTGCGGCTGGAACATAATCACTTCAAAGCCTGCGGAAACTGAGTTCTACAAGGACGGAAAGGTACAGGTGGGGAGGACCGCCGGCAAAGTCATCCTGCAGACCTTCTCTCCCGAGTCCCTTGTGCGCGCCAACGCCGTTTTCAATGGCCGGCTGCCGATGTGCTTCCTGCTCTGGCCTCCCTGCCCTGAAGACATACCCGACGGCAACCTGGAAACAGAGGAAGGCTTCCGCGCCATCCTGAAATGGGCAAAAGCGAACGGAGCGAACATCAGCGGACCGTCCATCTCAGGAGAGCCAAACAATTATGCAGAGCTCAATCACGAATGGCAGGCCGCACTGGTACATGAATACGGCATGCTCAACCACCCCTATTCTTTCGACTCCCTGGAGCAGATGGAAGAGCAGACAGCCCGCTCCGACGGTTTTTTCACCAACCGATCCGACCTGACCATTCAATATCTAATCGACAAAGGATTGCGCCCGGCAGAAGCTCCACAGAGCGTTCCAGACCCGGTGGAGACACTGGTGCGTTTGGGCTACTAAGAATTATTCCTCGTACAGCAGATACGGACGACGTTGCTCCATGAAACGGGTGACGTCGTTTTTCCATCTGGAGCGTATCTGCTCAGCCGGGGCACCGGAGAGCACCATTTCACGCGCCCAATCGACACCAATCTGCAGCTCAAAGTGATTGCGCTTCATAAAGAAAGCACTGTCGGAGGGCATATGGCGGCAGGCATCCAGCAGATACTCCATATTGATTTGCCCGTCCCAAATTTTCCGGAGCGGCTCGCTACGGAGGTCTACCCCATAGCATAAGCGGTCCTGATAACGCGGCTTCTTGGCCCCGGGTATGCTGCGCGGGGTGAAGGAGAAGCCCCTGTCTTCCATGGCAGGGTGGCCGTAAATCTCAAAGGGCCAGGCAGTTCCGCGTCCGGCGGTGACTTCCGTACCCTCGAAAAAGCATGTCGAACTATAGAGATAAATAGACCGCATATCCTTAAGATTGGGCGACGGGGGCATCACCAGCGTGCAACGGGTCTGATGAGTGTAGTTCTTGCACGGAATCACAGTGATGTCGCACTTAAGGCCGTCTTTGAGCCAGCCTTCACCGTTCATCATCAGGGCAAGCTCTCCGAGAGTCATCCCATGCACCATTGCTATAGGCAGCGAACCGATTCCCGACTTGAAGCGCATGTCCAGGATGGGTCCGTCAACATAGAAGCCGTTGGGGTTGGGACGGTCCAGGATTACGGCTTTTTTGCCGTAGGCAGCACAAGCGTCCAGCAGGTGCTGGAGAGTTACGTAATAAGTATAATACCGCAGGCCAACATCCTGGATGTCAACCACAAGCACATCAAACTTAGACATATTCTCCGCGCTCGGCATATAGGAGCCTTTCTCGTACAGCGAGAGTATCGGCACTCCGGTTTTTTCGTCCACTCCGGAGTTCACGCTCTCTCCGGGGTCTGCCATATTGCGGAAACCGTGCTCGGGAGAGAAAATGGCCGTAACGTTCACTCCATTATCGAGCAGCACATCAAGGATGTGCGGCCCCCAGGTTACAGGTTCAGCGGGATCTGACGGCTCTCCGAAGGGAATTCCGACTGTGGCCTCCGTCACATCTTCCCCGCCCTGCAGGCACCAGTTTTCCACCTTGTCGCCCACGATACCGCTTTGGTTGCTGAGGAGCGCCACCCGCCGGCCCTCAAGCAGCGGCAGATAACGGTCGAACTGCTCATCACCGAGTATAACGCGCTCTCTTGCCGAGCACGAAACCAAAATCGTAAGGAAGATTGTGAATACCAGCTTTTTCATAATTCGTTAGAATTGCCAGCCAAGGCCGATTTCTGCGGATATATTACGGAAGCCCACCGTAGAGGCGCCCGCCAGTATGGTAAAGCCGGACTTGGCCGGATAAAGAAGAATCCCGAGGTCTGCAGCAACGCCGGCGGAAGAACGGTCAGCTACTCGCATCCACGTGCCGGAAGCCTCTTGCCAAAGCTCTGAGCGGTTCCCGTACCCGGCGCCTGCATAGATTGCTGCAACAGGAAGGATACTCCAGACGGCGCCGGCACTAATGCTGAATCGCGTATACATCGCCTTTCCGGAGGTCCAGATATAGCCGCCGCCCGGTGTAGTGCCGTCGGAATAGCAGTCACCGGAGACAGCTGGCCTGGAGATGCTGGAAACGGCCTTCAGGTAAGCCCCCCAGCTGTTTTTGCCGGCAAAAACGATGACGCCGGGGCTGATTTCAGGCATACCGCATAAAGCCACAATGCCACAATGTATTTGGGGGGCAGAAACGATTCCGGAGTAGTGAGGTGCACGCACGAATACCGGCGCCTCCTTCGCTTGTAAGATGAGTGGACGCGGATCCGGGATTCTTGCGCAGGGATAGAGTGAGACTGCCTTCTTCGTGTTCTGCTGGAACAGGCTGTCGTAGCGATGGCGGATCTGCAGGAAACGCTCGCTTTGTTGCGGACTCATGCTACCCTCTGCTGCCTTCAGCGTGCGCCGGAGGCTCGCCAGCTCACTCACGAGCGAGCTCAACTCGCTACCGGATACCGCCTGGCCGGCTGCAGCTATTGAGCGCAGCCGCATACAATCCCCGCAGATGCGTTCGTATCGGTCCAGGGCATCATCCCAGCGGTTCTGCTGGGCAAACAGAGGGAGGCCCCATGCCAGCAGCAGGAATGCCGCAAGGATATGAACGAGCGTAGTTTTCATTCACACAAATATAGCAAATTAATCACTATATTTGTATGGCTTATGCGCCCCAAGCTATGATAGAAGACAGCTCCGACTTTTTCTCTCCCTCAGAGACAGACTCCAAGGTGGATTTAGCAACGTTAAGACTTATCCATCACTCGGAAGGGGGCTACTGTGACATTTTCCGTATCGACAGGACGGGGCGTTTCCGTGTGCTCAAGTGCCTCCGGCCGGAGTACCGCGGCAATCCGTTGTATGAGAATCTTCTCCGCAAGGAATTCGAAATCGGCTACTCCCTGCGGCATCCCGGGATTGTGGAGTACTACGGCTATTCGGCCGTGGATGGGCTCGGAAATTGTATAGAGATGGACTGGGTGGACGGGTGCACGCTTGCGGAAGCGATAGAAAACGGGCAACTCTCTGCGGCTCAGGAAGATAAAGTACTTGACGAGATTTGCGACGCCTTGTCGTACCTCCATTCCCGCCAGGTGGTCCATAGGGACCTTAAGCCTTCCAACATCATGCTTACCCATTCCGGGAACAACGTGCGGATAATTGACTTCGGCTTTTCCGATTCCGACACCCACTCAATTCTCAAGACCGCTGCCGGGACCGTCAATTATACCGCCCCGGAGGTGCTCGCGGGCGGCAAGGCAGACGCGCGCAGCGACATTTACTCCCTCGGACTGATAATCTACGCCGTCTCCAAAAGGCACCGGCTCGTGGCACGGAAATGCTGCGAAAAGCGGCCTTATAACCGCTATGCCTCCGCCGCCCAGGTGAAGAAAGCCCTCCATGGCCGGTCTTCCCTGCTTGCAGGGGTGCTGCTGGTTCTGCTGCTTGCCGCCTTCACTCTCTATCCGTACGTCGAGAGGATTATACGCCCCGGTCAGGAGCCCCTTCCAGCAGCAGACAGCATCCAGAGCGCCACTTCGCCGGCCGATACTTCGAGCTCACTCCTCCCTGCTGTCGATTCCGCTCCCGACTCCGCCCCCACTCCTGCGAGCAGCAACAACGCCCCGAAGAAAGCCCCTTCGCAGCCGGAAGAAGACATCCAGGTTGACGCCTCCGACATAGACGCCATCTTCCGCCAAGCCACCGAGCTATTCGACTGATTTCTCGACAATTACGGTTCTGTCGGGAATATATACGGAGCTGCGGTCCACGGTGACGCCGGGGATTTGCTGGCCGGGAGCGATGCAGAGGACCTCCAACACATCGTCGTTCATAGGCGAGAGGTACAATTCCTTCAGTTCAGAATTGGCAGATACATCTACACTCTTGAAAAAGTTCATGCTGCCGTTGAAGTGCTTGAGATGAGGCAGCGTGGAAAGGTCTATCTCCCGAAAGTCGCAGCAGGTAACGGCAAGCTCCGTCAGTTTTGGATTCATGGAAAGATCGGAAAGCGAGCTGACCGTACCGCTCACAAGGAGTTCCTCAAGGTCCGGACACCGGGAAACGTCTACGGCCACATGCCTGCCGGTCTGTTCAAAGCTGATGTCCAGATACTTCAAGCTTGGCATCGTACGGGCGTCCGGAAGGGCACCGCGCAGGTGCGAGAAACCCACATGGGTGAGCTGTCCTGCAAGGGAGCTGACGTCGGGAACGGCCAGGTTGGTAAAACATATGTTGATTTGCTCCAACAGCGGATTATGGGATATGTCTAACGTGCCCTGCAAGTCCCCTAGAGCGCTGTTGTCCCAGACTTCCAGTATCCGCAGCTTCGGATTTCCGGAAATATCCAGGCTCTCCAGCGTGCCGATAGGGCCGATACAGTTATCCCAGGTATAGTGGCGGCTCCGGTAGTAATATGGGTAGGTGCCGAGGTCAAAACTGTCCAGCCAATCCCCTACGCAATGAATCTCCTCCAGGTTGGGCATATAGGCAATCCCTTCAATGGACTTGACGCCCAAAGCATTAGTGCAGAAGTCTATACGCCAGATTATTTCCGCTTCCTTCAAGGAGATTTCCCCGTCGCGGTTGATGTCGTAGCGCTGCGTGAGATACGCCTTGAAGGCAGGGTCGGGAATGGGGATGGCGCCATCGGGAACATCGAAAGCCTCTTCTTCGGAGCGAATCTCGCTTCCGCCGGCCCGGGCGAACGCGCTCCAAACATGCGTTCTGTCAATTTCGAGACCACCGGCTGCAGCCGAGAAAGAATTGCCATCCAGGACGCCCTCGAGTACGCTTCCGTCCAGCAGGATCCCGCATTGCTCTACCCGGTCGGAAGTTAGCTCGCAGGTAAACACGGCCGAGGCCCCCTTCACCTCAACCTGCGCCGAAACGAACTCGGGCGCCCCCAGCCCCTTAGGCACGGCAGTGCAAGCGGACAATAGGATAAGAACGAAAAGAACTACAATCTTATAACGCATCCGTAAATGAGACTAGAGACCAGCAGAACTTAATTCGATCCCAATTTTTCTGACTGCATTGGAAATCTTGGCCATAGTTTTCTCCCCGGGAAAGGCAACGCCGCTCTTGTATGCCCGCATCTTGCTCTCATTGATGCCTGCAAGTTCCGCAAACTTGCTTACATTAATAAAATCAAAGCAATTAAAAAAAGACGGTATGTCGTAATGATACTCAACTTCAACACAGGTTGGATCTATTGCAGCGTTCTCTTCTTTTATGGCCTCCTGAATACTTACCATAAAATCCGCCTTCGCATCAACAACAGACTCCCCGAATCCGCCAAAATAACTCTTTCCGATATGATCTGAGGAATAGACAGAATAGAGGCCGTCCTCTCCCCTCTCAATAATAGCTTTTACTAACATAATACTTTGATTCATTGTATTCCAGCTTGCTTTAAAATACTGTTCAAAGTTCCCATCGGTACTTCTTTCGATTGATGTCTTGGGATTCGAATTTTCGCACAGGTTATTGGTGAATACCAAACATCATGTTCCTTTCCAGCAGCTAATTCGTAGCAGCCATACATCTTCAACAATCTCTTCATTTCACTTATTTTCATAATTTTAGTTTAAGCGTCCAAAAGTAGCAAATTTGCTACTAATATCAAAATTAATAAAATAAATTCTGCCCTGAAACGACGTCAAATGTAAATTCAGGGCTGATTAAACTATTTCGATAATCGCGGGACGATTAGCAATTGGAAGTGTGGGCAATCTGCACTTACTCAATCAATACATAGCGGATAGGCATGCCGCACTTTCTATACCAGGGAGTCCATTGAACTCGCAATGTACCGGCGGAATCTTCATATCCATGAAAGCAAAAAGCCAATGAAGTGTCAGTGGAAGAACCTTTTAGTCTATCAGAACATGACGTCCAGTAATAACAATCTGCCCTGTCTGTTTTGCCATTGTCTGACATATAGCCAGCGGCAGGCAGGAATATATAATCCCCACTCGTATATCCAAGTTTTGTGATTTTAATTCCGGAACCTGTCCATGTCTTTGTACAATGACTCCAGAGCTCTTGCCATTCGGAGTAAGTCGGTATCCTGCATTTAGTGTTCTTGTTTGAAGCAGCATCTCCCTTTGGAAGAAGTGTATACCATCCTTCGTCTTCATTGTAGCTAAAGTAACTCGTTGCGACATAATTGCCACCATAGGGAATGGTATATGCATTCCAGTCATAGGTTGTCTTTGATACTGACTCGCCCCACGAATAATACCCCCCGTAGCTGGACTCGGAGATTGCATCAAGATTGAAACGTGCCCACTTTACGCTCAGTCCCAAGTCAACGAACAATTCTTCAAAGGCAGATACTGTTACATCACAAACGGCACTCATTTGTCCTGATGCTATGGAAGCTACTATTTGAGCTGTTCCCTTTGATATTCCAGTTACAAGACCTTCTTGATTGACAGTAGCAACAGACTCATTACTGGAAGACCAGGTGATAGGAAAGCTGTCGGTCTTTGGATTCAAGTTCGCATACAGACGTCTTTCGAGTGATTCATATACAGTAAGCGAGGGAGTACTCAAAGAGAGCTTAGGAAGACTGGAATCCAAATACTTGATTACTATTTCAGTATCGGGATGTATTTTTTTCTCGGATCGGTTTACTGTGACCCCTTCTATTAGCTGGTCAGGTTCAACAATCAGCGTCTTCAGTCCGCTACATTCTGCACTGTTATAATTAGTCAGTGCTGCACACCCGCGAATATCCACAGAGTCGAAAAGGCTCCATCCGGCAATTTCAAGGGTTAAAAGGGATGGCAGGCTTGACAGGTTAAGATTCTGGCAATTAGTAGAGCCAATGGATAATCGTGATAGCTCGGTATTAGAAGACAAATCAAGCTGGTGAAAAGACCATATCTCCAAGTCTTTTAGATGAGGCAATAATAAAAAGCTTAATTCCTGCTCTGAAACGGGAGAACCACATCTGAAGGTAGTCAATTGCGTGAGTTGCGAAAGATCAATGGTTGTATGGGTTGTCCACAATTCTTCAAGACTCGTGCAATCAGAAAGGTCTACCGACTGCAAGGCCCGGCAATTCCACAAAGACATCCACTCCAGAGCTGAACAGCCTGTCAGATTCAGAATCTCCAAATTCATGTTGCCAGCCAAGTATAGCTCAGACAACTGCGGATTTGAAGAAAAGTCAAGTGCCTTGAAGTCATTATAATAGCCAATGAAAGCCGAAAGATTTCCACAATCTTCCAGTCCTTCGATCTTGGTAAGTTTATCGCCCTGGCTGTAGCATCTTATAGTTGTAAGATTAGAACAGCCGCTGACATCAAGAGAGTTCAGGAAACCATATGGAGCCTCATAATCACCGTTACTATTTGTGGTAAGGCCAGAAGTAATGCTTATTATTTCCAACGCCTCCATATTCCTGAAGCTTAGCGAGTTCAACTTAAGATTTGAAGCTGACCGACTAGAAATGGAAACTCTTTTTAAGGCATGATTATTTGTTACATCTAATGATGATAAGTTAGAGTCTTGCTCCAATCCCAACGCTAGAGACTCCAATAATGGACTGGCTATTGACAATACCGAATCGCCTAATACTCCAGCATAGCTAAGGCTTTTCAATTGAATAAAATACTCTAGTCCGCAGAGGGACCATATTTCAGAATTGGAGCCAATTGATATCGACTCAACTACAGCTGCCTCTGCCTGGCTGATTTCCCCATCGCCATCAGTATCAAATCCGCGAGCTACACAATAAGCCTTGAAATTCCCGTCAACAAACTGCATGGGGACATTGGCATAGTCCGGCACAACCTCTAATGGAGCCATTCTCTCCAGAGTATTGCGATTAAGTGTAAGGCTCTTTGTAGTTCGCTTTTCGAATAAACCGCCTTGTGAATCCAATACAGAAACAGTGAACCCGCTAGAGAAAGTAACAGGGGGCAATACAAACCAGAAAAGAGTGCTGTTGCTACTGTCGGCCGTCAGAACAACAGGATCGTCACAAACGAGAGTAACGTTGTCTGATGCAGACTCGTCCATTTGCAACACCGGCACAGCATTAAGACCGACGGTAGCAAGTGCCTTGCCTGACAGTTTTTCCCCGTTATTGCCTGTAATGGTAATTCGGCTGACAGATACTCCTTCTCCATACAGCCTGATGGCAAGGTATCCACAAGTGTTTTTGAACGCCAAATAATTATCGTCGGAAACAGCCACCATTGTGTTGGAACCAAGGCCGAAAGAATTCTCCCTATAGTGCTGCATTTCCGGGATAGTAAGCGTAATAGCGGAGCCCGCATTGTCTATCTTGTTTTCTGCAGAATAAGGATATACGGCATAAACCCAGTCCAGGGCATTTCCTGTATGCAGGCCAGATGCTGTAATATCGTTAAAGTCTCCGGCATTATCCCCGTCCTGCCCGGCAAACTGGAATCTGGAATTATAGGTGCTTTTATTGAAAACGGTAATCTCGTCTCCTGCATTCCAGAGCAGTTTAAGGTTCTGATCGGCGTAGACCTTAGAAGTAGTGCCAAAACCTTCTATGGTGGCATGTACATTATCAAAGCCGGTGACTTCAGTATCAACCTCTACTGAGCAGGCGACAATGGTCATGACTGACAGGAAGAAAAGGATTGTCTTTTTCATTGCGTTTGTGAAATTAATACTACCATTCATGCTCTTCACCCTCTTCTATTCCTTCAAGGTTGGACCCACATAATAAGCCATCCGGCCAGATTACTTCTATGCCGCATTCAGGCATCAGGTAAGATTTGAGAATTAGCATGCTTTAATCAGTTCTATCTTCACAAAGAAAAACATAGTTCCTCCAAGAATCAAGTTCACAATAGTTCATTTGGCTGTATGTTTGGTGATTGCCGGGTGTAAAAAGGGCATGTTTTCACCCGGGAGGGCGAAAAGAATGCGTCCCGGGTGCAGAAAGGCCGGATCTGCACCCGACGGGAGGGAGAGAGAGTTTTCGACTTCGCTGCGCTCCGCTCAAGATGACAACAGCGGCCGCCGGCGGGAGATTTCTCGGCAAGCTCGAAATGACAAATATCACCCTACCCTTTCCAACCTGTTGAGGCCGCCTGTTTTGCCGGCGACGTAGGAGGGAGTGGGGCCCTCGGGGCGGCTGATCTGGTCTATGAAAAGAGGATAGCCCAGCATGAACTGGGCGGCGGCAAACACGTCGCCGGGGCGAAGCTTGGCGTTTTCGCTCTTGACAACCCGGTAAGAATAATTCCCCAGATACTCAAGCGTCACGAGCCGGTTGGGCGCCCAGCCAATCTGAACAACATCGCCCGCCTGCAGCTCCGAAGACGCAATACAGCGGGTACTGAAAAAGCCCGAATCGAAATCCGGCATTTCCTGCAGGCGCTTACGGAACTCCGCGAAAGAAGAATAACCGATAAAGCGGCTCAGCAAGTCAAGAGTCGATACCCGCGGCTCCGGCTTCAGGGTCACATAACCCCACATACGCTTAAGCGTAGAAGCCGAAATATACTCGTTAATATCTCTTTCAATAACGACGGACAAGGACTCGAAATCGGTGGAAGTATTCACCTTCCTGCCGTATTTCTTTTCCACTTCTTGAATCAAATAGGCAATCTCAGGTATCTGGTTGGGCATCGGCGCAAACATATTATCTGCTCCAAAAATAGTTGATTGCGTCCGCACAATCAAGTTCACAATGGTTCATATCGGATAATCAGACTACGCCGACGCGAGCAGCCACTTAAGTATAAGCAGCCCGCGCTTGCTCAGGATGTCATAATCCAGCGTATTGCAGGAGTCGGTAGTTTTATTGGTGTTCATCGTGATTCCGGAAGTGAACATCAGGCAAGGAATACCCTTCCTGAGGAAAGGAGCCTGGTCTGAAGCGCGTTTGTAGAAGTAGTCCGTAAACGCGGCGCTGCGGTAATAATCGTAATAGAGCCGCAGCCGGCTTTCCTGGTTTGCGGCCTCCAGTGATTTTTCATACTTTTTGCCTCCCAGCACAATCAGGAAGTCGGGACGGTACTTGTTCGGCGGCGCCAGGGTTGAACCTATTGTATCAAGGTTCACCACCATGGAGAACTTCCAATCCCCCGCCGCTGCCAACGCTTCCGCACCGGCAATGGCCTCGGAGTGAGCGTCCAGTGCGGCAAAGACGAAGTTTTTCCCGCAGCCCTTCAGTTCTTCCGCCAAATTCAGCATCACGGCAACTCCCGACGCGTTGCTGTCGGCCCCGGGATAGACCGCTCCGCCAAGGCAGCCAAGAGCGTCGTAATATGCGCATACCAGGGTATATTTGTCGGAGCGGGTATCTCCCCTATGGACGACAACTATGTTCCTCCCTACACCCTTATCCGTACGGAAAGCCATGATCAGGGGCGCGTAGCCCATGCCGGCAAAGCGCCTGACCAGGTAGGCCGAAGCCTCCACGCCCCCCCTGGATGCATGCGCACGCCCTTCCATAAAAGGAGCGGAAAGGCATTCCACGTCTTCCCTCAACCCGGCAGAAGCGGGTTGGCTCAGCACGGCGAGAAAGGCCGGAAGCAGAATAAATTTGCAGATACCCTTCAAAACGGCACGATAAATGATTATCTTTGCAAATGTAGTGAAAAAGTTTCTCCTTTCCATACTGATACTGCTCACGGCAGCTTTTTGCGCAAGCGCCCAATACGACAAAGACGTATTCAGCATGCGCGGCCGCATTGCCTTGCAGGACGGTAAGTACTCACAGGCAATCGAGCACTTCAACATTCTTGCCAGGCTGGATTCCACGGATTACTGGTGTTTCTTTTACCGTGGCATTGCAAAGTACAATCTTGGAGACATACGCGGAGCCCAGAAAGACTTCAACACTTCGGTACGGCTGAATCCGGTTTTTACCAACGGGTACCATTACCGTGCAATTACAGAAAGTCGCAACGGCGAATATGAAAAAGCTTTCGACGACTTCGACAAGGCAATAAGCCTGCGCCCCGGATTCATCGGCCTCTACTATAGTCGGGGAGTCACCAACTTCCTTGCCCAGCGCTTCCCCGAGGCAGTTTCCGACTTCGACCGCTACATTCGCAAGGAGCCGAAGGACCCTTCGGCATATCTTAACCGTGGCGCTTCATACCTGTTTCTGGGCGATACGCTCAAGGCGATGAACGACTACAACCGCGCCATCAAGCTGGACCGGTTCGAGCCCGAGTGCTACGTCCGTCGCGGACGTGTCCTGGCAGCGCAGGAGAAATATCCCGACGCGCTTGCAGATATGAGCAAAGCCATTGAGCTGGACAGCACCAACACCTTCGCCTACTTCAACAGGGCAATCCTGTACTACGAACTTCACGACTACAATTCCGCGATGCGCGACCTGAACAGGGTTTTGAAAGACGAACCCGGAAACGCCCTCACCTTGTACAACCGCTCACTCATTTATGCTCAAGTCGGGGATTATTCAAACGCACTGGAAGACATGGACCGGGTGCTGAACATCAATCCCCGCAACGTGCTGGCATACTTCAACCGCGCCGCATTTTTCATGGAAATGGGACGCTGGCGCGACGCCCTTGCCGACTACGACAGGGCTATCGAACTGTATCCCGACTTTGCCAAGGCCTACCTGAACCGTTCCTACGTAGAAAATATGCTGGGAATGACCAAGGAGTCCAAGGCCGACTACAAGATGGCCCAGCGCAAGGTTGGAGAATACCGTTCAAAGAATGCAAACGGCGAAGCCTCCTTTGCAGACACGACCAGAAAATACAACGCCCTGCTTGCCCTTGACGCCGACTTTGCGAAGAAGAACTTCGACAACGAACTGTTACAGCACCGCGACATTGACATTCGTCTGCGTCCGCTATACAAGTTCCAGCTGGCGGCAGAACGCGAGCAGCGCAACCTTGCCCTCAGCACCCGCTTCGAACACGCCTTGCTGGACCATTTTACGGATTCAGTACCTGTTCCGGTGATAGTGTCCAACAGCGACAGCCTGGTGACGCTGAAGCTCGTGCGCTCGCTTTCTTCCGTGCTCGCCGGTGACGGCAGTTCTGGAGCCGGAAAAGTGAGCCTTACCCCGTCGGAGACCTTCTTCATACGCGGAATCTACGACGTGCAGCAAAAGAACTACCAGGCAGCCCTGAGCTGGTTCGACAAAGCTGTCACCGCAGCGCAGGGGGACGAAGAGAAAGACAGCTATTCCCGTTTCTATCAAGCTTTCTACCTGATGAACAGAGGCGTGCTGAGAGCGGAGATGATAGACTTCATAGCATCTCTGGAGGGTAACGTCCAGACTTTGTCCATGGACGACAAGGGCGCCACCCGTGCTAGGCTGGCTGACCGCGTAGCCCGGACTTACGACTACACCGAGGCAATTGAAGATATGCAGGCCGCTACAGAACTGGTTCCAGACATCCCTTACCTGTATTTCAACCTTGGCAATCTGTACTGCCTGAGCGGAGAGATGGTAAACTCCATAGACAGCTACACCCAGGCGCTGCGGCTTTATCCTGCAATGGGAGATGCTTACTTCAATCGCGGACTTGTACTTATCTACCTGAAAGACAAGGAGAAGGGCTGCATCGACCTATCCCGGGCCGGCGAACTTGGAGTGCGTGACGCCTATGGCGTAATTGATAAATACTGCAAGAACGATGAGTAGTATAAGATTCAAGTCTTTTTCTTCCGGAAGCTGCGGAAACTGCTATTTCATCGGCATCTTCGGCGATGAGGGGAGGCGCTGCGAGGCCGGGGTCATCATCGATGCCGGCGTAAGCCCGCGGCGGCTCAAGAAAGAACTGCAGCACGAAGGACTTTGCTTTGACGACTTCAGCGCTGTTCTAGTGACCCACGACCATATGGACCATATACGTTCTCTCGGTTCGTTCTGCAAGCACATACGCAAGCCGGTATGGGCAACGGAAAACCTGCACAGGGCTCTGTCCCGCCACAGCATGACACGTTTCGAGATAAGCGACTACCGGATGGAACTGCGTGAAGGATGCTGGAACGATATCATTCCAGGAAGAATCAAAGCCCGCCAGTTCATCGTTCCGCACGATGCCACGGAAACCGTCGGATACGCACTGCTGCTGGACGACTTCAAGTTCGTGATAATGACAGATATCGGTTCCATGACCCAGGAAGCGCTTAATCTTGCCTGTCAGGCAGATGTTGTTGTAATTGAGAGCAATTACGATCCTGAAATGCTCCGTAACGGTCCGTACCCGAAGGATCTCCAGGCCCGCATACGCGGCGGCCACGGACATCTCTCGAATCCGGAATGCTCCGACGCAATAAAAGCGTTCAACCACGAAAGCCTGAGGCACATTTTTCTGTGCCACCTCAGCGAGCACAACAACACTCCGGAATTGGCCTACCGGGAAAGCTTGGAAGCAGCTGCCGGCATCCCTCTCACTCCTCTCCCCCGCCAGACAGCATCTCCTCTGTATATACTTCGCTAGCGGAAGAATTCAAAAGTCTCGCGGAAGATGCGGTCCCGGTCTTCGGGGCGCTTGAGGCATTCAACCGGCACTCCCACGGATACGACCTTGTTGCCGGCGCTCCGGTAACGAACCGCCGCAGGCACTCCGGAGCTGCCATACCGCAGCCAAACGGCAGCGCCCTGGTGTGCAGGACGAATGCCGTCGGGATTAGGGACATGGTACCTTTCGGGATTAGGTGCGTCATAGAACGGCATCCCGTCCATCAACCCGGTATTGGTGCCGTGCGAGGAAGCCCAGCGGTATCCAAGCACATCCGCCACAAAAGTTTTTGTGTTGGCCACTTTGAGCGAATCCGGAGTAAAATCATAAACTTTGGCCCACACGTCGGTAGCAATCCTAGAACCGGATATCAGGATGTCTCCGCCCCTGCGGCTCCATGCTGAAAGGGCGGTCTGGAGCTGCTCCGGGAACACCTCAAAACGCTCGGGATATGCTCCGCTTCCAGATTTTGTAGTGACCTGTGCACCACAGATAAGATCCAGTGACCTATACTTTGACGCAAGAGTTGTATCTGCACAAAAAGCTTCAGCAGACATAGAGCAGAACGGGCGCCCAAGACGGATGAGCGACTGCCCGTGAATAAAAGGGTAATCAAAAGTATTTCCGGCCACAAGTTCTCCGGCACGGTCGGTATATGAGCCGCCGAATCCCGGGCCGTCATCACTATCCCAACCCATGTTCCTCCGGAACTCATAATTCTCGCCTATGTAACATATGTCGCGAATATAAGGCATTCCGGGATCCAGACGGGACTCGAATCCGGCATAATCAGGGGTATCGACCCAGGCGGGTGCGGCTACGCGGTCAAAATTATTGACCACAAGCACAGCGCTGTCAACCGATTGAACCGGTACGCCTGCAGAAAGAATTTCGGACGGGAAACTCTGACCGCCCTCGTTCCAGGCACAAACTTTCCAGGAATAAATATGGCCCGGCTCAATCCGGATTGCAGCATTACAATCGATAACAGGCACGCCGTCGTCGAAGGCTCCGTCATCGACACGCGTGTATAAAGTATAACCGATTGCTCCGGCCGTGGGTTCCAGAGGGTCGTCGGTTGGCGCCCAGCTCAGGTATGCGCAATCTTTTCCTGTAAGTTCTGCCCTGAACGCATGTACCGGCAAAGGCTGCACAACATACGAAGTGCCGTAACGGCAAGCGAGAAATTTTAGTATTCCCTTATACACGGAACGGCTTACGTTGAAGCGGAAAGAAGGATCCAGGCCATACTTCATATCGGCAAAGTTCTGGTGTGAAAGGAGCTCAAGAAGCAGAGCGGGAACGCCTGTAGTACGTGATTCACTATAAGAACGGTCCCATACCTGGCGCCGGCTCCACTTGGGCTCGAATCCTATACGGAGGTCTTCTACGATCTGAGTCTGAACGAAGTCTGCAAAAGTACGGCTGCTGATGCGGTCTGAGCCGTCATCGAATTTACGTTTATTGTCTTCTTTCAGAGTATATATGGCCAAAGTACCCACGATGCTGTCGTTGGGGGTGATTCCTGCATCTGTATGAAAAGCAAGCGAGCAGTCGAAAGGAATTCCTTTCTCGTCCTTCATCATCTTGCACCAGGCACCCCTGGATGCATAATCATTAGTATAATCGGTCTCCCAGGCCCTAAGCGTACTGTCGGCTCCGGCCCAAGGCATCCAGTAGGAAGCTCCCTCAGCGAAGCTCGGCATGCCGGAAATCTTCCCTCCACGGGCAATTTTTCCCATACCGCCCCCGAAACGTACCGCATCTGCGCTCACCACCAGACCTTCTGCTCCTTTGTTGCTGAGTTCCACATATGCGGACTCGCCGGGGCCGAACTCAAAGGTTCCAATATAAATCCAGGTTCCGCCGCCCTTACGCTGATCCACCAGGAAATCCTCAGTGCCACCGAGATGACGGACAGTATAGTGCGCATCCCTGCTGCTGGCGGGGAAAGATGCATAACTGACGTAAACAGCATATTCTCCACGTTCCGGGATGTCGGGAGTCCAACGCGCAAAGCTGGAAGGAGTCACGCTGCACCTGGCAACCCGGGCGGTACCATACCTGAAAGGATTGTCAGTGATGTCGTAAACCTGCTTTGTATCAGCAAATCCGGGAACTTCCCCATCCTTCCATTCGCCTTCTTCCGTGTAGCGCCCAAGCTTACGTACTGATTCCCTGCCGGTACGCATGAAGGAAGGATCGTTGTCGCATATAACCTCCTGCCGCTGCACGTCGCGCTCGCGGGGCGTCATGACATACGCGCCGGCGTTCTCGAGCATAGGCATGACGCCTTGCAGCACATAGCTTTGCGTATACATATCTTCCACCGTACGGTGCAGGGTAGCACGCTGCCAGCGCCACTGGTCCTGGCTCTCGTTGTAGTACAGGCCGTGACTTTGCCACAGCACAATGTGCTTTCCGCTTAGGCCGGACGAGTACTGACGCGCTCCATATCTGCGCACAAGAGGAAGCCGCGAATTCTTCTTTATGGCGTGCTTGTATTCCGGAGACTTGCCGTTCCGGGTAAGCAGCGGCGTTTCAAGCTCTTCCAGGCGTCCGCCGGCCGTCATACATGAACCGATGGTGTAGTCACCGAGCAGAGAAGCGCTTTCTGCATTGAGTTCGGAGAGAAACCATATTATATCATCCCTATGCCAGGGGTAATCTGCAAGCGTGCAGTTGAAATACAGGTCCAGCGAACCATTGTTCAAATAGACCTTTTCAAGCGTCACTTTAGAGAGAACCAGAAAATGCCTGTTGCATCTCGCAGTAAGAGTATCGCAAACAACATTGAAATCCGCAGCCTTGGGCACGTTGCCGGCACCGGCAGAATAAAACGCAAGGGTAAACAATATAGAGAGAATAGACCTACGCATCTGCTTTATTGGAAGAGAACAACTGAATAATGAAGGCGATAAGGGATCCGCAGGCAAGGCCGATACGGTCCGCTTTAAAATCAGACATATCCATTTCCCTGTACGGAAGCATGCCCTGTACATATTCCGTTCCCCAGGCCAGCAGACATCCGACAATATAGAGACAGGCAAGGATAAGAAGCGTTGCCACCACAGTCCCGCGTCTCGTTACGAGAGACCAGAAAGCCAGGACCGGGAATGGCAGGAACATCAGGAAATGAACTATCTTGTCTGTAGGGATACCGAGAAAAGAACGCTGCACTTCAGGAAGATGTGAAAAGTTGGCAAAGCAGAGCAACGCTACGACTCCCAGATACAAAAAAGTGAGTACACGGAATATGGTTGTTCTTCTCATAATGACTGCATATCGTAAAGTTTCCTATAGTAGCCTCCGAGGGCAAGCAGGTCCTCGTGCCTGCCGCGTTCTACTATGCGGCCCTCATCAATTACTATTATCTCGTCAGCGCCCCTGATAGTACTCAGCCTGTGAGCTATTGCAATTGTAGTGCGGGATGCCATCAGCCGGTCCAAAGCATCTTGTACGCTCCTCTCCGATTCGGTGTCAAGAGATGCCGTGGCCTCGTCCAGAATCAGTATCGGAGGATTCTTCAGAATCGCACGGGCGATGCTGATCCTCTGCCGCTGGCCGCCGCTGAGTTTCACTCCCCTGTCGCCTATGTTGGTATCATAGCCGTCCTCTTTCTCCATTATGAATTCGTGGGCGTTTGCAACCTTTGCGGCCGCTTCCACCTCTTCACGGCCGGCCTTTTCTACACCAAAGGCGATGTTGTTATATATACTGTCGTTGAAGAGTATCGATTCCTGGTTGACGTTGCCGATCAAGCCTCTCAGGTCCCTCAATGATACGTCTTTTATGTCGGTTCCGTCTATGGATACGCTGCCGGAGGTAACATCATAGAAGCGCGGTATGAGGTCCACCAACGTAGATTTGCCGGAGCCTGATGCACCTACTATGGCAATGGTGCTGCCCTTGGGAATTACAAGGTTTATGTGGCTCAGCACCTCCCTGCCGTCTTCATAATGGAAACTCACGTCCTTGAATTCTATCTTGTCTTTGAATTCCCTGAGCGGTTTGGGAGAAGCCGGTTCCACAATTGGGTTCTTTGCATCAAGGATTGCATCGATGCGGGACATGCTCGCAAGCCCCTTGGGTATACCGTATGCCGCCTTGGAAAACTCCTTGATTGGCTGTATGATGTTGTACAGCATCACCATATAGAAAATAAAGGTGGGAGCATCTATCACAGAGCGCTCGCCCAATATCAAGGTACCTCCGAACCAGAGGACTATAGCGATAACGACGGTGCCCATAAACTCGCTTACAGGGTGAGCCAGGGCCTGGCGGGTAGCCACCCTGCTGCTCTTGCTCTTCATGGCTCCGGTAATGCCGTCGAAACGTCCCTCCATCTTTTTCTCCGCGAGGAAGGCCTTTATGATGCGCAGGCCTCCCAGGGTCTCCTCAACCTGGCTCATTGTATCGCTCCACAGCACCTGGGCCTCTGTTGACTGGCGGCGCAGCTTTCTCCCTATGAATCCCATAAGCCAGATAACCGCAGGAGCGAAAACCAGAACAAACACTGTCAGTTGCCAGGATATGGCAATAAGAGTGCTTATGTAGATAATCAGCAGAATAGGATTTTTAATGAGCATATCAAGCGTAGCTGTGATAGACGTCTCTACTTCCTGTACGTCTCCGCTCATACGGGCAATGATGTCGCCCTTGCGTTCCTGGCTGAAGTAGCCAAGCGGGAGGGAAAGTATCTTGCGATAAATTTCCATCCTGAGGTCCTTCACTATTCCTGTGCGGATAGGAACCATAACGGCAGTAGAACCGAAGTAGCAGGCGGTTTTGAGGGCAGTGAGCGCGGAAAGCACCACGCACAGCGCAAGCAGTACATTGCCTGCCCCCCACTTGTCCATTGCCCCGGTAACAAACCAGTAGAGGTTGTTCACGGCTATGTCCTTAAGTCCCGCAGAAGCCGAATCCCAAGGTATGAACTCATAGTGCATCTCGTTGATATTGAACAATATCTGCAAGATAGGGATCAGCAGCGAAAACGAGAAGACGTTAAAAATGGCCGACAAGACGTTCAGCAAGACTGAACCGCCCAAATAGCCCCTGTACGGTTTAACGTAACGCCTGATTATGCTCCAAAAATCCTTCATAAACTACAATGTCTTGACCGGGCAGCCGAACCAGTGTACCATAATAAGGTATATGACTCCGCTCACTACGATTACTGCTGGAATCGTAAGAATCCAAGCCCAGACTATGTTTTTAGCGGTAATCCATTTTACCGATTTTACGCCTCGTGTAAGACCGGTACCGATAATAGAGCCGGTTATGGTATGGGTCGTGCTCACGGGGATGCCCAGTACTGCAGTAAGTATCAATGTAATAGCTCCGGAAGCCTCAGCGCAGAAACCCTGGGTGGGGAATAATTTCGAAAGGCCCTCGCTGAGGGTTCTGATTACAG
Source organism: Bacteroidales bacterium (assembly GCA_017454265.1). Taxonomy (GTDB): domain Bacteria; phylum Bacteroidota; class Bacteroidia; order Bacteroidales; family UBA932; genus Cryptobacteroides. The sequence goes on along the minus strand of JAFTDJ010000049.1, from coordinate 120,691 downwards.
ACCATCCACCGGTCACAGTACCAAGGGCAATCAGTCCGTAACACGTAATCTTGAGCCAGAGGGGAACATAAAAGCCGGTGAAACCAGCCGCCTGCGCCGCTACGGCTCCGTTTCCATACAGTAACTGCATCACCGCGTTGTCGGGGTTGGAGGCAAATGCAGACGCAAAAAGGATAGCGATAACGCCCATGGTTTTCTGCCCGTCGTTTCCGCCGAAACCAAGAGAAAACGCAGCACTCGACACCAATTGCATACGCCTGAAAGTCTTGTCTACTTTCTTTACGTTAACCTTCTGGAAAATTAACATAATGAGGCAATTGAGCGTAAAGCCCATAACCATTCCGATAAGCGGGGAGATAAAGATGAAGGCAACTATCTTGAATATACCGCTGGTCACAAGGTACTGGCCGCCGTAAACGAACCAGACCGGGCCGATAAGGCCGCCGACCAGGGCGTGGGATGCAGAAACCGGCAGGCCGAGCTTGGTGCATAGAAAGATATAAAGCACAGATCCCAGCAAGGCTGCAAGTATCACGTAAACGTCTATGCAATTCTCAGACACGATTCCCTTGCCCATAGTCGCCGCCACAGTCGTCGGGAAAATAAAGGCGGCTATAAAAATCCAGAAAGCAGCCCAGAACACGGCCACCTTTGGGGGAAGCGCCTTTGTTGCCACAACGGAAGCGATACAGTTGGCTGCATCGTTCATTCCGTTGGTAAAACTGAAGGCCAGCGCAATGAGGGCGGTTATGATTACGATAGCAACCATAACGTCAGCTGTTTTTCACCACTATGCTGCGCATCGCAGTTGAAACCGATTTTGCAACATCGGAAGTGTCTTCAAGCGCCTGGGCGATGTTCTTTTTCTTTACCAGTTCTATTGCATCGGACTCCTTCTCGAAAAGGTTGGACATATAGGTTTCGTAGATGTCATCAACCGTATGCTCTATCTCCTTGATATCGTCGCAGAGCTGGTCCATGGTTTTTGCATCCTTGCGAAGGGTATCGAAACGGCGGGTAATCTCTACCATCTTATCTGCGGCCTTGCATATGTACTCGGCAATTTCTATCAGCTTGTGGGACGGATCCTTGGGCTGATATATTGCAATTTTCTTGGAAGCATCACGGATGTTGTCCAGGAAGGTGTCCATAATGTCTGCCAGTTGATGAATGTCGTCCCTGTCGAAGGGAGTCACATAAGCATCCATAAGCACGTCGATTATTCTGTCGGTAATCTCGTCGCCGGCAGTTTCGTGCTCTTTTATGCGATGCGCGAGTATGCGGCGCTTGTCCGGGTCGGACTCCTTGGTCTGCTCATAAAGCAACTGAGCCGCTTTCTGGATATTTTCTGCAGACTGGACAAACAGGGGGAAGAAACTCTTTTCCTTCACCACGAAAAGTTGGAGAAAATGGTCTATATTCATAAGGGTAACAGATTATCGGACAATGTCATCGCTGTAAACTGCCGCAGGCAGGTCGTGAAGATTGTAACGCGACGCCATACTCATACCGTAGGCACCGGAGGACTTAATGCTCAGCAAGTCTCCCCTGCTAGTCTTGGGAAGGCTCACGCTCTCGTCGAAAACGTCAGTAGATTCGCAGGCGGTACCCACCACGCTGTAGCGTTCCTTAACATCTGATGCAGATGTAATGTTCTCTATATTGTGATATGCCCCGTAAAGAGCCGGGCGCAGGAGTTCAGTCATGCTGGCATCCACAATCACAAGTTTGCGGCCGGTCGCCGTGGTCTTGTTGAAGAGGACGCTGGTAATCAGCTCTCCGCACTGGGCCACTATGGCCCTTCCGAATTCGAAATGCACCGGGCGTCCTCCTGCCTTCAGATGCGAATTAATAATTGCAAAAACGGAGGCGAAATTGGGGACCGGCTCGTTCTCGGGGAAATCGTAATTCACGCCCAGTCCGCCGCCGACATCGATAAATTCGAAATCCAGTCCGTGAGAGCCCAAATGCGCAAGTATGCTGTTCACTTTTTCGCAGAGATACTCGAACACGTGCAGTTCCCGTATCTGGGAGCCTATATGCAAGTGCATTCCCGTAATCTTTACGTTCTTCAGTGAACGGACGTGGTCCAATGAAGACACAAGCTCCTCGTACGGGATGCCGAACTTGCTGTCCGCCTGCCCGGTATCGATGCACTTGTTGGTTTTGGGATCTATGTCGGGATTGATACGAAGCCCTATAGGCTGGACTTTGTCGAGGGATGCGGCTATGCTGTTTATCAAGTCGAGTTCCTGAAGGGATTCGCAATTGATTGCAAAAATCTGCCGCTCTATCGCGTAACGTATTTCTTTGTCTCTTTTGCCGACTCCGGCATAAACGATTCCGGAAGGTTCGAATCCCGCCTCAAGGGCACAACGTATCTCGTTTCCGGATGCGCAGTCGACGCCCAGACCGTAATCCCTGACGACAGACAGGATTCGCGGATCGTAATTGGCCTTTATGGCGTAATGAAGGACATATCCGTACTTTTTGGCCACGGATACTGCACTTTCAAGGGTCTGCCTCAAAAGTGAAATGTCGTACAGATAAAACGGGGTCTCGAAAGACCGCAGCTCTTCGGCAACTTGTCTGCTAAACATAGGGTGTTATATTCTTCCGGGGTAAGCCTTGAGTGCCTTTTCAAGACAGACAAGGGCTTTCCCGAGGTCTTCAATATTCAAAACATAAGCGATTCTCACCTCCTGCCGTCCCTCTCCGGGCTCGGTATAAAAGCCGGAAGCGGGAGCCATCATTACCGTCGCTCCCCTATAGCGGAATTCGGTAAGGCACCATTTGCAGAATTTTTCCGCGTCATCTACCGGAAGGCTCGCGATGGTGTAGAAAGCGCCCATGGGCATCGGACTGTACACGCCAGGTATCCTGTTTAGTCCTTCGATGAGGAAGTTTCGGCGTTCTACATATTCATCGTGAACCTCTTTAAGGTAAGAAGCATCAACGTCCATGCTGGCTTCGGCCACTATCTGCCCGAGGAGGGGCGGACTCAGGCGGGCCTGGCAGAACTTCATCACAGCTTCACGCACCTTGCGGTTCTTGGTACAGAGGCAGCCTATCCTGATACCGCACTCGGAATAGCGCTTGGAGACCGAATCTATCAGCACTACGTGCTCCTCAAGCCCTTTCAGATGGAAAGCGCTGATATAGGGTTCTCCGGTGTAGATGAATTCCCTGTAAACCTCATCGCTGAAGAGGAAGAGATTATACTTGAGCACCAGGTCACGAAGTTGTTCCAACTCGCTGCGCGTATAGAGATATCCTGTGGGATTGTTCGGATTGCATATAAGGATAGCCTTGGTGCGAGGGGTTATCTGCTTCTCAAAAGCCTCTATAGAAGGCAGCCTGAAGCCATCTTGTATGGAAGTCTTTACAGACTTGATTACAGCGCCCGCGGATATGGCAAAGGCCATATAATTGGCGTAGAACGGGTCTGTAATGATAATTTCATCTCCGGGATTTAGACAGGTCATAAAGGCGAAAAGCACGGCCTCAGACCCTCCTGCAGTAATAATTATTTCGTCAGGACTGAGGTATATCCCGTATCCTGCGTAATAATTCACCATCTTGGTACGAAGCTGAAGATACCCGTCAGAGGGACTGTATTCCAAGATTTTCCTATCTATGTTGCGTAGGGCGGCAAGCCCTTCAACGGGGGTCTTTATATCAGGCTGTCCGATATTGAGATGATACACGTGTACGCCGTTGCGCTTTGCAGCATCGGCATAAGGAGCAAGCCTCCGTATGGGCGAGCTCGGCATCTTGATTGCTCTTTCGCTGAGTTCCATGGCTTATCTGAAAGTGTAGCGCACACCGAGTGTGCAGGCAAATGCGTTCTTAAGTACTTCTCCGGCGTCCAGGTAGAGTCCGTACACCAAATCAAAATCATGCCGCCGTGCAAGTTTGAACGGCACATAACCGTTGAGGGCCGCACTGAACTGGGACAGCGGTACGTCGATGGTATTGGGCTGCCACCACTGCCAGTCCGTGCCCCATATATCCGCTCCCGGCACGAGCGGTGACCCGTACGTGCCGCAGTTTCTGCTGTATGTCAGCATCAGGCGGTAAGGGGCTTTACGGAAAAACTTTCCCGATATGCCCAGATGATATGCCACATAACGGTTATTATAGACACGCCAGCAACCTTGCCCGTCAGGCTTTGTAAAGAAAAGAGGGCCGCATATCCCACGCCCGAAGTGAGTCCAGCCGCAGCGGTATTCTCCGTTGGTAAAGTAGTTATCGCCGCCGAAGATGTTGAACCCGGGATGCCAGGGTATCACGTTTCCGTCTTCATCGGTCTCATCTTCGTGCTTGGCTCCCGACTGCCACATCGTGTAATGGAACTCAAAAAGGGCGTCAGTTATCCACCGGTCCTTGTCTTTCAGGCTCCAGTGCAAGGTATAGGTTCCATCCGGGAGGTTGTTGAAACGCATACCGGACTTGTCGCTGTAGGGCTTTTCGTACTGGAAAGTAATGTCGAACTTGTCTGCCCTCCAACCCATACGCAGTTCCTCAGCACCACCGTGGTCGCCTATGACGTTTATCTGGTCGCTTACGGAACCGTCGGAGCCGGCGTGCCGGCCCGTAGCCATACGCCAGTAATTGCTCCAGTTTACGGCCATCGTACGTCCGTCGGGAGATACTCCTCCCCACATAGCATAATGATCCAGGCCTATGCGGATGTAAAAATGCCTTTTTGTGTCGATGGTAAGAAAGCCCTTTAGCCTGTGGACCAGGGCTCCCTGCATATAACGGTCATCAATAGTTTTGTAATCTCCCCATACTCCGTTTATAAGAAGATGGCCTCCGGTAAACGGAATTGCCCAGGGCTCGAGCACAAGTTTGTATCCCGGCATAGCCCGGGCGTTGTTGCTTTCGATGATGTGACCTTCGTTCACGCTCAAAGAGCCCACAGACCTGTCGGAGCCAAGGAACTCCCTGTCGTTGTGCATCATCCCGATATCTGCACGCAGAACCTTCCAGCGCACGCCGGCATACAGTTCATCCACCATCGGATGTAACGGCGAGCTTGCCGGGTTCAGAGGGTCGTTCGGCTGCCAGTTGGCGGCAAGCGAGACCCCTGCCTGCCACTGGAAAGTCTTTGCGGTGTCAAAGGGCTTGTAAGCCTGCACCAGCGCAAGAGCGCCATTGTTTTCCGGCATTATCCCGCCCTGGTTTGATACCGCCCAGAACGGCAGCGTACCGCCTGTGGAAAGGGCTCCGAGGAGCATCGCGGAGACTACGAAATCGTTCATTACTCGGGTTTGTAGGAATCCTTAAGCGTTGCTGTACGGTTGAACACAGGGCGCTCAGGCGTGCTGTCCTTGTCTTTGACGTAATAGCCCGTACGTTCGAACTGGACGGCGATGCCTGAGGCGTCGTCAAGCAGTGCAGGCTCGGCATAGCCGGTCGCCTGCACAAGGGACTCCGGATTGAGATAATCCTTGTAGTCCTTGTCTTCGGGCACCTGGCTCATGTCTGCAAGCGTGAACAAGCGGTCGTAATTGCGAATTTCGAGCTGACTGGCATATTCGGTGCTTACCCAGTGGATGGTTCCCTTGACGGAGCGCCATTCACCGCTTCCGGGGCGGGTGGAAGGATCGTAACTGCACTTCAGTTCGATAACATTGCCTTCCTCGTCCTTGACAAGCTCCTCACACTTGATGATATAGGTGTACTTCAAACGCACCTCACCGTCAGGCTTGAGCCGGAAGAACTTCTTGGGAGCGTCTTCCATAAAGTCTGCACGCTCGATAAGCAGTTCCCGGGTAAACGGCACCTTGCGGGTTGAGCCTTCGGGCTCAGCAGGATTCAACGGGCAGTCGAACCACTCAACCTGTCCTTCGGGATAATTTACTATGGTGACCTTTACGGGATCCTGAACCACCATATAACGGTTGCTGCGGGCGTTCAGGTCCTGGCGAACGCACCACTCCAGCAGCTGGATGTCCATAAGCTGGTCGCGCTTGCTCACGCCGATGCGGTCGCAGAAGAGCTTGAGGCCCTCCGGGGTATAGCCGCGGCGGCGGACACCGCAAAGCGTAGGCATGCGTGGGTCGTCCCATCCGGAAACGAGTCCCATCTGCACCAGTTCCAGAAGTTTGCGCTTACTCATAAGGGTGTAAGTGAGGTTGAGGCGGGCAAACTCGTACTGATGTGAAGGATATATGCCAAGGGTCTCTATGAACCAGTCGTACAGCGGACGGTGAACATCGAACTCCAGGGTGCAGATAGAGTGAGTGATATGCTCTATGGAGTCGCATTGGCCATGGGTGAAATCGTACATGGGATAGATGCACCACTTGTCACCGGTCCGGTGATGATGCGCGTGCTTTATGCGGTACAGGATAGGATCACGAAAGAACATATTCGGGTGAGCCATATCTATCTTTGCACGGAGCACCTTGGCACCATCCTCGTACTTGCCGTCGCGCATCTCGCGGAACAGGCGAAGGTTTTCTTCCACGCTACGGTCGCGCCAGGGGCTTGGAGTACCGGGAGTGTCAACGGTTCCACGTCCTTTTGATATCTCTTCCTGGGTCTGGTCATCCACATATGCCAGTCCCCTTTGGATCAGCTGCTCGGCCCACTCGTAGAGCTGGGGGAAGTAATCGGATGCATAAAGCTCCTTGTCCCAATTGAAACCGAGCCATTTGATGTCTTCCTTGATGGAATCAACATACTCGGTGTCTTCCTTGGTGGGGTTGGTGTCGTCGTAGCGAAGATTGGTCTTGCCGCCGTACTTCTGTGCAAGGCCAAAGTTTATGCAAAGGCTCTTCGCATGCCCAAGATGCAGGTATCCGTTAGGCTCCGGGGGAAAACGGGTAAGTATACTGTCAACCTTTCCGGTTTTCAAGTCATTCTCGATAATCTCCTCGAGAAAATTCAGTTTGCGTTCTTCTTCCACTTATTTAATGATTTTGTAGTCAACGATTTCTGCAGAATAGCCGAGTTTATTCAAGGCCTTCTTCAGTTTCACGGTATCGGTTTTTGCGGAGTTGAAGGTCACAGTGACTTTTTTTGTCTCGACGTCCACCTTCAAATCCTTAACTCCCTTCTCAAAAGAAATATTCTCCTGTACCTTTTTGCCACAGCTGGCACAGTGGATGCTGGTAGCGAAAACTACTTGCACGACGGCAAGCACAATCATTACGTTTCTCATATTTTTTCTGTTTTCCAAATCGTTACACGTACGCCGGCATATACGCGGATACCCATTAGCGGGCCCCAGATGCAGCTGGCGTCGAAAGTCTCCGCCCAAGGGTTGCCCGCGCTGATAATAGGGTCGGGCTGGGTATAATTGGTGAGGTTTTCCCCTCCTACGTAAATATCGAATCCTTTGAAACGCTTGGTCACCTGGGCGTAAAGCAGAGGATACGCAGGAGAATAGCCTCCGGCATACATGGAGTCGGCGGTCATGAAATCCCAGACCTTCACCGGTCCGTTGAGGGAGGCGGTAAAGTCGAAAATCCACTTGTTAAGGTTCGTAGCATACTGCAGGTTGAGGACGGCCTTGTAGCGGCTTGACATAGGTTTAATGTCGCTGACCTGGTGCCTCAGGGTCTGACGTGAATCTGTATATCGGCCGGTGAGCGTTATTGTAAATCCGCGGAAAGGCTCGGAGCTGAAATCCAGCTGATAATTATTGGTGTATGAATAGCCCGGACGCTGCAACGGATAGAATTCAATGCCCGTTGCGGTATAATCTACAAGCATCTGCCTTACAAAGCTGGTTCCGAAGTAATCGAAGCTGATGTATGTTTTCTGGCTGTCATCGAACGGCAGGTACCATGTGGCGTTGCCGCCGTAAGTCCAGGATTCTTCCAGCTGATGGTCCATAAATGTGCCGCTGATTTCCTTGGACGTGGAGAGTACGCCGATGTTGTCTATCAGAGGGGTGCTGTAGCGCAGCCCCCTGCCGCCGTTGGCCCTCAGCACCAGCTGTTCCCAGGGCAGCCATTTGAGAGTAAGGCGGGGCGACGCCTCGACGCCGGAACCCAGGAACCAGTCCCCCCTGAGGCTCAGGATAGCGGAGAACTTGTCTTCTGCGTGAAAAGTGTACTCTGCAAACGCACCGAGGTCGTTCAGTAGCGTCTCCGCATTTATATCCGCCTTGATTCCCGGCCGGTAAGCGCCGAGAGTCTCGTGATACAGATCGAACATATTGCTCAGGCCCAAGGTGAAATGATGCGATTCACGGCTCTGGTCCTGATACAGCAGGTTCAGGAAAACGGAACTCTGACCAGCGATATAGGGATTCTTTCCAAAGCGTGAATCCAGGCCGGTATGGTTCAAGTCGAGCACGGCCGCCATATTGCGGGTATTGTCTTCATTAAGCGGCACGCCCACTTTCACATATCCGTCTATGCTCTTGTTCTTGACGTCTGCGTACCATGGATTCGGATTTGACACTTTTGAGGAAATCTGGCCTCCGCTCCTGGAGTCGTATATACCCCGAACGCCGAAGCGCACCTGCAAGCCGCTGGGATCATAATACAGCCAGCGGTTGGACAGGGACAGCATGCCGCCCCTGGGATTGTCCAGGAATGTGTCTCCGTTGTGGTCCATGTCCATAAAATTTGAATCATAGTGGCCCAGGATGATGGTACTCCATTTGCCCATATCGTCCAGCTGGAGGGCGCTTGCAACATTAAGGTCGGTACGCGAATCACTCATCACGGACGCCTGCGCGTACAGCGGGATTTCATCCGTGGGCTTACGATGTTCCAAATTAATCTGCCCTGTCATAGACTCCACTCCGTTGATAACGGAGGTGACGCCTTTAGCCACCTGAATGCTTTCCAACCACTGTGAAGGCACGTAGTTAAGCCCCCAAGGGGCGGTGAGTCCCCGCATCACAGGGCGGTTCTCGTCGAGCATCTGCACATAGATGCCGCTCTGGCCGAGCAGGCGTATTTGGCGGGCACCCGTCACGGCGTCGCTGTAACCGACTGTAACGCTGGCAGAGTTTTCAAAACTTTCTGCGAGGTTGCAGCAGGCCATCTTGCAGAGGCCGGCGGCGGTAATCACTTCTGTGCGTATGTCTTTTCCTTTCGAGAGAAAATTGCTGCTTCCGGAAGCAGTGAACACGGAAGCGTCAAGGGTATCCTTACGCTCTCCGTATATTCCGGTAGTATCCGGCATTTGCGCATATGCGCCGAAAGGCAGCAAAACAGTTAACAATACAATAAACCTTTTCACAATACATTCAGGGACTGTTCCCTGATTTTTTCCAATTCGTCTTTCATCTGTACCACCGCTTTCTGGATTCGGGCGTGGTTGGCCTTCGAACCGGTGGTATTGATTTCGCGTCCCATTTCCTGGATTATGAAGCCGAGTTTCTTGCCGGGATACGGTTCACCGTCGATAGTATCCAGGAAATACTTGCAATGCTGGCGCAGGCGGACCTTTTCTTCGTTGATATCGTATTTTTCCAAATAATATACCATTTCCTGCTCAAGGCGGTCGGGATCCAGGCGCAGGCGCAGCTCGTCTGCAGCCTTGAGGATGCGTTCACGTGCAGATTCTATTCGTTCTGCCTCAAAAGACTCAACCTCATTCTCGAGCTCCAGTATGCGGGCGACGCGGGAGGTCATATCCTTATACAGCGCCCCGCCCTCGCGCACTCGATAAGCAATGATGGCGTCAAGCGCCCTATTGAACGCATCAGCCACCAAAGGCCAGTTCTGCTCCGTAATCACGTCCTGTCGGCCTGCGTCTACAACATCGGGCATACGAAGCAGGGTGGAAAGCAGATAGTTGGGCTCATGCAAAGGAAGGTTCACAGCACCAATGGCGCTGCCTAATTCCTCAATCTGGCGGTAATACTCCAGGGCAAGCTGCTTGTTGAGCTGACGGGCAGAAGCGCCCGCATCAGCCTCCCAGGTAAGGAATACGTCTATTGTACCGCGCTGAAGCTTCTCTGCAAGGGTTTTGCGCAGCTGCATCTCCTTGTCTTTGGGAATCAGCGAACTCTTGATGCTTATTTCTGCATTCTTACCGTTGACGGAACGTATCTCCACCGTGAGCTTCCCTGTCCCGAGCAAGGCTTCAGCCCTGCCGTATCCGGTCATCGACTGAATCATGTCAATACACTTTTACTACACCCATTTCAAGACCCCAGCAACCGTCCGTAATAATGGGAACGGGTTTCTGCTCCGAATCTTCAACATACACAAAGTCTTCCACGAAAGTATGGGAATGGCCGCCTATCACCAGGTCGATACCCCTCATTCCGGGCATGTTCTGCTGGTCTTCAGGCACATATCCATTGTGGGAAAGAAGGATGACCATATCGCATTTCTCGGTACTCCGAAGGTAGTCGGACCAGCGGTTCGTTTCCTCTACGGGATCCAGCTGGGGAATGCGGGAGGAAATGCTGCGGGCCACACAGGTAGAAATATCCGCTTCCAGGCCGATGATTCCTATTTTCATTCCGCCCCTGTGCAATATGGTGTACGGAGTTACATACTTCCCCAGTTCGAAAGAGCTGAGGTCGAGATTGGCGCACACTACGGGGCATTGTATGCGACGTACACGTTCCGTAAGACTCTCAATTCCGTCGTCAAACTCATGGTTGCCCAGTGCAACGGCATCGTACTTCATTGCGTTGAGCATCTCCACCTCGAGCCCGCCTTGCAGGCGCGTGTAGTAAGAAGTGCCTTGGTTGAAGTCTCCGGCGTGGAGCAGCAGCACCTTGTCGGCGCCATCCGCTGCGCGCACGGAATCTACGAATGCGGCCCTCTCGATTATGCCGCCGCGTCCGTCCCGGAGAGGATCGAAATGGCTGTGGGTATCATTGGTATGCAGGATGACGAGCTTGGGCCCGCAGGCACAGAGAGCGGCAGCGGCCGCCAGAACAAGCAGTATCTTTTTCATCACTTCTCTACTACGACCCTCCCGTCGGTCTTATAATCAATCTGTTTGCCCTCAGCAGTGAGGCTTCGGACATAATCTTCTACCATTTGCCCTATCAGGACATCTGTCTGAATAAGTTTGCGCGCGTTGCGGGCCACATAAAGTCCGTCACCGCCATCAAGCAGGAAGTCAATGGTTGCGACCCCGTAATATTTATTGGGATTTACCGGCTTGCCTCCAATCTGGAAACTCTGCAGCTTATGGTCCTTTACTACCATTTTCACACCTCCCACGCACTGGATTTTATCTGCAAGCTGTCCGGCGAGGTACAAAACATCCTCACCCTTGAGCTCTACGTAGCAAAGCTTATTGTTGAACGGGAACATAGACCGAATGTCGTCCAGAATCACATCTCCCTCCGGCATCTCCACTCGGATACCGCCGAAATTCGTCACGGACATATCCACCTGGCGCTTGACCAGACGTGCTGTTTCCCTTAGCAAAAGGTCTGCAACCATATTGCTCAATTCGCTTTCCGGAGCATGGGCTTTCATCAACCTGGCAGAGGAACCGACAAGTTCCTTGACTTCAGCCATGGCAGGCTGGGCATCGATAAGCAGAGCGGCGACTTCAGGTGTGCTGCCGCCTTTGAACTGTTTTCCGTTGGGAGCAGTGTAAACGCCGCTGAGGGAATCAACAACGCCCAGGGCCTCAGGCACATTGAAGGCATTAGGCGCAGTCACTCCGGTACGGCTGCCGTCCATCGCCACTTTCTCCCAAGTCATACCGGTCTTGCAACCGGCAAGCAGGAGGACAAAAAGCGGCAGAATATAAAATCTCTTCATATGATTAACTCTGTTTAAGCCACTTCCAAAGATCTTTCCATGTGGATTTCTTGCCGAACATAAGGATCCCAACCTTGTAAATCTTGGCAGAGAGCCAGGCGCATACGGCAAATGTGGCGATGAGTACCACCACAGATACTACAATCTCCCAGGCGGGAACTCCGAAGGGCAGGCGGGCCAGCATCACTATGGGCGATGTGAATGGAATCATGGAGCCCCAGAACACCAAAGCGCTGTCCGGCGCCTTGAACGCATAAATTGCTATGAAGAAGCCAAGGAGCAGAGGAATCGTTATGGGAATCTGCAACTGCTGCGTATCTCCCTCATTCTCCACCGCGGATCCTATGGCCGCAAAGAGCGAGGCATAAAGCATATATCCGAAGATGAAGAAGAGCACGAAGCAGACCAATATCCTGCCGAAAGGCAGGTTGCCTATGGTAGACATAACCACGCTCATTTCGCTTTGATCCGACAGAGCCTGGGTCACGGCCTCAGCCTGGTCTGCCGAGACACCGCCCATGGTCTGAACCATTTCTTTCGCGTCGGCACCGGCGAACAGGCTCTGGCCGGAAACTGCACCGACGATTCCGACAATAGCCACCGTAAGCACAATCCAAAGCAAGAACTGGGTAAGGGCGACAAGAGCTACGCCGATAATCTTTCCAAACATGAGTTCTGTAGCCTTTACGGAACTGACGAGCACCTCCACTACCCGGCTGGACTTTTCCTCGATTACCGAAGACATTACCATGCCGCCGAAAAGTGCGATGAACATATAGATGATCATACCCAGGAGCATGGACACAATCATGTACACACCTGATTCAGATACTTTTTCCCGACCATCTTCGTCAAGGGTATAAGCGTGAAGCTTGACGTTCGACTTCACGTCTTTCATTATATCCTGCAGGTTCTCGATCCCGGACTGTTCTATCCTGTAGTTCTCCACGGCGGCGTTAATCTTGTTGCCGAGGATTTCGCTCAAATCCATTCCGAGAGGCTTGTTGGAATAGACGTCGGCCCCGACGGTCCTGGCGTCTGCATCCAGCTCGGAAATGTTGAGCAGGGCGTCGTAACCCAGCGACTTCAGGTTCAGCTTCACCTGGTCGGGATCGGCATCGGAGAGCAAAGTATAGCTCGCAGTTTCCGTGTCTTCAAGAGTGGGAGCCACGATGCCGGAACGGTCTATGACGGCAATCTTTTTAGAACTCTCCTTGGTTCCCATCATTATGATGGTGGGAAGGAGACACATCGCGGCAAAAAGGATGGGCACTAAAAAAGTAGTGAGCAGGAAACTCTTCTTCTTGACCTTGTTGAGGTATTCCCTGCTGATGATTATTCCGGTAGTATGCAGGTTCATTTCTTTTCAGTTACAAGTTTGATGAAAATGTCGTTCATACGGGGCATAAGTTCCTTGTAGGAATTTATGGTGACACCCTTGTCCAGCCATGTCTGGAGAGTTGACGCTCCGTCGGTCTCGCGTGGCAGCACCTCGGTATGGCGTCCGTCCGCGTCTGTATAAACCAGCTCAACGTTGTTGTTGCCATAATCGCGGCGTATCTGTTGCACGCCCCCGGTAATGACCAGGCGGGCTTTATTTATAAGGGCGATGTTGTCGCAGAGTTCCTCGACCGACTCCATGTTGTGAGTGGAGAGAATAATAGTCGCGCCTTCCTGCTTGAGCCTCAGAATCTCCTGGCGGACGATTTCCGCATTTACAGGATCGAATCCGCTGAAGGGTTCGTCAAGGATCATAAGCGAAGGCTTGTGCACCACGGTTGTAATGAACTGGAGTTTCTGGGCCATACCCTTGGAAAGCTCCTCAACTTTCTTGTCCCACCAATCTTGTATGCCGAAGCGTACGAACCATTCTTTCAGTGATTTGCGGGCGTCTGTCGTGCTCATTCCCTTGAGACGTGCCAGATACATGGCCTGTTCTCCCACCTTCATCTTGCGGTAAAGCCCGCGTTCCTCGGGCATATACCCTATCCGCTCCACGTCGTGCTGGGTAATCGGAATGCCGTTGAAAAGCACTTCGCCGGAATTGGGTATGGTAATGCGGTTTATGATACGGATAAGCGTCGTCTTGCCGGCTCCGTTGGGACCGAGAAGACCGAATATCCGCCCTTCGGGAATGTCCAGGCTCACGTGATCGAGAGCCACCTTTTCGCCGAAGCTTTTGCAGACTTCCTTACATTCGATAATTGCCATTTTGCTTTTGTTTGTTTTAATCATCAAAGATATGCATTTTTTGTGGGATAATCATTATTTTTGTAGTGATGAAACGAATTCTTATACTAATATTTATATTTACAGGCCTCGCCGCCAGTGCGCAAGACCTCAACGAGACCCCATCCCCCGACTCTACAAAAATCGCCTTCACCCGTAACAACGACCTGTGGGTCAGAGACATAGCAAGTGGCGTCGAGACCCGTATCACTACCGACGGCAGCGACCTTATCCTCAATGGATACGCTTCCTGGGTGTATTACGAAGAAATATTCGGGAGGGCATCACGCTACCGCGCTTTCTGGTGGAGTCCGGATTCGAAGAAGCTGGCCTTCTATCGTTTCGACAACAGCGCCGTCCCCATGTTCCCCATATACTCTCCTTTCGGGCAGGACGGATCACTGTCGCTCACCCGCTATCCCAAGGCGGGAGAGAGCAATCCCCCTGTGCGCATCGGCATAGCAGGGGCCGACGGCAGCGGCATCACCTGGGCCGACTTCAGCGACGACTCCGAACAATACTTCGGCACACCTTTCTGGAGCCCGGGCTCCGATGAGCTCTTCGTAAGCCGTATGCCGCGCCGCCAAAGCCTGCTGGAGCTGTTCGCCGTTTCAGTCACAGATGGCGGCAAGCGCCCTGTTTACAGCGAGAACTACCCCACCTGGGTCACATGGATAGAAGGAATGCTTTTTACCGACAAGGGCTTGTTTATGGCCCGCAACTTCGAAACCGGATGGGAGCAGATTTATTTTCTCAGTTATGACGGTTCCCTGAAACGGCTCACAGACGGGCGGAACTGGGACATTCAGCTGCTGAAATACGACAGTAAAAAGGACAACCTCTGGTTTATTGCAAAGCGCGATTCCCGTATTCATCCAGCGCTGTACAGACTGGATAAAAAGGGTCGGATTTACACTCTTACGGATCCTGATTACTACTGCGCAAGAGCAGAGGTCTCAGATGATTTCAAAAGCTTCAAAGCAATGCTCTCCAACGCTCGCACCCCTTGGAAAAACATAGAAGGCAATGCACTTAAGACTAAGAAGTTCGAGAAGCTTGCCGGGAGCGATACTGAAGGCCCTTATCCGGAGCTCAAAGTGATTCGGAACGAGGGCTTCGACCTGTATGCCCTGATGTGCCTTCCAAAAGATTTTGACAGCACAAAGAAATACCCTGTTTTGATGCAGCTGTACGGAGGTCCGGGCACTCCGTATGTACGGGACTACTGGAACAGCCGCGACGCCTCCGACCGCTGGTGCTGGGAAAACGGAATCATCTACATCGTAGTGGATCCCCGATCCTCCGGAGAAAACGGCAGGGCCGGCATGGACCAGGCGTTCCGCCGGATGACGGTAATAGAACTGCAGGACTATATCTGCTGGGCAAAATGGCTGCAGTCCCTTCCGTATGTTGACGGAACCCGCATTGGAGTGGAGGGCTTTTCCTTCGGCGGAACCACTACGTCCATGCTTGTGCTGCGCTATCCTGAGTACTTCTGCTGCGGAGTTGCTGGCGGCGGAGTGTACGATTGGAAACTGTACGACTCTCACTACACGGAGCGCTATATGGACACGCCGGCAGCCAATCCCGACGGTTACAATGAAGCAAGCGTGATGAGCTGGGTGGAGGATTGCGCGCTTCGCGGGCGCGGCGGACTGCATAACGGCTCCCCCGCACTCAAACTCACCCACGGTACCGGCGACGACAACGTCCACTTCCAGAACACCCTGCAACTGATAGACGCCCTTCAGCGGGCAGGGATTCAGTTTGAGCTAATGATATACCCCGACGGCATGCACGGATACAGAGGTGCCCAGCACGAGCACGATAAGGCAAGCGATCACCTGTTCTGGACGCGGCATCTGTTAGCCAAACAAGCGGCAGACTAGAATCCGGCGGGCACCGGAAACGGTGCAGCCGAAGATATGGACGGAGCCTCCTGGCTTCGTCCTTATTTTTGCGCGAAGCTCTTCAGAGCTGAGAGGCAGGCCTTTCGCCGTCACTTCGGCCTGTGTGTACCGACGTCCGAGTTCCTTCAGCCGCGAAGACGCAAACGGCATTTCTTCAATAATCTCGTAAAACTTTCCGAAATGGCTCAGATGCTCATCGTACGGCATCTTGCAAAGCCCGGGGCCGAGGCCGGACTTAACCATAGCCGCTCCCGGCACAAACAGCAGATTCTTCGCTTCGCTCAGAATGACAGAAGAAGGTTGGAAGACGTGAGAGTCTTCGGCCAGGCGGATGAGGACGTCATCAGGCACCGCGGATTCAGAAGAAGCGAAAGCCCGGGCCTCCAAAACGCAGAGCAGTTCCTTGCATTCGCCGCCGGACCCCAGCACATGAATCGCAGTAAGATTCGGCGAAAGTCTCCGGCGCAGCATGGTGATGTCCGCCATAGGCGACACCTTAACCATCACCAGCGGCGCGAACTCCAGCAGCTGCGGCATCAGGGCGACTACGTCCGGGCTGCAATCTTCCAGCAGGAACAATTTCTTTCCTGATGCATCCCTCCGCGCCGGGTCGAGATAAACAACGTCGGGCCGGAAAGACCGCAACGCATCCTGCCAGTCGCCGCGGCCAGGGTTTATGTCATAAGAATTGAACTCCGCCCTGGAGACGCCCAGGGCAGCAAAATTCCGCTCCACAACCTGCCGTAAGACCGTATCCCTCTCGTTGTACCACACCGCCGAGGCGCCAAGTGAGAACGCCCAGGTGTCCACGCCCAGTCCGCCTGTAAGGTCAGCCACCCTGGCCCCCGGAGAAATAAGCGACGCCTTGTATCGCGCCGTAAACTCAGAAGAGCATTGCTGGTAACTTAAGGAAGACGGCACGTACAACGAATGGCCCGACCAGGAAGGCACCTTTGAGAACAGCTTGCTCAAGCTCTTGTTCTCCATGGACTTCAGCATATCTGCAAAACCCCCGCTCATACGAACATATAGTCCTTGAAATTAACCAGATACACCTTCTCGACGGCTCGTGTCATAGCCGTATACAGCCACTTGAGGTCCTCTACGTTAATGGTCCCCTCCCAAAAAGGATTGTCTATGAAGACACAACTCCACTGTCCTCCCTGTGCCTTATGGCAGGTTATTGCATCTGCGTACTTTAACTGAAGGGCGTTGAAGAATGGATCTTCACGCACGGCTTCCCATATTTTTTTCTTGGTCTTGCGGTCTGCATAATCAGCGCTCACCCCTGCATAGAGGGCGTTCTGCTGCTCCACAGTCAGGGACGCCGATTCGGATCTGAGCGTATCCAGGCAGACCTTGGCCTGAAGTTCCGCGTCATCATAGTCCGGGAAACGAAGGAGGGCGTCTGCAAAGCGTAAGCCGTAGCGGTCTTCGTAATGCCAGATTTTCTGAAGCACGGCGATGTCGCCGTTGGCAATATAGTCCATCGACTCCACGTCTTCTACAAACTGATAGCAGTTCTTGACAATCATGAACTTATCTCCGCGGGAAAGCTCTTCTTCTTTGTATAGCACCTGCGCGCGGATACCAAGATTATATCTGATAGCACGGCGGTTGGAGCGGCACAGCACCACGGTATCGTCGTATCCATAGCGGTCGTAAGCATCAGAAATAGCCTCCAGCAGCTCTCCACCGCCGATGCGCTGCACGTCGAGTCCCTCGCCCGCCACGAGGCTCAACCCGTCGAAGATTTCATCCGGAGAGGCCGATTCTATCTGGTGGCGAATCACGGTCGCATTTGAGAGCACCAGCGACTCCCGCGCCTGCCGGACGACAGTAGAAAGCTCCGCAAAGCGTACGCCACCGAAATGCTCCATATACTCGGGCGTCAGCGCCGGAGAGGCTCCGAGGCCGACGGGAGGAAGCTGGGCTGCGTCGCCAAGCAGAACAAGACGGCAGCCGTCACCCGAACGCACGAAGGACACAAGGTCTTCCAGCAGGTTTCCGGAGCCGAAGAGAGACTGCTGCCTGCCGTCGTCAACCCCTATCAACGATGCCTCGTCCACTACGAACAAGGTATTCTTAGCCTTGTTGGGGCTCAGGGAGAACCTGCCCCAGCCCGAGTCGTCTACGGACTTCTGCCTGTATATGTGTTTGTGAACCGTAAAGGCTCCACGCCCGGAGGTGGATGCCAGGACCTTTGCCGCCCTCCCCGTAGGAGCCAGCAGCACCGAACGGATACCGACCAGCCTGAGATAGTTGATGACCGCACCGAGCGCCGTAGTCTTGCCGGTGCCGGCATAGCCGTTGATTACGAAGATATCTCCGTCGTCTGTGGTGAGAAAAGAAGCCAGGTCGCGGAAAAGTGCATCCTGACAGGAGGTCGGCTCGCAGCCCATTGCCTTGAGGAACCCCTCGTAGAGACGTTTCGGATCCATCAGCGGTTACGCCTGTCAAAAACCATTGCGACTACCGCAAGCACCGGATAGATTTCTATACGTCCGAGGAACATATCCATGGTATATACCACCTTTGCAGCCGCAGGGATCATGTTAAAAGTACCCATAGATCCCATTTCTCCCAGAGCCGGCCCCACATTGCTGATGCTGGTGACGGATGCCGCGACTGCGTTCTGCCAGCCCACTCCGATCAGAAGACACAGCACGGCCGAAACTGCAAGCAGTACGGCGTACATGGCTATGTACAGCAGATGAGGTGCAACGTCCTCGTCTTTAAGGGTCCTTCCGCCGAACTTTATTTCGTTGACGGATGAAGGATGGAGGATGCGATTAATCTGCCTGCCTATAGATTTGAACAGCAAGACAATGCGGTCTATCTTCAAGCCTCCCGAGGTAGATCCTGCGCAGCCGCAGACCGCAGCAGCCAGAATAGTAAGTCCGCCGAGCACAGGAGGCCAGGAAGCATTGTCCAGCGTAGCGAAACCGGTTGTTGACGATATGCACATTATCTCAAACAGGCCGTTCCACATAGATTCACCCCAGCTCCCGCAAAAGCCGCCGGTCTTAAGTCCTATGCCGAGCAGGACGGCAAAAATCAACAGCGACGAAGTATAATACTTCACCACGGCGTTGTTCATAGGTTTGAGGGAACGATTGACTATACTGAGGAAAAGCAGGCCGAAATGCAGCGAGGAAAGATACATGCACAACATCGTCACGGCTTCTATCCAGCGCGAACCGAATGCGCCTATGGACGCATTGCGGGTACTGAATCCGCCGGTTGCCGATACGCTCATGGCGTGACAAACCGCATCGAATACAGGCATGCCCGCCAGGACATACAATACCATTGCAAGGGCGAATATGCCCAAATACACATACGCAAAAATATTTACCGTCCTGTTGGCCCTCATCGCATAGGAACCGCGGGACAACGAGCTCATCTCCATGTTCACCAGACGGAGTTTCACCGGACTGGAGTCCGGAATTATGAGCAGCAGAAAAACCACTACTCCCAAGCCGCCGATGAAATGGGTGCTGCTGCGCCAGAACAAAAGGCTTCTGGGCAAAGACTCCACGTCTTCCAGTATAGTCGCACCGGTGGTGGTGAATCCGGAGACGCTCTCGAACCATGCGTTCTCAAGGGTAAACGGTCCTCCCCACAGGGCATACGGCAGCATGCCGAAGATAAACGAAAGGAGCCAGGAAAGGGTTATGGTAACATACCCTTCCTTAAGCGTAATCGCATGGGTGCGGCGAACATAAATAAAGGGAAAGATACCGACCAGGAAAGTGATGGTAAAACTGATAATGAGGGCGGCGAGGGCGCTGTCATTCCCGTTCAGCACCGACACCAGCACCGACAGGAACATAAACAGGGAGCTCACCAGGAGCGCCAGGCCGACGTTACGGCTTATTGCTTTCCAGTTCATCTGATACTCTGGCTTTCAGGTCCTTGAGCCGCTTGCGCAACTGAAGATTCTCGTTGGCGACTTCCGACAGGCCTTCGTTGAGTTTGACCAGCTGGTCGTCTCCGTCGAAGGTATATGTGTATTTCTTGCCGTACGAACGGTAACCGTCGAGCGCATCAAGCATTTTGTACAGAGGATTCACATAGTAAGACAGCACGAAAAGCAGCATCATGACCACCAGCAGAAGTCCTACCGCCACAGCGACGATACCCGGGATGATACTGCGGTAAAACCCCCTCTCGAAGGTCTTTGAATTCTTTTCAAGGTCCTTGTAGATTGCGGCCTGAAGGGCGTTGATGTCTGCATCCAGCACCGCGAAACTCGGCTGAAGGCGGTTGAAGTACCAGCTGCGCGAATCAATGAAATAAGAGTCAAGCACGTTTTCAAGCTCGAGGGAAGTAAGAACGTAGGCGGCGCAGGAATAGACCACCGAATCCGTGAGCGGTTGTATGACGTTGGATTCCAGGGAGCTACGCAAGGTATCGCAGTGAGACAGGAAATACTCCTGGTCAAATTTGGGCAACTCTCCATAAGCGTCGTCACCGATAACCGCCAGGATGTCCAGATTGTATTTGCTGCTCATGTCAGCAAGTTTGTGCGCTGTATTCAGAGACCGTACGTCATCGGCAATAAGGTCTGACACGTAAGTGCTCATCTTGGAATATTCCAGCACCGATATAGTAGCGGATATCAGCAAAATCGCAGCGATTGCCGACAAACTCAAAGTCAATTTTGCCCTAATTGACAACTTCATTTTAAATTTTTTTACAAAATCTTCGCAAATATAAGAAATAAATGGTATTTTTGCATAAGAACACGCCCCCACAATGACCAATAGCTTCCTCAACGACACTACAGGCAAGAACGCCCAGATTAAACGGGACATCATCAGGCTGTGCATCAGCCACAACGATTCCAGCATCTCCTTTTTCAGCAAGACTCTGGGAATCAGCGTCCCTACCATAACAAAACTCATATCGGATCTGATTTCCGACGGCTTCCTTCTGGACGAGGGTAAGATCGGCACCTCCGGAGGCCGCAGACCGAGCATCTACGGACTCAACCCCGATGCCGGTTACTTCGTTGGAATAGACATTGCCCGTCATCACTTTCACGTGGCCATCACCGACTTCCGCGGAGAGCTGCTGCACTACATCGAAGACAAGGAGTTCGTCCTGGAGTCCAACAGCAAGTCCTTCAGGGAGATATGCCGTATGGTCAAAGACTGTGTCGTGGCCGAGGGCATTCCCTGGATAAAGGTGTTGTCGGCCGGGGTCAGCCTTTCCGGAAGGGTCAATCCGGAGCAGGGCTATTCCCTGTCTTATTTCGTGAACGACGACCTGCCCCTGAAGGATCTGTTCCAAAGGGAACTGAATGTTCCGGTGTCGGTGGAGAACGACTCCAGGGCACTTACTTACGGGGAGTATATGAGCCTCGGGAACAGCGCAGATAAAGACATGATAGCCATAAACCTCAGCTGGGGACTGGGGATGGGAATGATACTCGACGGACAGCTGTATTACGGAAAATCCGGTTATTCCGGGGAAATCGGCCACTTCCCCCTGCTCGACAACGATATCATGTGCCGTTGCGGAAAAGTCGGATGCCTGGAAACAGGCGCATCAGGCTCCGCCCTGCACAGGATGATCATAGAGAAACTCAAAGAAGGAAGGCGCTCCTCCTTGTCCAAGCTATATAAAGAGAACGGAGACATTGAACTGTCCGAGATATTGCAGGCGGTGCAAGACGGAGACGTACTTGCGATCGAATGCATAGGTAAGATAGGCGAGACCCTCGGACGTGGAATCTCGGGCATCATAAACATCTTCAATCCAGGCCTGGTGATAATAGGAGGCCGGCTCATTGTAGGCAAAGACCACCTGATTCTCCCCATCCGGACAGCCGTGAACCGCCTCTCCATGGAGCGCGTAAGCGCCGACACCAAAATCCGGCTGTCCTCCATAGGCCGCAGGGCCATTGCCATAGGCGACTGCCTGCTCTCGCGCAAAAAACTGCTCGGAATATGACACAAGACATACTGAAGACGCTGTTTGAGTCTTACACGGGACAGCAGCTTTCGGAAAGGAACGAGCTGCCCACCTCCGGCAGCCACAGGCGCTATTTCAGGCTAAAAGGAGGAAATCTTTCCATAATAGGCGTGCTGGGCACGGACTTCGACGAGAACCGAGCCTTCATCACCATCTCCAGGCACTTCAAGGAGAAAGGCATCAACGTACCCACCATACTTGCCGTCGCAGAGGACGGCATGTCGTATATACAGGAAGACCTGGGAGACAAGATGCTCTTCGACCAGCTCTCCCTGGGCAGGGAGACCGGCCACTACAGTTCCCTGGAAACGGCCCTTCTGTGCCGTACGATAGAAAAATTGCCCAAGCTCCAGTTCAAGGGGGCGGAGGGGCTGGACTGGAGCGTATGCTACCCGCAGCAGGAGTTCGACGCCCGCATGGTGGACTTCGATCTCAATTACTTCAAGTACTGTTTTCTTAAGGCCACCGGGCTGGAATTCAACGAAATACAACTGCAGGACGACTTCGAGCGATTCAAATCGGACCTTCTCGAGGACAAAACGGAAACCTTCCTTTACCGTGATTTCCAGGCCCGTAACGTCATCCTGAAGGACGGCGAACCCTATTTCATTGACTATCAGGGAGGGCGCAAGGGGCCTATTTACTACGACGTGGCCTCATTCATATGGCAGGCCCGTTCCCGCTTCCCCGAAGAGCTCAAGCAGGAGCTGATACGCACTTACCTGCGCGCACTGCGCAGCTATGCCGATGTTGATGAAGACCGCTTCAACGAGCGCCTCCGGCTATTTGTCCTCTTCCGCACGCTGCAGGTTCTGGGGGCATACGGATACCGGGGTTACTTCGAGAAAAAACCTCACTTCCTGGCCAGCGTCCCATACGCTCTGGACAACCTGCGAAGCCTTCTCAAGACACCGTTCAGCACATACCCCTACCTCAATGGCATACTGTCCAAACTCACCAATATGCCCCAGTTCTACGAGAATGCGGAAGACCGGAGGCTGGTGGTGCACGTTTACAGCTTTGCCTACAAAAAGGGTATCCCGGCAGACAACACCGGCAACGGCGGAGGCTATGTATTCGACTGCCGATCCATAAACAACCCCGGCAAGTATGAACACTACCGCCAATTCAACGGAAACGACCCGGAAGTCATCAAGTTCCTCGAGGATGACGGTGAAGTGAACGTGTTCCTGGACAGTGTTTACAAACTTATAGACGCACATGTGGAACGCTTCATCGAGCGCAAGTTCACCAATTTGCAAGTATGCTTCGGATGCACCGGTGGTCAGCATCGATCGGTATTCTGCGCCGAGCATCTCTCCCGCCACCTGTCTGACAAGTACGGCGTCCGCGTAAAGCTGAGCCACCGCGAGCTGGACATAGAAAAAACATTGTAAATGAAGGCTATGATATTCGCCGCCGGGCTGGGTACCCGGCTCAAGCCAATTACGGACACTATGCCCAAGGCACTGGTGCCGGTTTGCGGCGAACCGCTGTTGTATCACGTAATCTGCAAACTCCGCAGCGCCGGCTACGACGACATAGTCGTGAACGTCCACCATTTTGCAGACAAAATCCGGCAGTATCTTGGCGAACATGACTTCGGAGTGCGCATAAGCATCTCCGACGAAACCGACTTGCTGAGGGAAACGGGCGGTGCAATCCGGCATGCCAGGAATCTGCTTTGCGAGGCTGGACATTTCCTGGTACATAACGTAGATATAGCCTCAAACTTGGACCTCGAGTGGTTCCGCTCCATGATGCGCCCGGACGCGCTGGCAACCTTGCTGGTAAGTGAACGCAAGACTCAGCGCTACCTGCTGTTCAATGACGATATGCACCTGGTAGGATGGACAAACATCGCAACCGGCGAAGTGCGAAGCCCGTATCCGGACCTGGATCCCGCTGATTGCCGCCGCTACGCCTTTGCCGGCATCCATAATATTTCCAGCGGCATCTTCAGGGTTTTTGAGGAACACGCCTGCCCCGAGCGTTTCTCAATAATAGACTTTTACTTACGCGTATGCAAAGAGTATCCGGTATATGGAGCCGTTCAGGACAATCTGACAATCATTGATGTGGGAAAACTGGAGAATCTCGCAGAAGCCGAACATATTTACAAAAAAACATCTATCTTTGCCCTATGAAAAAGACAATACTTGCAATTGCAGCCGTCATCGCATTCACAGCTGCCGCTTCCGCCCAGAGGTACAACAACTACGGCCTCGAGCTGACGAACTCCGACAAAGTGGAGACCAACCTCAGAATCGCATTCCCTATGTACTTTGGAATGTCGACGCTGGTCAACAACAATGACAGTTATCTGGAAAGAATACTTCCACAGAACTTTGTTTACAGCCTGGAGATGGCCAGCATGCGTATTTCTTCCAGGAGGAGCCGCATCGAGGGCTCCCTCGGCGTACGCTGGACCTTTATGGATTTCTCGCTTAAAAACAAGGACATCACCTTCCGCGAAGGTCTTGCAGGCGTTTATACTCCCGTGCCTATAATCCTGGAAAACCTTAAATACGACGGCACCAAGTCAAAGATTCACGCCACTTATCTGGGTATTCCCGTGAGAATCGCATACAAGGCCGGAAAGGGTAAGATTTATGCAGGAGCGAGCGCCGAGTTCCTCGTAAAAGGTTACACAAAGTACAGGAACCCCGGTTACCGCGAGACCACCAACGAACTCTTCAACCGCTTCCGTGCTACGGCAGAAGCAGGTTTCGCCTATGGTCTTTTCGGTGTGTTCGTGAGCTACGGTTTCACTCCCCTTTTCCCTTCGGACTGGAGCAACGCCCGAACCCTGTCTTTCGGACTTACATTAGGAATCTAGTAAACAAAAAAAAGAGGCCGCGGCCTCTTTTTTTTTTTGTAGGGACGGTCGGATTCGAACCGACGACCTCTTCAATGTGACTGAAGCGCTCTAAACCAGCTGAGCTACGCCCCTGTCCATATTTGGGACTGCAAATATAGTGATTATTTTCAAAAACGCAAACAATCACTCCTTTGCTTCTTCAAACGATTTGTAGTATGAAGCGATCATGGGATAATTCTTCACCCCTTCGCCGGCTGTTTCATATAAACTGAAAAACTCTGCCCGGTCCAGATCGCGCATCATCAGAATCATAGCCTGAATACCCACATAGTCGTTTTTGTGGGCTTTGAAAACTTTCCGGCAATGCTTGCAAATCACTTCTCCACGCTCGGCGATAAGGGCGTCGGCAGCCTCGTTCTCTTCGTCCTCATACAACTTCTCTATCTTGTCCATGTAATCCATATAAGCAGACATCGCCCACTTCTGAAGTCCGGCGAGTTCCTGGGAAAGACGGCTGCCGGTAATGCTGGCCTGGCTGCCGTCAATATTGACTGTAATGGAAGAACTCTCGGGGACAAGGATCAGGGGTTCGGCGTACTCTCCCATGACAAGGGCAACCGGCTCCACCGCGCTCCGGCCGCAACGCAGAGCAAATTTTCCGTCCACCACGGCACAACTGTCAAGCACCTCCTCTTCCTCGTTCACTATATATACCCCACCGGTTTCCTGAGGCAGACTCCCTTTTATGATGCATTCACCCCCTCCGTTGCATGCCGCAAGCAGAAGAGCGGTACCGATTGCCAAACAAATCTTTTTCATAAGGCTGAATAAACTGTTGTTACCTCTTGAGCGTGACTTCACGTTCGTATCTCTCTATTTCCGGAATGAATTCAGGGCCGACAGGAACTCCGTTTTTGAGATTGAACCAGTCGAAAACGGCACCGAAGGGCAGAGTTTTGGCTTCCTCAAGGAGCGCCAGACGCTGGAAACCGCGGCCGCTGTCTTCATATTCACGAAGTTTGGAGAGAGGCTCCAGAAGGGCACTCAGAAGACATTTTTGGGTAGCCCTCGTGCCGATTACATAAGCACCTATGCGGTTGATGGAAGCATCGAAATAGTCCAGACCGATGTGAGCGCGGTCGAGGGCACCTGCACGCACGATTTCCTTGAAAAGCTCAAGCGTCTGGTCGTTCATAATAGTTACATGGTCTGAATCCCAGCGTACAGGACGGCTCACGTGCAACATCAGCTCAGGCACGAACAGCAACAGCGCAGGAATCTTGTCGGCAACGTTCTCCGTCGGCTCATAGTGTCCTGTATCCAGAGTGTACATCACTTTGCGTGTAGCGCAGTATCCTTCGAAAAAGTCCATCGAGCCCACGGTATAACTTTCCAGGCCTATTCCGAAAAGCTTTGCCTCCACGCAGTCCTTCATCCCCGGGAGCTTCTCGGAAAGGATTTCATCGAGGCTCGCAGCCAGGATTTCGCGATACCGCTTGCGCTCCACAGTGAGGTCTTTGGAGCCGTCGTGCACCCAGATATTCATAATGCAAGGGTCACCCTGGGCCTTTCCCATTGCATCTGCTATGCGGCGGCAGCGTTTTGTATGTTCAATCCAGAACCCGCGAATTCCAGGGTCGGGGTTTGAAAGTGAAAGGTCACCGCTTTTAGGATGGGAGAAAGATGTCGAGTTGAAGTCCAACTTAAGTCCGTTCTCCGCAGCCCACTGGATCCAGCTGGCAAAATGCTCGGGACCGCACTGATCCCGATCAACAAGTTTCCCGCCGAAGTCACCGTATATCTCATGGAGGTTCAGACGGTGACTGCCCGCTATCAGGCTCTTGGCGAATTTCACATCGGCCCTTACTTCGTCTATATTGCGGGCGCGTCCGGGGTAGTTTCCTGTAGTCTGGATACCTCCGGAAAGGGCCTCGCTCCTCTCGAAGCCCACAACATCGTCTGTCTGCCAGCAATGAAGAGATATAGGGGTGGACTCCAGGACGGCTACAGCCTTATCCGTGTCTACGCCTACCTCCGCGTAGCGTTCGCGGGCAATTTCGTAAGAATTGAGAATTTGTTTTTCGTTCATCGTGTTATCGGGTTAAATATTTGTACATTGAATGATTGGCGGATGACGCCACGCATGCCCCAGCGGTCCCTGACAAGGCCGGCACAGCGCGCCTGCAGCAGGAGGTTGCCCAGAGCAGTAGCCTCCGTTGGTCCGGCCAGCACAGGAATGCCTGTTTCATCTGCAGTCCACTGGTTGAGAAGACTGTTTGCCGCACCGCCGCCGATGATATGCAGTTTGCGGATTTCGAACGGGGCAAAACCCTGCAGCATAGTCAGCAGCTCTTTGTATCGGGAGGCAAGCGAGTGGAAGATACATGCCGAGGTTTCTGCATCATTTGCCGGCACCGCCTGGCCCGATTCGAGCAAGGCAGCCTTGATTTCCCTGTCCATATCGGCAGGGTTGGCAAAACGGGGATCATCTGGGTTGATGCGGCCGGAGAAAGCTTTTGCAGATTCGGCCATCCGGACTATAAGGTCGTAACCGTATTCCCTGCCGCATGCAGACCAGACCTTGCGGCACTGTTCCAGCAGCCACATTCCCGTTATATTCTTAAGAAAACGCGTCGTTCCCTCAATTCCGCCTTCATTGGTAAAATTGGCTGCCGCGGAGGCATCATTGATAACAGGAGCGGGAACTTCTATGCCCATCAGGCTCCATGTGCCGCTGCTTAAATAGGCAAAATGTTCGTCTTCTGCAGGCACAGCCGCCACGGCCGAGGCGGTGTCGTGTCCTGCGACTGCCACCACGGGCACTTCACCGAGTCCGCATTCCATGGCAATTTCCGGCCGGAGAGTGCCTACAATCGTTCCCGGCTGAACCACGGGCAGCAGGATATCCGTCCGTATGCCGGCACGCCTGAGCAGCTCTTGGTTGAACTGTCTGCTCTCCTGATCCATCAAGCCGGACGTGCTGGCATCTGTGTATTCACATACCTTTTTGCCGGTGAGCATCCAGGAAAGCAAATCGGGGATAAAGAGGATTGATGAAGCTCCGCCCAGTGCCGCATCACCGGCCCGGGTCTGAGCATAAAGCTGGAAAATAGTGTTGAAATCCATTATCTGTATGCCCGTTGCAGCGTAGAGCTCTTCACGGGGCATCACCTCGCGGAAGAATCTAGCCGGAACTCCGCTCGTATATGGATCCCTGTATGCACGCGGAAGGGACAGAAGAGTGTCGTCCGAAGCCACGCAACCGAAATCCACACCCCATGTATCAATGCCTATGGAGTCCAGTTTCACGCCCTCCCGGCCAAGTACGCGCAGGCACTCCAGGATATGTCCATATATCTGAAATATGTCCCAGTAATAACGCTTGCCTACACGGCAGATCGAATTTGGAAATCTATAGACCTCCCGGGTGCTGAACGAACTTCCGGAAAAACAGCCGAGCACGGCCCGTCCGCTGGTGGCGCCGCAATCGAAAGCAAGAAAATTGTGAGACTGTTCCATATCACACAAAAATACTTATTTTTGCAAGAAAAAGCAAGTACTATGGCCACATCAAACAACACTTTCACAGCAGTCGCCCTGCCTTACGCCCAGGACGCCCTTGCACCAGTTATCAGCGCAGAAACCATCGCATTCCATTACGGAAAGCATCTGCAGGCATATATCAACAACCTCAACGCCGCTCTTCCCGGCAGCGGCTTCGAGGGCAAGACACTTGAAGAAATCGTCAAGAACGCGGAAGGCGGCATTTTCAACAATGCCGGACAGGTCCTGAATCACACCCTGTACTTCACCCAGTTCAAGCCCCACGGTGCAGAATCAGCACCTTCCGGAGCCCTTGCAGCAGCCATTGACAGAGATTTCGGCAGTTTCCAGAACTTCAAGGAAGAGTTTCAGAAGAAAGGCGCAAGCCTGTTCGGATCGGGATGGGTCTGGCTGGCGTCAGACGAACAGGGGCGGCTCCAGATAACACAGGAGACCAACGCCGGTAATCCCGTGCGCCGCGGTCTCAAGCCCCTGCTCACCTTCGACGTGTGGGAACACGCCTATTACCTGGACTGGCAGAACCGCCGCCCGGACCATCTCGCCTCACTCTGGCAGATTGTTGACTGGGAAGTAATAGAAAACCGCTATTAGGGTTTGACGTGTACGTCCAACTGCGGGAACGGGAATGAGAAGCCCGATTCCTGCAGTTTTTTATATATCGACTCGTTAACAGAGAAATAAACGTCCCAATAATCCGAGTTCTTCACCCAGCCGCGAAGCACGAAAGTAATGGAACTGTCATCGAGGGAGAACAGAGCCGCCATAGGGCCTGAAACTCCGGGCACGCCATCGTCGAGCACTCTTGGATCAGCGGCAAGTATCTCGAGGAGCTTGGACTTGCAAGCCTCTGCGTCTGTCCCGTACGACAACGCAACCTTCCACTCCAGACGCCTGACAGGATTGCGCGTGTAATTATTTATATTGCCGTTTGCCAAAGTCCCGTGAGGAATGGTCACGCTGCGGTTGTCTGGCAATGTAAGCCGGGTGCTCACGATCGACATCTCGGTCACAGTGCCGGCATATCCTTGCGCCTCAATGAAATCCCCGACCTTGAAAGGCTTGAATGCAAGCAGCAGCAGGCCGCCGGAGAAATTCTGTAATGTACCGCTGAGAGCCATACCCAAGGCAACTCCACCTCCCGCAAGCAGGGCGGCAATAGACGTAGTGTTAACACCAAGAGTGCTGACTGTGAGTATAATAAGCAGGAGCGTCAGGGTAACGGAAGTAAAACTCCCGACAAAAGAAGCAACCGTCTTGTCTGTATGGCGTATCTCGAAATGCTTACGGAGCGCTTTCTTGACAAGCTTTATCAGCCAGGCGCCAACAATATAAATCACGAAAGCTAGCAAGACCTTCAAGCCAAAATTGACCGTTTCAACCAGCAGCTGATGCATGGCCTCGGAAGGATTGCTGACAAGAGCCTCTGCAAAATCGCCGGCGTGAATCTTTGCAGAATCCACCTGCTTTTCTATTTCATCCGCAGAGGGAACGAAGGGAACAGTCTGAAGAAAAAACATAATTACAAATATAGACAAAATAAACAAGTATGGCAATCTTTTAGCCCGGAGCATTCCGGGGAAAGGCTCTTAGCAAGAAAGAAATAACTCTACAATAACTCTACAACACCAATAAGAATATAATTATAATTTGCTGGATATAAAATTGTTACACAAATATTAAACTCTTCTCGGCTCTCTACAACTTTTGGAATTGAAAAAAAATCGGTATATATTTACAAAACAAAAGACACTAAAGTTTTAACCGAATGGGACTGTTTGATATCTTCTCGAACAAAAAGGCCGATGAGCTAAACGGCAGCTTCGACAACCTTCTCGACATTATCGACAAATCACTGGAGGTATTCCGCGACGGGGTAAAGAACTACCTCTACAATGACACAGAACAATTCCATGCGAACCTCTCCTCTATGGCTTCACTCGAGACAGAAGCGGGAACCCTCATCAAAGAAATTGAGAGCACCCTCTACACAAAAGGGTACTTGATTCGTTCCCGAGGCGATATAATGAGGCTTTTGGAGCGTTTCGACCACATCATCACCATAATCAGCACAGACCTGATCCAGTTCGAAATCGAGAACCCCAACATACCCGTTCCGCTCAAGAAAGAATTCCTCAAGCTCTCTGAGCTTACCTCTCTCGCCGTAGAAAGCTGCATTCCGGGAACCAAGTCATATTTCGACAGCCCCCAGAACGTCTCAGAAACGACAGACCGCGTGTATTTCTACGAAAAGGAAGCGGTCAAACTCTCCCAGTCCATAAAGAAAACAGTGTTTCACGAAATGGACAACCTCAAGCTCAGCGAGAAATTCCACCTGCGCTACTTTGCGCTGCACATAGAAGATCTTGCCAAGGCAGGGGCCAAGATTGCAGAACAACTCTCCGTTATGGCCATCAAACGTTCACTATAAGCGTATTATCCGTATGTCCGTCGTAACGATCATACTGGCGACTCTTCTTTGCGGACTGTTCGTGGTCCTGAAAGACCTGCCAATCATCAAGGGCAGCATTCAGGCCTCGGGAGCAGGAGAGCTCCCCATAGTCAAGCTTCTGGCGCCTTCGCTGATGATGACAGCGGTAGCCTTGTTCTGCATCAGTCCGGGAGAACTTCAGATTCCGCTCTCGAACCTTTCCGCCCATCTGTCTTCCCCGCAGATGCTGACGCTCGGCATCGCCACAGCCATATCCGCCCTCGTATGCAACATGGTCAGCCGCTTCCCAGCCGTTCAGTTCGCTTTCGTAGGCGCGTTGATCGGCATTTCGCAAGCGAGCGGAAACGCTCA
Source organism: Bacteroidales bacterium (assembly GCA_017454265.1). Classification (GTDB taxonomy): domain Bacteria; phylum Bacteroidota; class Bacteroidia; order Bacteroidales; family UBA932; genus Cryptobacteroides. The sequence continues at coordinate 89,671 of JAFTDJ010000049.1, read as the reverse complement.
CGCCTGGGCAGAGACCGCCGCATACCTTATATCATGGATATTCGCCACTCTGCTTTGCGCCGCACTTGCAGCCATTATATACCATATCTGCACTGCGGGGACAAAGAGGAGCAGTTCCAACTATTTTCGCCGCGAGTCGACTCTGCTCAAGGCGTCGGTGCCGGCAGTCCTGCTGCTTGCGTTCGCCTATTCGTATAACGCATCCCCCTTGCTCGCCGTATTGTCCGGAACCGTCTCCATACCCGGATTTGCCACTCCGCTGCTCGCTGCCGCCTCGCTCCTCATTCTTTACCTTCCGGCAAGGCGTAGCATAGCAGGAGCTTCCTGGACCATTGCCGATTCCGACCTTGACGTAAGTTCCGAATCCACTTTCTCCATAATCATCTCCATGGCGCTGGTGCTGCTGCTGTTCTCTTTACCAATCGTACGTAAGATAGGTATCGCGGCAACTCCCCTTCCCGCCGGAGTACTCTTCGTATCTGCTCTCACAGGCATAAGCATAGTACGCGAGCGGGCGCTGGTAGAAGGTGAAGAGATGCTCAAGTGCTACGCAGCCGGGATGATGTCCCCAATGCTGGGAGCCATTACCGGATTCGGTCTCTGCCGCGTACTCAGCGGAGACCCGGTCAACATCGTCATTCTCTTGTTCCTCGTAGGGCTTCTGATAGCACTTGCCGTTTACTTCCGCAGGCAGGAAAAGCAGAATTTCCGGAGAATCGTAATGCAGTCCAGGCAACAGCAGATGTATTCCACCCAGAAAACTCTCGCGGCTCTGGAGGTAAAGGCCGAGACAACGGAGAAAGACCTTCTGGGCAAGCTGGACATTAAACGTCAGGAGCTTGTGGACTTTGCTGTCGGCATCAGCGAGCAGAAGAAGTTTATGGAAGACATTTACGATTCCATCTCGGAACTGCGCGGCATCAGCGACATAAAAGAGAAAGACGCCCGTACCGACGCCATACTCTCGCAGCTCCGCGAAAGAATGTACTTCACACGGGAGATGAACGACTTCTACGCCCGGAGCGAAGTTCTTCACCGCGACTTTAACATGCGCCTGGCCGAGAAGTACCCAAAACTCACGGAAACCGAACGCAAACTCGCGAACCTGCTGCGCCAGGGCTTCTCCAGCAAATATATCGCATCCCTTATGAATATAACGCCCAAGAGCGTAGAAATAAGCAGATACCGTCTGAGAGCCAAGCTTGGCCTCAGCCGAGATGACAATTTAACCCAATTCATAAAAACCATTTAGTTTATGCGAAAAACACTATTAACCATTGCATTCGCGGTTCTGGCCTGCCTGGCCGCTAATGCCCAGACAGTCAAACTCAACCAGTACGGAGTTGCTGTTGAGTCCGACGTGCTCGACGTGGAAGCCCAGGATGGTATTCTCGTCATCGAGTCGCCTAAATCCAACTACAAGATCTGGTTCGACAACCGCGTTCAGGTAGATGGAGGACTGTTCTTCGGAGCACCTTCCTACGCCGACCCCATCGGTAACGGCGCCAGCATCCGACGCGCCCGTTTCGCCGTCAAGGCCCAGGTAAACAAAGACTGGTACGGCGAGTTCGACATGGACCTCGCCAACGGTCTTGTGGAGCTGAAGGACGCAATCGTCCGCTACACGGGAATTCCCAATGTTGACCTCCAGGTCGGCAACTTCAAGGAGTTCTTCTCAATCCAGCGCAACACCACCTCCCGCTACCTTCAGTTCATCGAGAGACCTATGGCCTGCTCCGCTTTCGCACCCTCCCGTCACCTCGGTTTCAACGCCAAGTACTCCAACGACTGGATCTGGGTTTCGGCAGGTGCTTTCGCCCAGAAGGTCGCGGGTGAGGAAGAATGGAACAACGTAGCCGACAACAACAAGGACTTCGGCCGCAACGCAGGTTACTCCCTCACAGGAAAGGTAGTCTTCCGTCCCCTTTGCAAACTCGACAACGCAAGCCTGCACATCGGCGCCGCCTATTCCTATCGCACCACTAAGGTAAGCGAAGCCACGGGAGAATGGGGCACCTACCGCGCCAGCGCACGTAACTCCACCAATATCAACCGCAAGAAGTACATCGACACCAACAACCTCAAGGATTACCAGTTCAACAACCTCTGGACAGTCGAGGTTGCCGGACACTGGGAGGGACTCCGCTACGAAGCTGCATACATCGCAGACAACGTCCATTTCAAGGAGACCACCCTCACAAACAACTTCAGCGGATGGTATGTACAGGCAGGATACCTGCTCTTCGGAGGCAAACAGCGTTACGACGCCCGCGGAGCCAAGTACACCAAGGTCAAACGCGGCCAGAAATGGGGCGATATTGAACTTTGCGCCCGCTACGAATACTGCAACCTCAACGACACCCGCGCCAATGCCAAAGCCATGGTATTCGGAGGTTCTGCAGAAGCTTATTGCGTCGGTTTGAACTGGTGGATTACGGACAATGTTCGTATGCAGCTCAACTACCAGTACAACAACAACGACCGCTATGCAAACGGAAAGAACAAACTCAACGTTGGTCTGGATGCCGCCGGCAACCCCACCAAGGATTATGCAAAGGTAGTTGCCGCCAACGGCAAAGCCGGCGTGAACTACAATATGCTCGCACTCCGTTTCGAAATCGACTTCTAAAAAACTGACTGGATATGAAAAAGACAATATTTGCAGCTTTTGCAATCCTGGCATTGGTTTTCTCATCCTGTGTAAAGGACGAGACTTATCCCTTTGCATCTATCTCTAAGGTCACCGGCACTACTCCCATTGCAGGAGAAGAAGCCGTAGTGACAGCGACCATATCCGCCCTTGTGGATGTTGCAGTCAACCTTATCTACATAGCCGGCAACGGCCTTCCCCAGACTGTTGCAATGACAGGCAGCGGTGACACCTACACAGGCAAGATTCCAGCACAGCCCGTTGGCGCCAACGTAACATATTATGTAGAGGCCACGACGGCCGCCGGCACCGTAAAATCCGCCGAGACATCATACGTCGTTGCAGAAAAACCCGCAGAGCCCAAGACCATTTTCATCAACGAGGTAAACTGCGGGACCAAGCAGTTCGAGATTTACAACGGTTCAGACAAAGCCGTGGACATCGCCGGATACGTCTTCAAGAAAGACGGCAGCGGCGACTGGGAAGTACCTGCCGGCAAGGGGAACATTCCCGCAAAGGGCTTCCTTGTGTTCACTGCAAAGAACCCAGACCCGGCAGAAGGCCCCAGCTTCGGCATCAGCGGCACCAAGGGCTTTATCCTTACCATGCTCAAGAACGGTGAAGTCGTGGACGAAATCGACAACTCAGTCACTGCAGAGACATTCAAGACCGTCGAGGACGGCTGGACCCTCTCCCGCAAGACCGACGGAGCAGACGAGTGGGTGCTCGTCGAAGGCGGCACCATCGGCTATTCCAACGGTGCAGAGCCCGTCGTGGAAATCAAGCTCTTCATCAACGAAGTCAATTGCGGCTCAAAGCAGTTCGAGATTTACAATGGCAGCTCCAAGGAAGTTGATATCGCAGGTTACGTATTCCAGAAAGACAAGAGCGGTGATTGGGAAGTACCTGCCGGCAAGGGCACCATTCCCGCAAAGGGCTTCCTGGTATTCACCGCCAAGAATCCCGACATCAACGAGGGCCCCGGTTTCGGCATCAGCGGCACCAAAGGATTCATCCTCACCCTGCTCAAAGGCGGTGAAATAGTCGATGAGATAGACAATTCAGCCACGGCAGAGACCTTCAAGACTGTTGCAGACGGAGAGTCTCTCGGCCGCAAGAAAGACGGTGACGCCGAGTGGGTGCTTTTCTCCACCCCTTCCATAGGAGAAACCAATGCAAACGGAGTAATCAAACAATAATTAAAACACTACTGTATTATGGCAGAACTTAAAATCGGCGAGCAGAGCAAGCCTCGATTCGAATTCCGCAGCTTCGGTCAGAACTTCTGCGAAGCCCACAAACGTATGGCCCGCCTGAGCGTACCCGTGCCCGAGAAAGTATGGGAGCGCGAGAGCGACGAAATCTACATCATCAGTGCAAAGAACGACATCAACAACACCAAAATCCGTAACGGAAAGATGGACATCAAGACCTATGTGCAGACCGTTGACGGACTTGAGCAGTGGAATCCCCTGATGAAGGGCGAATTCCCTATCTCCCGCGAAGTGCTGGAGAAGGAAGTCTTCCCTGCATTTATGGTAGAGATGCCCAAACTCACCAAGGATACATACACCTATGAGGAATTCATAGCAATGGTCAAGGCCAATCCCGACCTGGCAGCCGTACGCGTACACAAACAGCGTTTCGGTTATATGGTAAACGACACTATCTGCGAGGTGGGCAACGTCATCATCAACGGCGCAAAGGTAGTCACCATCAACTCCGAATCCACCGAGATAGAAGACATCAAGAAAACCATCGCCGACGTAGGCCTGGAAGGCGTTGAGAACATCAACTACCTTCAGGCTATCAAGCGCGTCATCGGTATGAGCGACAAACCTCTTGCAAACGAATAATATTATGGCACAGGAAATTGAAAAGAAATTCTTGGTCAAAGGCGACTTCAAGCCCGAGGCCTTCAAGGCAACCCGCATCACCCAGGGTTACCTGTGCAGCGTGCCCGAAAGGACCGTCCGCATCCGCGTTAAGGGCGAAAAGGGATTCATCACGGTAAAGGGCATAGGCAACGCCTCAGGAGCCGCCCGCTTCGAGTGGGAGAAGGAAATTCCCGTAGACGAAGTACGCGCCCTCCTCGACCTTGCCGAGCCTGGTGTAATCGACAAGACCCGCTATCTTGTAAAGAATACCGACGGCGTACACACCTGGGAAGTTGACGAGTTCTACGGCGACAATGACGGTCTTACCGTCGCCGAGGTGGAGCTCGCCGATGAGAACGAGCCCTTCGACAAGCCTGACTGGCTCGGCGAAGAGGTCACCGGCGATCCCAAGTACTTCAATTCTATGTTGATGAAGAATCCTTACAAGAATTGGAAATAAAGCTTTCATCTTTAATCCTTTGTTTAAGTCTGGCGGCGGCAGCTCTCAACTCCTGTGTAGAAGATGCCGCCTACCAGACATTCGAGCCTCCGAAGGATGAAGTCCCGCCCGGTCCGGTTTTTTACCGGCTTGGAACGCCGGTGACCTACCCTACCGGTATTCCGGGACTTTCGTCAATCTGTCTCAACGAAAAGGGCGACGGGTTCTACGCGGCTTACGACAAAGGAAAGCTCTACGAGATAGGACTCGACGGGACGGTCAAAGGCATCGTCCCGTTCGAATCTTCTCATGACTGGGAGGGTGTAACCGTTGACCGCTCCGACGGAACGGTTTACCTGTGCGAAGAAAGAGAATGGGCCGTTTACAAACTCAACAAAGCCAGAAACGGCGTCACCCTGGTGGCGCAAATCGATGTGGAAGGCGGAGAAAACAACCGTGGCTTCGAAGGCATTGCTTCTGCGCCAGGCATTCTTTACCTGGCCAACCAAGACAAGCCAAAGCGCATATTTGTGTACTCCCTGAGCGAGTCCAAGGTTATTTCCACCATGGATATCAGTTTCGCAAAATATCTGTCCGACATCTACTACGACAATACTGACGGCTCCTTATGGATTACGGACAGCAAGCGCCGCACCCTCACCAACATTAAAACAGACGGTACTGTTATAGGAGAATACGACATTTCTTTCGTGGCCAAGCCAGAAGGATTCTGTATGGACCCAGTGCGCAAACAATTCTGGTTCGTATGCGACCAGACCGGTAATATACACAGCATAAGTTACGAATAATGGCAACTGACAAGATTTCCAGGGCGGAGAACGGTTTTGATCCGCTGGATATGAACAATTACAAGATAGAGAAACTGCCGAAGATGCAGAAATCGAAGTTTGAGATCTGGCTGTCCCGCCTTGGCGGGCCCCTCGCCATCATCGTCTTCGTCTGGATTTGTTGGTTCTGCCATATTGGCTTCATAGACAATCTGGACACCAGCCGCCTTGCCGCGACAGCACAGAAGCGACTGGGTGTACTGGGTCCGGAAGCCTTCATTCGCGCAAATTACGCTATGCTGGGAATATTTGCCGCCAGCCTGATACTATGGATGACCGAGGCTATCCCCAACTACCTGACTTCCCTGCTGCTCATTCTGGCCACCGTGCTCTTCGGCGTCACCACCCAGAAAGAAGCCCTCGCCCAGCTGGGACACCCGGTAATGTGGCTGAACATCCTGAGTTTCGTACTGGCTTCAATGCTCGTCAAGACCCAATTTGCCAAACGTCTCGCCCTGGCCTTTGTAATAAGGTTCGGCAAGAACGCCAAGAGCGTACTATGGAGTTTCCTGATAATTAACCTGGTACTCTCGGCATTCATTTCCGCCACCACGGTAAAGGCCACCATAATGCTTCCTATCTTTATGGTCATCTGCGCCATCTACGGAGCATCCAACGGCCATCGCAACAACTTTGGACGGAACCTGGTAATCCAGAATCTGTTTCAGGTCAACATCGGCGCAAACGCCTTTTATACCGGAAGCGGCGCCCACCTGCTTGCCATTTCACTTATTGCCGGATTCATTGGCTCATGCGATTTCGGCTACAAAGAGTGGCTGATTGCTGTAGGTCCCATGAGCGTAATAATACTGGTTGTCGGCCTCCTGCTCGGAATGTATGTTTTCTTCCCAATGAAAAAGGAAGAGCAGAAGCCTCAGATTGAGGGCGGCATCGAACGGCTGAAAGAGGAGCTGGACGCAATGGGAAAGATGAGCATACAGGAATGGAAGGCAGTAGGCATCTTCCTGATCGTTCTCTTCCTCTGGGTAACAAAAGGCACATTCCACAATATTGATGAAACCATTGTAGCCCTCATCGGCGCCATTCTGGCCCTTCTGCCCGGCATAGGCGTCGTGAAATGGAACGACGTCGATATCCCCTGGCACCTTATGCTGTTCTCCGCAGGCGCATACGTTCTGGGCAGCGGACTCAACGCCACCGACCTTCCCAACACGATGGTGAACGCCGCTTTCGACTCCCTTGGCATTACACAGAACACTCCTTTCTGGGTACTCTACGTCATACTTACTTTCCTGATGATGTACTCAGGCCTGGTATTCCAGAGCAAAACCATCAGGACAATGGTTTTCGTACCCATCGCCCTGGGCGTCGAAGCCCGTTTCGGCTTCATGCCCATGAGCCTTGCCCTGCCGGTTTCCATGCTCATCGAGCACTGCTATGTACTTCCCTTCAACAGCAAGCCGGCTGCGCTCCTCTACAACACGAATCAATACAGCCAGACAGACGCTTTCAAGTACGGTATCACGATGATGACCTTCTCGTGGTTCCTCATCCTGCTCTTCGGACAGACAGTGCTCAAATGGCTGAATATTACACCCGGATTATTTTAATATCTTTGCGCTATGAACATAGAATGGGCTTTCATAACTCGAATCCTCATCGCCGGCCTTCTGGGCGGAGCAATAGGACTGGAACGTGAATTCAGGGCTAAAGAGGCGGGGCTCCGGACCCACTTCATAGTGGCACTTGGCAGTGCTCTGTTTATGCTCATTTCCCAATATGCCTTTACCGGACGCTTCGATGCTGCGCGTGTCGCCGCCCAGGTGGTCTCCGGTATAGGTTTCATCGGCGCAGGCGTAATAATATTCCAAAAGAACGTGGTACGCGGAGTTACCACCGCCGCCGGACTCTGGGTAGCCGCTGCCATAGGCCTTGCATGCGGGGCAGGAATGTATTCCGTATCTGTCGCCGCCGCGCTTATGACGCTGATTTGCCTGGAGACGATGCATTTTATCACCCGCCGATATGGGGAGAAAAGCATCACCGTCACCATATCTCCCGTCAGCAGCGAGCAGCTGGCAGGAATACTGGAATCCATAGAAAAAAACGGAATCGAAATAGACTCTTTTACAGCTTCCGATTCCGTAGCAACAGTGCGCGTACGCCTCAGGCAGCGCAATTACACAGCGGCGATAACCCATCTGATGAATATCACCAAGGGATTCACCATCGAGATTTCCTAAGTGTGTATTTCCTTGATTTCCACCTCGTTCCCACGCAGGAGCCAGGTTTCGCCGCTACCGCAGGCAGGGCAGGTCTTTCCGTACTTCACCGTAGAGTACTCACACTTGCATGAATCGCACCAGGTAACGGCCGGAATCTTGTTCACAATCAATTCACATCCCCTCAGGACATCCTCTTTGTCTGCAGCCCAACGCCAGCAGTCCTTAAGGTATTTGGGTACTACAGTGGACACCTCTCCGATGTTCATGACAACCTCGGAGACGTGTTCCACATTATTCTCTTCTGCAGCCTTCTTCACATCACGGATGATGTAGAAGACTATTCCCAGTTCGTGCATTACTTCTTTTTGAAGATAATCTTGCCGGTGCGCTTGATCATATACGGCAGAATTCCGCCGAACTTGCCCTCAGACGTGCGCATTATGCTGGCATCGGGATTCTCCCTGTGCAGATGTATTGCATCGAAGCCGCACTTGGTAGTACAGACGCCGCAACCGATACAACGGTTCTCGTCAACTACGGATGCGCCGCAACTGAGGCACCTAGCAGTCTCCTTGCGCACCTGCTCCTCGGTAAGAGTGCCGTGGTACTCTGCAAACTTGCTTGAAGGTTTGTAATCCTCAGGAGCCTGGCGGGAAGAGTTGTCGTAAGACTCCACGTTGATATCCTGCTTGTTGAGCTCGATAAAGTCGCGCCTGTTGCGGCCTATGGTCATATGGCCGTGCTGCACGAAGCGGTGCAGGCTTTCTGCAGCCTCTTTTCCGGCAGCAATGGCGTCGATTGCGAACTTGGGGCCGGTGAACACGTCGCCGCCCACGAAGATGTCCGGTTCCGCGGTCTGATAAGTAAGCTTGTCGGCCACAGGATAGACCCCGCGGAAGAACTCGACCTTGGTATCCTTGAGCAGGTCTCCGAGCTGAACGGTCTGGCCGATTGCAAAGATAACCATGTCGGCATCGAGGGTAATGAGTTCGTTCTCATCATATTCGGGAGCGAACTTGTGCTCGGCATTGAATACGGACGTGCACTTCTTGAATACGATACCGCTCACCTTCTCCTCTCCGAGGACCTCTTTCGGGCCCCAGCCCGGATTGATTACCACACCGTCTTCACGAGCTTCGGTGCGCTCCTCCAGGGATGCAGGCATGATATCCTCGGTCTCGAGGGAAAGCATAGTCACGCCGGACGCTCCGCTGCGCAGTGCTACACGGGCAGCATCGATGGCAACGTTTCCGCCGCCGACGACCACCACCTTGCCGCTCACTTTCACGTCTCCGCAGTTGGCGGCATGAAGGAAGTCTATTGCAGTGGCGGTTCCCTTCAGAGTCTCTCCGGGGATGCCGGGCAGACGTCCGCCCTGGCAGCCGATAGCCACGTAGAAGCCCTTGTAACCCTGCTGTCGAAGCTGGGCAATTGTGATATCCTTACCCACCTCGACACCGGTCTTTATCTCCACGCCGATTTCCCGCATAATGTCGATTTCGGCCTTGATGACATCCTTCTCAAGCTTGTAAGAAGGAATCCCGTAGCGCAGCATTCCGCCGGGTTCCGCGTTCTTCTCGAACACCGTCGGCTTGTAGCCCTGGGTGGCAAGGTAATAAGCGCAGCTCAGGCCGGCGGGGCCGCCCCCGATGATGGCTATCTTCTCTTCCCAGCGGTCCTGTACGTTGGAACATATGTTCACTTCGGGGACAAAACGGGTTTCCGCCTTGAGGTCGCGTTCGGCGATGAACTTCTTCACCGCATCGATGGCGATAGGCTGGTCTATGGTGCCGCGGGTACAGGCGTCTTCGCAACGTCGGTTACAGATGCGTCCGCATACTGCAGGGAAAGGATTCTCCCGCTTGATGAGCTCGAGAGCCTCGGTGTACTTGCCTTCAGCGGCCTTCTTGAGATAACCCTGGACGGCGATATGCGCCGGGCAGGCTGTCTTGCAGGGAGCGGTGCCTGTAGGATAGCAGTTAATGCGGTTGCGGTCCCTGTAATCCTCGTTCCATTTTTCAGGTCCCCACTTTGCAGCATCGGGCAGTTCCTGCTTGGGATAGACTTGCTCGCCGTGTTTGGTACAAAGTTTCTGTCCGAGTTTGACGGCGCCGGCCGGACAGTATTCCACGCAGCGTCCGCAGGCGACGCACTTCTCTTTTTCCACCCGGGCCACATAGGCGCTGCGGCTCATATTCGGGGTGTTGAACAGCTGAGATGTACGCAAAGCGTTGCATATCTTCACGTTACAATTGCAGATAGCAAAGATCTTGCCCTCACCGTCGATATTGGTAATCTGATGCACAAAGCCGTGGTCTTCCGCCTTCTTGAGGATAGCCATGGCCTCATCGTAGGTAATGTCGTGTCCGCGTCCGGTCTCTCGCAGGTAGTCTGCCATGTCTCCCACGCCGATACACCAGTCGCGATAATCGTCCGCGCAGCCCTCGTCGAGCTTCTTGCGGCCGTAGCGGCAGGAACAGATTCCCACGCCGAGGTGGCCCTCATAGCGTTTCAGCCAATAGGAAATATGCTCGATATCTATAGACTGATTTTCCATGCTGATGGCCTTCTCCACGGGGATCACATGCATGCCGATACCGGAGCCGCCCATAGGGACCATGGGAGTAATCTTCTCCAGGGGAAGGAAGGTCATTCGCTCAAAGAACATCGCAAGCTCGGGGTGCTTGTCCATCAGGTCGGTGTTCATGTTGGTGTATTCAGCGCTGCCCGGGACAAACATGGGGACCCAGTAAACACGGTCTTCACGGTTGAAAGTAGCTCCGGGTACGGGGCCGAGCTTGGTGTATTTGTCGCCGTAGTCGTATTCCAGCATTCCGAAATAGGACAGCTTGTCCAGCAACGAATCGAAATCTCCGTCCGTAGAGGCGTAATGATTCTTGGTGTTCAGCTCGTGGAGCTGGGCATAGGTCCAGTGTTTGCGAACCTTGAACGGATTGCCGGGGAGCATGTTCAGGAGCAGGTCAAGCGAGGCTTCACGGGTAATGGGATCCATCTCGTCCTCGAATATGCAGGCCAGGCCCCAGTATTCGGGAGCTTCGGTCGTCATCTTGATTTTACCTGGAATACGGTCTGTGACGTGCTGAACGAATTTTATAAGCTTCGGGTTAGGATTCTTGTCGCCAAAGTGCTTGGGGACAAATTTGTTAGACATTTCGGGCATAACTGCGTTGTTCGATTATTTGTTTTTCCAATTATTAACTTCTTCCAGGAGCCAGCCGGCCACTTTCTCCACACCCTCCCCCGTCTTTGCACAGATGGGAATGATGCGGGCTTTGGGGTTGCGCATATGCACATACTCTTCGCACTTCGCCATATCAAAGTCGAAATACGGCATCACGTCAATCTTGTTTACGATTACAAGGTCGCAGACAGAGAACATAAGGGGGTATTTCAGGGGCTTGTCGTGACCTTCGGGCACACTCAGTATCATAGCGTTGCGTACGGCGCCGGTGTCGAATTCAGCGGGGCACACAAGATTGCCGACGTTCTCCAGAATCACCAGGTCCACGCCCTCGAGCGGAAGGTTATCCAAGCCCTGGCGGGTCATTTCCGCATCCAGATGGCACATTCCTCCCGTATGAAGCTGTATGGAATCGATTCCTGTAGCCTCCTTAATCTTCAAGGCGTCCACATCGCTGTCGATGTCGGCCTCCATCACCGAAATGCGAATCTTGTCTTTGATCAGATTGATGGTTTTGATGAGGGTGGTAGTCTTTCCGCTTCCCGGAGAAGACATGAGATTCAGCAGATAAGTTCCCCGCCGCTTCAGTTCGCTGCGCAGGGCATCCGCATCCTCGTTATTGTCTGCAAATATGCTTTTCTTGATTTCGATTACTCGAACCCCGTCCATAGTCTTAGTGTTATAAATCTTTGCAATATAAACAATAATGCGGACTTTTACAAATCCGCATCATTTCTGAATGTCATCTCCTGCTCCGCTGCCATCAGCGCCTGAGGCTGGTCCAGCGTGGCGCTGAGTACTATATGATGGCCGGAAGGATCGGGAGTAAACCAGGTATAGCCCTCTTCGTCAACAGAGACAGCGCCCGGAACGCTCTCTGTAAAAAGCTCAGGATACAGAACGTAAAGCACGCTCAAAACATCCCAACTGGGCCGGTCGTAAGGCATTGTTTTGTAGGCTATGTATCCCTCAGCCACGGGATTCGGCCGGTCGTAGCCAAGATTCTCTTCTATAAGGCGGCCGGGATACATAACCTGCTTGCCTATCTCGAACGGATTCTGCCAGATAGCCGTAGGCCACAATTCGAAGACCTTCTTCATGGCCGGAATGTCGTTCACCACATTGTACTCGGCGCGCTTCTTCTCTCCGTAACTGCCGGCCATCACACTCAGGCCGCGTGTCTTGCGGGCTACGAGTTCCTTCCCGTTCAGCTCCGAATATCCGTCGGGGCCGCTCTCCAGCAGCTGGGCAAGCGTGGTGCCGAAGCCAAGGCTCACGAAGGCCACGCTCCCGTCCGGTTGCGAAGCAAGGATCCTGCGGTAGAGCGCAACGGGCTCGGGATACTCCTGTGCCGTGGTCTCGAAATCCTCCACCTTTGCCGTGTAATCCACATAGTCGCTGAATTCCTGCACGGGTGTAACGCTCATTGCGACCGGAACCTCCGGATGCCCGTACCAGGTACAGACTGCATCGGTGTAAGCAGCCGCAGTGGGACAATTCTTATGACATCCTACCGCAAGCAGTTCCACCTTCCCTTCATCTACGGCGCGCAAGGCCACAGCAAGCGCGAGGGCGTCGTCGATGTCGTTGCCCATATCGGTCTCTATGATCATCTTCACCGGAGCGTCCTTTACGGCAGGCGGCGCGCAGCAGCACAAGGCCAGGAAAGCCAGCGCCGCGGGAAACAGGCGGCGTATCATTTGCCTGCCGCCACTATAAGTGCAAGACCCGCCACGAAGAAGCAGAACATGGCCGCGAGCAGGCCGTAGGTGCCTTTTTTGGATCCTTTGAACTCCTTCCAGATGAATACGCCCCATATTGCCGCCACCATAGGAGCGCCCTGGCCCAGAGCATAAGAAACTGCGGGTCCGGCCTTCTCTGCAGTGATGTAACTGAGCGCAGTGCCCAGGCACCAGATACAACCGCCCAGCATACCTACGAGGTGGGTCTTGAAGTCGCCCCTAAAGTACTGGCTATAGCTCACGGGCTCGCCCACGAAGGGTTTGCGCATCACTATGGTATTGAAAATAAAGTTGCTGAGAAGCACTCCGACAGTGAAAATCACAATGGCGGTGTAGGGAGTCACCTTGCCGGCCGCCGGAGTCACGAAGTTGGTGGTATCCATTGCGCGCATCACGAAGGAGGAGAAGAAAGACATCACCACGCCGGCGATGAGTGCAAGCACGACTCCCTTGCGCTGGTCGGCCTTGGAGACACTGCTTTCTCCCTTGCGGCCAGCAGCGATACCGTTAAAGACTATGGCGCACACTACAAGAGCTACACCTGCCGCGAGCAGTACCACGTCTCCTGTCTTGGACCCCTGCTGTACGGCAACGCGATAGTTGTTTACAACACCGAGCACAAGCGCGATTCCCACGCCGAGGGGGAACGCAACAGACATGCCTGCAATGGAGGTGGAAGCCGACAGGAGGATGTTGGAAGCGTTGAAAATGACGCCGCCAAGCAATATCCAGAGGATGCTCTCCGTGGAGGCCTGCCGGAGGTCTTCAAGGAAAGGACGGCCCTGGCTGCCGATGCTGCCTGCAGTGAATGCAAGCAAAAGGGCGAAGAGAACCATTCCGAGTACATAGTCCCAGTAGAAAAGCTCGTAACGCCAGCTCTTGGCGGCAAGTTTTTGAGTGTTGCCCCAGGAACCCCAGCAGAGCATAATCACAAAACACAGTACAACTGCGAGGGAATAACTGTTGACGATAAACATAGTTATTAAGATTTAAAGATTTTCAATTTCCTCTTTGTATGGTGCAGATGTCTGGGCTCCCATACGGGTCACGGATACAGAAGCGGCAAGCGTTGCCTGGCGGGCGGCGGCGAACAGGTCTTTCCCGTCTGCAAGGGCGGCCACGAGCGCCCCGTTGTAAACGTCTCCGGCACCGGTGGTATCAACGGCCTTCACGTTGCGTGCAGGCACGAATTCCACCTTATCTAGCGTGCACACCAGGGAGCCGCTTCCGCCCATAGTGACAATAACGTTCTCCACGCCTTGGGCAAAGAGAGCCCCGGCAGCAAGGCGAGCGTCGGCTTCTGATTGTATAGTTATTCCTGTGAGCCTCTCCGCTTCCGTCTCGTTGGGGGTAATCAGCCACACATGCGAAAGAAGTTCATCGGAGACCGGCTTCATAGGAGCCGGGTTCAAAATCACCTTCAAGCCGAGAGAATCAGCTTTTGCGGCAGCACGCTCCACTGTAGGCATGGGTATTTCAAGCTGTATGAGAAGGAACGACGCCTTCTTCATATACTCCGTCACAGCATCCAGGTCTTCCGGAAGCAGGTCGTCGTTTGAGCCCGGAGCAACCGCTATGCAGTTTTCTGCATTTTCATCTACGAAGATCAAAGCAGTCCCGGTAGGAGTCGCAGAGAACTTGAGGCCCGAGGTATTTATACCCTCCTTATTGAACTCGGCCGCAAGCATCCTGCCGTTGGCATCGTCGCCAAGACAAGTAAGGAGGAGCACGTCGGCGCCAAGACGGGCAGCGGCCACGGCCTGGTTGGCGCCTTTACCGCCGTTGGCCCGCAGGAGCGTGGCTCCGCCTATGGTTTCGCCCGGTCGCGGCAAAGATTTCACCTTTGCTGTGAGATCCACGTTCGAACTGCCTACTACGATAATTTTTTTCATTGGTCATCAGTTGTTATCAGTGTTTTCTATCCCATCATTACGTCCAGCACCATCATCAACGCAAAGCCAAGGGCGAAGCCGACGGTACCGAGGTTCGAATGCTGCCCCCGGGCCGTTTCGGGCACGAGTTCCTCGATAACTACATAAAGCATTGCTCCTGCCGCGAACGACAGCAGATATGGCATCAACGGAGTCACCACGGATGCCAGAAGCAGTACCAGCAGGGCGCCTGCAGGTTCAACGGCTCCGCTGAGCGTGCCGATTACAAACGCCTTCAGGCGGCTGTTGCCTGCAGCACGAAGAGGCATTGAGATAATCGCCCCCTCCGGTATGTTCTGAATCGCGATACCTACAGACAAAGCCAGGGCACCTGCCGCGCCCAGGCCGGAAGCCATCGCCCCGGCTATGGCCACGCCTACAGCCATGCCTTCCGGGAAATTATGAATCGTAACAGCCAGGGCCAGTTTTGCGGTTTTTGAAAGGCGGCTCTGTGGACCTTCGGCCTGCCCTGAGGGATGAATATGAGGCGTTATGTAATCTATCAGCAGCAAAAAGGCAAAACCGGCCATCAAGCCTATGGTCGCCGGCCATACATTACCCTCCCCCATTTCCATAGACGGTATAAGAAGAGACCACACGGAGGCGGCGACCATTACGCCGGAGGCAAAGCCCAGCAGGGCCTTTTGCGCCCTCTGGGGGATCTCGTCCCTCATAAAGAAAACGCAGGCGGCACCGAGAGCCGTGCCTGCGAAAGGAATCAGGAGTGCTGTTACTATCCCTTGTGCATTCATAAAAGCGGCAGGCTAGGGAACAAGCTGCAGGCCTCCGCTGTTTACGTCGCCGCTGCCGCTAACCTTGCTGTTCAGCGAACGGGCCGTGCCGCGCAGGGTGATATCTCCGCTGCCGTTTACCCTGGCTTCTATATCCCCGGCGCCCCTGCAAGTGATGTCTATGTCGCCGCTGCCGTTCACGGAGAGGGATGCGCCGCCACATGTGAGCGCATCCACTTCTATGTCGCCGCTACCGCTAACTTTTGCGCGGAAAGATGCTGCATCTATGGCGTCTGCAGAAATATCACCGGAGCCGGACACAGAGAGCGCCATCTCCCCCTCAGATTTGACAGGGCCGAGCACCTTGATATCCCCGCTGCCTTGTACCCTCAGCGCGTTCATGTCGGGGGCCACGACCTCCACCCTTGACTCCGTCTTGGGGCTCAGGGACACGCCGGCCTGATATTTTACGTAAAGACAGCCGTCCAGGGACTCGATTTCGTAGTACTCAATCAGGTTTTCGTCGGTGTACAGAATAACGGAAACCTGCCCGCCCTGACGGTAAACGATGTCTTCGGAGCCGCTGAGGACAATTTCGGTAAAGGGAGCCACGTCATACGCCTTGCTCGCGGCAACGCCGTTTCCGCGGACGAAGTTGACATTTACAAAACAACTTGCAAGGGTTGCAGCAGTTGCGAGAATAACAATAATGCGTTTCATGGGGGTATTACTTTTGTCTCAGTTTCATTATTTCCTGCCAGGCTTCGTACTCCTTGCGGGCAGGGCCGTAAACGTCAATCTCCTTGAGGTTCTGCGCCGCAGCCCCGGAACCCATACGGGCGGCTTCTTTCAGCAGGCCGATCGCGTCTTGTTCCTGCGACCGGTCCTTGTTGTCCAGTGCGGTAAAATACAAAGTGATACCGTAGGCATTCAAAGCTTCGGCGTCTGTCCTGATACGCTCCAGCACGGTTTCATCTGCACGGATGGCACGCAGGGCATCGTGGTAGCGTTGGGCCTTGATCAGGTTCAGCACCTGGCTGCCGAGTATTCCGGCAGCTGAGTCCGGGGCCTCTTTCAGTTGCACGGCAAAGACTTCGGGCGCCGCCATTTCCAGAACAGGTTCCTCAACTTTGTTGCGAGGTTTGCGCTTGTCCCTTGCAACGGGATTATAAGCCACGTTCACACCGATTTTGGGGACCAATGCCGGCTTGCGTTCAGAAGCCAGTTGGGAGCCGCAGTGTTCACACTCGTAACGGTCATAGGCGGCCAGGCCGGCGACGATGCCGGCTTCGACCTCCAGGCGCCAGTGCTGCCACGGCCACCAGGCATAGCCGGCGAAAAGGCCGCCGCCCCAGAAATCGCCCTGGACGCGGTAATTCTGCGTTACAGGATAAAGGTTGAACGGAAAAGTCACATTGCCTACGTTAAAGTGCGTGTATATAAGGTCGGCCCCGGCGAAGAAGCCTTTGAAAACCTCATCGCTATAAAAACGCAGCTCCGGGACCACGGCGAAGTTGCGCCAGTGCCGGGAATCGGTTCCGTTGTCGTTGTCCCAGAACAGCCAGCGCGGCCAGGATTTGAAGCCCGCGTTGGCTCCAATGCTCCAATGGTTTCCCACTGCGAACTCAAGACCCAGGTTAGGCTCCGCAGCTGCGTCCCAAGCCAGATTTGTGCGTATAGAAACACCAAAGCCGCCTCGTTTTACCGCATCGGCCGGGTGAGAGCCCTCCTGCGCGTAAGCGGGGGAAAAAGCCAGAAGCAATAAAGCCAGTGATATGATATAGTTTTTCATATGTAGCCGATAAATTATTACCTGCAAATTTATTTACATATTTTATATTTTACAAGTATTACTTGCCCAAAAAGAGCGCAATCCCACTTCCCTTCCGGGGGCCTTGGATGTTTTCTGCCGTAGAACGCAGAAAGTGTACTTTGCCGATACTGAGAATTAGAGTTACATCATCTCACTGACACAAACTTCTAGTCGTAATTGCCCGGATACATACAAGTGGAGAGACAAATCCAGTACTTAGAAAGTGCATTATTGCCCTCTAGCGGCCAAAAGTGTTCTTAACCCCCACTTCCCATCCGGGGGTCAAGTACGTTTTCTGCCGTAGAGCGCAGAAAGTGTACTTTGCCGATACTGAGAATTAAAGTCACGTCTCACTGACACAAACTAATAATAGTACTTGTTCGATGCTTACTTTGGAAACGCGATTATGACCTAACTTAGACTCTATGCAAAGCAGCAACCCCAGGACTGAGATTGCTGCAACTCACATAGTACGATCCCGTTTCTATTTTACGGTTCCACCATAGTTATTGATTTTATCTTTATACCATGATTTGAAGTGGTTGTATTTGTCATAGTGATTGCAATCCTCAGAAACTTAGAAGAACAATCGGCATCTCCATTTTTTGTGTAGGTAAGAACTTTATCTGTATTTGCAGTAAACGAAAGATTGTCCTCCGTCGTAAACGTAACCGCAGGATTATCGCCAGAAGCCGCATCTTCTGCAGAAGAATGTGCAGTGATAGATATACTATTTACAGTCAAATTATTATTATCAACTCCATTGGTAGAAAGAATAATGCTTGACACATTAAAGCTAAGAGTATTTTCACCAAAATTGTAAATATATCTAGTATCTGTAACTGATGGATCAGTGCCTTTTGCTTTCTTTAGGCCGCCTATTTGCCAGTATCCATCAAAACTTTGATTTCCAGGCACCTTCCAACTAATAGAATTTTGTGTGATATCATAGTATGTTGCGTACGCATTATTACCTGACTTAACAGCGGATAGTATATAACCTTGTTTAAAAACTGCTGAAACAGTAACATTTTTTGAAGGCATTGTAAAACTATTCTCCATTATCTCTACATCCCCATCATCTTCATCCTTAGCCTCAAGAGAATAAAGTATATACCCCGAATCAGGCGTTGCCGTAATTGTTACGGTCTCTCCGGGATATGCAGTACCCGCCGGACTGGTAGTAACCGTTCCATTGGCTGCTGGAGAAATAGTAATTGTCTTGGATGAGGCAGCGAGAACAAATGTAGCCTGAACGGTTACGTTGCCTGCAGGCATTTTAAAGGAATTGCCTTCTACGGTTACAGGATTAGACTCAGAATCTGTCACTGTCCATCCGGATAATGCATAGCCGTCATCAGGAGTCGCACTTAGAGTTATTACATCATTTACTTTAGCCGAACTCTTGCTTACCGTAAAAGTACCGTTTGTCTCTGCGCCTTTTGTTATTGTGTAGGTGTTATTGTCGTAATAAACTTTTACAAGGCTTCCGCCCACCGTTCCTCCTATAGTTGCTGAAAAGTCACCCCCCCCCCGTCTGTTGGTACTACAGTTACAACAGAACCTGACACCGTTGCTGATGCGTTTGTCCAGGAGCTACCGGCCAAAGTTGTCGCATAGTCATTAGATGCTGCAGTAAATACTACCTTTTCGATGTTAATACCAGAGTATCCAAATGTAAGAGTACTATTCTTATAGAATCGACTCGTCGATTTGTCGGCAGGCAAATAACTATTGGCATCTGTAGAAGCTTTTGCCTTTGCTGCGGTCATAGTCAATACAGACGAAGACCATACAACAGAACTGGCACTGGCAGATTCGTAAGAAGCTTTTGTTAAATCCCAGTTGAAATTTCCCTTCGTTAAAGGTGACCTAACCACATTTGCACTTGCAAGGTTAAGACCTATCCTTTTGATTCCATTGCGTGCAAATGCAATCTTATTGGACTCGGAAAGGGTATAAGTATACTCCGCGACGTCGGTCGTGAGTACAATGGTGCCGTAGAAGGTTCCGGGTGTGATAACCATATTGGAAATACCAGCATTTTCGGCGTCTGAACCAACAACAGTATCGGCTGTAAGAGTTACCGTTTTCTCTTCACACCCGACAATATCCAGCGTAGATTTGTTTTCATAATCAACTGCTGTTACATCAAATGTGAAATTGCCGGCAATACCATCAGTAGCCGATGTAAACGCGATAGACTTAACTGTTTCTGCTCTGTATATTGCAGAGGTCGAATACACCAAAAACCTCACGACAGAACCGAGGTTGCAGAAATACAGGTCTTGGGTATTCTGCGTGCCCGCAGCTTTATCTTCATCAAATTCGAAAGGCAGGGCCACCTGCGGCATGGCGTCAAAATCGCCTGTCTGGGACGTCGGGATCACGAATTTGACAGCACTTGCTGTACTGCTGTTATTACTTTCGCTATATGGATAATAGCAATACACCTTGCTCCCGGCGGTGAGAGCTGCATTCAGGTAAACAGGGAATGTAACAGGACTAAGAGTCGTAATGCTTCCGTATTTATTGACGGTACCTTCCGCAAAAACACCAAATCTATCGTTTTTCTCCCATTTCACGTCCGTTCCGTCAAGAGTAGTCCTGGAATCTGCGCTGTTGACGCGGAAAACGTACTCGTAACCTTTGTCTGAAGTAATCTCAACCGTGGGTGCAATCTCCTTTGCGCAGGAAGCGGCCAGCAAGGCCGTCGCGGCTAAAACAAAACCTAACTTTTTCATAATCAGACCTCCTGCGTTAAAATGTGAAAATATCACCGTCGATAATCATTTCTTCGGTGTTGTTGGAACTGTTGAACCCCGACATGGTCAGGATGGCGTCATTGAACCGGAATTCAATGACACGCGCCGTGGGCGCTTCGTAAAGCAGATTTTTGGTCATATAGCGATAGATATTTATTGTCCGGCCCATCCCTAAGCTTACAGATAAGGGATACTCACAAAAGTAAACAGGCCCCGGGAAAAAACCAATAATCAGGGAGCCATCTTGTAAACAAGTTTTCAACAATTGAGATTCTCAAAAATAAAGCGTATCTTTGTAGAATAATAAAAAACCACAACAACAAAACAAATGAAAATTCTCTACGTGTGCAACAACCTGGCCATCCCCGGCAACGGTATCAGCACCTCCGCAAGGAATATCACAGCGGCGCTTAAGAAAGAAGGAGTTGAAGTGCGTGTACTGGCAGGAGAAAACTCCGACCCCGAAGGAATACAGCCCCATTATCGTCTGAAACAGTTCTATTTCCCTGTTTTTCAACCTATTATAGACGCGAACGGTTTCAGTTATGCAGCAGCTGACAAGAAGATAATGCGCGAGGCCGTCGAGTGGGCCGACATCATACATCTGGAAGAGCCTTTGCCCATTGAGAAGATAACCATGACTATGGCCAAGAAAATGGGCAAGCCGGTAGTCGGTACATTCCATATGTACACCAACAATATCCTCTCAGAGATTCCATTGATGAACGGTCGCCTGCAGAACGCATTGCTGATGCACAACTGGAGGAGACGTCACTATAATCAGATGTCGGATGTCCAGTGCCCTACGGAAGTCGTAAGGCAGCATCTGACAGATAACCACTTCAAGGCACGTCTGCACGTCATTTCAAACGGCATTTTCATCCCGGAAGAGAAGGTGGTCGCAAAGCCCTGGACCGGCGGCCCCATCAATATCATCAAGGTGGGACGTTTCGTAAAGATAAAGTGCGTGGAACTTCTGCTCGACGCGATGCCGTATTCCCGTCACGCAAAGGATATTCAACTGATATATGCAGGCACCGGAGTCTTGGAGAGCAAGCTCAGAGCCAGGGGTGAACAGTTGTTCGCAGAGGGCATTCTCGGCTATAAGCCAAAGTTCGTATTCCTGGACAGCGCCGGGCTCAAGAAGTTGGCGCAGGACTCCTACCTCTGCGTCCACCTGGCCAAGATGGAGGTGGAGGGCCTCGGATGTATGGAAGCACTTCGCGAAGGCACCGTTCCGGTAATAGCCAAAGGCAAATACATAGGCACCAGCGACTATGCGCTCGACGAGCGCAGCGTTTTCCCCAGCGGCGACGCCAAGGCGCTGGCAGAGAAAATCGACTGGTGGATAGAACATCCCGAAGATAGGAACCGTATGGCCCAGGTATATGCCGACAAAGCCCGCGACTACGACATCCAGAGGTCTGCAAGAGCTCTCATCGAGATGTACCGTAACGCTATAGAGAACAATAAGTAAACACCACCTATGCGCCTGCTGCTCGCAATGCTTCTCGCCGGTTCCCTTGTGGCGCCTGAGGACAGCGTGTTTATCCAGGACGCAACCCCGCTTATACGCGAAGCCTGGCAGCCTCTCGCCAGAGGTCTCAGCATATCCCCCGCCTCTACTCCGACCGCTGGCAACGAGGTGCGCTTCCTGCATCACGCCCCCGATTTCCGGGAGAGCCTGATGCAAGACTTCGCAAGCGCCGGGCGGCAGATAGAGATAGAGTGCTTCCTCTTCGGCACGGACAGTACAGGTAAGAAAGTTGCAGACGTGATGGCGCAGAAGGCTGCAGAAGGCGTGGAAGTACGCTATGTGCACGATTTTCTGGGCAACCTTTTCGGCCGCTCGTCCAACGATCCCTTCTTTACCGGGATAATCAGCGGGATGGACAAAAAAGGCATTCTCAAGCGCGACCTCTCCCCCATCTACAACGCCCGGCGGCTCATATATCCCTTCTACAGCAACCATCGCAAGATATACATCATAGACAAGGAGATAGCCTATGCCGGAGGAATGAACCTCAACACCCACAGTATGGTTGCCTGGGACGACAGCCAGGTCCGGCTCAAAGGGCCTTCCGCCGCGTGCATGCACGAAATCTTCAAGCTGCACTGGAACGAGGCGGCCAGGCTCAAACCGAACGAGCCCTCCAAGCTGGCTGTCCGCGGTCCTGCCCCTTCCACTGCTTCGGGTGCCATAGTGCAGACGATAGGTGACGGCAGCGACGCCCCGTTCCACATAACCCAGGACGCCCTTGTATGGGTGCTGGAGCACGCCAGCAAATATGTATGGATGGAGACGCCCTACTTCACTCCCACGCGCCCTCTGCTGAATGCGATGAAGGATGCCGCAGCCCGCGGGGTGGATGTGCGCGTGCTGATGTGCAACGCCTCCGATATGGGCATCGTCGACCCGGTAAGTTACTATTACGCAGGAGTTTGCGCTAAAGCCGGAATAAAGGTGATGATGCGCACGGGGCTCTTCAATCACAGCAAGACCTTCCTCTCCGACGACTACCTGGGCTGCGTGAGTTCCGCAAACATTGATAAGCTCAGCCTCAAGCGCCTCTCAGAGATTCTCGCGATCGTGTACGACGAAGCCGCCGCGCTCCGGCTCAAGGAGCAGTTCCTGGCAGGCTTCGACGACTCCGCCGAGTACACCCCGCAGGACGCCGATTCCCGCACCGCAGGCCAAAAGGTCACAGAGACTCTCCTCCTCCCCTTCGACTTCTTAATGTAAACATATGGCCGAATCCAACTTCATAGACTACGTAAAGATATACTGCGCTTCCGGACACGGCGGAGCGGGCTCGATGCACCTGCACAGGGCGAAGTACATCCCCAAGGGCGGACCCGACGGGGGTGACGGCGGACGCGGGGGCCACATCATCCTGCGCGCCAACGCCCAGTTCTGGACCCTCATCCACCTGAAGTATCGCAAGCATATCAAGGCCGACGACGGCGAGAAAGGAGGCTCCGCCCTGCGCAAGGGCAAGAACGGCGCTGATATCACTCTGGACGTGCCTGTGGGTACCGTAGTACGCGATGCCGAGACCGGCGATACACTCTTCGAACTGATGGAGGACGGCGAGAGCCGCATACTCTGCAAAGGTGGCCGGGGCGGGCTTGGAAACGACAATTTCAAGACTGCCACCAACCAGACGCCCCGTTACGCCCAGCCCGGCGAGGAGGGCGAAGAAGGCGCCTTCATACTGGAGCTCAAGCTGCTGGCCGACGTTGGCCTGGTAGGCTTCCCCAACGCGGGCAAGTCCACCCTGTTGAGCACAGTCACCTCCGCCAAGCCCAAGATAGCCTCCTACGCCTTCACTACCCTGGAGCCCAACCTGGGAATTGTGCGCTACCACGACGACCGTTCCTTCGTGATGGCCGACATCCCCGGCATTATCGAAGGCGCCCACGAGGGCAAGGGCATAGGTACCCGCTTCCTGCGTCACATAGAACGCAACTCCGTGCTGCTTTTTATGGTGAGCTGCGAAGAAGACGATATTGCCGCCAGCTACAAGACCCTTCTGGCCGAGCTCAAACTCTACAACCCGGAGCTGATGGACAAGCAGCGTGTACTGGCAATCACCAAATGTGACATCATAGACGAGGAAATCGAGAAAGAACTTGCACGCAAGCTCCCCAAACGCATTCCCCACGTATTCATATCCTCCGCCTCGGGCGAAGGACTGGACAAACTTAAAGACGAATTATGGAAAGCATTGTGCAGTTAGACCGCAACCTGACCCTGGCGCTGAACGGGCTCTACTCCCCCGTTTCCGACGCCGTCTGGCAATTCTTTTCCATGGTTAAGATCTGGTACTTTATGTACCTTGTGATAATCGTGTTCTTCTTCATTCGTCTGGGCTGGAAGCGAGGCCTGCTGGTGACGCTGTGCTGCGCTCTTTTCGTGCTGTGCACGGACCAGTTCGCCAATCTTGTCAAGAACTCGGTCTGCCGCCTGCGGCCGATGGAAGACGCCGGCATGATTGCCGGCGGCCTGCACGTGCTTGAGGGTCACGGCGGCCTCTATGGTTTCTTTTCGGCACACGCAGCCAACAGTCTCGGCTTTGCAGTATGCTCCAGCATGAGTTTCAAGAACGACAAGACACGGTCTTATAGCGCCTACACCATCGCCATTTACGTATGGGCGGTGCTGGTTGGCCTCAGCCGCATCTTCGTAGGTAAGCACTTTCTCGGCGACGTGCTCGTCGGCTTTGCCGTCGGCCTGCTCTTCGGCTGGATTTTCGGCCGCCTGGGGAGCGTGTGTATAAAACAGTTCAGACTATAATTCAGGCAGTACAGTCTCCATCTTTATACCTCTGGAGCCCTTCACCAAAATGGCCTTGCCGCTTAGCGGATGCTCCTTCAGCCAGGCTGCCAGGGCAGCTGAATCAGGAAAACAGGTAAAGTCATTCATATGCCTGGACTTCAATACCTTGGCAAACTCCTCCCCAACCAGCATCGCAGGTATTCCGGAGGCCCTGAGCTGCTCTACTACCTTCTCGTGCTCCGGCACGGATTCCACTCCCAACTCGCGCATGTCACCGAGCAGCGCCAGTTTCCCGGGCGCCTGAAGCGAAGCAAAATTCTCCAGGGCGGCCCGCATCGACGACGGGTTGGCGTTGTATGCATCCACGATGAGGGTATTGCGCCCTGTGCGAACCATTTGCGAGCGCTGGTTGGAAGGCAGATACGCCTCTATCGCCGCGACTGCTTTTGCACGCGGAACGCCGAAATATTCGCCAACAGCAAGGGCCGCCAGTACATTGGCTGCGTTGTACGCCCCGACAAGCCGGGTATGCACCTCCTCGCTCCCTATCTTGAGCCCCAGGAAGGGAGACTCGGGAGTAGCGGGCAGCAACTCCGCTCCCTGATACTTCATGCCGTAGCCAAAGAAATGGCTGGGCAAACCGGCAGCCATCCCCCGGAGGTCTTCATCGTCCTCGTTGATGAAAATCAGGGAGCCGGGACGGGAACCAAGCCATCGGTAGAGCGCCCCTTTGGCCTGCTTCACCCCCTCGAAGGAACCGAATCCCAACAGGTGCGCACGGCCTACATTTGTGATAAGACCGTAATCGGGCTGGCTCACCCGCACCAGTTTTTCTATGTCGTCGGGATGGTTGGCACCCATCTCTATTACTGCAATTTCAGTATCCGGAGTAATGGAAAGAAGACTTAGAGGGACTCCTATATCATTGTTTAAATTGCCCTTAGTAGCTGTCACCTTGAATTTTTGTGCAAGTACGGCGGCAATTAGTTCCTTGGTAGTTGTCTTGCCATTGGTCCCGGTGAGGCCGAGTACCGGAAGCGCCCCGTCGCGCACGTGTACACGGTGCCAGGTTGCGAGGTCGCGAAGCGTGGCCTGAGGGTCCGGGACCCGTATCAGGCGTGCGTCTTCAGGAAGCGGGGCATCGTCGTTCACCACCGCCCAGGCAGCGCCGCCCTCCAACGCCCCGACGGCAAATGCATTGCCGTCGAAGTTCTCGCCCCGGAGCGCGAAAAAGATTTCACCGCCCTTTATGGCGCGGCTGTCGGTAGTTACACGGCCGCCGCAGCCCAGATATTTACTGTATAGATCTTTCATTTGGTCCCGGTACTTCCGAAGCCGCCTTCTCCCCGCCCGGAGGCGGCAAGTTCGTCGGCAGGCTCCCATTCAAGCCTCTCATGACGGGCGAGCACCAGCTGCGCCACCCTCTCCCCTTTTTCTACGGTAAAAGGCTCTTGAGAAAGGTTTACCAGAATCACGCACACCTCTCCACGGTAGTCTGCATCTATGGTCCCTGGAGCGTTCAGAACCGTGATTCCCTTTTTGGCAGCAAGCCCGCTGCGGGGACGGACCTGCACCTCGTATCCTTCCGGAATTTCCAGGTACAGGCCAGTGGGCACCATTGCGCGTGCGAGCGGCTCAAGCACTATTGGTTCTTCGTTGGCGGCACGCACATCCAGGCCGGCGGAGAACTCAGTAGCATATTCCGGA
Organism: Bacteroidales bacterium; assembly: GCA_017454265.1. Taxonomy (GTDB): domain Bacteria; phylum Bacteroidota; class Bacteroidia; order Bacteroidales; family UBA932; genus Cryptobacteroides. The sequence continues at coordinate 63,501 of JAFTDJ010000049.1, read as the reverse complement.
AGCGGATTTGAGCTCCGGTTTATAACTTTCACTTTCATTTCGCGGCGGCCTTTTTCTTCTGCGGATCCTTGAAGAGAATCATAAACAGCACGCCCACTACAAAGGCATAACCAGCGAATATATACCAGGCTTCAGGCCAGTTTGAAGGCGTATTGAACACGTCGCAGGCCTCCACCACTTTTCCGGCCGCCAGGGTGCCGATGGTAGCGCCGAGGCCGTTGGTCATCAGCATAAAGACGCCCTGAGCGCTGGAACGGATGTCTTCCGTGGTATTCTCATTCACATACAGCGAACCGGAGATGTTGAAGAAATCGAATGCCATACCGTAAACTATGCAGCTCAGCACAAAGAGAAGCACGCCGGGCATTGCGGGGTTTCCGGCGCCGAAGAGGCCGAAGCGGAACACCCATGCAAACATGGAGATGAGCATCACCTTCTTGATGCCGAACTTCTTCATAAAGAACGGGATAAGCAGGATGCAGAGGGTCTCGGACGCTTGCGAAATGGCAATCAGCGCGTTGGAATTCTTCACCGCGAAGGTGTCGGCCAGTGCCGGGTCGGCCGCAAAGGAGCCTAGGAAGGTGTTGGCATAGCCGTTGGTAATCTGAAGGGATGCGCCCAGCAACATTGAGAAAATGAAGAATATGGCGAACTGGGGGTCCTTGAAAAGGGTGAAAGCCTTGAGTCCGAAGGCGTCCGCGAAAGACTGGCTGCCGGACGATTTGTTAACCGGGCAGGCGGGCATGGTGAGCGCATACGCGCAAAGCACCAGGGAGATGATTCCGGACGAGAAGAGCTGGGTGTAGGATTCCTGCATGGCCACGCCGCCTATCTTGAGGAAGTTGGTGAGCAGCATGCTGCAGATAAAGCCCACGGTGCCGAACACGCGTATGGGCGGAAAATCCTTCACCGTGTCCATTCCGGCCTTTGCAAGGGCGTTGTAGGCCACCGAGTTGGAAATGGCGATTGTGGGCATATAGAACGCAACACTGATGCTGTAAAGCACGAAGAGCGGGGCAAACGCAGGCGCTCCTCCGGCGCTCATGCAATAGGCTCCGGCGGCAATCATAAAAATGCCGGCAATACCGTGGCATAGGGAGAGGGTCTTCTGGGCCTCGATTTTCTTATCTGCCACTATCCCCATCAGGGTAGGCATGAAAATGGAGACGAAGCCCTGCATTGCAAAGAACCACTTGATCTGGGGACCCAGGCCAACGTTGCCAAGGAACCGTCCGAGGGACGTGAGATATGCGCCCCAGGCTGCATACTGCAGGAAGTTCATCAGGATGAGCCTGACAGTGAGCTGTTTGTTTTTCATCTGGTGTTATGTTTAATTGCTATTGTATGCGGTAAACATACAAATATAAGATTTTTTCAGTATTTTTGCACTATGTTCAAGTTCACCAGGACATCAAAAGATACCGCTTCTTCCGCACGGACCGGAATACTCAGCACCGCACACGGAGACATCCGCACCCCCATCGTCATGCCGGTGGGGACCGTAGGTTCCGTGAAGGGGGTTTACCACAGGGACTTGAAGGAAGATATAGGAGCCGAAATCATCCTGGGCAACACCTACCACCTGTATCTCCGCCCCGGGCTGGACATCCTGCGCCGGGCGGGAGGACTTCACCGCTTCGAGAACTGGGACAGGCCCATCCTCACCGACAGCGGCGGATTCCAGGTATTCAGCTTGAGCAAAATCCGCAAGATTACACCTGAGGGCTGCCGTTTCCAGTCCCACATCGACGGTTCCCGTCACCTGTTCACCCCGGAAAACAACGTGGATACACAGCGTATCATAGGAGCAGACATAATGATGGCACTCGACGAGTGCTGCCCGGGAGATGCAGACAGAAGCTATGCCGCTAAGTCTCTTAAGCTTACGCAGGGTTGGCTAGAGCGTTACTATAAACATTTCCGAGAGTCGGAGCCGCTCTATGGATACCCCCAGACCTTCTTCCCCATAATCCAGGGGTGCACCTATCCCGACCTCCGCGTGGAGGCCGCAGAGCATGCGTTGGAGTTCTCGGAAGCAGGAATAGCGATAGGAGGCCTGGCAGTCGGCGAACCCACTGACGTGATGTACGAGATGCTTGAAGTGCTGGACCCCGTGATACCCCAGGACAGGGCCCGCTACCTCATGGGTGTCGGCACTCCCGCCAACATTTTGGAGGGAATCGCACGCGGAGTGGATATGTTCGACTGTGTGATGCCCACACGCAACGGGCGCAACGGCATGATTTTCACTTGGGACGGCATAATGAACATGCGCAACGCCAAGTGGGCGGACGATTTCTCCCCCATAGATCCCGCCGGAGCCTCGTTTGTGGACAGGACCTACTCTCGCGCATACCTCCATCACCTGTTCGTTTCCGGCGAGATGTTTGCAGCAATGCTTGCCAGCGAGCACAACCTGGCCTTCTACCTGGACCTGGTGAAGCAGGCGAGCGCGCACATCGAAGCCGGAGATTTCGCTTCATGGAAAGAAAGCACAGTTAAACGAGTGTCCCAAAGGTTGTAATGTCGCTGAAACCCAAAATACTGGACCGCTACATAATGAAGAAGTTCCTCATGACATTCTTCATTGCGCTGCTTGTAATCATAGGGATAGTCATCATCTTCGACATTTCCGAAAAGATTGAGAACTTTGTAGAGCACGAGGTCCCTCTGAGAACCATCATTGTGGACTACTACGTAAACTTCATTCCATATTTCATCAATATGTTCTCCCCCCTCTTCGTGTTCATCACCGTGATATTCTTCACGTCCAGGATGGCCGCGAATTCGGAGATTATCGCCATACTTTCCGGCGGTGTAAGTTACCACAGGATGATGGTGCCGTACGTGGTTTCCGCTGCGATAATCGCCCTGCTGTCACTTGGCCTGAACCTGTTTGTGATTCCACGGTCCAACGCCACCAGGGTGGATTTTGAGACCAAGTACGTGGATATGAACTATACCAAGTACAGCCGCAACAACGTACACTATCAGATAGCTCCGGGGCAGTTCGTCTTCGTGCAGTCGTTCAGCGCCTATAACAATACTGCATACAAATTCACGCTGGAGACAATAGAAAACAACAAGATGGTCTCAAAACTCACGGCGGAATCAGCAGCCTGGGACAGCACTATGGACGGCTGGCACCTGCGCCGCTGGTTCATACGGGACTACAGTACCGGCCTGGAAGACAAGGTGCGCTGCGGAGACCAGCTGGATACCGTGATAGCCCTTAAACTGAGCGATTTTTACCGTAATCAGAAAACGGTGGAGACCCTCACCCAAAAAGATCTGAACGCCCTCATCTCCACCCAGAAGATGCGCGGAGACGCAAACGTAATGTACGCTCAGATAGAGAAGAACAGGCGCATGACCCTGCCCTTCTCCGCTTTCATACTTACAATAATGGCGGTTGCCCTTACGAGCAAGAAGAAGCGAGGCGGAATAGGATTCAACCTCGCTCTCGGAATAGGACTTGCGTTCCTCTATATTCTGTTCTTGAAGTTCAGCGAAATGTTCGTGTTCACAGGAACCCTTCCTGCCGGCATAGCGCTGTGGCTTCCGAACTTCGTCTATGTGATAATTGCTGCGGTATTATACCGGATGGCCCCAAAATAGCCCCCCCCCACGCAACAAAAATGTTATGTCCTATAACAACTTTGTTACAAATGGCGCCCTAGCGGCGCTTTCTGCCGTTTTTACGGGAATTTGCCTTACGGGAGAAGAAGCGGCTGTACACAGCGAATGCAACAATGGCAACAAGGAATACCGCTATCACCACAACAGTCATGGTATTGGCGCTCTCCCCTTTTACGCGGGACCACATCTCCACCAGCTGGGGTGTCCTGGATCCCCAGTCGTGCTCCTGGGTGCTGCGTTCAATGTCGCTGCGGTCGGGATAGAGGACGGGGTCAGCACAGACCGATGTGGCCTCGGGGCCGAAGAAGTAAGACAGGTCCAGGGGCTCGAGAGAATCATCGGTAAAGGCCTCGAGGACCTCAGGCGCACCGCTCACCGAAACGTACCCGGTAACGTCCACGTTCCGGATTACTATGTCCGGACGGGACATAAAATTAATCCAGTATTTGGCCGCCTTGACGTTCTTTGCGTACTTGGGTATCACCCAGCCGTCAAACCAGACCGTAAAGCCTTCCTTGGGGCACGTGTAACGAAGATCCACTCCCAGTTCGGCTGCTTCTTCTATCGCCCATACGGCATCACCGCTCCAATTGAGGCTCACCCAGCCGCGCTCCTGCGTCATCTGGTCCTTCCCGAAGTCGGCTTCCCAGCCGGCCACGAGAGGCTTCACCTGCTTCATATAGGCCTCGACGGCAGCCAGCGCATCGTCTGACGAATCCAGCATCAATTCGTCGAGAGTAACCCTGCCGGCCTTCAGGTCATCCTGGCGTAAGTAAATGATAATCTGAGAGAAAATATCGCGAGCTGAATCTTTGATAAAGATCTTGTCGGCAAACTTGGGATTGCGTATGATATCCCACGTAGAGGCCTCTTCGTCGCTTACGTACTTGGCGTTGTACAGGATACCGGTGGTGCCCCACATATAGCCTACTGAGTACTCATTTGCGTTCTTGCCGCCTCCGTCCATCTTATCGAAGCACTCGCGGATGTACGGAGAGAGATTGACGTCTATATAGTTGGGGGTATCGCCGAAGTCCCTGTCCAAAGGCAGTAGAAGATCGCTCTGAAGCATTCTCTCGATTATGTAGTCGGAGGGGCATACCACGTCGTAGTCCTCGTGGCCTTTCTCGATTTTCGAGAGCATAGTCTCGTTCACGTCGAAAGTCTGGTAAATTACGCGCACGCTCTCCCCTGTCTGTTCTTCGTACCACTGCTCGAATTCGGGAATCACGGACTCGTCTATATAGTCAGACCAGTTGTAAACCTTCAGGATGCTGCTCCTGTCCTGTGCGCAGGCGCACACTACAAGTGCCGCCGCTAGGAAAGAAAGTGTTCTTTTCATCTGCTTTTTACGGTTTTATTTGCCTTTTCCTGGCGTATGTTGATAACTACCAGTAGAATTAGTACAATTAGAAATATAAGGGTCATTAAAGGCCTTAATTCCGGCGTCAGGCCTCCCTTGCGTGCGTCGGTATAGATATATGTGGACAGCGTGTCTAGACCTATGGTGCCCCGGGTGAAGAAAGTTACGGCAAAGTCGTCCAGGGACATAGTAAAGGCCAGGATGAAGCCGGAGACCATTCCGGGACGCAGTTCGGGAATAAGCACCTTGCGCAGGGCCTGGGCCGGGGTTGCGCCAAGGTCAAGAGCCGCTTCATAGATATTGGGATTCATCTGCGAGAGCTTGGGAAGCACGCTCAGCACAACGTAAGGAGTGCAGAAAGTGATGTGCGCAAGAATGACCGTCAGGTATCCCTGGGAAACTCCAAGGAAGACGAAAAGCAGGAACAGGGACACACCGGTGATAATATCGGGATTGATCATCGGTATGTTGTTCAGAAACTGCATGGTCTGCCTCTTGCGTCCTTTGAGATTGTGTATGCCTATAGCGGCAACCGTACCCAGAAGAGTAGAGAAAGCCGCCGATATGAGAGCGATGAGCAAGGTGTTCTCCACTGCAGAGATAAGGGATGCGCCCCCGTTCATTCCGCCGGTAAACAAGTTGCTGTACAGCTTGGTGGAAAATCCTGTCCAGTTGCCCAGGACCCTGGACTCGGTGAACGAGAACACTGCGATGAAGAACAGCGGTGCATAGAGCAACGCAAGCAGCAGCCACAAATAGCATTTTGCAAGTACTTTCTTCATCACACGAGCCCTCCTTCCGCTTCAGAATTGTCGGAGCCGCCCATAAGGGAAGTTATTCCGATGATAATCAGCATTATAAATGCCAGGGCCGCACCGTAGTTCCACATCGATGAATTGATGTTCTCCTGGATAATGGTACCGAAGAGTTTAATCTTGTTGTTGGTGAGGAACTCGGATATGGCGAACGTACTCACGGTAGGCATGAACACCATCAGGACTCCGCTCATCACTCCCGGCATAGAAAGGGGGACGGTAACCTTCCAGAACACCTTCATCGGAGGCGCGCCAAGATCTTCGGCAGCCTCAGCATAGGACTTGTCCATCTTCAGCAAGGTGTTGTAGATCGGATAAATCATAAAAGGCAGGTAGTCGTACACCATACCGAAGAGGAGGGTGCCTTTACCCAGGGTGAATCCCAGCACGTTAAAGAGTTCCGCAGTTGCAAGCGTACGCATCAGGGCGTTAATCCACATGGGCATTATGAACAGCATCACCGTGACTGCGCTCCTGTTCAGTTCACGGTTGGCGAGGATCCATGCCGCAGGGTAACCCAACAATATACAAATCAGCGTATTCTCTATTGCTACCTCAATTGACAGTGCAAATGTAGAAAGAGAATCCGAATCGGTAAAGAAGCGGGTAATGTTAGACAGCGTGAAATGCCCTGTCCCGTCCTGGAAAGCGTACATCACGATCAGGATGAGAGGCAGCACCACGAATATCACCATAAAGATGAGATACGGTATGCTCCAACTGCTTCGTTTAGTCATTTCTCCGTATCAGTTTGATACCCTTTGCGGGTATGTCAACGCCGACAAGGTCGCCCTTGTCCCAGATATCGTTCGTATCCACCCAAATGTGGTCGCCGTCTTCCGTGAGGATAGTGAGATGGTAGTGGTCGCCCTTGTAGAGCAGGAAGTGCACTTCTCCGGCAATCTTTCCATCCTCCTGGTGGTCCAGCAGCTCCACGTCCTCGAAACGCACTTCGGCCACCGCCTCATCTCCGGCGGCAAAACCATCAGGGACCTCGCAGTCCCAGGACTGCCCCAACATCTCCACGTGACCGGAGTCCGTCACCTTGGCGTCGAAGACGTTGCGCGTACGCTCCTTGTGCATCACCTGGATGTCGTCGGGATCTATATACAGCATGACTTCAGTCCCTACGGGATAAGGGTCGTAATCCTGGATCATCAGCTCGTAGCCGCTTTCCGTATCAACCCACATTTCGTAATGGACACCCTTGAAGGTACAAGAATTCACCTTCGCCTTGAACTGGCACTTGGCAGGGTCGGTGGTAAAGTAGATATCTTCCGGACGCACCACCACATCTACCGGCACGTTTTCGCCGAAACCCTCGTCCACGCAGTCGAACTCCTGCTTGATGAACGCTACGCGGCGGTCGCGGATCATGCGGCCCTTAAGGATATTGCTCTCCCCTATGAAATCCGCCACGAAGCAGTTAACCGGCTCGTTGTAAATGTCGGTGGGAGTTCCTATCTGCTGAATGCGGCCTTCGTTCAGCACGACTATGGTATCGGACAGCGTAAGCGCCTCCTCCTGATCGTGGGTCACGTAGATGAATGTAATTCCCATCTTACGGTGTATCTCCTTAAGCTCCAACTGCATATCCTTGCGCATCTTAAGGTCAAGTGCAGCCAACGGCTCATCTAGCAGCAGAACTTTCGGGTAGTTTACCAACGCCCTGGCGATGGCGACCCTCTGCTGCTGACCTCCGGAGAGGGACTCCACGGAGCGGTCTTCGTAATCGGTCATGGAAACCATCTTCAGCATCTTCTTTACACGCGCCTCGATTTCCTTGGCGGGAAGCTTCTGAAGCTTGAGTCCGAAAGCTATGTTGTCGTAAACGTCCAAATGAGGGAAAAGGGCGTATCGCTGGAACACTGTATTCAGCGGACGCTGATAAGGCGGTATTCCGGAAATGTCCTTTCCGTCAAGCAGAATCTTGCCCTCGTCAGGAGCGATGAAACCGGCTATCTGGCGGAGCAGCGTTGTCTTTCCGCATCCCGAGGGACCCAGCAGGGTGACGAACTCGCCCCTGCGCACATAGAAATTTATGTCGTCCAGCACCTTTACGCCACCGAATGACTTGCTGAGATGCTGAATATCAATGATATAGTCTTTTGCCATTCCTAAAGGGAAAGAAACGTGAAGTTAACCTTTGCGCCTACGGTTGCGCTGAACGTCCTGGTAATCATATCCCACCCCATTGCAGTATGAAGCTGAATGGTCTCGATAGGGAAAAAGTGGAAAGCGGCACCCACGTTTACGTCGGATACGCCGCTGCCGGGCTCGGTGTAGATGTTGCTCACGAGCTTGCAGTCGAACCAGTCCAGAGGTTTGAAGGCCAGGCTGGGACGGAACGTGTTGCCGGGAAGCAGGCCGCAAGGACTGTCGTCGTCGTTGTAGTCGATGTCGTTCAGGTTGTACCAGTCGAACCCGATCGTAAAAGCACCGAGCTCAACCTGCTGTGCAAGGGCGAAAAGCCACTCGAAGCTGCGGTCGGGCTTCTGGATTGCCGAAGCGGTCCAGATATTGGAGAAGGGGCCATAGTTTCCGGCCCACTTTGCAGAATAGGCGAATATCCCGCTGGCGAAAGGACGCTCGCCAAAGGGCGATGTGATCATCTGGAGAGCGAAGGTGGTATGCTCGCCGATGTTGTACGCCACTTTGCCGCCCCATTGGTAACCCGGAAGATTGTACCAAAGATTGGACGCCAGCAGTATTTTCTGGTCCGGGCCGGTGAGCAGGTAGTCCACATCCACGTCGTAGGCATCATACTCGAAGCCTCCGGACATAATGCAGTCCTTGCCGATAGTGAAGGTCCAGTTGCCGAAATTAAAGTCGAAATACGCAAGGTCCACCCAATTGTTGGCGTTGGAATAAAAAGTGTTCTTGTACAAGGCCGCACTCTCCGCCCAGCCCGGATTGGTAGCGGACAGCCAGTGATTGTTCAGTACAAAAGAAACGTGATCAGAGAAAGCTCCTTCTATGAGAGTGTAAATATTCGAATTGCCGAACGTATATCCGCTCGAACCGTCGCCGGTCTGCCCGGGAGTGAAATAGGGGTTGAACTCAATGCGCGGAATAAGCTGGAAATCGGCATAACTGCCGTTCCCCTCAGCCTCTTGCGAATGCGCAAGGAAGCATGGCAGCAAAGCTGCGAAGAGTAAAAGCAATTTCTTCATTTCGACCCATAAAAAGGATTTTAGTTAAACTTCAAGCCGCAAAGATACTAAATTTTTCTATTTGCCGATGATTTCGATTTCTATTTTGCCGCGGCTAACGGAAACGGCAGCAGAACGACCGCCGCCCAGGGGAAGCCGGGTCTGTTCCGGCAGGACGCCGGCACCGGTAAGTTCAGACGACAAAGACTCGTACAGAGACAGGATGCGCACCGCATATCCGTAGAACAGCTGTCCGGCACCGGTAAGCTCCACCCCGCTCCTCGTCCGCAGGAAGAGTTCCACGCCAGCTTCCCCCTCGAGCGAAGCCACGCTCTGGCTTACAGCCGGCTGGCTCATCTTCAGACGGTGAGCCGCAGCGGTAAAACCGCCGCATTCGGCGACTGCCACAAATATTTTCAAACGGTTGTCGCTTATCATCGGTACAAATATATTATTTTTTTTGTTAAATTTGTGAGATTTAAGGTGGGACGATCTGCCGCGGCAGCAATGCTGAGGAAAGTCCGGACAGAGCAGGGCGCCCTGCTGCGGAAAGCACAGGTGGGGGTAACCTTACGCAAGCCGTAACAGAAAAATACCGCCGGAGCAATCCGGTAAGGGTGAAAACGTGAGGCAAGAGCTCACGACGCACCGCAGCGATGCAGTGCGGGTACGGCACCAGGGTCTGCAAGACCAAGTATACCGGCAGTTGAGGGCGGCCCGCCTGATGCCGGGGGGTAGGTTGCGAAGATAAATGGCAGAATGAACAGAAACCGGCTTACGGTCCCGCCTTTTTTTGAGATTATTAACACAAATCTATATGCCAGTGAAGAACGAATTTGATGTGATCATCATCGGAGGCGGTATCACAGGAGCCGGGACAGCGCGTGACTGCGCTATGCGTGGACTGCGTGTACTGCTTATAGAAAGACAAGACATTGCCACCGGCGCAACGGGGCGAAACCACGGCCTGCTGCACTCAGGTGCAAGGTATGCCGTAAAAGACAGCGAATCGGCGGAAGAGTGCATACGCGAGAACAAGATACTCCGCCACATCGCGGCCAACTGCGTAGAAGATACGGGCGGCCTGTTCATAACCCTCCCGGAAGACGCTGAAACCGGTTACGGGCTCGACTATCAGGCCACATTCCTGGAGGCCTGCAACAGCGCCGGAATTGAGGCCAGGGCCATATCACCCCGCGAGGCGATAGATATGGAGCCCTCCGTCAACCCGACGCTGATAGGTGCGGTGGTGGTTCCCGATGGTTCCGTGGATCCTTTCCGCCTCTGCAGCGCCAACGTGACCGATGCCGTTCTGCACGGAGCTAAAGTACTGGCTTATACCGAATTCCTCGACTTTATAAGAGAAGGCGACACCATCCTGGGAGTGAAGGTACTGGACACCCGCAGCGGCGAGAAAGCCGAGTACCGTGCTCCGGTCACGGTGAACGCTGCCGGCATTTGGGGCCACGGAGTTGCGGAAAAAGCAGGTGTGCATATAGGAATGTACCCCGCCAAGGGAGCGCTTCTGGTCTTCGGGCACCGGGTCAACAACGTAGTAATCAACCGTTGCCGCAAGTCCGCCGACGGCGACATACTGGTTCCCGGGGACTCCGTAACCGTAATTGGAACCACATCCACAAAAGTTCCTTTCGAAGAGTGCGACAATATGGAAGTGACGCCCGATGAGGTGCGCCTGCTTCTCCGTGAAGGCTGCGCTCTCTGTCCTTCGCTTTCCAGTACCCGCATACTGCGCGCGTACGCCGGTGTGCGCCCTCTGGTCGCCGATGACAGCGATCCCACGGGACGCAGCATTAGCCGCGGCATCGTCTGCCTGGACCACGAAAGCAGGGACGGCGTCAAGGGATTCGTAAGCATAACGGGCGGCAAGTTGATGACCTACCGCCTGATGGCCGAGCTCGCCACGGACGCCGTATGCCGCAAGCTTGGAGTATCCAGAAGCTGCACCACGGCGGAGACTCCCCTGCCCGGCTCCATGGACGGCCGTATCGAGAGCGTGAGCAAACGCTTCGAGGGCAAGCCTACCGCCGGGCAGAAAAGCGCCGCTGGACGCCAGGGAGACATGGTAAACAAAATAATTTTCGAGACCGAGGCGGACAAACAATTGATTTGCGAATGCGAGAACGTGACTCTGGCCGAAATCAAATACGCCGTCCGCGAACTCGGAGTGCGCAACCTGCAGGACCTCAGGCGACGCACCCGGGTGGGCATGGGCACCTGCCAGGGCACCCTGTGCATACGCAAGGCGGCCAAGGCGCTTGCCGAGGCGCTCGGCCAGCCGGAACTTGCCCCCAAGCTTGCAGCCGACTACCTGGACGAACGATGGAAGGGAATGCGCGCAGTAGGCTGGGGCGACACGCTGCGTGAGATGGAGTTTATGCAGAGAGTTTACAAATACCAGAAGCCTTATTCTTACGATGAAGTTTGACGTTATTATCATTGGCGGCGGACTGGCCGGGATGACAGCCGCCACCGCATTGCAGGAAGCCGGTCTCAAATGTGCCGTAATCGCCGAGGGCCTTTCCCTGCACAACGCATCCAGACGTGAATTCAGCACAGCAGGAGGCACATTGCTCACCGGAGACAGGGTAACGGAGGGGCAATTCGAAGACAACCGTCTCCTGAGCGTTCGCACCGAGAAGCTGGAGGACGTGCTCCTGGAGGCCGACAGTTTCATTCTCGCCACAGGAAAGTTCTTCTCGAAAGGCATAGTCGCTGATATGGACAAGGTCTATGAACCCTTGTTCGGACTCGACGTAGAATACGAAGAAGACCGCAGCAAATGGTTCGACCCTTCATTCACCGCGCCCCAGAAGTTCCTGGAGTTCGGAGTCAGGACCAAGGACGGATGTGCCCTCAAGGACGGAAAACCGATAGTGAATCTCTTCCCTGCCGGTGAAATTCTGTCCGGCATAAGCAGCGCTCAGTCGGACGCAACGGAGCAGATAAAGAAAAGCGCGCAGGACGCCGTAACAGCCATAAGGAGGAAATAATTATGCAGGAGACAAATATCAGCGCAAAGAATTTCGAACAGTGCCAGAAATGCTCGCTCTGCGAGACCGTGTGCCCTGTGATGGCCAACAACCCAAAGTACGGCGGCCCCAAGCGTTCCGGCCCCGACGGCGAGCGCTACCGCCTCAAGAACGGCATTTTCTTCGACGACTCCCTGAAATATTGCCTTAACTGCAAGAGATGCGAGGTTGCATGCCCTTCCGGAGTGAAGATTGCAGACCTGATACAGCAGGCTCGGATAGACTTCGGACGCCAGTCTCCCAAGCTCCGCGATGTAATGCTCGCCAGCACGGACCAGATGGGCCCGCTTGCCAGCAGTTTTGCCCCGTTGGTGAACTTTTCCCTGGGGCTAGGCGCGGTGAAGGGCATAATGGACTTCACCTTAGGCGTCGACAGGCGCAGGACCCTTCCAAAATACGCCTCCGAAACATTTGTGCATTGGTTCAAGAAGAACGCCGCCGGGGCACAGGATGCATTCAAGAAGCAGATAAGCTACTTCCACGGTTGCTATGCAAACTACAATTATCCTCAGCTCGGCAAAGATTTCGTGGCCGTTATGAATGCCTTCGGGATCGGGGTACAACTGATCAATAACGAGCGCTGCTGCGGAGTGGCCAAGATAGCCAACGGCATGATTCCAGCTGCCACACGCGATGCCAGGATCAATGTGGACGCCTTTGCGAAGGAAGTGAAGGAAGGTCGCGAGATAGTGACCGTATCCACCACCTGCACTATGACCTTGCTGGAAGAATATCCCGAGCTCCTGAAGGTGGACAACTCAGTGGTCAGGGAACATATTCACCTGGTTGAAAAGTTTCTTTACAAGGGAATTGTATCAGGAGAGCTCAAGCCAGTGTGGAAAGAAGGCTGGAAGGCGCGTGCCGCCTATCATTGTCCCTGCCATCAGGAAAGACTCGGATGGGGTATTTTCACCACCGAACTTCTCAGGATGATTCCGGGCATGGAACTTACCGAACTGGAAAGCAACTGTTGCGGCATTGCGGGAACATACGGATTCAAGAAAGAGAATTTCAAGGTGTCCCAATTGATAGGCCGTCCTCTCTTCGACAATATTGCAGAAGTCAAACCTGAATTCGTAGTTTGCGAGTGCGAGACCTGCAAATGGCAGATTGAGATGAGTACAGGCGTACCTGTAAAGAACCCTGTAAGCATTCTTGCAGAAGCCCTGGACCTGAAAAAGACTGCGTCCGCCAATCTCTGAACAGACAGTACTGTTCAGAGGCGGACCGCCATCAGATCATAGGTGTCTGCATCGGTAATACGGACGTCGATGTATTGGCCTATCAATGCCGCAGCGGAGCCGTCGTACGGCACGAGTATTTCGCCGTCAACTTCCGGACTCTCAAACTGACTGCGGCATACCAGATTGCCACCCACCGCATCGTCTACCATCACGCGTTCGACTGTGCCTATGCGAGACCGGTTGTACTCGAGGGAAATTTCGGACTGTAGGCTCATGAGCTCATCAAGTCGGCGGCGCTTCTCTTCCTCGGGCACGGAGTCCTGCAGGTGGGCGGCGCCCCATGTTCCCTCTTCCTCGGAATAAATAAAAGCTCCCAGCCTCTCGAAACGGGCTTCCCGCAGGAAGTCGAGAAGTTCCCGGAACTCCTTCTCCCCTTCTCCCGGATGGCCTGCAATCATTGTCGTGCGGAGCACCACCCCCGGCACCTTTTCGCGCAGGCGCCGTATGATGCGGCGTGTGCCCTCTGCGTCGATATGGCGGTGCATATTGTCCAACACCACGTCTGAGATATGCTGCAGGGGGATATCCAGGTATTTGCAAACCTTCGGGTTGTGCGCCATCTGTTCCAGCACGTCCTCGGGGAAATCGGCGGGATACGAGTAATGTATGCGCAAGCGCTCTATTCCCTTTATTCCAGAGAGGGCCTTCAGCAAGTCTGCTAGCGACCTGCGGCCGTAAAGGTCGAGGCCGTAAAAAGTAGTATCCTGGGCAATGAGTATAAGCTCGCTTACGCCTTCGGAAGCAAGTTGTCCGGCCTCGGTCACGAGATCTTCAACAGGCACAGACTTATGCGCTCCCCTGATGAATGGTATGGCGCAGTATGAGCAGCGCCGGTCGCAACCCTCGGATATTTTAAGGTAGGCATAGCCGCGCCTGTTCTCCTGATGACGTTTCACGAAACGGGACGGCGGGGCTCCAAGGTAGCGCAGCAACGGGTTAAGGTCCCTTGCGCCGAACCATGCGTCCACTTCCGGAATCAGCTTCGGCATCTGGGCGGCGTATCTTTCCGACAAACAGCCGAAAACCACAAGACGCCCGGCCTCCCCTCTTTTCTTGGCCTCCACCCCCTCGAAAATGGCTTGGATGGATTCCTCCTTGGCATCTCCGATGAAGCCGCAGGTATTGTAGAGGAGATAATCCAGAGGAGCCTCATCAGATACGGCAAACTCATCCGCCGGCAGGGCCGCCAGCAGATGTTCGGTGTCCACGCTGTTCTTGGAACAGCCGAGCGTAATGACTTTAATCCTCTTTTTCAACTTGCTGCTCACGCTCTTCGTCGGTGACGAAATCTAGGGAAGCGTACTGTTCCAGCTCCTTATACCAGTCGAGAACCTTCTTCATATGAGATACATAGAAACGGTCTTCGTCGTAGTTGGGAACAGCCTTGGCGAAGAAAGCCTTGATTGCGGATGCGTCCGCCTTGGGCTCAGGAACGGCGTTGCCGGCATCTGCTGCAGCCTTCATGGCAGTGAAAACATCTGCCAGGCGGAGTTCGCCTTCGGATGTAAAGATTGCGATGTCGGCAAGAGTGGATATTTTGCTGTGCGCATCGAACGCCGTGCGCTTCTTGTCCTTCAGGGATTCTGCAATGGCACCGTTACGGGCCTGTGCCAGATAGAGGTAAAGACCGTGCTGACCGGAAACGGACAGAATTTTGGCCAAATCTGTTTTCATAACTGTTCTAAAAATTTTTCTATTTTTGCATACAGCGATTCCAGGCCGGAACCGTTGTCTATCGTATAATCAATCAATGACTTGTCGAATTTCTGCAGAGCCTCTCTCGAAGCGGCTTTGGGATTGCGGGAGTGACGCAGGCGCCTGGGAGCTTTTACCAGCAGCACTTTATCATAGGTGTTGCGGAACAACGGCTTCTCCAGGGCAACAGCCGACTCGATGAAAGCCAGGCTGCAATCCAATGAATCTTTCCAGTTTTCGATATCCCGCAGCAAAAGCGGATACACAATGGCTTCCAGCTTCTCTCTAAGATCTGCGTCCTTAAAGATGACGCCCAGTTCCGAAAACTGCACCTTGAGTTCATTCTCTATCCTCAGCTTTAATCCGGGGACGTTTTCATAAAGGCCCTTGCAGCGGGAATCGCAGTCATACACCGGATATCCAGACGCCTCCAGATAGCGGCAGACAGTGGTTTTGCCACCTCCAATGGGTCCTGTCACGAGAACGGTGGTCATTGGGCGTCCTCCCTTATCATACAATCAAAGATTTCCGGGCTCATGCGCCACTCTATCACGTAAGGGGGAAGGTTCTCGCATACAGGTACGCAACGGCCTGACAGGGATCTTGCGAAATCTGCATAATCTACATAAAACTCGCAGGATTCGGCAGGAGCCCCTTTCGCCGGGAACTGGCAACGGAATATGGCCGTAGCCGTAGAAGGATACACGGACAGAGATACCCCGCGGGGCACATTGCGGACACCCACTTTCACCTGTGAGCGGACCTCAACATAGCGTACCACATCCAGGGACCAGGTAACCTTCGTGTCCGACATACGCACGCCGCTTACTGGAACCAGTTTGACCTCACCTCCCTGGCTTTTGTCAAGGTCGATATGGTTAAGGGACTTTGTCAGCACCTTGTCAACCAGGACAAGCTTGGAATCTTCACCGTACACCGTGACGGAATCAGGGGTGAGCTTCATGGGGCCGGCCGCCATATACTGAGGCTCGTAGTCCGCGGAGAACACAGCTTGAACCGGCACCGTCTTGTAATTCTCCGGGGCAAATTCAAACACGTAGTTCTGGTTCAGGAACGTAATGAGCGCAACTCCGTCTCCGAAGATATCAGAGCTGTACTTAGCCATTTCGGCAGCAGATACGGTATAATGGTCATCGCCCGCCCAGACCAGGTCTTCCGAGTGGATGTTCACCGGAACGGTCCTGTGCATATGCTTAAGTTGCAGCAGCTTGAAACCGGTTGCCGAGCATCGGGCGCTCACGGTTACAGGCCCTCTGGAGACAGCTGCCCGTCCCTTGAGACCGCTTTGGGCAAGAATGGAAACGTTCACAACCCCCGCATAGTTCTGCGAAAGGTTGTGAATCAGCCAGATGCTTGCGGAAAGCAGCAGGCAAAGGAGGAATTGCGTCCAGCGCTTCAACTGCTAATACTTTTCCGCCTTGGGCTCTTTAGGGTCCTTGGACTCCTTGGGTTCCTTGGGTTCCTCCGGCTTTGGTGCGGGGGCGGAAGGATCTTTCTGCAGGGAGGTCTTGTCCACCTTGATCTTTACGTCGTTATCGACTCTCAGCAGGACATAGCGCTCGCCGTCCTTCACCTCTGCGATGGTGCCGTAGATACCGCCGGCGGTAACCACTTTGTCTCCCTTCTTGAGGCTGTTGCGGAACTGCTCGGCCTCTTTCTGCTGCTTGCGCTGAGGACGGATCATAAAAAGCCACATCACCACAAAAATAAGGATGAGCATAATCCACATGGACATTCCACCGCCCTGCTGGCCGGCTGCTCCGGCTGAGGCCTGAAGCATAACAGTAATAAAATTCATAACGCGTTATTTTTTGTTTATCAGTTTATCCAGAACACCGTTTACGAAAGCGCGGCTTTCGGGGGTACTGTAGTACTTGGATATTTCCACGAATTCGTTGATGGTCGTGCGGTAATCGATATTGCTGAAGGTGTCGGCCTCTGCAAGCCCGCATACGATAAGCGCAAGATCTGTGGCGCAGATACGCTTTGAGTCCCACTTGGGAGTTACTTCCGCAACCATTTGCGCATATTTGTCGTAGTTTCGGAACGCTGCGCGCACGAGGTTGTACACAAATGATTTGTCGCTGTCTTTCCCCTCCGATCCCGGCATTTCGCTCATATACAGTTCGGGCAGATTCCAGCGGCGGCCGCGCCCGAGCGATTCCATAGTGCGGCAGCACCATGTCAGCGCATACTCAAGTTCGTCGTTCCAGTAAATGGAATTGTCTTCAAGTATGTCGCTCAGTTCCTGGTTGTCCGGAAGTTCCTCCTCATAGATACGGGAGAAAACCGAGGCGTCCTCGGAAAGGGACCGGCCAGGCTTTTGCATATAAGCCTTGAACCAGTCACGCTCCCGTACGGCCTCGTAGAGGTGGCGCAGAAAAACGTCGTCATTCTCCCAAGATATCTTTTTCTTCTTGACGATTTTGCTGAAATCCGGGTCTTCCTCCAGCAGAGGGGCGATCCCGTTTTCTACAAATTTCATATTGGGGTTGAGCTCGTCAGCGCTCGGATTGAACTTGGAACGGGCCGCCTCAATACGCGAACGCGCTTCTTCCGTGAGGGGGCAGGCAAGTGCAAGAAGGGTAAGATACAAATCCCTCGTGGCTTCGCAGGAGCGTTCAAGCTCGGATTCGGCATCCTTCAATTCCATCAATGGATTTTCCACCCGTGAGTATATGACTTTGAAAGCCTTTATCCTGAGGATTCTTCTGTTCAGCATCTTTTTCAAACAAATTTTCCTGCAAAGATAACATAATCTGAGAAAAAGTTATATTTTTGCACAAATCAACCTTTAATTTTTTTACTATATGTACAGAGACGATTACGACAGGGCAGGATTTCAGGAGCGTGGTTCAGAAGACGTCTTTTCCAAACCGGTGAGGGCCGGTAAACGAACATATTTCTTCGACGTCAAGTCGACGAAAGGCAACAACGATTACTTCCTTACTATTACGGAGAGCAAACGCAGGAACAATCCAGACGGCACCTTCACTTACGACAAGCACAAGATTTTCCTCTACAAAGAGGATTTTGAGAAATTCCGTGAGGGGCTTGACGAAGTTATTACGTACATCAAAGACACCTGCTTCGGCGGGACAATTCCGCAGCGCGATCCCGAAGAGCGTTCCGTAGAATTCGAAGACCTCTAGAAAGGTGATTCTCCTGCGGAACATCCAGGTTAACGGATTGCCCGGGGACGTTCTCATAGACAAAGGCGTAATAGCTGATATTGCGCCTGTCGGGAGCAGCCTGGGCTGGGAGCTTGCCGGAGACATTGAAATAATGGACTGCAGCGGCAAAGTCGCTGTTCCCGGTTTTGTAAACATGCATACCCATGCGGGTATGGCCCTTATGAAGGGCATCGGCGAAGATATGGTCTTCCACGACTGGCTGGGTAAAATCTGGGCCATAGAAGACAAGCTCGACGCCGATTTTGTTTATTGGAGCACCAAAGTCGCCTGCATAGAAATGATCCGCACAGGCACGACCACTTTCAACGACCAGTACTGGTTCTTCCCCGCCACCCATAAAGCAGCCTGCGAGATGGGCGTACGCCATGCCCTGGGTTACGATGTGATTGACAAAGGCGACCCGGAAGAGACCGAGAGGGAAAAGGAACAATGCCTCCGCTGGTACGAGATGGCAGACGGTGTAAGGAACAGCGGAAGCATCTATCAGATGGCGTTCCACGCCATATATTCCGTAAGCGAGCCGATGATACGCTGGGTATCTGAATTTGCCCGCGAGAGGGGCCTCAACCTGCATATCCACCTGTCTGAGACCCGCAAGGAAGTGGAAGACTGCAAGGCCGCGCACGGCGGACTCACTCCGGTGGAGTACCTGGAAGAGCTTGGCGTGCTCGGACCGAACCTGCTGGCGGCCCATACTCTCTGGCTCAGCGAACACGACATTGAACTGCTCGCCGCCCGGGGAGTACACTGCATACATAACATCAACTCCAACGCAAAGCTTTCTTCCGGATACAAGTTCCTTTATAACGAAATGCGTGACGCCGGAATCAACATCTGCTTAGGAACGGACGGATGCGCTTCCTCCAACAACCTCGACATACTGGAAGCCATGAAAACCGCCGCCCTGTTCCAGAAGGCATGGAGGATGGATCCAAAAGCACTGCCGCTGGACGAGCTGCTGGCGATGGCCACGGTAAACGGGGCCAAAGCATTGGGGCTTAACGCCGGCAAGCTGGAAAAAGGCGCTGTAGCAGACATCAGTATAGTGGACACGGAGAACAGTTTCTTTCTGTCCCCCGCCCCGTTTCTTGCCAACTTTATTTACTCGGCACATTCGGACTGCATAGACTCCGTAATCTGCGGAGGCCGGTTCGTGATGCGCCACAGAGAGATAGAAGGCGAGAAAGAGATTCTTGAAGAAGCCAGAAAACAAATAACCAGAATATTGTAACACTATGGACGAAAGAACAGCAAAAATCAACCACGCTGCGCGATATGTCAAATCATGCATCGGCGATGAAGCTCCTACCGTGGGAATAGTTCTCGGCAGCGGCCTCGGAAAGCTGGCCGACAAAATCGAGAACCAGATAGTAATCCCCTACAGCGAAGTGCCCGAATTCCCCATGTCCACCGCAGTGGGGCACAAGGGCAATTTCATTTACGGCGACCTGGGCGGCAAGAAGGTCATTGCGATGCAGGGGCGCCTCCATTACTACGAAGGCTATCCCATGGAACTGGTAACCCTCGGAATCAGGGTTATGAACGTCCTTGGCATCAAGTTCCTCTTTGTGTCCAACGCCGCGGGAGGCACAAACATAGACTACAAAGTAGGAGACCTCGTAATCATCAAGGACCACATCAATATGATGCCCAACCCTCTCATCGGTCCCAACCTTGAGGCATTCGGCCCCCGCTTTCCCGACATGACCTGCGCTTACGACATTGAGCTGCAGCAACTTGCAGAAAAGCTCGGCGTACAGATGGGGCTGAACCTGCGCAAAGGCGTGTACTTCGGAAGCACAGGTCCCACCTACGAAACTCCAGCTGAAATCCGCTTTTTCCGCGAAGTAGGCGCAGACCTGGTGGGAATGTCCACAATCCCCGAAGTAATCGTCGCCCGCCACTGCGGCATACGCGTATTCGGAATGTCGGTCGTGACCAACGAGGCCAACTCGCGCAACGTTCCCAAGAATTTCAACGACGGAGACGACGTGGTCCAGCAGGCCGGCATAGCGACCGACGTCATGACGGAACTGTTCTGCAGAATGATAGCGGCACTTTAGAATCCTCAATACTTGGTATTTCAATTCTCCCCGGAAATTCCTACTTTTGTAGGGATTAGAATAGTTATGTACATGCGTAGATATATTAAGCCCAACATCGCGGAGCTTGAGGCTGACGTGTTGCAAGTCCTTTGTGACAGCCTTACCGGAACAGACATAGACGATTTCACGCAATCGGACGACATAGACTGGTAGGAGGGAGTTATCATGAAAAAGTACTTTGTCGTTTTTGTCGCCGCTACCCTTGCAGCCGCATCCTGCGCCCCGGAGCAGTTCGAGGCCGCAATTCCTGCCGGTGAAACCGTACGGTTTTCAATTTCTTCCGAAGAAACCAGGGCGCTTCTGGGCTCAGACTACAAAATATGCTGGGAAGGCGGAAAAGACCGGGTTTCGCTGTTTGCAAAGACAGATAACTGTCTGTTCAACGTTACCGGATACGGGGAGTCTTTCTGGGTGGAAGGCACTATAGCCAGTCCCCAGAGCACATATTACGCCCTGTATCCATACGATCCGGACGCCACGAACTCCACCGGATTCCTTACCACCACCATTCCATCAGAGCAGAAAGCCATTCAGGATCAGTTCAGCAATATCATTGCAGTGGCAGGCACCAAGTCAGACGAGCTGCATTTCCAGAACTGCGTCACTCTGGTAGAAGCCGACCTGCAGACAGACGGAGTCAGGAGCATCTCGTTCCGAGGCAACAACGGCGAGTTGATTGCCGGCACAGTAAGGATAGCTGTATCCACCAAAGACGATACACCGCCCGTGACTACGGTAATCAAAGGATACAAGGAAGTGAGCGTTTCCAACGGGGGCGCCGTGCTGCCTAAAGGAAAGTACTACCTGGCAGTGATTCCCCAGGTTTTTCAGCGCGGCGTCACCGTAAGCTTGAAAGGCGATGCAGGCGAAGCCGTCAAGTGCACGGTCAACAGCGTCAGCGCAGGCAGAAGCCGGCGCCTGCGTACCGGGCCTCTGGACATGACCCTTTCCGGGGCGGGTGAATCATTCTGCTTCTTTTACGACGACGGAGAGCATTCCGGCTCCATCTTCCCCGGCCAGGAGCGTACCCTTATTTACAGTTACTCAGGACGCACCCGAATCAACTATAGCGTAATATCCGACTCCGGCTTCACGCAGGAGATAACCGGCGATGGCTTAGGGAGCGGGGTCACAGCAGCCTCCGGGAGCGTAAATCTTCTGCCCGCAGCCGGCAGCGGCGGCGACAGCGAGGCCACCTCGCGCCTTCGCGCAGCAGCGCCCCGCGGCAGCAAAGCATCTCCAATCGACCTTTCAACAGACAACAACAACACCCTTGGAGCAGGATTGACCGGCGTCAACACCGCCAACTGCTACATAGTTCGCGCTCCGGGCTGGTACTCCTTCCCTCTCGTGTACGGAAACGCCATCAAGAACGGAAGCCCCAACATCTCAGCCTATACGGCTTCCGGCAGTGGCAGCAGCGTACTTCCGGTACTCATAGACGGCAGCGGTGCGGCTATAGGAAGTCCCTACATCAAAGGAGCCGTCGGCGCACGCATCGAGTGGCAGGACGCCCTCGGCCTGGTGTCCGATGAAGTGAGCCTGGACGGAGACAAGGTTGTATTCGAGGTGCCGTCCGCCAGAATACGGGAAGGCAATGCCGTACTGAGCGTCCTCAACTCGGAAGGCACGGTACTGTGGAGCTGGCATATATGGGTTTCAGGCGCCTCAGACGAAGAGCTGAAGCCGGTTTCCGTCACCAACAAAGCCGGCGTCAGCTATGACATGATGCGCATTAACCTTGGCTGGGTGCACCCGTGCAGCGCCGTTACTTACGAATCCCGCAGCACCACGGTAAGGCTCACCGAGAACGGCAGCGGAAAGGTTATCGAATTCACCCTGATGCAGATGGGAGCGAGCCTTCCCGCAAACGAGCTTGGAAACTGTCCGTTCTTCCAATGGGGCCGGAAAGACCCCTTCGTATCCAGCGACGGCACCCAGTATACCGACAGCGGCGTACCGGCCCCGGACAACACTGTGAACTTCCGCAAAAAGACCTGGTATACCGGCGAGCGCCGCGATACCACAGGCACACGCGCCGCGGTTTTGGGCAATGACCTCGCGGCATTCATACGTCATCCGTCCGTTTACAACATCACCTCCGGCGGAGACAACAAGTATGTCAACGCCTGGAACGCCGCACAGGCGAATCTCGGTTCTACCGATAAGGTAGTCAAAACAGTGTACGACCCTTGTCCGGTGGGGTTCTGCCTGCCGCCGATAGCAGCGTTCACTGCTTTCTCCCCCGCCAACACCACGGACGGATTCAACCATGGCTGGACTTTTTATGCCAAACCCGACAAAGGCGGAGAGACCACCTTCTTCCCTGCATGCGGCTCCATGAGCACCAGCAACACCACCTCCACCTCCGTCTTCGGCGCACTCCGAAATGTGGGCTTCCAGTGCTCATACTGGAGCGGCAACCCCAACCAGCTGAACTCCGCTTACTATATGTACGGTACAAACACGTCCGTAAATACAAATTATGGCTCTTATCGCCAGTACGTTTATCCCATACGCGCAGCAAAAGAGAAATAAAATGAGAAAATTCACAGCAATACTGCTGATAGCCATGACCGCCGGCTTTTCAGCCGCTGCCCGCAAAGGAAGCGTCGCGGTAGTCGTTGACGGAGCCAGCGCCCCGTCGGTAGAGGCCTCCGCACAAAAATATGCATCTGCCATACGCAAATACGACGGCAAGAAAGTATTCGTAATCGTTACTCCGCAAGGATGCCGTCCGGAACTCATACGAGATACCCTCAAGTATCTTTGGAAGAAGCAGAAGCTGGAAGGAGCGGTTCTTGTGGGAGACATTCCGGTGCCTATGATTCGCCGTGCGCACCATCTGGCCACCGCTTTCAAGATGAACCCGAAGATGCCCATAAAGCGCTCCAGCATACCGTCGGACCGTTTTTACGACGACTTCGACCTCATCTTTTCTCCGCTGCAGCAAGACGGAAGGCTCTTCTACTACGATCTGCAGCCCGAGGGGGCGCAAAGGGTGCAGTGCGAGATATACACCGCCCGAATAAAGCCCTCTCAGAGCGACCCTGAGCACAGTTTCGACGAACTCATCTGCGAGTTTCTGGAGCGTGCCGCAGCTGCTAAATCAAAGCGTGAAAAACTGGACAAGGTATTCCACTTCGGAGGACACGGCAACAGTTCTGAGAGTTTCAACGCCAGAATAGACGAAGAGCGCGCATTCTACGAGCAGTTTGCGCTC
This sequence comes from Bacteroidales bacterium, assembly GCA_017454265.1. Lineage (GTDB taxonomy): Bacteria > Bacteroidota > Bacteroidia > Bacteroidales > UBA932 > Cryptobacteroides. Next base: position 40,000 of record JAFTDJ010000049.1, on the reverse strand, counting down.
GCCGAGCCCGAAGGGCAGGTTCGGTTCCTCAACTTCGACGAAGACCGTTTCACCCGTACACGACTGCTGGCCGCACTGGCCGACCCCGGTCTTGATTTCGCCCACCTTCACACCCACGGAGCCGTAGGTGCGCAGTATATAAGCAAAGAGCCTTACACATATATGACCGGCGAGCATCTGGAGAACGCCAAGGCTGCATTCCGCAGCAAAATGCGACGCGCAAAGGACAAGGATGCGGCTGCACGGGAGATTTTGAGCGCCTGGGACGTACCCCCGAGCTGGCTTTCCGGATGGGACGATCCCGAGGTCAGCGCCAGGGATTCCGTCCGGGCCGCCTCCGTCGACATTATCCTTGAAGATCTCGACGGCTATACCCCTGCCGCCAAGGTAGTGTTGCTCGACGCATGCTTCAACGGCGCATTCCTGCATCCCGATTACATCGCGGCACGTTACGCTTTTTCGCACGGAAGCCGTACGATGGCAGTAACCGCCAACTCCGTGAACATCATCCAGGACCATTGGAAGAATGAACTTGCAGGGCTCCTGACTACAGGCATGTGCATAGGAAACTGGGTGCGCAACTACTCCACCCTGGAGTCCCATCTCTTCGGCGACCCTACATATTGCTTCGAGCCTTCTGCCGGGAAGACCCCGGACCTGGAGGCCCTGAAGATTCACGATGGCCGGTACAGTCCGGAAAAGTGTCTGGGCATCCTGAAAAGCAATCCCAGCATGAATGTACGCCTGGAGGCCTTCTACCACATTATCCGCGAGGCACGCGACTTCAGGCTGGTGAACGCCGCCGTGCTTGCCGGACTGGATGATTCGTACGAAATGATACGCCGTATGGCCGCCCGCTATGCCGAAACTGACGGCGACCCGTCGCTGCTGCCTTCCATCGCATCACATTACTTGAACCCGCTGGAGAGTGCCCGCGTACGCTATCACCTGTTCGGCGCCCTCGCCCTTTACGGAACGGACGAGGCAGAGAAAGCCCTGCGTGACGCCTGGAACGGCATATGGCCCGTGAAAGATGAGATGGACGAACTATGCTCCCGTGTACGCCGGATAATTGAGAGCAGCGACTCCGACATCGCAGCAATTTGCCTGCCCGGGGCAAACGAAAAGGAACGCAGCCAGACAGTGAGCTCCCAGCGCAATTACTGCAGGCCTTCGGCTATCGACCCCATGCTCAAGCTCGTTGCAGACGAATCCTCCACGTCGGCCCTCCGTGTACAGGCTGCAGAGGCCCTTGGCTGGTACACACTCTCTTTCCGCCGGCAGTACATATATGACACTCTGAAAGGCATCGCCGCCGCAGACATTGCCGTCGCGGATGAAATAACCCGCTCCCTCAGAAGATTGGAAGACAATGCGCATACGCGTTAGGCTCATACTGCTCCTGTCTGCCCTTTTGCTGCCGGTGACCCTTGCGGCTCAGAAGAAGGCAGAAATCCACGGCACCGTTTACACCGTGGAAGACGGGGTGCGCACGCCTGTGGACTACGCCGTGGTGCTTCTCAAGCCTGCAGGACTGTACGCCACTACAGACTCCAAGGGCGCGTATCGCATAGCAGGGCTGGACAGCGGAAGTTACGAACTCAGCATTCAGCTTATAGGATACGAGTCTCTGGACACGACCCTGGTCATACGCGGCAGCCTGCAGAAGGACTTCACCCTCAAACGCAGTTCCTTCCGCCTGGAAGAAGTGCACGTCGTGGCAGAGGCCAGTAAAGCCGGGGAGTCCACTGCGTCTCTCATCTCCCGTCAGGCGATAGACCACAGCCAGACCAGCTCGCTCAGGGACATCATGGGCCTGCTTCCGGGGGCGACGATAAGCAACCCGGACCTGAGCTCCGCCCACAGCATCACTCTCCGCTCCGTCAGCGGCAGCGATATGAACAGCCTGGGCACCGCTATCATAGTTGACGGAGCTCCAATGTCCAACAATGCCAACATGGAGGGCATCACTGCCGCCATGAACGGCGTATCTTCCGCCATAGCCGGCACTTCCGTTTCCGCCGGAGGCGCCAGTCCCAACGGAGGAATAGACGTACGCCAGCTTTCCACGGATAATATAGAATCGGTGGAGATTATCCGCGGCATACCCTCCGTGCAGTACGGGGACCTTACCTCAGGCGCCGTTATCATCAACTCCAAGGCCGGTGCAGAGCCGCTTACCGTAAGGCTCAAGGCAGACCCGAAAATCTATCAGGCGGCGGTATCCAAGGGCTTCAGGCTGGGACCTGAGGCGGGAGACCTGCATGTCAGCGGCGATTACGCGTACAGCAACGCCAAGACGACCGAATCCTATGCCCACTACCGCAGGCTCAATCTCAAGGGGCTGTGGTCCAAACGCTTCGGCCAGCTGAACACCTCCACCGCCCTGGACCTGCGCCTGGGCAAGGACACCCGCGACAAGAACCCCGACGACCTCCGCACCAACCTGGCGTCAGGCGGCACGAACATAGGCTACCGCATCAACACCAACGGCACCTGGACAATCAACAGAGGGTGGCTTAAAACCCTCCGTTATGACCTCTCCAACTCCTTTACCTGGAAGCAGTCATTCCACGAGCAGGACAACATCAACGCCATAGCCATCTTTACCACAAACATGACGGACGGGACCACGGTTGCGGATGCTGTCGGAAAGAGACTTTTCGATATCTATGGCAATGAAATCACCAATCCGGGGACTTCCGGCGCATACGCGATAATGACTCCCTACACCTATTTCTGCCATTACGATTTCTATGGCAAGGAGCTCAACACTTTTGCAAAGGCGTACCTTAACTTCTTCAAACAGTGGGAAGATACCAGCGAGAAGATACTGGTGGGGGCGGATTTCAAGAGCGACGGCAACCTGGGACGTGGCCTGGTGTTCGAAGAAGGCAAACCGCCGGGACGCAGCAATACTGAGTCCGGCTACCGCGAAAGGCCTCTGTACGACATTCCTTTCGTGAACCAGATCGGCGTTTTTGCAGAAAATTCCTTCCGCACAAAGGTGCTCCACAGGGCATTCAACCTCACCGCCGGCCTGCGTTTCGACGCCGTAAACGGACTCACGGCGCTAAGTCCGCGCATCAATGCGTCCCTGGAACTTATTCCGGAGGTATGGACCCTGCGTGGAGGCTTCGGTATCACCGCAAAAGCACCTACCGCGGCCTACCTTTACCCCACAGACGCTTACTACGACCAGGTAAACATCAACACCTCGGAGGCGAGCTTGGCATCTGACCGTACCGTTATGGCAACCACGCGCATTTACAGCACCGTAAATCCCGGGCTCCAGATGGCACGCAACCGAAAAGCGGAGATAGGATTTGATCTCAAGATTGCCGGGCGCTACAGGCTGGGAGTCACCATTTATGACGAACTGATGAAGAACGGATACAGTTTTTCCCGATCCTACGACACTTTTGCCTGGGTACCATATAAAGTATGGGGCATTGCCGGACACGACGCCTCCGGCGGGCCTCTGTTCGGCCTGGAGACAGACACGCACCGTTTCTTCTCCTATTACCGCCCTTCCAACAATGCATATGAACACCATTACGGAGTGGAGTACGAACTGGACCTTGGCCGTTTCCCCGAGATACGGACTTCGTTCTTCCTCAACGGAGCCTGGATGCATTCCGTATCCTCCTCGTCCGGGGAGACTTTTGCCCTTAACATGAAGCAGGGCAGCTACATAAACAGCCACGTGGCAGTATTCGACCCGTTTGTAAGGAAGAGCAACTACGAAAAGTTCCTTACCACGCTGCGTGCCACCCACAACATCCCGTCCATAGGATTCGTAGTTACGCTGACCACCCAGTTCAACGTGTTCACGGCAAACTGGACAGAATACCACAACGACGAGGCGCCGCAGCGCTATATTTCCAACGACGACGGCAAGGTCTATGACTTCACTGCAGAAATGGCGGCGGATCCGGCTTACAGGTATATGGTCGGACAACTGTCCCCTACCCGCTTCATCCGCAGCCATACCATTCCGACGGTAGTATTCAACCTCAACGTATCCAAGGAGATACGGAATTTCCTCACGGCTTCCTTCTACGTAAACAACTTATTTAACTCCAGGCCTCTGGATCCTTCGGAAATAACAAAGGGAGCCTACACGGAGCTCAACAACCCCATGTATTTCGGATTTGAAGTAAAATTGAAAATATGAGAAAGTTATTATTCGCACTAAGCGCAATTATCGTACTGGCGTCCTGCCAGAAAGTACCGCAGATAGTTTTCGTAAACTGGTCACCCACCCTCGACGAAAGTGCCTTGGGAGATGCTCCTGTACCCGAGAGCTATAAAGTGACCCTCACCAATCTGGGCACGGAGGAAGTGATTACCGGCGACTTCGTGCGCAGCTCCCCGGCTAGTTTTTCCCTCGTGCCTGGCATTTACAACGTGACGGTCCAGGCACACGGAAGCAAGGCGGGCAAGGCCTACAACTATATAGGAAGCGCTTCTTCCGTAGATATTAAAGAAGGGGCGACGTACAGCCCTATAAAGATAGCGGCCACTGCTGCTTCTGCATTGTTGTTCAAAGAGATCCACTACAATGCCAGCATGGTCACAGGCTCCGCGACCGCCCGCTATCTTAAAGATACTTTCTTTGAGATATACAACAACTCGGAAGTTACCGTATATGCCGACGGCCTGTGCATAGGAGACCCCTTGAGCTGTCAGGTGTACGACTTCTCCGCAAGCATTGAGAATCCCGAGAAGTATGTGTTCATCGGCACATACATTTGGCAGGTGCCCGGCAGCGGCACGGACTTCCCTGTCGCTCCCGGTGAATCCATCATTATCGCCGCTTCCGCGATAGACCACAGCAAGACCGCAAACACCTTGGACCTGAGCACCGCAGAGTTTGAGACCATTTGCGACAAATACAAGGACAAAGGCGGACAGGTCGATGCCAATGCCATAAACATGATTCTTACCTGCACGATCAGGGAGAACGGCCTGGCGAACCAGTTCGGAAAATTCACGGACAGCGCATGGGTGATTTTCTTTCCCTCGCAGCCCTTTCACGACGACGGCCATTATCTTCTTTCAAATCATGCCAATAACTACGGTCAGGAAGTGCTCAAGAGCGATATCCTGGACGCAATCGACCTGCTCAAGACCGACAATCCCGCCGACAAGCGGCTGGAAACCGAACTTGACGCCGGCTGGATCAGGTGCACCACTACCGGAGGCAACCAGAGCGTAGTCCGTAAAATAGCCGAGACGACTGCAGAAGGACGCATCATCCTGCAGGATACCAATAATACTACCGAAGACTTCGAAGTCAACGACACGCCCCAGATTCGCCGATACGGAGCGGGGCGGCCTTCCTGGAGCACCTGGACCACCGCACAATGAGAAGAATCCTGACTGCGTCTTTACTTGTTATGCTTTCCTGTGCCGTGTATGCGCAGGAAAGCAAAGACCGCAGTTGGACCGGCCTCAACGAAACGACAACTCTTTGGGCCTCTTCCAACAACGCTGCCGGGCTGGCGTTTGCTCCTTACAAAGAGTATAACACCCTCCGTGCGGTCTATGGCTGGCAAAACGGAGACTGGCGGCCCAGGCAGACGGGAACTACCGTGTCCGACATTCAGTTCGACACACACGGGGCAAAGCAGATAGGCAGAATTCAGCTCTGGGGCCGGTTCAGTTACGACAACGTCAACGACCGCGGCTCGTCGTTCAACACCTTGCTATACAACCCGTTCGACGAGCGTTTCATGTACACTGCCGCAGACACCGTTTCCGGCCAGTGGAAGAAGCAGTGCTACGATATGCAGGTCAAGGCGGCCCTGCCTTTAGGCGAGCATTTTTCTACAGGCATCGATATCAACTACATAGACCGCATTGCAGCCTCCCAGATAGATCCCCGTGCAGAATCATACAATTATTCCGTGGTGGTAAAGCCCGGCATCGTATGGAAGGCCGGCAGCAGTCTTATCGGATTTAACGGACTGTACAGCAACACTTTCGAGCGTTCCACTCCTTCTATCAGCAATAGTCAGGAAATACAGAAAGTGTTTTTGCTCAGAGGCCTTGGCAACTGGGTAGGAGAACAGGTAGGAAGCGGCGGGCTGAGTACCATGTACTTCCGTTGCAACACCTGGGGCGCTGCGCTTCAATACGCCTTGCAGAAAGACTGGCAGTTGCATGCAGAACTCAGCTACCAAAACCACTCTACGCGCACAACTGAAAGCGCCACCCAGCCTAAGCCTCACGGGAACACGCTGCAGCATCGGGCAGAGCTGAACATTGCCGCCCTGTGGGGAGAGCGGTTTCTGCATAAACTTACGCTGGACGCTTCTTTGGCGCGCACCTCGGGCACAGAGATCACTGCCCTCTGGAACACGGCGGGCGGAGAATGGGAGATAATGAGCGAACTGAACCAGTGCCATCTTGGCAGCGCCTGCGCCGACCTGCTTTACGATTGCTATATCAAGGATGAACACGCCTACAAAATGCATCTGCGCGGAGGACTCGGGACTGAACTTGTGCGAGACAGTTATGCATCCCCTTATTCCGAGTTCCGATACAGCCTGCTTTCCGCCACGATAGCGGCAGAATACAAGTTCCATATAGGCAAGGGCACCCTGCTTGCCGGCTCTACGGTCAAAGCTTTCAAGAATCTTGGCGATTCGCGCTATTCATACAACGGGCACAGGGCCGGTACGGCACCCGTCCGGGACCTGTACCCCCACAATCTCGCCGTCCGGTCGGCAGACCGCATACAGGGAACCCTCAGTGCAGAATACGCCTTTCCCGTTTCCAAAATAATGAATCTCGCTTTTTGCGCCGAGTGCACCGCCACGTCAGCCCTCTGCCTAGAGCTTGGCACCCTTCGCCGCATAGAAGCCCTCGGAGCCGTAAAACTGTATTTTTAGTCTTTCCAGACCTTAAGGTACTGCTGAAGTGCCCACATCTCGTCGCGATAGCGTGCCGCAGCGGTAAAGTCCAGGTCGGCGGCGGACTTTTTCATACGGGCCCTGTCTTCTTCTATCATTTTTTCCACCTGGGAGCGCGACATGGCGCGTATAACGGGATCCTGCAGCACGGCGGCAAGGTCGGCCTTTACAAAGCCTTCGTTGTATGCCGCGCCTTCCCCACGCGCAGAATCGTGCCCGAGCCCGACGCTCACTCTGCCGCGGCCCAGGTCGGAAGGATTGGGGATGTACCTCGGATCGTCGTAGGAGTTTGCCGCAGACACGCGACCGCTCAGTTCAGATGCAAGGACGTTCGTTCGAGTTCCCACCTGCGTCGGCGTTATGCCGTGCAGCTTGTTGTATGCTATCTGCTTGCTGCGCCTGCGGTTGGTCTCGTTGATGGTCTCCCTCATAGACGGAGTTATTTTGTCGGCATACATTATAACGAGTCCGTTCACGTTACGGGCAGCGCGTCCCGCCGTTTGAGTAAGCGCGCGCCCCGTACGCAGGAAGCCTTCCTTGTCGGCATCCAGTATGGCGACGAGCGACACAGAAGGGATGTCCAGGCCTTCGCGCAGCAGGTTTACGCCAACCAGCACGTCGAAAAGGCCCCGTTTAAAGTCCTCGATTATCTCCACCCTTTCCGTGGTATCCACATCTGAGTGTATATAGCGAACGCGGACGCCTATGCGGCGCAGGTATTCGTCCAGCTCTTCCGCCATGCGCTTGGTAAGAGTGGTCACGAGCACGCGCTCGTCGTCTTCCGCCCGCTTGCGTATCTCCTCCACCAGGTCGTCAACCTGTCCTTCTACGGGGCGTACCTCTATCGGCGGGTCCAGCAGTCCTGTAGGACGCACAAGCTGCTCTACTACAAGCCCTTCCGACTTCTCAAGCTCGTAGTCTGCGGGGGTGGCGCTCACGTACACCCGCTGCCCGGTCAGAGCCTCGAATTCCTCGAACTTGAGGGGTCTGTTGTCGGAAGCAGCAGGCAGGCGGAATCCGTACTCCACAAGCACGCTCTTGCGGGAATGGTCGCCGCCGTACATGGCGCGCACCTGCGGGAGCGTCACATGGCTTTCGTCGACAAAGGTTATGAAGTCCTTGGGGAAATAGTCCAGCAGGCAGAAAGGCCGCTCCCCTTCCTTGCGGCCGTCGAAGTAGCGGGAGTAATTTTCGATTCCGGGACAGTAACCCATTTCCTTTATCATCTCGAGGTCGTATTCCACCCGCTGCTTCAGGCGCTTGGCCTCAAGTCCGCGGTCCTGCGATTCAAACCATTCGATCTGCTTCACCAGGTCGTCCTGAATGGCGCTTACGGCCGCTATGGAGCGCTCGCGCGTGGTCACGAAGTTGTTGGCGGGACATATGCTCACATGTTCCAGTTCCTCTATATGGGCGCCGGTTATCGGGTCGATGAGACTCAGGCCGTCAACTTCGTCTCCGAAGAATTCAATGCGCACCGCTTCGTCGGCGCCACCCAGGAACACATCTATTATGTCGCCGTGCACCCTGAAAGTCCCGCGTTTGAAATCCGTTTCGGTACGGCTGTAGAGCGCATCTACGAGCTTGTACAGCAGACCAGTAAGAGAGCGCCTCTCCCCCTTCGACACTTCGATGGTCTGAGCATGGAAATCTTCCGGATTGCCTATACCGTAGAGACAGCTGACGCTGGAGATCACCACCACGTCGCGCCTGCCGCTCATAAGGGCTGAAGCGGCGCTGAGCCGCAGTTTTTCTATCTGGTCGTTAATGCTCAGGTCCTTTTCGATATAGGTGTCGGTGGTAGGGATATACGCCTCGGGCTGGTAGTAATCGTAGTATGATACGAAATACTCCACCGCATTGTGAGGGAAAAAGGCCTTGAACTCGCCGTACAGCTGCGCAGCCAGGGTCTTGTTATGGCTGAGAATGAGGGCGGGCCTCTGAAGCCGCTCTATCACATTGGCCATGGTGAACGTTTTTCCGGACCCTGTGACGCCAAGCAGGGTAACATCGCCGACTCCCTCCGACAGATTTGAGCATAACTGTTCTATAGCCTCCGGCTGGTCTCCGGAAGGCTTGTATTCAGATTCCAGAATAAATTTCATATACGTCGCGAATATACTAATCTTTTTGCTATTTTTGTAGTATGAAAAACCACCAACGAAAGGTCGGCACTGTTTCCAGGGGAATCCGGTGCCCCATTATCCGCAAGGGCGATGATCTCGCCGAAATCGTAGTCAAAAGCATACTTGAGGCGGCTGAAGAAGAAGGATTCAGCCTGCACGACAGGGATGTCATTTCAGTAACAGAGTCCGTAGTCGCCCGTTCCCAAGGCAATTACGCCAGTGTTGACGACATCGCCGCGGACGTGAAGGCACGCACAGGCGGCGGTACCGTCGGCGTCATCTTCCCCATCCTTTCCCGCAACCGTTTTGCCATTTGCCTGCGAGGCATAGCCAAGGGATGCGACAAGGTGGTACTCATGCTGAGCTATCCGTCCGACGAAGTGGGCAACTCGCTGGTGAGCCTTGACCAGCTGGACGAGGCCGGCATAAACCCCTACTCCGACGTGCTCGACGAAAAGCGCTACCGCGAGCTCTTCGGCTTCAACCCCCACGAATTCACCGGAGTTGACTATGTCTCGTATTACCGCGAGCTCATCAGGGAATGCGGCGCAGATGTGGAAATCGTGCTTGCAAACCGTCCCAAGACCATTCTCAACTACACAGATACCGTAATAACCTGCGACATACATACCCGCAAGCGCACCAAGAGAATACTTCGCGATGCGGGCGCCCGCATAGTCCTGGGGCTGGATGACATCATGACCGCGAGCATAAACGGGAGCGGCTATAATTCCAGATACGGACTGCTGGGCTCCAATAAAGCTACGGAAGACAGCGTGAAGCTCTTCCCCAACGAGTGCCGCGGCCTGGTGGTCGATATACAGCGCCGGATATTGGATGCAAGCGGCAAGCACGTGGAAGTGATGGTTTACGGCGACGGCGCGTTCAAGGACCCCCAGGGGAAAATATGGGAGCTGGCAGACCCTGTGGTCTCCCCCGCCTTCACCGACGGCCTCATAGGCACCCCCAACGAGCTCAAACTCAAATATCTGGCCGACAATGACTTCGGCGACCTGAGCGGAGAGGCTCTCAGAGACGCCATATCTGCCTCCATCAAAGCCAAGGACGCCGACCTCAAGGGAAAGATGGTTTCCGAGGGCACCACCCCCCGGCAGCTCACAGACCTCATCGGTTCGCTCTGCGACCTCACTTCAGGATCAGGCGACAAAGGTACTCCCATAGTGCTGGTACAAGGATACTTCGACAATTACACGAGCGAATGAGGGACGAGGCCAGACGCATAGCTGCTGCTGCGCTTGAAGGAGAGACACGCTACGACGGCTCTCCTTTTGTGACGCACGCCGACGGTGTAGCCGATATCGTGACAGACGAAATCGGCCTGCCGGAGTCGTGCTCCGCCGCGGTATATCTGCACGAGGCCACCCGTATCCACCGCGACATAGACATCAGTTCCTTTCCGCAGGACGTGCGAATGATGGTTGAGGGACTCAACAAGATATCCGCCATCAAGCCAAAGGACACGCGTCTGGAAGCGGAAAAATACAAAAAGCTGATTGTAAGCTACTCGAAAGATCCCCGGGTGAGCGTCATCAAAATCGCCGACCGCCTCGAGGTGATGCGCCGCCTGGATATGTTTCCCAAGATGGTGCGGGACCAGAAGATACTGGAGACGATGCTTCTCTATATGCCACTGGCGCACCAGCTCGGCATGTACAAGATAAACAGCGAGCTTGGAGACATCTGCCTCAGGCATACCGAGCCGGTGCAGTTCAGGGCCATCACCAATAAGCTCAAGGCTACGGAAAAAGACCGCGAGAAGTTGATGGCGGAGTTCATAGAGCCTCTGAAGAAAAAGCTCTCCGATGCCGGAATCCAGTACAAACTGAAGGTACGCACAAAGAGCGCCTGGTCCATCTGGCGCAAGATGCAGGTGCAGAAGGTGCCGTTCGAGGGAGTGTATGACGTTTTTGCCATACGCTTCATAATTGAGTGCGACCCCGACCCGGTACTTGAGAAAGACCTTTGTTGGAAGGTGTATTCCTACGTTACGGAAGAATATGAGCCGGACACAAAACGTCTCAGGGACTGGATTACCAAGCCGCGGCCAAGTGGTTATGAGTCTTTGCATATAACCGTAAAAAACAAACAGGACAGCTGTCTGGAGGTGCAGATCCGCACCGTGCGCATGGACGAAGAGGCGGAGAACGGGCACGCAGCACACTGGGCCTACAAGGGGATTCAGCACGAAGCCGCCACCGACCGCTGGCTGCAGAGCGTGCGTGACGCCCTGGAGCACCCTCTGGACGCTAACCCTGAGGATCTTCCCGCGCCTCCGGACAGAGAAATATTCGTATTTACGCCCACCGGTGAACTTCGCATTCTCGCCGCCGGCTCTTCAGTACTGGACTTCGCATTCAACATTCACTCCGCCCTCGGCTCGCGCTGCACAGGCGGGCGGGTTAACGGGAAAGCGGTGCAGATAAAAGAGAAGCTGCAGACGGGCGACACCGTGGAAATCCAGACACGCAAGGACCAGAAACCCTCCCGCGACTGGCTCAACTGGGTAGTTACCTCAAAGGCCCGCACCCGAATCAAACTGGAACTTGACGCAGAAGAACGGAAGAAAGCGGCAGAAGGCCGCGAAATACTTGAGCGCCGCCTGAAGAACTGGAAGCTGGAGTTCCCGGACGGTATGCAGACCGAGTATATGAAGGCCCACAAGTTCAGTTCCTCGCTTTCCTTTATGGCGGCCATCGCCAAGGGTGAAGTGGACCTCGGCGCCATAAAAACCTTCATACTGGAAAAAGCTGCCGCCCAACAGCTCCAAGATGCGGCTCTGGAGCATACGACCAGGGAAAAGGCTCTTCCGTACAGCAACACGGGAGAAGACATTCTCGTACTGAACGCCAAAAACGTAAAAGGGCTGGATTACAAGATGGCCGCCTGCTGCAACCCTGTTTTCGGAGACGACGTGTTCGGGTTCGTGACAAGGAGCGCCGGCATCAAAATCCACCGCATCTCCTGCCCCAACGCAGCCCGCCTCATAGAACGCTATCCCTACCGCATACAGAAAGTGATCTGGCAGGACAATGCCGCAGCCGGCAGTTTCCTCGCCACCCTCTCCATCACAACAGAGATGGAACATTCCGTGCTTCCCGCCATTATGGACGTCGTCGGGCAGTTCCGGGCCTCCGTGCGTTCGTTCACGGTGAACGAGAATCCGCGGGCCGGCACCAACGAAATCCAAATGCGCATCCTGGTCCCTTCCTCGATGGAGCTGGACAAGGTTATTTCGCAGGTAGCGGCGCTCAAGCAGGTGGTCAAGGTGAAGCGCCAATAGGTTTTTTTTTGCTATATTTGCGAGTTATGACCCATAATTATACAGACGACAACATCATTACCCTTGAAGGCGTAGAGCATATCCGGATGCGTCCGGGAATGTATATCGGACGTCTTGGAAACGGCAACAACATAGGTGACGGCATCTACGTCCTGCTGAAAGAAGTCGTGGACAACTCCATAGACGAGTTCGCGATGGGCTTCGGAAAGCAGGTACAGATTACCATAGAGGATAACGAGGTCACAGTGAGGGACTTCGGACGCGGCATCCCACTGGATTCCGTGGTTAAAGCCGTGAGCATACTGAACACCGGAGGCAAATTCGACGACAAGGCCTTCAAGAAGTCCGTGGGTCTGAACGGCGTCGGCACCAAGGCTGTAAACGCCCTCTCCGAGCGTTTTTACGTATGTTCTTACCGCGACGGAGAATGTTCCTGGGCCAGTTTCGAACGCGGTTCCCTGAAAGAAAGCGGCAAGGATGCCTCAAAAGAAAAGAACGGCACGCTGGTACGTTTCTACCCCGACACCATGATGTTCGGCGATTTCCATTACAATATGGACTTCGTGGAAACTATGGTCAAGAACTACTCTTACCTCAAGCGCGGTCTCACCCTGGTGCTCAACGGCACCTCATATAAGTCCGAGAACGGACTCCTGGACCTTGTGAACGAGAACCTCAGCGAAGAGCCTCTCTACCCCCCTATCCATCTGGAAGGGGAAGACATTGAGATAGTCCTCAGCCATGGCAACTCTTACGGAGAGAATATATCGTCCTTCGTCAACGGGCAGAACACCCGCGACGGAGGTACGCACCTTGCAGCGTACCGCGAGGCCCTCGCAAAGACTTTCAAGGAGTTTTTCAAGAAGAATTACGAACCCGCAGACTGCCGCCAGGGCATTGTGGGTGCAATAAGCATACAGATTCAGGAGCCTAACTTCGAAGGCCAGACCAAGACCAAACTCGGTTCCAACTATATGTGGGAGAAGCAGACCAGGGACGAACACGGAGTGCTTAAACTGGAGACGGGAGACACCATCCGCAGCTACGTGAACAAGTTCGTCTCCACCGAGCTGGACAACTATCTGCGGATTCACAAAGATCTGGTACCCATCATAGAGGAAAAGATCAAAGCTTCGCAACAAGAGCGGGAAGAGATTTCCGGCATACAGAAGAAGACCCGCGAGCGCAACAAAAAGACCAATATCTACAACAAGAAGCTGCGCGACTGCCGTTATCACTTCAACGACAAGCGGACGGAAAAGACTCAGGAAAACATAGAGAAATCCAGTATCTTCATCACCGAGGGCGACTCCGCAAGCGGCACCATAACCAAAGCCCGCGACGCCAATTTCCAGGCCGTCTTCAGCCTGCGCGGAAAGCCCATCAACAGCTACAAGGAAAGCCGCAAGAAGGTGGCGGAAAACGAAGAGCTCAACTTGCTCATCAACGCCCTCGGAGTGGAGGACGACCTGGACAACCTGCGTTACAACAACATCATCGTAGCTACCGATGCCGACGACGACGGAATGCACATCCGCATGCTGGTCCTGACTTTCTTCATGAAGTATTACCCCGACCTTATCCGCCGCGGCCACGTGCACATCCTGCAGACCCCGCTGTTCCGCGTACGCAACAAGAAAGAGAACCGCTACTGCTATTCTCCGGACGAAAAGGAGAAGGCTGTCGCCGCACTCAAGACCGGTGTGGAAATCACACGGTTCAAAGGTCTTGGAGAAATCAGCCCGGATGAGTTCTCGGACTTCATCGGAGAGAACATGCGGCTGGACCCAGTCAGTCTGGCCGACGAGGAGTCAATCGCAGACATCATGGACTTCTATATGGGAGACAATACCGTCGACCGCCAGAACTTCATCCGTGCAAACCTGCGCAGCGAGGAAGAACTGGAAGACATCAACATCTAGCCTCTGACGGTACGGTCGGAGGCCTTTTCCGACTTTAATGCTAAATCCAGAATTTCCGACAAGTCGCGAACCGGCCTTTCCGAATAACGGCTGAATGTAGCCAGGCACAGCGGGCAGGCAGTGGCGACTGCATCGGCCCGACTGGCATACAGGTTTTCCAGTGACTTGCGTGTCATGGCCTCACGCTGGGCGAATTCCAGGGTAAGGCTTCCGAGCGAGCCGCCGCAGCACACGCTTTCCGACCTGCTCATTGGAGCTTCCGCAATGCCCGCAATGGCTCCGAGCAACTTGCGCGGCTCATCATAATAGCCGCAGCCGCGTCCTGATTCACAGGGGTCGTGGTAAACGTAGCAGATGTCGCTCTTCACCGGATTCAGCCGGCCCGATGCAATCAGCTCCGAGAAGTAAGTCGCATAGTTCACCACCCGGACGCCGGGAAGTTTGTAGTCCTGGCTGAAGATTTTGTAGCATATAGGACAACTCAGGACCAGAGTATCGGCTCCGCTTCCCAATATCAGTTCTTCGTTTTTGCGTATCAGCTGAGCGGCCTGCTCATAACGTCCGGCTGTCTGGAGAGGACGTCCGCAGCAAAGTCCCCCTTCTTCATCCATCCAGCGGAAGCCGACTCCCGCCTTGTGTAACACGGAGGTGACAGACTTCCCTATCGAGGGCGTAAGCCGCGTCATACAGCCCGAAAAATACAGGACCTTCGCCCCCGACGCAGCAGGAGCCAGAAGGGAAACGTCCAGGCCGGAGAAATCCTGGGACAGTCCATATTTGCGCATGGCCCGCTGCTCCATCCGCAGGAGAGGGCCTTCCACACCGACCTGGCACACCGCTTCGCATTTACCGCAAAGCAGGCACTTGTCGGATATTTCCTCTATACGTTTCTCGTTGCCGCGGCGAATCTGGCGGTTGAGGTAAACGGTGCAGTCTTTGATATTGGCCTTCTTGACACTCATCGGGCACGCGTCTATGCAAACGCCGCAACCCGGGCAGCTGAGCACTTCGATACGCGCAAATCCCTTGCGGGGATGGCGTATCCTGAGCCCTGCGTTACGCATAGGAATGAGCATCATCTCGGCAGGAATGTGCATATAACGGGTAAACGGCAATACGCACATAAAAACGCCCAGGGCGATACTGTATGCCCACCAGGTGGGAAGCATATTCAGATCGTTGCCAAGGAATTGCCTGAATACCCAGTTTGCCGGAATCGTAAGGAATGACCCGCCGCTTATGTGGGCGGTAAAACTCTCTGCAAGCAAGCGCAGAGGAAAAATGGCCCACAGTGAATATAGGCCTATATTGTCCATCAGGCTAAGCCGAGTAGTGCGGCGCATCCCGAAGATGCGGGAACGGACGCGCTTGACCACGGCCAGCACTATTCCTGTGAGTATCATCAGCAGGAAGAAATCCATCAGGAAGAAAAGCACGGCCCCGCCGATGGTAGACTCGTTCTCGGCAACAAAGTAATTGAAGAAAATCGGGTAGTAGAAAAAACGGATGCGGTCGGGGCAATAAGCCATCACTTCAATGTGCCCGAGCAAGATCAGCATAAACCATCCAAAGGCAATACTGGAATGCATAAAGCCCAGCATCTTGTTGCGCTTCCACAACTTAACGTGCAGCAGGCAGTTGCAGAATATATCCCACACATTCTTCAGGATAATATGCGGGGTAATGAGCGAAAGCAGGAAGCGGCGCCTGTCTTTTCGGGGCAGTTGCAGCAGGATGCGCACTATGCCATACGCACAATACCCAAGGACGAATATCATCCCCAGAAGAAACGGCAGGACAAAAGGGTCGAAACCTGATGCAAATCGTTCTTTCATTGCTTCTTGTATATCCGGCACAGGCTCAAGATGAGGTGTCTGGTATTAATTCCCCTGGGACAGACCATAGAGCATTTCCCACAGAGCATGCAGCTTCCCAGCATTTTCTCCACATCCTTGCCTCTCTGAAGATTCAAAATAAGCTTGCGGACGCTCATTCCTGACCAGACGGAAGCTGTACAGGCGGCGCTGCATGAGCCACAGGCCATACAGGTCTTGACGCCCGGTTCCAGACGCTCAAGCTCACCATACAAGCCGAGGTCCAATGAATCCAGGCTCACGCTGGAACTCTTTGACAGGGAGAATCCGAAATCAGGCATTTCCGTTGAGATAATTATGAATGTCCAGAGCAGCCGCACGGGCCTCTGCAACGGTCTCGGGAACGGTTTTGGAGCCTGTGCAGGCACCTGCAAAAAACACTCCCTCGCGACGCGATTCATTTATGCGGTAGATATTGTCGCGACTGCGCAGGAAACCGTCCGAATCCACTTCTGTCCGCACCATGGAAGCCAGAGCCGCAGTGTCTGAATTGCAAAGCATGCCGGACATTAGCACCAGCAGGTCGGCACGCAGTTTCACGGGAAGACCGGCAAGAGTATCCTCAGCTTTGAGCACCACCCGCCCGTCTATGTCTTCGCTCACCTCCGATACGCGACCTCGGACAAAATGCACCCCGAAATCCTTCTGGGCGTTAATGTAGAAGTCTTCGTATTTCTTGCCGAAGAGCCGCAGGTCCATATAGAAGCACCACACCTGGGCGCCCGGGAAGCGTTCCTTGAATTCTATAGCCTGTTTGATTGCCGTCATACAGCATACCTTGGAGCATTGGGCGTTTCCCGCCTTGAGGTCGCGGGATCCCACGCAGTGCACGAAAGCGACTTGACCCGGATTTGCCGGAACACGGTTGTCCGGAGCGCCTCCGAACCAGGCTTCCAGATCGGCATTGGTGATTACATGGTCATATACCCCGTATCCGTATTCTTCCTTCTTGGCGGCATCGAAAAGATGGAAGCCGGATGCTATGAGCACCGCCGAGCACTGGAGGCTTACTCCATTGGAGAGCACGACGCTGTAGCCGTCCTTGAGGCGGTTCATACTGGCAACGCGTGTTTTAAGGTAAACGGTCGCTTCTTTGATACCGTCTGTGAGCGTCTGCACCAAATCGGCGGCAGACATCATATCGGGGAACAGTTTGTACCACTTGGCAACATGGCCGCCAAGCCTCTCGTTTTTTTCCACTATCACCGGCTCCCAGCCCAGCCTGAGCAGCTGGCCGGCAGCCTCCATTCCGGCGATTCCGCCGCCTATGATAAGTATATTGCGGTTTTGCATCGTCTAAAAGCATTTAAGAACCGTGGGGAGCGTCGGCTTCAACAGTTCTTCCTTATTAACTCCCAGGTATTTGGCATCGGGGTCGTAGGCTACGCCGAGTTTGTCGAGGAAGGGCTCCACCGCCACCTGGTGCACCTGCAGGCCGAGATCCCAAGGGTCGTAACCCAGAACAAGGCCGGCCAGTTCTTCATAGGTAAACACAGGGATGCCGAATCCGTCACGGCCGTAGGTCTTGCCGGTCTGCTCCGATATCACGTACTGCCAGCGGTCCAGGAAATAAGGACAGCCGGGGCAGTTGGTTATGATTGCATCGGGATGGTATGGTTCCATCGACTCGAACTTCTTATGGGTGTTGGAAACGCTGTACCCGCGGTTGGCTTTGACCAGGTACTGACGGAAGCCGAAGCCGCAGCAGTGTCGCCGTTCCGGATAATCTATCACCTGCCCTCCCCATGATTCTACCATTCCGCTGAGCACGCAGGGATATTCCGCACCGCCCACGCCCTTGTGTGGAAACATTTTGGAATAGTGGCAACCTATGTGTTCCACGATACGCAGGGGCTCACCCGTCGTTTTGTCGATCAGCCGCACTTTCGCTTTTTCAGCGATCTCGTTGCGCAGCATATATACTATATCACTCGCGTGCGCCACGTACTCGGGCTTTTCAAACTCCCGGCGGCATGCCTTCCACAGATTCTCGCGAATGCGGGCTTCAAGCTCCGGGAACTCGCGCCAAGTCTCAAGAGTTTCTGTATAATTACCGAAGGAGGTTATGCAGCTGGCTACCAGGTTTTTGTATCCGGCCTCCGTCATCAGTGCGAACTGCCTTGCCACGATGGTCATCGCCGTCTCCTGCGGGATTGTGTCGCAATGGTATGCTATTCCTCCGCAGGTAGTGTGATGCTTGCTTTCGTACAGGTCTTTTCCCAGCAGGTCGCGCACTATTTTCACAAAGAAGTACTCCGATGCCGGAAAGAAACTCTGGCGTATGCAACTGCGCACGTAGAACCAGTGGTCGTGAGGTATCTCCTTCTGGTAGTCGGACCAGATATTCTGCTTGCCTTGGTATATCATCTGTCAGTCTTCATTGTTAAAATGGCCCGGTGAGCAATGGCTGAATGTGTACTGTGTGTACTCCTCCATGTTCATGCCCATTTCTTCCGCTTTCTGCCGGGAGTGTTTTTCCACCAGTTCCAGACGCTCGGAGCCGCCTGTCACGTCGTAAATGGCCTTTAGTTCGTCCAGGTCTTCCCGGGGAATCTTGCGCAGGGCTCCGGCTCCGTCGCGGCCGTAATTGGCTCCCAGGCGGGAGTAAACGGTTTCCTTGTTGTCCAGTACCCATTGGAAGACAGGACCGGATTCGGGATGGTCTTCGAAGCGGAAGGTGGAAGGATGGATACAGTATCCCAATCCCAGGACATTTCCGTTCAGCGCTTTTGTAAGAGGATATATCTGGCGGCCTTTCTCAGATTCAGTAAAGAAGCCAAGGCGTATGCTGAGGTCGCGGAGCGCCATTATGACCAGGCCCGGGCCGTTCTTGCGGGGACAGCGCGTAACGCAACTCATACACTCGCCGCAATACCAGATTGTATCGCTTTTGAGGAGATTCTCTATGCGCTCGTTATCGCGCGTCTGGACTATTGAAACTATTCTCCGTGGATCGTAACGGTAGAACTCCGCTGCAGGGCAGACGGCAGTACATGTACCGCAATTAATACAGGTATGAAAACCCTCCTTGAAGCGGTAATCTTTATTTAACTCCTCAAAATAATCCATTTCAAAGGCAAAATTATAAAAAACTTGGTATTTCTCAAAAGTTTAACTATCTTTGCGGTCCCTTTTTCGGGACTAATTTATTTATTAACAAACATTATGATTAAACAGTACGAAACCGTTTTCATTGCAACTCCCGTTTTGTCTGATACCCAGATGAAGGAAGCGGTTGCCAAGTACACCGATCTTATCAAGGCCAACGGCGGAGAAATCGTGTACGAAGAGGATTGGGGGCTCAAGCAGCTCGCGTACCCGATCCAGCACAAGACTTCAGGTTTTTATTACCTGATCGAATTCAAGGCGGACCCTCAGTTCGTCTCCACTCTTGAAACCCAGTATCACCGTGACGAGCGTATCCTTCGCTTCCTCACCGTTGTTCTGGACAAGAATTCCATCGCCTACGCAGAGCACCGCCGTCAGGTACGTGCCGGCAAGGCCGCTGCCGCAAAAGCAGAAGAAGCAGCTCCCGCAGCTGAAGTTGAACCCGAAACTAAAGTGGAGGAATAAGTTATGGCCAGCATCGAGAACAACGAAATCCGTTACCTGAACCCTCCTACCGTAGAGGTTCGCCGCAAGAAATACTGCCGTTTCAAGAAGGCAGGTATCAAGTACGTGGATTACAAAGATCCCGAGTTCCTCAAAAAGTTCCTCAACGAGCAGGGCAAGATTCTCCCCCGCCGTATTACCGGTACTTCCCTCAAGTTCCAGCGCAAAGTCGCCCAGGCAGTGAAGCGCGCACGCTCACTCGCTCTTCTTCCTTATGTTACTGACCTCCTTAAATAATTGAAGCGTTATGAAAATTATACTTAAGAAAGATGTGGCCAATCTCGGCGATGCCGGTGAAGTGGTCGAGGTAAAGACCGGTTACGCTCTCAATTATCTGGTTCCCCAGGGATTCGCAGCCATCGGAACTCCTTCTGCTCTCAAGCAGCACGAGGAGACCATCCGTCAGCGCGCACACAAAGAGGCCAAGAACATCGCCGAGGCTGAAGTCAAGGCTGCAAAGCTCTCCGCAGCACCCGTACAGGTGGCCGTGAAGGTTGGCGAGAGCGGCAAGCTCTACGGCGCCGTCACCGCAGCCCAGGTTGCAGCAGCCCTGGAAGAGAAAGGCTTCGAAGTTGACAAGAAGAACGTCGAAGTTCCTGAGATCAAGGAACTTGGCGAGTTCGAGGCAAAGGTCAAGTGCTACAAGGGCGTCTTCGCCGATGTGAAGCTCGTCGTTGTGGCAGAATAAGACTCTTTCCTTTTTTATTTATCAGCCGGCCCGCAAAGGCCGGCTGGTTTTATTTATAGTATTGATTTTTTTTATAATTTTGTGAAGATATGGGATACCTTTTACAATTCATACTGCGAATCCTCGCGCTGCTGCCTCTCAAAGTACATTACGTACTGGGAGATTTTATTGCCTGGCTGGCAGAAAAAGTATTCCACTATCGCGTACACGACGTCACAGTGAATCTCGCCAGGAGCTTTCCGGGTCTTAAATACGAAGAGATTAAGGAGCTTAAGCATCTTTTCTACAAACACCTCGGCGAGCTTGTGGCCGAATCGGTCTGGTTCGGAGGCTGTCACAATGCCAAGAAACTCCGTAATGCGCACCTAGTTGAGATGGAGAATCCCGATGAACTACAACGCCTGTATGACAAATCCCCCAGCGTGATGGTAATGATGTCCCATGCAGGCAACTGGGAGCTGATAGGCGGAGTGCTCAATTACGATTACAGCCGGGATGAGAGTTTCTTCTCCCAAGACGATTTCTTCGTCGTTTACCGGAACCAGTCCATAAAATTCTGGAACCGCATCCTGAAGGCAAACCGCACCGCCCCCCTTCCAGACCCCAGGCACTATAGAGGTTACCTGGAATCGGGCAAGGCTGTACGCTTCGTCTTTGAGCACAGGGACGAGAAAATCATTTACAACTTCATCACGGACCAGTATCCATATGCCGAGTCCAGTGGTTACCTGCGCCTCGACTTCATGCACCAGAGCTGCGTAACAATGAAAGGCGCGGCGGAGCTTGCCCGCAAACTTGGCATGGCCGTATGCTATATGAGCATGCCCCAGGAGCGCAGGGGCAAGTACAAGATACGGTACACGACCATATGCGAAGATGCATCCAAGTCCACGCCGGAAGAAATCACCAAGCGGTATTATGCCCTGCTCGAGGCCGACATCGAAGCCCAGCCGTGGAATTACCTATGGAGCCACAGGAGATGGAAGGATGAAACGGGAAACAAACCGATTAAAACCATATAAATATGACAATCAAAGACTTACAACCCGCTATTGTTTGGAACAACTTCTATTCACTGACCCGCTGTCCCCGCCCGTCAAAGCACGAAGAGATAGTGCGCAAGTTCCTGCTTGAATGGGCTGCAGAGCACAAAATCGACGCTCAAGCCGACGAAACAGGCAACGTAATAATGCGCGTACCGGCAACACCCGGATACGAGAACCTCAAGACCGTGGTGCTGCAAGGGCATATGGATATGGTTCCACAGAAGAACGCCGACGTGGCGCACGACTTTCTGAAAGATCCTATCGAGACATGGGTGGACGGAGAATGGCTGCGCGCCAAGGGTACCACCCTGGGGGCAGACAACGGCCTGGGCGTAGCGCTCGCAATGGCTGTCGCCGAATCCAAGGACGTAAAGCACGGCCCCATCGAGATATTGGTAACTTATGACGAGGAGACTGGAATGACCGGAGCCCAACTGCTTAAGCCCGGCGTACTCAAGGGAGACATACTCATCAACCTTGACTCGGAAACCGAGGGTGAACTCTACGTAGGCTGCGCCGGAGGCCTGGATGCCACGGCAACGGCCCGCTATCGCCGCAAGAAGGAGCCCCGCGCCCATGAATGCTGGAGCCTCACCGTAAAAGGCTGCCAGGGAGGCCACTCAGGCATGGACATCATACTTTGCAGGGCAAACGCCAACCGCACTATTGCCCGCGTACTGCTGCCGCTGCTGGACCGCCTGGGCTGCAAGCTGATAGACCTGGAAGGCGGCACCCTGCGCAACGCCATTCCCCGCGAGGCCTTCGCCACCCTATATGTGCCCAGGAAAGGCGTGAGCGCAGCAAAACGCGCCGTGGCTCGCATGGCGAAGGAACTCAAGGCAGAATACGCAGCTACGGATCCCAACCTGGCCGTCATTTTTGAGCCCTATAAGGCCGCCCCGGGAGAAGTTTGCGAGCCCGAAGACTGCAAATACGTTACGGAAGAGGCCGCCCTGCGCTTCGTTCGCGCCATACTTGCCTGCCCCGACGGCGTGGAGCGCATGAGCGACGCCATGCCCGGCATGGTAGAAACTTCCAACAACCTCGCCATGGTAAAGATATATCGCGGGCATTTCAGCCTTAAGTGCCTGATGCGCAGTTCTGTAGACTCTGCCAAAATGGCTCTTGCCGCACGCATGAAGAGTGTATTCGAGCTGGCCGGCATACGGGTACGCTTTACAGGAGGCTATAGCGGCTGGGCGCCAAACGCGCAGTCTGAGATTCGTGCCGTGATGCAGAAAGTTTACAAGCAGATGTTCGGCGAGGAGCCCAAGGTTATGGCCATCCACGCCGGTTTGGAGTGCGGAATTCTTTCCGGCGCCTATCCACACTGGGACATGGTCTCAATGGGTCCTACCCTGCTTAGCCCCCACTCTCCCGACGAGCGAGCCTTCATACCTTCCGTGCAGAAGGTATGGGATTTCCTCAAGGAAGTGCTGGTAAATATTCCCGCAAAATAGTATATTTGTAAGTCTAACTATAACCAATAAAAACAAAAGAATGAAAAAGTACTTCCATATTGCCGGTTTGGGACTTCTGGCCATTATGATGAGCAGTTGTGTAGCCGGAAGGTTTATGTCCAATTTCGCTCTCAACCCCTCCGTGCACGGAGTAGAAGACATTGAACGCACCCGCCACAAGGCCGATTCCCTTATGCCCGGCAGCACAGCCTGGTACGACGGACTCAAGGCCCAGGGCATACTTCAGGATACCTGGACCACCAGCTGGGACGGAAAGAAACTCCACGCCTGCTATGTGCCCGCAAAGGATCCTTCCAACGCCCAGGGCACCGCAATCGTAATTCACGGCTACGGCGACAACCACTATGTATTCCTTTATCTGGTGCGCATGTACAGGGACCAGTTCAACTATAATGTACTCTTCCCCGACCTTCAGTATCACGGCCTTTCCGAGGGCGACGAGATACAGATGGGCTGGTTCGACCGTCTGGACATCGAGAAATGGATTCCCATCGCCCACGAAATCTTCAACGACGACTTCATGGTGCTTCACGGTGTCTCCATGGGCGGCGCCACTGTAATGATGACAAGCGGCGACACCCTTCCCGGCTATGTCAAATGCTTCATAGAAGACTGCGGCTACGCCTCTGTAGTGAAGCAGTTCAACAGCAACCGCAAACAGAGCTTCAAGATTGTACCGCCCGATGTACTTCAGAGCGCCAGCGTCGTTACCAAGAACAAGTACGGATGGGGCTTCTGGGAAGCTTCTTCTACCGATCAGCTTGCGAAGTGCGTGCTTCCTATGCTTTTCATCCACGGAGATGCAGACGACTTCGTGCCTTTCGAGCACCTGCAGCTGAACTATGACGCAAAGAAATACGGCTACAAGGAAAAGTGGGTTGCCGAGGGTGCGGTACACGCAAACGCCTACGCAAAACATCCCGAGGAGTATCAGAAGAGGTGTCTTGGCTTCCTGAGCACCGTAAAGCAGATGATAGCAGATGGCACATACCCTCTCGGGCCGGACAATAAATAATTAAAATACAATAAGTTACATGTTTAAAGGACAGCCTAAAGGTCTCTTTGCCCTTGCGCTTGCCAACACTGGCGAGCGCTTCGGCTACTACACAATGCTGGCAATTTTCCTGCTTTTCCTGCAGGCAAAATTCGGCTTCTCCGCAGCTACTGCGGGCCAGTTTTACGCCATTTTCCTTGCCGCCGTGTACTTTATGCCGGTAATCGGAGGATGGCTCGCAGATAAGATTGGATTCGGGAAATGCGTCATTACCGGTGTCTGCGTCATGTTCGTGGGATACTTGTGCCTTGCAATTCCCACGGATGCATTCTCAGGACGCGTATTCGCCCTGACCCTGATGATAGGCGCTCTGCTGCTTATCGCGGTGGGCACAGGTCTGTTCAAAGGCAATCTTCAGGTTCTCGTAGGCAATCTGTATGACGATCCCAAGTATGCGACTAAACGGGACTCAGCGTTCAGCCTTTTCTACATGGCCATCAACATCGGCGCAATGTTTGCGCCTACCGCAGCTACGGCGCTGACCAACAGTCACCTCAAGAGCGCAGGTCTCATCTACAAGGCGGACATACCCTCCCTCGCCCACCAGTACCTCGGCGGTTCCCTGTCCGACACCGGTCTCCTGGAAACCCTGAAGGCCGCCATGCCGGGCTCCGATATTGCCGCAATGGAGCTTCCCGAATTCTGCCAGTACTACATCAACCACCTGGCCACCGCGTACAACCTCGGCTTTGCAGTAGCCTGCGTATCGCTCATTGTTTCCATAGCAATCTACCTGGGCTGCCGCAGCTGGTTCAAGCACGCCGACGTCAACGCAAAGCAGGCCCAGTCAGTCGCAGGCGCCCCAATCCAAGAGCTCACTCCCAAACAGACCAAGGACCGCATCGTCGCCCTTGTCTTCGTATTTGCAGTGGTCATCTTCTTCTGGATGGCATTCCATCAGAACGGCTCTTCGCTCACATATTTTGCCCGTGACTACACCCAGAGCACCGTCACCGGTCCGCTTAAGATTGGTTTCAACATATGGGCGCTGGCACTTATCGCCATTTCCATCTACACCCTTTTCAGCACCTTCCAGTCCGAAACCGCCAAAGGCAAGACCATCAGCGGCATCGTGACCGTCGCCCTGTGGGTCGGCGCATACTTCCTGTACAGCAGAATGGCTTCCAGCATCCAGATTCTGCCCCAGCAATTTCAACAGTTCAACCCCTTCTTCGTGGTAGCCCTTACACCTATCTCCATGGCTGTCTTCGGAGCCCTCGGCAAAAAAGGCAAAGAGCCTTCGGCGCCACGCAAGATAGGACTTGGAATGTTCGTGGCCGCACTTGGATACCTCATCATGCTTGCGGCATCCAACGGTCAGCCCGCGCCATCCGAGCTCACAGCTGTGGGAGGCGTGTCCCCTGACCCGGTGGTACCCACATACCTCATCTCCACCTATCTGGTGCTCACGTTTGCGGAACTTCTGTTGTCCCCCATGGGCATATCTTTCGTATCCAAGGTCGCCCCTCCCAAGTACAAGGGGCTTATGATGGGTCTGTGGTTCGCTGCTACGGCCATCGGAAACTACCTCAGTTCCATCCCTTCGCTGATGTGGAACCACGTTCCCCTCTGGGTCAACTGGTGCGTACTGATGGCGCTCTGCGTCATTTCCGGACTTGTGATGTTCTCCATGCTCAAGAAACTTGAAGCGGCGACGGCTGACTAGGATATGCGAAGGATGCTTTTGACTCTTGCCGTCGTCTTCGCCGGCTTCAGCTCCCTGGCCCAACCGCTTCCGAAGACAATTTATGCCGAGGTACGCGACGGCCACGTGCAAGGAATCGCCCTGGACCGCGCCAAAGGGTATATGTACTACTCTTTTACCAGTTCCTTCATCAAGACTGATCTGGAAGGGCGCGTAATCGGCTCAATAGGCCGCATCCAGGGACACCTGGGAGCCATGACTCTTGGTCCGGACGGACGGGTGTACGCTTCCCTGGAGTGCAAGGACGACATCATAGGCCAGGGCATTGCCGAACGGCTCGGAGTAGATAACCTGAGCCACGAACAGTCGGTGTTCTACGTCGCTATAATAGATGTGGACAAAATAGATCACGAAGGAATGGATCCCGAAAAAGACGGAGTGATGACCACGGTGTGCATCCGTGAAGCCTGCAAAGACTACACTGAGCACACCTACGGTTGCTCCGGAATCGACGGTGTGACGTTTGCGCCTCCCATCGGCAAACCAGCCAGCAAGAAGCGCCTGCTCTACGTGGCCTACGGCATATACGGCGACAACGAGCGCAGCGACAACGACAACCAGGTTCTGCTCTGCTACGACACTTCCGACTGGAGGCGCAAATACGAAACGCCGGTGGTGTTCGGCACAGTTCCGACGAACGGTCCGGAAAAACCGCTTCACAAGTATTTCGTCTTCACCGGCAACACCAAATGGGGCGTACAGAATCTTGCTTGGGATCCCTATACCAACCGCATCTATATGGCGGTTTACAAGGGCAGCAAGAAGATATACCCCAACTACTCCATGTTTGCGGTAGATGTCAAGCAGAAGCCCGGCAAGGCAGTGCCGAAGGGTTTGGACAGCAAGCAGGAAACCCTGAAACTGTCTTCCGAAGGCCTGTTCGACGAATACAGCGGCATCCACGGATTCAACTTCAAGTGGGGGTCAACGGGTCTTTGCCCCCTGGGAGACGGTCTTTGGTACATATCCGAGAATCACAAAGACAAAGAAAGCGGTATTCAGAGCTGTACGGCCCGTCTATATCAATGGACAGGCGGAGGCAACAAACCTTTCGTAGCAAAATGACAAAAAAGACTGTCGGCCTGCTCAAGGGGTGGGCGGAAGAATACAACGACCTGAAGTACTTTCAGGATGACCCTGTAGCGTTTCCAAGGGAATTCGTCCGCAGGGAGTCGTCCTTGCAGGATATAGAAATATCCGCATTATTCTCCGCACATCTCGCCTGGGGCCGGAGGGCTATGATTATCCGTGACTGCGAACGTCTGTTCAACGAAATGGAATGGCGCCCTTACGACTACGTTATGTCCGGCTCTTACCGCAGCGACGAGACTTCCCTGCACCGCACCGTCAAATGGAGCGAGATTTCAGCTATCTGCGGACGGCTGCGCGAATGGTACAGCTGGCACGAAACGCTGGAGTCATTATCGGCTAAGGAGATACGCTCAACCATATTCCGGCGCAAAGACGACCCGAAGGCCCCCGACAAGAAAATCAACCTTATGCGCCGCTGGCTGATCCGTAATGACGGAAAAGTAGATCTCGGGGTATGGAAGAACAGCTCTCCCTCAGAGCTCATCGTGCCCCTCGACGTCCACGTATATACCCAGGCAGCATCTCTCGGCCTTACCAGGCGCAAGCAGAAAGACCTTACTACTGCCCTGGAGATTACAGATGTGTTTCGCGAGCTCTGGCCCGACGACCCCGTACTCGGCGACTTTGCGCTCTTCGGATACGGGGTAACTCACTCCAAATAATGCCAAGGTTATACATTCTGGCAGGTTGCAACGGCGCCGGTAAAACCACGGCGTCTTATACATTTCTGCCCGAAATACTCGACTGTCGCGAGTTTGTCAACTCAGATGAGTTCGCCAAAAGCCTTTCACCTTTTAACCCGGCAAACGCATCTGTTACCGCAAGCCGGTACATGCTCAGACGAGTGGAATACCTTATAGGCAAAGGTACCGACTTCAGCATAGAGACGACCCTGGCAACCCGCTCTCTGGTAGGAGTCATCGACTCGGCCCGGGCCAAAGGCTACGTGATCACCATCCTGTATCTATGGGTATCTTCCCCCGAAATAGCCATTCAGCGAGTGCGGGACAGGGTTGCCAGCGGAGGACACAACATTGCGGACGACGTTCTGCGGAGACGCTACATAAGCGGCCTGAACTATCTGTTCAGCATCTATATGCCGCTGTGCGACAGATGGATGATAGCAGATAATTCCGGTCCTACCTTCACCCTGGTTGCCGAAGGAGACAAAAAGAGGACCATAATCAAAGATGACGAGATATTCCGCAAAATCAGGAAAATGATAGATTCTTACAATGAAGGATAGGCTGGAAACATTCGGCGTGAGCCGTGAGCAGATTCGCACCATAGTGGCAGAAGGGCTCAAAGGCGGTAACTGGTGCGACCTTTACTTCGAGCAGACCGTATACAACGACCTTCTGTTGCGGGACGGCGTTGTTGCGTCCGGTGGTTTTCACCTCGATTACGGATGCGGAATACGCGTGCTCAACGGTGAGAAAACAGGCTACGCATATTCGGAATCCACAGACTTTACCTCCTTGATGGACGCTGCGCGGGCTGCACGCTCCATCGCCGGCCGCAGTTCCGCCTTCGGGAGAGGCAATGCGGTTGCAGCCCCTTCCCGTCCGTACTCGGAACAGCTTGCCTGGAGCGACGCAGACAAAAAGCAGCTCTCAAAGTGGCTGGAGCAGCTCGAAACTGCAGTACGCCGGCGCGAACCACGGACTCAGAAAGTGATAGCGATGCTATCCTGGTCTGAGAGCGACATAGTGATGTACAATTCCCTGGATGAGCTCTCTTCCGACAGCCGCCCTCTCGGGAGCGTATCCATGACCGTCATCTTCTGCCAGGGGAACCAGACCGAGCAGCGTTCCGTGTCACGCAGCCTGCGATGCGGGCGCGAGATGCTCTGCCAGTCACTTATAGAAGAGCTGGCAAGCGATGCAGCAGACGGGCTTGACGACAGCTTTGCAGCACGACGTCCCAGAGGCGGGCAAATGAGCGTAGTCATGGCCGCAGGAGCGTCCGGCATTCTGCTGCACGAGGCCATGGGGCATGCGTTCGAAGCAGATTTCAATCGCAAGGGGCAGTCGATTTTCTGCGACAAGATGGGGCAGCGCATCTGCAAGCGCGGAATCAATATCATAGATGACGCAACTGTTCCCGGCAATCGCGGATCCCTCCAATACGACGACGAAGGCGTCCCCGGACAAAAGACCTATATGGTAGAAGACGGGATCCTGACTTCCTACCTTCACGACCGCATCAGTGCAGCCTTCTACGGTGTCGAACCTACCGGCAACGGAAGGCGCGAATCGTTCCGCTACAACCCTATACCGCGGATGCGCACCACATATATGGAAAGCGGCAGCGACGGAACACTGCAGGATCTGATAGCCTCGGTGCGAAAGGGCGTATATGTGGATAAATTTGCCAACGGCGAAGTACGTATAGGCGAAGGGGATTTTACCTTCTACGTGAACCGGGGCTACCTTATAGAAAACGGGCGGCTCACCCAGCCGGTCAAGGACATCAATATCATAGGAAACGGTCCCCAGGCCCTTGCAGACATTGTTGCGGTCGCTTCAGACCTCAAAATAGACGACGGTACCTGGACCTGCGGTAAAGAACAGAGCGTTGCCGTGTCCTGCGGCATCCCGAGCGTGCTTATCAAGAATCTTACAGTAGGAGGCGAATGATTACAAAAGAAGAAATACAGTTGGCACGGGAATGCATTGACTTCGCCCGTATGGAAGGGGCTTCCGCCGCCCGCATTACGCTGACCAAAAGCATCGAGAACCTTGTTGCCACCCTGAATGGAGAGGTGGATAAGGTAACGCGCTGTGCAGACCGCAGTATGAGTATCGCCCTCTTCGTTGACGGACGCTACGGCGCTTTCTCCATTAACAAACTGGACCGTACTACACTTAAGGACTTCATTCACCGGGCTGCCGCCACGGTGCGTATGCTCACCCCCGACGAATTTCGCAGCCTGCCGGATCCCGCACGGTACTGCACATCGGCGCGTACAGGCCTTGAAATGGGGCTGTACGACGTCAACTGGGAGACTGTCGAGCCTGCAGACCGCACTCGTATGGCACTGAACGCCGCTGCCACGGGACGGGTAAAGGATGCACGGCTGGTTTCAGAGGAAGGTGAATACAGTGATTCGGAGTACGATGTGTATTTGATTGACAGCCAAGGGCTTGAATGCAGGCATAGCGAAACTTCCTTCGACTATGGAGTGGAAGTTACGATAGAAGATGAATCCGGCAACAAATACAGCGACTACTGGTGGACGGCATCGCCACGGCTTGCAGACTTTGATCCTTCTGACTGCGGACTCACAGCAGTCAAGAGGGCATCCGGACAGTTTGGGGCCGAACCGGCTCCCAGCGGGCGATATAATATGGTGATAGGGGCGGAAGTGTCTTCACGCCTGGTCACTCCCATGCTCAACGCATTGAATGCCAATTCAATTCAGCAGGGCAACTCCTTTTTGGTTGGGAGCGAGGGCAAGCAGCTTTTCGCGAAAGGATTCTCACTTCTGGACGAGCCGTGGAGAGAAGGAGAAACCGGCTCAAAACTGTTTGACTCAGAGGGTGTTTGCACCGTACAGGCCCCGATTGTCAAGGAAGGAGTCGTGCAGCATTATTTTGTAAACAGTTATATGGCCGCCAAGACCGGAATGGCTCCCACTACAGACGATGCTTCCCGCCCGCGTCTTCCGGGATGGCCGCGCGACGGCCTGGACCGCAATTCACTCATGAAGATGTGCGGCAACGGTATCTTGGTTACAGATTTTAACGGCGGCAACTGCAATATGACGACCGGAGACTTTTCCTATGGCATTTCCGGACAGCTGTTCGAGAACGGGAAGCCGGTGCGACCAGTACACGGAATGCTGATGACCGGTAATTTTCTAAAGCTTTGGAAGTCTTTCTTGGCGTCCGGCACCGATTTTCGGCCCTGTGCCACCAAGCTCATCCCTTCTCTCGCTTTTTCCAACGTCGATTTCAGCGGATAATAGTGGTACGAAAAACAACAGACTCGGATGACGATTATTAATGTGTTCAGGGGGATGATAGTTGTACAAAAAAAAACAACAGACTTTCAAGAGTCTGTTGTTTTTTTTGTACTGGGTAGGAGAATCGAACTCCTATTGCAAGATTGAGAATCTTGAGTACTAACCGTTATACGAACCCAGCAACTTGGAGTGCAAAGATAGTGAAGTTTTTTTATTCTTCAAATTTTTTTACCAAAGTGCTAAAAGAAATTGGTGAAGCTGGCTTCTGCGGCCGCCAGGGATGCTGGAAGACGGGGGAAGAAGTCGAAACCGGTACGTTCCTCCAAAGCATCTATGGTGGTACAGAACTCGGGCGCGTTATAGGAGCCCGTGTGTGCCTCGTTGGAATAAAGGTACGCAGCACCCTTTGCAGCAATCACTACACCTTGCTCATTATACGAGCATTTAAGCAAAAGCTTGTAGAAATGGCTTGGGCGGGCCACCTCCCCTCCATCGTTGCTGCTGCCGGAATTACCGTCCTCGAACAAAGTTCCGACCACGACATACAGGGTGTCTCGTCCACTTATTCCCAAGCCCTGGACCTTGCCTTCCAGAGTAGCCCACATTCCTCCATTGAATTTATTGTACCACTGCGGAGACTGGTTTGTATAATAGAAGGTCTGTTTGTTGGCATCTTCGGATGCCTGTCTGTCATTTGAAGCGCAGTGATGACCGCGGGAGTATCCGTTCCCGTTATTGTAATCAGCCGTTGAACCGCTGGACTGCCAGGCTTTGGGGATTGCAGGATCATAACTGGTCTTGGAATTGAAACTCCCCGCTCGTCCAACCTTGTTGTCGGGATATTCCTCACCGTGCATCACATAAGCCGTCCACAGAGGACAACGCTTGTCCCGATCTACCATGGCAGTATAGTTGCGGCGTACTTTTCCGTCGTACAGATAAGTGTGAGTAACTACTCTCCGGGCGGGATCGGCAGTCTCGTGGGCATACCACTGCGTACTGCCGAATATCTCTTCCCCGGAGTACGTTCCGGCAGATTCAACCGACGGCACCTCAAAACAATGGAGATAGGTATAGTCTTCTTCAAGGCTTTCCCGCAGAAGACAGCTATCAAGGTCTATACCGAACGACCGCAGCACGGAACGGCGGAAAGTCTGGGGATTTTTTAAACTGAAGGTGTAAACGGCCTTGTCTGTAGTAACCGCTACTTTTCCTCCATAAGTCCCCGGAGCTACAACCATAAAGACGGGTACCGCACCAGTCTGGTCCGTTACTGCAAGGCTCCGGGCGACATTGGTGACTACTTTGCGGATCTCATATCCCGAAATTGCGGTTTCCTCAACATCGAAGGCGCCCAGGTCAAGTACAAAAGAGCCGGCAAGAGGAGCATCCGCCTCAAACTCAATGCTTTCTATTAGTTCACCAGCAAAATTTCCGGATGACGAGAATACCCTGAACCCGGCAACAGAGGCCAGATTGTAAAGATGCACATCCCCAAGAGGATTGTACTTGTCGTTGACCACGGTTTGAGTAATTTCGAACGGAGCAGCCGCCATAGGCATGGCGTTATAGTCGAAAACACTGCCGTTCTGATACTGAAGCTCGGGGATTTCCATCTGCACGGCTCCGACGCTCCGGGTATCCGGACTGTATGGATAATAGACGTATAGCTTTTCACCTGCAGTAAGGCCGCCTGGACGGTAGATATTGAAAGATACAGGCGTCCCGGGATTCACATAAGAATAGCCGGGCATTCCGTCTGCGACAGCCGTACCCAACCTGTCTCCGGACTCCCAACGGCCGAAGTATCCCTTTTCGTCCTCTGCAAGCACAGAACGGGTATTGTCTCCGGCAATCGTGAATGTATAGACTCCCACCGGACTGTCTTCCTGAAGGATATCCTTGGAACAGGAAGCCAGGGCCAACGCCGACAAAACGGCGAGAGCGATATTCCTAAAGCAAGCCGCCGTCTTCATAATCGAGGTATTCGGTGTAATCATTATCGTTGAAACTGGACGCCAGCAACCCTCCGGGTATGTGCAGGCACAACTCGGTCTTTGGCGAGCAATAGGGTATTCTGTTCATTTGCAACGGTCCAGCGTTTTCAAAGTTAAAAATAATTGATGAAAACCCAACACAAAAAGAGCCCGAAGTTCTTTGAACTCCGGGCTCTTGCCTATCTTAACGCAGGAAATTACTTCTTGCGGGACTTGTAACGCTGGTAGAACTGGTCCACACGGCCGGCGGTATCGACGATCTTCATCTTGCCGGTATAGAAAGGGTGAGATGTATTGGAAATCTCAAGCTTCACGAGAGGATATTCAACGCCCTCGATAGTTATCGTCTCCTTGGTGTTGGCGCAACTGCGGGTGATGAACACGTCTTCGTTGGACATATCCTTGAAAGCTACAAGTCGGTAGGTTTCGGGATGGATTCCTTGTTTCATAAAACTATAGTTTTTAATGCGGGCGCAAATTTAGCACTTTTTTCCGAAAAAGCAAACTATTCTTCCAGCCAGGCACCCAACTCGGTGTATATCTTTTCTGCTATGAATTTCATAGCCTCGGATCCGGGATGGCAGCCGCCTACATCGCCGCTGTAGTCATGTTTGGGCATATTGGGCTGAGAGCCCTTGTTGGCCAGAGTCTCCGGGCTGTAGCCGCCAAGGTCGTTGAAGCCGTTGACCCTGAAAAGGTTCACCGTCTTGGCCCCGTAGCGCGCTGCAATCTGAAGCACAGACTGCTCTACGCTCTGGCTCAGATAGTCACCTATTATACAGACAACCTTGCACTTGGGATAGCGCTCGCGGATCTGGCACAGGAGCTTGACGTAAGCTTCGCAGAATGTTCCGTCGGGCAGGGCGTTAATCTCCGCGCGGGTCTTGGCTGCATCGGCGACAGAATAAATGGCGTTCATCACCGCCTCGGACGGGGCTGTACCGCCGTAAGCATTGGCGGCGTCGTTACGTATGGCAACTCCTGGAGCAAGAGGGTCAGCATTATGAGCCCAGTCGTTTGTACCGCCGTGGATTACGATTATATCGGGACGACCGCAGCCGCCGCACTCCGCAAAACGCGTGGTGAAGTCCTTCTTGAACCAGGCGTTGCTGGCGCTGCCGTATCGGGCCTTGTAGTTTTCATCGGTGGTATTCGTCACGGTGGAGCCGGAGAAAGCGATATTGGTATCGAATTCACAGTCCTTCATATAGTCGTGCGCCAGCCTGTACCAGTAAGTCTCAGACACCAGCGTAAGGGTGCCGTCGGCAGCAGGATAGTGAGCGGAATACCCGGCGGGGATCCAGCCCTTGAAAGTAGATATGGAGTCGCCTATCACGCTCAGGCGCTTGGCCGCCTTGGGCTTCACGTTAGGATCGGCGGGAAGTCCCTGAATGGTAGGAAGACCGTTGGTACCGGCGACCCAGTTGGTGCCGTTCGCCGTTGCCTGAAGTTTCGCAAGCAGGGTGCCGTCGCTCAGCTGGGCCGTGGTGAGCGATTCGTTGCCGCTTTCCTCTGTCTTGCCTTCAGCAGGGCCGATCTGCTTCATGGCCTCGTCCCAGAAACAGTTGCGCACGGTCGTGGGCTGAGTGCAGCGGGCGTAGATAGCGCCATAGAAGCAGTCTCCTGCCACGGAAGTCACCTGTTCTCCCCTGTTCAGCACGCCGGATGGAGTAATGGTAGAATAGCAGTTTTCATATACCGTAGTTCCAGTGCAGTTCTGGTAGCCGCTGATACCGGCCAGAGCCCCGCGGTTGCCCACGGAAGTGGTCTGGATGAGCGATGGTGCCGCATAGCAGCCCTTAATGGTTGTAACGCTGCTGCCGTGCGTCCATCCGCACAGGCCGGTCACCAGTGAATAGGCGTTGCTGCCGCCGTTATTTCCGGTAGCCGTAACCTCGGCGCCTATAGCGGCGCAGTTGGAAACTGTCACCGGCTTTGTTGCAGAGGCGACTTTCAGTGAACTTGTAAGGAAGCCGGTATAACCCACGACGGCACCTACTGAATACTGGCCGCCGACTACGCCGTAACAGGCGCATTTGTCTATCAGTATTTCCTCAGTCGGTACGGCCGCGCCCACTATTCCGCCGACAAAGTACTTGTCCGAGCCCATCTTGCCGTAGCTTCCAAAAACGCACTCTTCCACCTTTCCGCCCATCAGCTGGCCCACGATGCCGCCGAGAATGTAGCCTACATTGGTAAGGTTGGCCTCGAAGCTGCAGCCTTTTATTAACGTATTGGCTCCTTCCGCCTTACCCACTATACCTCCGGCCCAATGGTAATAGACATTTACCGTATGATCTTTGGTGACACGCACGTTCCGGATTGTAGAATTCCGGGCATAGCCTACGCATCCGCCGCTGAACTTTCCGTAGAAAGTGGCGTCACCGTCCATGGTGCAGTCCGCCAGGTCGCAGGCATCCATCCAGCCCACCAGGCCGCCGGAATAGCCCACATTGGCCTCACCCACGGTAATTCCGGAAGTGTATTGGCGTACCTGGCCGCTCACCGTGCAGTTCTGAATCCTGGAGTTCACGGCATACCCTGCAATGGCGCCGCAATAGACATACTTGCTGTCTATATTTGCAGCGGCCAGGGTGAGGTTCTTTATTTCTGCGCCATCAGCCTTTGCCACAAATCCGGCAGGCAACTGGGCGGAAGAGGCTATTACAAGGTGAGATACCGTCTTGCCGTTTCCATCGTACGAACCGGTGAAAGAGCTGTTCTGGGCTATTGGAGTAAAGCCTGCTCCGTGCAAGTCGATGTCTGCCGTCTGCAGGTAGTGGGCAGAAACATACTTTTGGGCATTGCTTCCGTTGGTACAGGAAGACAAGAACAGAAGATCTTCTGCGCTTGCTATCCTGTAAGGGTCGGCCTCGCTGCCTTCGCCGCCGGAAAAATCTTCTTTGGCAGGCTCGAGGATAACTTCAATCTGGTTCTCGTTGCACGCTGACGCAGCGAACGTCACAGACAGTAAAATGATAAACAACCGTTTCATATTCATTTCATTCTATATGGTAAATCTTCGTAAAGAACATAGCGCTTTGCCTTGCGAATCCATTTCTGTTCTTCAAGCTTCACGTGCTCCTGCACGATATCGAAAGTGATGCGGCCGTACAGATACTCGCTGATCACGGGGTCGTCTATGCGGTCCAGCAGTTCCTGCGTAATCTCAAAGCGCGAATCCCGGTCTGCGAACCAGCGCATCAGTTGCAGCGTGTGCAGAAGCGAATGGTACTGCGCCCCGGGCAAAAGTATAATTTGATAGCCGTTGCACACCTGCCCGACATACTTGCCGGCAGACGGAGTAAACGAACAGGGACGCATAAGCACGCCCTGAGGGCTCGGAGGAATGGAAGAATTGCTCAAGAAGGGAGCTCCTATATACTCATAAGGCCTGCTGGTGCCGAGTCCTGCAGAAATCGACGTGGCAATCCAGAGAGCGCCCCCGCTGTACATATCGCAGCTGAACAGGCCGGGCATATCAGGTGCCGGCGGAATAGTCCAGGGAAGCAGGTCTTTTCCCACGCCTGCCGCAAGGGCGGAAATGATGTGCAGGGGGAACTGGGCGCCTATCTCGCCGTACCACAGGTTGCAGAGTTCTGCGAGCGTGAGCCCGTGGCGATGCGCTACACGGGGCGTCCAGGAGTCGGGCTCGAGCACGGGAATCGTACCCTCCACCACTCTTCCGGCCGGATTGATATGGTCCACGATATAGACCGACGGTCCCTCCTCCATACGGGCCCGGAAACTCAAAAGGCGTAGCACGTCGCGGGTATAGCCGAAGTAGCGCGACCCCACATCCTGAATCTCAACCACAACTGCATCCAGGCCCTCGAGGTCCCCGGCGCCGAAGTCGATGTGCCCGGCGGCAGGGTCCAGCTCGGCTCCGGACGGGGTGAACAGGCGCACCAGGTTCCCCCTGCGCCGGAAAATGTCGTAAAGGTAAGTCTGAGTCGCACTGTCCCAGCAATTAGGCGTACAGAAGCAAGCCACACGTCCCTCAAGGAGCGTCCTGTCCGGCTGGTCTGCAATGGGTGTGGTACGGAAGCTAAACATTACCTATGATTCCTTGTGCAAGGTCTATAACTTCATTGGCCAGAGCTTCGGCTTCCGCCTCGGTAGGAGCTTCCGAATAAATACGGATTATAGGCTCGGTGTTGGAACGGCGCAGATGAACCCAGCGGCGCGAGGCCTCGAAATCTATCTTGACGCCGTCTATGGTATTCACTTTCTCATTGCTGAAGTGCTCCTTCATCTCACCGAGTATGCGGTCTATGAGGGCGCTGTCGCTCAGGTCGATACGGTTTTTGGCGATAAAATACTGCGGCAGGCTTGCCTTATATGCGCTTGCACTCATCTTCTTGTGGGCGAGCTGGCTGAGGAACAAGGCAACTCCCACCATTGCGTCGCGTCCGCAGTGCGAGGCGGGATAAATAACGCCGCCGTTACCCTCACCGCCAATGAGGGCGCCCACTTCGTGCATCTTGGTGGTCACGTTCACCTCGCCGACGGCTGCCGCATAATAGGTGCCTCCGTGAGCCTCCGTAACGTCGCGGAGGGCCCTGCTGCTGCTCAGGTTAGACACTGTAGCCAGGGGTTTGACGCCCCTCTTCACGGCGTCGTCCAGAAGGTAATCCGCTACGGCTACGAGAGTGTATTCCTCCACAAACGGTTCGCCGTTTTCGCAGATGAAAGCCAGGCGGTCCACGTCAGGATCCACGCTGATTCCCAGATCTGCCTTTTCGCGCACCACAGTTTGGCTGAGTTCGGTAAGATTCTTGGGGAGCGGCTCGGGATTGTGGGCAAAATCACCCGTAGGCTCGCCGTTGAGCGTTATGCACTTTACGCCCAGACGCTTAAGCAGGCGTGGCATAATGATACCTCCCACGGAGTTGATTGCATCAAGTACGACCGTGAAGCCCGCCGCCTTAATGGCCGGCACGTCTACGGCAGGCAGGGCCAGCACCGCATCTATGTGCTCGTCGGTAAAGTCGTGATCGTCTATTACGCCCAATTCGTCCACGGGAGCGAATTCGAAGTCACCGCTCTCCGCGCAGTCCAGGATGGCCTGGCCCTGCACTGCCGTAAGGAATTCACCCTGCTCGTTAAGCAGCTTGAGTGCGTTCCACTGACGCGGGTTGTGGCTGGCGGTGATAATGATGCCGCCGTCGGCCTTCTCGAAGGTGACGGCAAGCTCGGTTGTGGGAGTGCTGGCAAAGCCGCAGCGCACCACGTCCACTCCGCAGGAAATCAGAGTGCCGACCACCAGGTTCTCCACCATTTCGCCGGACAGACGGGCGTCCCGACCCACCACAACCTTGTACCGGTCGCCGAAGGGGGCTTTACGCTCCTTGAGGCATTTGCAATATGCGTAAGTGAATTTAACTATATCTACCGGAGTGAGGTTTTCGCCGGTGGAGCCGCCTATCGTGCCCCTGATGCCGGAAATTGATTTGATTAGTGCCATAAAAATTAATGCTTGCACAAATTTAACGAAATATGTTTAACTTTACAAAATGAAGAAGTATATAGAAGAGAACAAGGAGCGCTTTTTCGATGAGTTGTTTTCCTTGCTGCGCATCCCTTCCGTGAGCGCCAAAGCCGAACACAAAGCCGATATGTACCGTTGTGCCGAAAGGCTGGCCTGCCTGTTGACGGAGGCCGGAGCCGATGAGGCCGCCGTATATGAGACCGACGGTCACCCTGTGGTCTTCGGGCAGAAGACAGTCTCCGGGGCAGACAGGACCGTTCTGGTTTACGGCCACTACGACGTGCAGCCGCCGGAGCCGCTGGAGAAATGGCGCACAGATCCCTTCGAGCCCGTAATCGGACCCGACGCCACGGGGCAGGACGCCATCTGGGGGCGCGGCGCCAACGACGACAAGGGGCAACTGTTCATGCATGTCAAGGCGTTCGAGTTCCTGATACGCAGCGGCCGGCTGAAGCATAACGTCAAGTTCCTTTTCGAAGGCGAGGAAGAAATAGGAAGTCCTTCCCTTCCCGCCTGGATTAAGGCGCACAAAAAGCTGCTCGCCGCCGACATCTGCCTGGTAAGCGACACCACAATGATAAGTGAGAAAGTCCCGTCCATCAACTGCGGGATGCGCGGGCTGAGCTACCTGGAGGTCAAAGTAACGGGGCCCAACAAAGACCTGCACTCCGGGCACTACGGAGGAGCGGTCGCAAACCCCATACAAGTGCTCTGCGAGATGATTTCTTCTTTGATCGATGCCGACGGCCGGGTCACCGTGCCCGGCTTCTACGACAAAGTGGTGGAACTTTCGCGCGCCGACCGCAGGCTGCTTGCCAAGGCACCGTTCGACATCAAGGAATATAAGGCTTTCCTGGATATAGACGCCGTACGCGGCGAAAAGGGCTACACTACCCTGGAGCGCACCGGGATTCGCCCCTGCCTGGACGTCTGCGGCATCTGGGGCGGCTACATCGGCGAGGGAGCCAAGACCGTGTTGCCCAGCGAGGCTCACGCAAAAATCTCCATGCGCCTGGTGCCGGACCAGAGGAGTTCCGAAATCACGAAGCTGTTTGCCAGGTATTTCAAATCTCTGGCCCCCAAATGCGTCAAGGTGGAGGTCAAGCCCTGCGAGGGCGGAGACGGCTTTCTCATCCCCATCAGCAGCAGCGCCTACAAGGCCGCAAGCAAGGCGATTGCCGAGGTTTACGGCATAGAGCCCGTCCCGTCACGCGGCGGCGGCAGCATAGCGGTACTCGCCGAGGTACAGAAGATTCTCGGCATAGACCCGCTCCTGATGGGCTTCGGCCTGGAGAGGGACACAATACACTCCCCCAACGAAAGCTACCTCCTGAAGCAGTTCTTCGGGGGAATGGAGAGTATAGCGCTGTTTTATAAATACTGGTAGCAGGCTCAGAGGGGCCCGCATAGTTTCGTATGCCGGTCGCTTCGTTATTTTTTTTGCCTCCCATCCACACCAGAGGCCCGTTTTGTGGACGGATGATCATTTTTTCGCCTCCCATCCACAACAGGGGCCGTTTTTGTGGACGAGTTCTCGCGGCCAGAAGACATAGCTGGCGCAGATCCTGCACAAAGACACGGAGCTTTGCTTTTAGATTTG
Organism: Bacteroidales bacterium; assembly: GCA_017454265.1. Taxonomy (GTDB): domain Bacteria; phylum Bacteroidota; class Bacteroidia; order Bacteroidales; family UBA932; genus Cryptobacteroides. The sequence continues at coordinate 124 of JAFTDJ010000049.1, read as the reverse complement.
CACTGTGATTCCAATGTGGGGTTACGGTGTTCTTTTTATCTTTGTTCCTAAGTGGTGTAGGCAGCTCGGAGGGACTGTGAATTTTGCATGACTTCTTGTCAATCACCTGTAATAGCTCTGGCTG
>JAFTDJ010000048.1 GCA_017454265.1 Bacteroidales bacterium | reverse complement strand
TTTCTCCCTCCGCGCCGAAAAAAGTTTTCACCCCGCACAGCCGCCCTACAGCCACACAAAAACGCCCCCCGGAGCATTCCGGGTGCACCTGGTAAGATGAAAGTAGACACTGAAAAGTGCCTACTTTCATTTTTATGTTGTAGAATAGGAGAAAGGAAGGGGAGAAACGATGAGCAAGAAAGGCGTACCGCATCGGAAATGGAGTAAGGAAGAAAAGCTAAGGATCATTCAGCTTCATCTGGAAGGACACATATCAATCGAGAGGATTGAAAAGGAAGAAGGAGTAAATCACAGCCTTGTTTCCGCATGGGTGAGGAAGTATCTGGAGGAAGGCGAAAATGCTCTCGAGCCACATAATGGGAATCCATATGCTGCCTTGCATACAAGCAAATCATTGAGTGAGGTAGAACGGCTTCGCCTGATCGTAGCAAAGCAGGAAGTAGAAATAGCCCGGTTAAAAAAAGGATATTGGGTGGAAGGAGCTGGTGCAAGCAAGGAGTACGTTACTGGCAGCGGAAAGACTACGAAGTCATCGAAGAACTCAGAGTGAAGTATCCTGTAGACTTTCTCTGCCGAATCATGGACGTCAACCGTTCCGGCTATTACAAATGGCGGAGCCGGAGAGGGACGCAGAACCGCTATGAGAAAGACCGCATTCTTTTAACGCAGCTCCTACAGGCAGCTCATGAAAAGCATCCCTCGCATGGTTACCATCGTCTTGCAAAAGACGTCTTTGACGAGACGGGGTGGGTGTTTTCAGACCATTTGGCCCACCAATGCTGCAAGAACGCCGGTATTCACTCCAAGGCCAGGAAGTACACCTACAAGCCGCCGGGAGAAGAAAGCCATATCTTTGCAAACGAGATTCGAGGCCATTGGAACGCAACAAAACCCGTTGAGATCGTCGTTTCCGACATGACGATGTTGAAGGTCGGGAAGAAGTATTGGGAATGGACAATTCTGCTGGACACCTTCAACAACGAGATCCTCGCTCACAGTGTCACCGACGTTCTCGGCAGCAACAAGCCATATTACGATTGCCTTGCTGTTCTTAACCGTTTAGCGGGAAAAAAGGAAGAGCAGAAGCCCCAGGTAGTCTTCCACACCGACCAGGGAGCTGTCTACTCTTCCAAGGCTTTTTGCCAAGCCCATACACAGTATAACATACTTCGTTCCATGTCGCGAGGGGGAACCCCTACAGATAATCCAATTATTGAGGCATTAAATGGTTGGATGAAGGAAGAACTCTATTTGGACTTCGACCTGGACCATGCACAGGATGTGCCGGCGCTCCTTGATCAGTATGTTTCATACTTCAACTACCGGCGCCGTCATGCTGCTCTGGGCTACAAAAGCCCAGTTCAGTACAGGACCGAACTGGGCTTCTCTTAGCTTCTTCTTTTTGTTTGTCTACTTTTGCTTGACAGCTGCACAGCGCATTTGCACCGTCCGGATGAAGATATCCTGCACGATTCAATTCATAGGTTCATCAGCCCGTTGGCTTACACTCCTGGGCTGCTTCGACGCTGTTGAAGAAGCTGGCGGAAACAGATATCTCGGAAGCGGTCAGCGGCATGGGAAAAGGCAAATATTGCTTTGATCCTGCTTTCTTTAGGGGCTGATTCTGTCTGCTACCACTGTCTGCTACCCGTCTTTTATCCTCTGTTCGTATAACTCCCCAGTTCGTGGCCGAGGGGGAGGCGGTATCGCCTGCTGGGGGATATACATCAGAATGCTCCCTCCACGCACGTTATTCGGTTCCCTCCCTGGCTTGTAAACCGCTGAGACATGTGGTAAACTATGCAAGAGATTTAGTGCGGGGATGGGAATTCAGCATGGTCTTTACTCCTTATGTCGTATCGTCTTTGACCGGAGAGCGGGTCTCTGTTTTTGTCCTCCCGGCAACGCAGGATGATTTGGATGCAACTGTCAGGGAGCCGAAATGGCAAACCGCCTGGAATGCGGCCTACCTTGCTGACGCCTCCGTGGAACGGTTTGTCGTTAAGGTGCCTGACGGAGAACGGATTGGATTGGGCGCTTACCAGATCAGGGGAAACAAGGCGTACGTTTATATTGTTTATGCAGAGAGCGCGCCGCACAGCAATCCCACAATGAAGCCGCGCGAGGACCGAAAGTATTATGGCATCGGTGCACTGCTGCTTGCTTTCGGCATCAAATACAGCATCGATCACGGTTGCCGGGGCGACATCGTCTTTGAGGCAAAAACTGACCGGTTAGCCGAACACTATGAGAAAGACTTCCACGCAATCAGGATACCAAGCGAGCACCCCGGCGGGCCAAAGCGTTATATGCTTGTGGATGAAGTCGCGTGGGCCGTCTTTTCTCGATTCCTGGAAGAAGGTGCAGAATGAGCAAAGAAGCTGAATTGAAAGAGCAGTATCAACTCGACATCTTAGCCGACGAAGCCGGTGGTTATGTTTCCCCTCCCACGCAGGATGGTTTGGAGTATACCGATCTTTTCTTCAGTGTTTGCCGTCAATTCGGCATCCGTTATCACCGGGCAACGCCAAAGGAAAAGTACTTCGTCGAGGAGGTCACGCGGGTGACTTGGGCGATTCAACACGGGGAAACAGTTGGGCAGGATGTTCGTCCCGCTTTTTCCGCATGACCTGGACTGACCCAGGTTTTGACCCAGAACAGGAAATACCCCGTTGGACAAGCCAGTACGCTTCAGCAGTATTTGTTAAGCTACGCGGATTTCTTGGTATTTTATGTATTTGTTAGTGCCATATTTTCAAACTCAGGACGCCTCATAACCCGGAGGTCGTGGGTTCAAATCCCTCCCCCGCAACCAATCGGCAGACATGACGGTTTTCCGTCGTGTCTGTCTTTTTTTGTTTCCGGACCAAGGGGCCGGAAACCGAGCGATATCAAGGCTTCCGGGCATCCAAAACTTTTTTGTAGCAAATACGCCCGGTTTTGCCTGAAGAGTCTGTCTGACAATTCTCCATCTGCTGATCACGCCCAGTTTTTTACAAAAGCGTCCTTATAGAACGGTAGCAAACTTTTTCCGTTTGCTACCGTTTGCTACGGGCTTCTGAAACCATTGCAGAACGTCGT
>JAFTDJ010000047.1 GCA_017454265.1 Bacteroidales bacterium | reverse complement strand
CCGCTGTTCTGAAGAAAGACCGGTTTACCCTGACTAATGCCGGATACTGTATGCCCAAGTCCTGAGAAAGTACCAGCAAAGTTCTGTGCGGAACTATAAGCGTCTAATTCTATATCGTTGATCAGGTACGCATTCTCGACATCTTCTGCTGAATTCACGAAGTCAGAAAAATCTGCCGGCGTCGAAATAACAAAAGCCTCTTCTTGAAGCAGCATCTGTCCTATGTTGACGATAAGGTTTCTGCCTGCACTCAAAGTGTTTCCGGAAGACCTTTTATACCACTTGCCGCCAGATTTGCAAAGCACCAGAAGACCGTCATACTGCCCCGGAGCCACGGCAATCTCATACTCACCAGCAATGCCCGGCAATGTGGCACGGAAGGTTTCAGAGCCATCAGGCACAACTGCAAGTTCCTCAACACCGGACGGGACGTTGAAGCGAAGAAGGCAGGCTTCGTTACGAAAATACAGGGGATCCCCTTTTGCCGCCAGAGCTGTCATCACAAGCGCATCCGGGTCTGCAGAATAATCAATAATTCTCTGTATTGTTGGGATATGCACAGAAAACTGCCCGTCTTCCAATACGGCTGCGGAATAAGGGTAGATTGCAGACAAGTCAGAGGCAGAGGACGATATCTCGCCATAAAACAATGCGCTTTTCGTTCCCGAACCGGAAATGAGGGTGAATTCACGGACGGCCGTGCCGTCGAATACAGCAATTTTGTCATTATCGTTCCATAGTACCTCTACTCCGCTTACTATTGTCTTGGAGCCTGGCTCTCCGAACTCCGCATTCAAAGTAAGCGGTACAAGAGCCTCATACTCAATTTCTACAGGCTCCATTGTACAGGAAGCGGCCAGCAGCGCCAAAACCGCATATTGAAAAAGTTTCTTCATTCTACAAATATCTGGAAGTAAACGTATTTGCATCTTTTATTTGTTCCGGGGTGCCTTCAAAAACAATTTGCCCTCCACTGTCCCCGGCATCGGGGCCAAGATCTATAATCCAGTCGGCGCTTCTTATAACATCAGGGTTATGTTCTACGACGACCAGCGAATGACCGGCGGCAAGGAGAGCGTCAAAGCTTTTGAGCAATTTTTCAACGTCATAGAAATGCAGGCCGGTAGTAGGTTCGTCGAAGATAAAAAGGATTTTTTCCGTTTTTTTGTTACGACGGCTCTGGCTCAGAAAATATGCAAGCTTGATACGCTGGCTCTCGCCTCCGGATAGTGTACTGCTGCTCTGGCCCAGCCTGATATACCCCAAACCGACGTCTAGCAGCGACTGGAGCTTTTCAACGACATCAAAGGCTTCAGGTTCCTTGCCCCCGGCAAAAAAGTCAGAAGCCTGAGCAACGCTCATATTCAGGATGTCGTCTATGTTTTTACCGCGATAGCGCACTTCCAGAATTTCGGGCTTGAATCTTTTACCGCCGCATTCATCGCACACCATAGTCACATCAGCCATGAACTGCATCTCAATTTTCAGTACCCCGTCTCCGTTACACTCAGGGCAACGGCCGCCCTCAGCGTTGAAACTAAAGTAATTGGGACCGAATCCGTTAATCTTTGCATACTGCTGCTGTGCAAGTAATTCGCGTATGGAATCGTAAGCTTTAAGATAGGTTACGGCATTGGAACGGCTGCTGCGTCCTATTGGATTCTGGTCGACATACTCAACACGGGTTATACGGTCCAGGTTACCACTGAGCCCTCTGAAAACTCCTGGAATGTCTCCGCTCTCGTTGAGTCTCCGGTTGAGAGCAGGATACAGTATATCTCCCACCAGGCTGGACTTGCCGGAACCGCTCACGCCGGTAACTACTGTAAGCACGCCCAAAGGTATCTTTACATCAATGTCCTTCAAATTATGCTCGTGGGCACCTTCTACCGTGATACTGTACTCCCATGGCCGTCGGGTACGGACATACCGGTGTCTGCGGCCGTCAAGATACTGCAGGGTGAGGGACTCGTCGAGCTGAGCGTTGCTGAAGTTCCCGGGACTGCCCTCGAAGATGACCCGGCCACCGAATTCTCCTGCCCGCGGCCCCATATCCACAAGATAATCAGCCGCACGTATTATCTCCTCGTCATGCTCAACTACGATTACGCTGTTCCCCAGGTCCCGCAGACGTTTGAGAACCTTGATAAGGCGTTCTGTATCTCTGGGGTGCAGGCCTATGCTGGGCTCATCCAGGATGTACATGGAGCCGACCAGCGAGGAGCCGATTGCCGTGACCAGATTAATACGCTGGCTCTCCCCTCCCGAGAGCGTATTGCAGGGGCGGTCCAATGTGAGATAAGCAAGGCCCACGTCATCTATACATTTCAAGCGGGAGATAATTTCAGCACGCGGCTCTTCTGCGACAGCGGCCTCCGCCTCAGTGAGTTGCAAGTTCTCCATAAACGACAAAAGGTTCCTGACGTTCATGGAAAGCAGTTCGGCAATCGTCTTGCCGCCTACTTTCACGTAGAGCGCCTCCTTGCGGAGCCTGGTGCCTTTACACTCGTGGCAGGTGGTACGCCCGCTGAAGCGGCTCAGCATGAACTTGTACTGGATCTTGTACCGCTGTGTTTCCACCCACTCGAAAAATTCGTTGATTCCAACCAATGTATTCTCGTCGTCGCGTACGGAGCGGGAGTTCCAGATCAAATCCTTT
>JAFTDJ010000046.1 GCA_017454265.1 Bacteroidales bacterium | reverse complement strand
GGTCAGCTCTATACCATCAACATCACCGTGAATCTTCGCGCCGTGGGCACGACGACGGCCATCACGGGCTGGACGAGCGAAGGCACCGTAACGGTGAATCCCGTGACCAACCAGAAGACGCCTGCGGGCTTGGAGGCCGTTGACATGGGTAACGGCTTGAAGTGGGCGAACATGAACGTGGGCGCCGAGTCCGTGACCGACTACGGAGACTACTTTGCGTGGGGCGAGACCATGCCTTATTATCAGGAAGGATACTCACAGGAGAGTCCTTGCACACACTGGATTGACGGCAAGTCGGGCTATAACTGGACGAGCTACTCCTTATGTAACGGGACGAATACAACAATGATTAAGTATTGTATCGACAGCAGCTATGGCTATGTCGACAGCAAGACCGTGCTGGAGCGTACCCACGACGCTGCGAGTGCCAACTGGGGCGCAGGCTGGCGCACGCCGACGGATGCCGAGTGGACGTGGCTGCGCGAGAATTGCACCTGGGCGTGGACGATTCAGGACGGCGTGAACGGTATGCTTGTGACCAGCAAGATTGCCGGCTACACGAGCAACAGCATCTTCCTGCCTGCCGCGGGGTACCGGGAAAATACCGACCTCTGCAATAAGGGCTCCCGCGGCTACTTCTGGTCTTCCTCCCTGAGCGAGGACGCCTCGAATAGCGCGAGGGTCGTGTACTTCCATTCGGATGGAGTCTTCAGGAGCAACGACTCCCGCCGCTACGGTCAGTCCGTGCGTCCCGTCATGGAATAATCGGCCCTTTACCCTCTATATCCGCCTCCAGTCGTTCCCACCCGAACACCGGAGGCGGTTGTTTTTATGCCCAGTCCTTTCCCGTTCGAACAATAAATGGTCTTAAGGTTCGTGCATCCGTAAAACATGAATGATGTATTTATGGCCTTGGATACATCGAAACCGTCCACATTCAAAGTTTCAATACTCGAACACTCCTGGAACATGCCTTTGAAAAGGGTTGCCTCGCTGGTATTAATGTTCTCCATTCCCTCGATGGTCGTAAGCTCCCCGAAATCATTGAACCAATACGCGAAGCTCGCAGGGCATACTTGGGCGAAACTGCTGTCGAAAACCACGCATGTACACGTTTCCCAGCAATAGCTGACCCAATCCGGGTTGGCATTAATGACGGTTTTGAGGACGAACTGCATGAGTCTTTTTTCCTCTTTTTAGTTATCTTTGCAAGACAGGTTTGCTGTGCCTCATAAAAGTTCGAAGGTTTATGCGAAAAAATGAAACCGTAATACTGGATCTTGACAAAATTGTCGAGAGCCGCTTCGGAAAAGGAAAAGTGCCCAGGTTCGTGTTGTCCTGGCTCAAGAAGTTCATACACCAGGATGAACTGAACGGCTGCCTGAGCCAGGGCTACCTTGGCTACGAGTTTGCCGAGAAAGCCGTAGAATACTACGAGGTCAACGTCACCGTGGAGGGTCTTGAGAACATTCCCGTGGATGGCAGATATACATTTGCAGGGAATCATCCGCTTGGAGCCATAGACGCCCTCAGTGTAATCGGGCAGGTGGGCCGCAGATTCAACGGCAACATTGTCATCCCTGCAAACGATATACTGATGGCGATAAAGCCAATAGCCGAATATACGATTCCTGTCAATAAGTTCGGAAGCCAGAGTTCAGACCTCGTGGGCCTCATAAACGATGCTTTCAACTCAGACCGTCAGGTAATCATTTTTCCTGCGGGGCTGTGCTCCCGCAAAATTGACGGAGTGGTACAGGATCTCCCATGGAAAAAGACATTCATCTCCAAGAGCCGGATGTCTCGAAGGGATGTTGTTCCTGTTTGGTTCAGCGGGCAGAATTCCAAACGTTTCTATCGCCTGGACAAACTGCGCAACCTTCTGAAACTCAAACTGAATATTGCTATGCTCACGCTTCCCGACGAGCTCCACAACTGTAGGCGCAAGTCCTACAAGCTGGTCTTCGGCAAGCCTATCCCATGGCAGACCTTCACCGCGGAAAAGAAGGATAACGAGTGGGCCGCATGGGTCCGCGAACAAGTATATGCATTAAATAAATGAACGCCGAAGAAATAATACAACCGGTCGATGTCGAACTGCTGAATGCCGAACTCACTCCCGAGTATTTCGTGCGGGAAACCGTTCACTCGGGGAATCAACTCTTCATTGTAGATAACCGCTGCGCCCCGAACGTGCTGAGGGAAATAGGCCGCCTGCGGGAAATAGCGTTCCGCGCAGGCGGAGGCGGTACCGGCAAGTCGGTGGACCTGGATCATTTCGACCTCGAGTCGGCATACGGCTACAAGCAGCTGGTATTGTGGGACCCGGATGCGGAGTGCATTGTAGGCGGATACCGCTTTGTTCCGTGCGACGAAGTGCTGTTCGACCACTTCGGGCAGCCGCTTATGCCTTCGTCTCACCTGTTTCGTTTTACCCGTTATTTTCTGAAAGGGCCATTCCTGAGGACCATAGAACTTAGCCGTTCTTTCGTACGCCCCGACTACCAGAGCACCGGAAGCGGCAATAAAGGTATTTACGCGCTGGACAACCTGATGGACGGGTTGGGGAGCCTGATTTCCATTTACAAGGGCAGGATGGAATATTTCTTCGGCAAAATGACCGTGTATCCTTCATTCCCGAAAAGCGCCCTGAATATGTTGCTTTACTTCCTCAGGAAGCATTTCGGCTCCTGGATGACCGATGTAAACAACCGCACCGGCCGTCTGGTGGTGCCCAAAAAGGCGGTACCCATAAAGTTTTCCGGTGAACTTGAGAAGATCTTCACGGAAGAAGATTTCAGCGCCGACTACAGGATTCTCAAGAAGGAAATAAAAAAATACGGTGTAAATATACCTCCATTGGTTAATACATATATGAATCTGTCTCCCTCTATGAAAAGTTTCGGAGCGGCCGTGAACGACGAGTTCGGAGATGTAATAGAGGCCGGCATCCTTATCAAATTCGACGATATTCATCCTGACAAGCTGCTCAGGCACATCCATATTGTATGAAAAAGTCAAGAATTGTCTATCCGCTGGCATTGTTGCTGGCGTCTGTATTGTCCTGTAACAAAACTCCCGTTGAGCAGCCTCCTGCAGAAGGCGGAATCAGCGGAGAGACTGCGGCGGGGGATTCGATTGTCATTGCGCGCAACCGCGAATCGGCTTTTACCCTCGTGCGCTCGGGCATGCCGGGCAACGCAAGCGGGTTGGCGTCGTTCCTGAAAGACCGTACCGGAATCCGCTTCAGCCTGTCTGACCCTTACTCGGAACCGGTTGATTACGAGATACTTGTGGGAGCCACGTCCAGGCCGGAGAGCGCGGCTGCCCTGCAGGAACTCGGCGGCGTTCCCGGATATATCGTCCGCGTGAGCGGAAAGAAACTTGTCGTGAACGGAAGCGATGAGACCTGGATTGCCCTGGGCCTGCACGCTTTTGCCTCCAGGCTGCTCTCCACAAAGGACTGCCTGCGGGGCGAGAATCTCAGCCTGCCTAAAGATTTCGTCCTCAAGGAAACCGACAGCGACCCCCAGATGATTGCGCGCCTGCTGCTTAAGAATTACAAGTTCAGCCTGTATATAAAACCTGTCCTGAACTGTTCTCCGATCGATGATATGTATGTGGCTCAGGGCGCAGCCGGAGACGGTAAATATTTCTATCTGGTCATGCGTGACAGCAAGGATACCAAGGCTGTCGTTTGCAAGTACGATATAGCTACCGGGCTCAAGGTGGCACAGTCGGAGCAGTTCAACGGAGGCCACTGTAACGATATGACCTTCGATACTGCAGGAGGCAGGGTGATAGTTGCGCACGGTATGTCGGAGGGCAAGATACTTACGCCGCTGGACGGAGAGTCCCTGAAAGTGCTGCCGAATATAAATATACCTGTAGGCAGCGGAGCCATTACATACAGTCCAAAACGCAACGGATATGCCATAAGCCAGGGAGGCTCCACTTTTTATGTTACCGACAGTTCCTTCAAGGTGCTTCTCGACAAAGACCGTACAGACAATTTCGGCTATACGTCCCAGGGCATGGGAAGCGATGAATCTTTCGTCTATTTTCCGCAGAGTCCTGTCAGCGGCAAAACCGACAACATCCTGGTAGTTTATGACTGGGACGGGAAATTCATAACCACCCTCTCCGTTCCGTCAACGGTTGAATCTGAATCCATGTTCTACACGGCCGGCAAGTACTACATCAACTTTTACGCCGGGTCCAAGGTAGGAGCTCAGCTGTATGAGCTGCAGCCGGTTCATTACTACACGTATTGAGATATAAAAAAGCCGGCTGCACTGGATGCGGCCGGCTTTTTTACGGTTGTCTTGTATTATTTTGCAGGAGCGACTGCTTTCCAGACCAGGGCGCTCAGTGCGCCGCCCACAAGGGGAGCGCAAATAAACACCCACAGATCGGCGAGAGCCTGTCCGCCTGCGAAGATGGCCGGACCGATGGAACGTGCCGGATTGACGGAGGTTCCGGTGAGGTTGATGCACACGAGGTGAATGAGTATAAGTGTGAGTCCGATTGCAAGACCGGCGAGGTTGCCTGCGCCAAGCTTGCTGTCGGTGGTGCCGAGCACAACGAGGACGAAGATGAAGGTTGCGACGACTTCTACGAGGCAAGCGCCCCATACACCGCCGGCATTGGCAACTCCGTTGGTGCCGAGTCCGCCGGTAAGGTCAGGAGCTGCTACTACGTTTGCGAAGCACAGAAGCAGGGCTCCTGCTACGATGCCTCCGATGACCTGGCCCACCCAGTAGCCGCAGGCGTCCTTCCAGCTCATTCTGCCTGAGAGAGCCACGCCGAGGGTAATGGCAGGATTGATGTGGCATCCGCTGATGCCGCCGATGGTGTATGCCATGGCGATGACTGCAAGGCCGAAGGCGACAGCCGTACCTACAACTCCTGCGGGAGTGTTGCAACCGAGGAACATTGCGGTTCCGCAACCGAGGAAAGTCAGCACGAAAGTGCCTAGACATTCAGCAATATACTTTTTCATATCTGTTAGAATTGATAGTTAATACCGATTCCGAGCCACATTCCGGCATCGAGAGGCTTGTAGAAGCACTTGGCAAGCTCAACCGACACTATGAAGTTCTGGTTCATCGCAATCTTCAGACCGGCACCTGCGCTATATACGATATCGCCGGTTTTGGAGGGGTCATAAAGCTGCTCGAGAGGCAGATAGGTGGCTACATTGAGCTTCTTTGCAGCCTCAAATTCAGCGGCGCGATAGGTCTTTGTAATTACGCCTGCATCGAAGAAGGGATTCACTGCAATGTAGAAATACTGGTTGAACAGTTTGAAGTTCACAATCTTGACGCGCAGTTCCGTGTTTACCCATGCGAAACCTTCTGCGAGGATGCGGTTCTCGCGCAGACCGCGGATGGTGTTGGAGGATCCGAATCCCTCGGAAATCATATTACGCTGGACAAGCAGAGGGTTGTTCTGGATCATATACAGGGGAGTTTCTCCTGCAATTGTCTGCTGCCAGGCCAGTCTGTATGCGAAAACGGGCTCGCCGGCGGGGATGTGGATAGGGATGGAGATGTAGTGACGGAAGTATGCGCAGGCCTTAAGGTAGCGCTGGCCTATCACGTTTCCGTTGAGGTAGGCTTCTGCCCATATACCCCTGTTCGGCGCCGCCTCTATGTCGCGGGTGTCGAACACCAGGCCGGCGTTGATTTCAAGAGCATTTCCGCCGTCTTTTTCGGAATCTTTTATTATTCCCAGCTTTTGGTAATCCCTGTACAGGGTGTTAGCCTTGTCGTAATAGTATTTGTCGGTGGATCCTTCCTTCTTATATCCGTTGTCGCGCATGTCGCCGATCTTCCAGTTCCAGAAATTGATGCCGGCCGCCCAGTTGAGATTGTCTGTGATGCGACCCTGAAGATTTGCAAGAATGCGCAGCATCTGGCGGCTCATACCGAAGTAGTTGATGTCGGTGGTCTTGTTGGTCCAGTAGTCGTTATAGTTGCTGACTCCGGCAAGCGACGCGCCGCCGTTGAAACCCCAGAAGCTGTAGAGAGGGTCGTTCACGTAAGTGGCTGACGCATTGATACGCATCCCCGGGATAAGATACTTGGAGTCGTACGCAAGGTAGAAACGGGAACGGTGGCTATGGGTGAAATAGGAACCTTCCCAACTGATTTTATGGAGGGGATCGGGATAGGTCTTGCCGTCGCCGTTGTTGTAAACGTCGCCGACGGCGCCGGCCTGGAAGCCGTTATCTACTGAGTAGGTTGCTGTGGGAAGGACGCCGAAGGTCCATCCGGTCTTCATCTCCTTCTCGGGCTCTTTGGCCTTGTCCTGGGCATTTAGGGAAAGGGTAATGCAGGATGCAAATACCGCAAACAATGTAATGAATATTTTTTTCATATAAGGAATTAGTTTTGTGTTCCGCTGCAAATATAATAAAAATAGTTTATTCCTATTGTGAAAGAAGCCTGAAGCGAACGCGTCCCAAAGGTACCGGCAGTTCCATAGAGACCAGGTGATGGTCCGGTTCTGAAGAGATAATGAATTCGGTAGGGATTCCGTTTCGCAGGTAAATGCCTTTCCCGTTCTTTATGACGATGCTGAATACAAAGTCGGAATTATCCGGATTACGGCCCTTGTAGGAAATGGTACAGCCGATTTCTTCTCCCGACAGCAGCACCACAGGTGAAATCTCCATTCCTTCAACAAGCTCGTTTTCGTCGAAGTTGCGAAGCACCAGGTAGATGGAGTTGAAGTCCATAGTCCAGGCCCGCATATCAGAAATATAGTCCTGCGCGCCTGAGTTCTTGGTAAGCGATTGAACGTGTATCTTGCGATGCTGCCAGTCATAGTCGAACTGTTCGAAGCCGTTAACTTTGCCTTCCTTGAAATCACGGTAGAAATGGACAGGCTTCTTTTCGTGGTTCAGATATAGCCGGGACTCGTAGCTGAGAGGAAAGAGTTTCGCGAAAAATTTCCCGGGTTGACCCTGTACTATGCTCAAGTATCCCTCTTTGCCATCGTAACTTTCTTTTTTTACGGTCAATGTTCCGGAGGCAACCTTGAATTCTATCCCGATAGTGGAGTAAATCATTTCGTAGGTATAGGCTTCACCGGTCCTGAACCATGCGCTCTGCGACCTTATGGCTTTGGTAGCGTCAAGGCTGTCGGATGCGAATGCGGAATAACCTGCGAGCATTGCGGCTGCAACAAGCAGGACAAAACACTTTTTCATTTACAGGAGGGACGTTATGTTATCGTAGTATTTCTTGGAAATGGGAATTCCCTCCGAACGTTCACAGCCGAGGTCGGCGAAGTTTACTCCGCCGGGGTCTTTGCGTATGGTCTTGATATGTGCCGGGTTCACTATGAAGCACCTGTGAGTGCGTGCAAAACCGGCCTGTTCGCAAAGGGGTTCTATGTTTTTCATTGAGTTCCGGATTTGGAACCGCTTTTCTATGCCGTTTTCCAGATAGTGCAGTACAATGTAGTTTTCGTTGGATTCAATGTAGAGTACCGAACTGGCCTCGGTAATGAATTTAAGTTGGTGCCGGTTGTCGTAAAATTTGAGCCGGGCATCTGCTGCTGCAGAATCTGAGTCCCTCGCGTCAAGGTAACTGTACAGAATAATGAGCAGGATGTAAGCAATCATCACGATGGAGCCTATGGATGATATGCTCCGGCCCCAGAAAGAGAACCAGCTGTCGTCGTTTCTTGCGGTCAGGACAAGATAAAGGGCTACAAATGCACAAAATACCAAAGTTTCTCCCAGGCACCAGAAGCAGTATCGCCAGAGTGTAAGCGGGATTTGCTTCCTGAGAATGAACAACAGCATCCTGCTCAGTACCATGGTGCCTAATATAATGGAGAAACTTATTGCTATGTTGAATGAGTAAATGTGGTTTACCGGTGAAACGCCTTCTCCTGACTGCATCAGCTCGCATAATGCACGAGGCTCGTACAGAAGAACACCGGCAAGGAATGCTGCCGGAATCGCCAGAATGTGAACCAGGCTGGTCTGTATGTTATTTTTCATGCCTTTTCATCACCAAAATATATGTGACAAATATAAATGTTTTATTTTTTAGTCACAAATTTTGGCGTTTTTGTCACAAATCGAGCCTTTTTATAACAAAAACAACATATTTGTGGCAATTGCTTCCAGGAGTGTGCATGGCTGTCTAATTTTGCTCCCGCTAAACGAAAACAACGAAGCTATGACTTTACCCGAATGGACCAGGCTGGAGAACTCAGCCATCATATACCCCTCTTGTAAAACCCGCAAATATGCGGCTGTTTACAGAATGTCTGTCACTTTGGACTGTAACGTGGATGAAGCAACTCTCGATGCTTCTGTCAAGTCAGTTATAAAGAGGTTCCCCAGCTTCCGCTATACTCTGCGCCGAGGCATTTTCTGGTGGTTTCTCAACCGCCTCGAGAATGATCCTGCCGTTTGCAGTAGCGCAGATCTCAAGCCTTTCGATATCAAGGCTAACGGGGGCTATATGTTCAAGCTCTCCTGCACGGGGGCGCGCATCGACCTTGACGTCTTTCATGCACTTACCGACGGAACCGGAGCGATGACTTTCCTTCTGAGTGTAGTGGCCGAGTACCTGAAATTGTCCGCAGGTGCCAAGGTGCAGTATGGAAAGTGGCTGTTCAACCCAGAGGAGGAGCCGGTGGAGCAGGAAATGGAAGACGGTTTCGACAGTTTCTCCGGTACCAAGGGCTCACTCGACCAGGAAACCCCCGCCTGGCACATCAAAGGCCGTGACGAGAAGGCCGGCGTCCTTAACTCTATGGGCGTCAGCATAGAGCTGGATCAGGTAAGAGCCAAGGCCAGGGAACTTGACTGCACTCTCACCGAGTTGATGAGCGCCGTAATGCTATATTCGATGCAGGAACTCCGTTCCAAAGATGCCTCCAGACGGAAGAAATCCAGCATACGTATGGAACTTCCGGTGAACCTGCGACCTATTTTCGGAAGTTCGACTTTGCGGAACTTCTCTTCATACGTGTATCTGGGACTCGATTTGAGCAACGGCGATTACAGCCTCGAAGACGTGCTGTCGGAGGTGAAGTACCAGAAGCGGCTTTTTATGCAGCCTGCGCGTCTTACACGCAGGATAGCGGCCAACGTATCCCTGGAGGACAACCTTGCAATACGCTGCATCCCCCTATTTATCAAAAGGCCCGTAATAAACATCATCAACCATATGAAGGGCGACAAGTATGCTACATACACATTCTCCAATCTCGGGAACATTGAACTTCCGGAGGGTGTTCGGGAGCACGTTAAAGATATTCACTTCATCCTCGGCCGCACACGCAAGCGTTCAGGGTCGTGCGCCTGCGTGAGCTATGGCGGAAAGCTTAACCTGGACTTCTCCCGCAAAATAGCCGAGGATGATTTTGAAAGAATATTCGTGCGCAATCTCCGCTCGTTGGGGATTTGGGCTACTGTACTGGTCCCTTCCGTTCCCCTTACCCCGGCACGGGGCTATGACAAGCGCATGCGTCCGGTATATCGCGGAGGGTCCCTTATTCCCAAGTTCCTGCTGACTTTTTAAGTTGAACTTTTTTGATTATCTTTGCGCTCTGTTTTTCGCAATAATAAATTATTTGTATGGGTTTTTGGGAAAAATGTTGCGCAAAGGCGCTTAAATCATTGGGCTGGACTGTTGATTATCCTGCAGTCCCCGAAGACAAATGCATCCTTCTGGGCGCTCCGCATACAAGTGTATGGGATTTCGTTGTCTCTTACCTGTATTACCGTTCCATGGGCGAGAAGGCAAAATGCATGGTCAAAAAGGAGTTTTTCTTCCCGCCGGTCAGTTGGATAGTCCGTGCTATGGGGGGTATTCCTGTAGACAGGAGCAACCCTACCAATATGCTCCGCAGCGTAATTGCCGAGATGGAGCGTCCCGGTCGTTTCCAGCTTGCGATTGCCCCCGAAGGCACCCGAAAACCCGTAAAAAACTGGAAAACAGGTTTCCATCTGATTGCACGCAAGGCGAACATTCCCGTGTATCTAGGCTATTTTGACTGGAAGACCAAGCACATAGGACGGGGCGAGAAAGTCGAACTGACCGATGATGCCCGCGCAGACATGAAGCGCATCCAGGCTCTGTACGAAGAAATGCATCTTACCGGTAAACATCCAGAAAAGTACATAACACACTGATGAGACACTCTTTCGAATCACTTGCAGACGTTTTTACATATTCCACGAGAAAATATGCCAAACGCCCTGCATTCAATTATATAGGGGAGGATCAGTCCTATACCTTCGCTTCTTTCAGCGAAATTTGCCGCCGTCAGGCCCGCCTGCTCTCCAATTTCGGAATCAGCACCGGCGACAAGGTTGCAATCCTTTCCCAGAATATGCCGAACTGGCCAGTGGCTTTCTTCGCCATTACGGCGTTCGGCCGTGTGGCAGTTCCTATGCTCACGGAGCTCTCCGAGAACGAAATCAGGAATATTCTCACGCATTCGGATACCAAGGCGCTGTATGTATCGCGTCGGCTGTATCCCAAAGTTCCCAAGGAGCTGCTGGACCGTATGCATGTAGTCATCTCCACCGACGACCTCAGCATCATCAGCGCCGAAGACAGCGCCTACACCTGCGACGGACGGCCGTCTGCGCCCCTTTCGGACGACCTTGCCTGCATCATATATACTTCAGGTACCACAGGAGCCGCCAAAGGCGTGATGCTTTCGCACAAGAACTTCTGTGCCAATATCTATGCATCCTGGATTGCTGCTCCCGCAAACCGCAGGGACGTTTTTCTGTCTATTTTGCCTTTGGCCCACACCTACGAGATGAGCGTCGGCATGCTTTATCCGTTCTCGGTGGGCGCGCAGATCCACTATCTCAACCGTCCGCCAACCGCATCTGCCTTGATGCCCGCCCTCAAGAGCATACGCCCGTCGTTTATGCTCTCCGTCCCTCTGGTGATAGAGAAGGTGTACAAGACCAGCGTGGTGCCGACCATACAGAAGAGTAAATTCCTGAGCCGCCTCAAGAAGTTCAGCCCGTCACTGCTGTACTGGCTGGTTGGAATGAAACTCAAGAAGACCTTCGGCGGACGCGTCCAGTTCTTCGGAATCGGAGGCGCTAAACTCGATCCGGAGGTGGAACTGTTCCTGCGCAAGGCAAAGTTCCCGTACGCAGTAGGTTACGGGCTCACGGAAACGGCGCCTCTGATCTGTAACGCAAATCCTCGCCAGACGCACCTCGGCGGCACCGGTATCGCTGCTGCAGGGGTGGAGATACGCATAGACAATCCCAACTCCGAAGGGGAAGGCGAACTTGTAGTGAAAGGAGATAATGTGATGATGGGATATTACAAGGATTTCGACCGTACCCAGCAGGTGCTGTCTGCAGACGGCTGGTTCCGGACCGGCGACCTTGCCAGCGTGGACAAGAAACGGCGTTACTACATCAAAGGACGGATGGGAACCGTTATTCTTGGTCCTTCCGGAGAGAATATTTATCCTGAAGAAATCGAGAACGTAATCAACAATATCAACGGCATCAATGAGTCTCTCGTCGTAGAAAGGGGCGGACACTTGATTGCCCTGGTCCATTTTGAAGACAATGTGCTGGACTGGAATTACGAGAATCAGGATCGCTTTGTAGAGGAACTCGACAGGCGAAAGCAGGAGATTCTTAATTTTGTGAATTCTCACGTAAACCGCAGCAGCCACATCAAGGAGGTCCAGGTTGAGAAACAACCTTTCGCAAAGACGGCGACGATGAAGATCAAACGATTCCTATACAAGCAGAAACCGCATGAAACTGATAAGCAATAAAGAATTCGGAGGAGAGCGTCCCTTATATTGTGAGAGAAACCTGCGCCTTGAGAACGTAACGATACATGCGGGCGAATCAGCGCTCAAGGAGACGGCTGCCATAGAGGCGGTCGGCTGCCGTTTTGAGGGTAAGTATCCTTTCTGGTGCTGCGACGGCTTTACGATGCGCGACTGCCTCTTTACCGAGGGGGCCAGGGCGGCGCTTTGGTACAGCAGGAATCTGCTTATGGAAGACACTCTGGTGGAAGCTCCTAAAATGTTCCGCGAAATGCAGGACCTCAAGCTGCGCCGCGTGCGCATTCCCAATGCCGCTGAAACGTTGTGGGGATGCCGCAATGTGGAATTGGAAGATGTGGAGATACAGAAGGGGGACTACCTTTTCATGCACTCTTCCGATATCCGGGTAAAAGGCCTTGAGTTGCAGGGGAATTATTCCTTCCAGTATTGCAGGAACGTTGAAATCCGGAATTCCGTGCTGCACACCAAAGACGCATTCTGGGAAACCGAGAACGTGACGGTGTATGATTCCGAGATAGACGGCGAGTATCTGGGCTGGTATTCCAAAAACCTCCGTTTGGTAAACTGCCGTATAGGAGGTACCCAGCCGCTCTGCTATGCCGATGGTCTGGTGCTCGAGAACTGTACCTTTGCTCCCGATGCCGATCTGGCTTTCGAGTATTCTGCCGTGAATGCGGACATACGCGGCTCCGTTACTTCCGTCAAGAATCCCAGGAGCGGCCGCATCGTGGCCGGCTCATACGGCGAAATCATCCTGGACGGCAATATAAAGGCTCCGGGCGACTGCATAATTGAAGTAAGATAATGAATTTCGACAAGATTGTAGAAAGGCGCGGTACCAACTGCGTCAAATGGGATGCGGTGCCGGAAGGCGTTTTGCCGATGTGGGTGGCAGACATGGATTTTGAAACCGCTCCCTGCGTGCAGGAAGCCGTGCGCAAGCGTGCCGGGCACGGAGTGTTCGGATATACGTCCGTGCCTGCCAGCTATTATGAGTCTGTCTGCAACTGGTTCGCTTCCCGTCACGGATGGAGACCGGATCCGTCCTGGATTATTTATTGCCCGGGTATCGTGCCCGCCTTGTCTGCATGCGTGAGCGCTTTTACAATGCCGGGCGACAAGGTTATCATTATGAGTCCGGTTTACAATTGCTTTTTCTCTTCTATAAGGAACTACGGTTGTACTGCTCTGGACGTACCTTTGATAACAGTCGACGAAGGCGGAATGCCGCGTTATGAGATAGATTTTGATGCTCTGGAGCGTGCTGCCGGGGACCCTGCCGCCAAACTTATGCTTATCTGTTCTCCTCACAATCCTGCCGGACGGGTCTGGAGCAGGGAAGAACTGGAGCGTGTGGGCCGGATCTGTATAGACAACGGCGTCGTACCCGTATCGGACGAAATTCACTGCGAATTTACCATGCCCGGAGTGAAGTTTGTCCCGTTTGCTTCAGTTTCCCCTGAGTTTGAGAAAGCTTGTGTTACCCTTAACTCCCCCAGCAAGGCTTTCAATATTGCAGGCCTGCAGATTTCCAACATTATATGTGCGGATCCCGAAATCCGTGCGCGTGTGGACAAAGCGGTGAATGTAAACGAGATATGTGATGTTGGCCCGTTCGGTGTGGTTGCCCTTCAGGCAGCCTATACCCTTGAAGGCCTGGAATGGCTGACGGAACTGAACGTGCAGATAGCGGCCAACTATGCATACCTGACAGATTTTTTCCATTCCCGTCTGCCTCAATTCCCCGTGTACAGGCTGGAGGGTACATACCTGGCGTGGGTGAATATCAAAGCGCTGAACATTCCTGCCCCGGAAGTTGAGAAAAGTCTAATAGAAGTGGAGAAGGTGAAGGTGAGCAACGGAGTCATGTATGGCCAGGAAGGGTTCCTGCGAATCAATATGGCCTGTCCTCCGGCGTTGCTGGAAGATGGCCTTGGGCGTATTGCCCGCGGTCTTGAAAGGTTAATGAAATGAAAAGGTTTGCTTGTATTGTTATCGGCTTGCTGATTATGGCTTCATGTACGGAAAAAGCTGTCTGGACTTCAGAAGAAAGCCGTCTTATTCTTGGCGGGGAAGGTCTTATGCGGGTGCTCACTGTAGATGAACCTGCAGATTCGCTTGTGCTGCGGGCAGCGTGTGCGGACTTGTCTGCCGAGGCCTTGCAGGCGAATGAATATACTGCGCTGTGCAGGCGAATGATCTCTACTGTAACGGACCCCTCACAGGACGGAGTCGGCATAGCCGGCCCGCAGGTGGGGGTGCTTCGCAGGGTGGTGGCGGTGCAGCGTTTCGATAAGGAAGGGGAACCCTTCGAGGTGTATCCCAATATCCGGATCGTGGCCTTTCGCGGAGAGCGTGAACCCGGACCGGAGGGCTGCCTGAGTGTTCCCGGCAAGCGTGGCGAAGTGCTTCGCTGGCGGGATATAGACATTAGTTACACCTCTTTGGAAACTTTGCAGGATACGATTGAAACCGTGCAGGGATTCACCGCCGTGATATTTCAGCACGAGTGCGATCATCTGGACGGAATTCTGTACACGGATAAATTGAATTTGGAATAATCATTTTTATTTGTATCTTTGCATTCTCTAACACGGTGCGATTAGTTCAGTTGGTAGAGCACCAGATTGTGGTTCTGGGTGTCGTGGGTTCGAGCCCCACATCGCACCCCAAAATTTAAGCCTCCTAGCCAGGAGGCTTAAATTTTGGGGTGCTTTGCACTTCCAACCCCCGCGCTGGCGCGCTGCCCCCAGGGGCACTGAGGGGCGATCCCCTCAGACACCCCCGGAATTACGTTCACCATTTCCGTGAAAAATGGACGCCTAACTACGGCAGGTACTTCTTGTTATCTGTCTCCTATGAATTTAGAAAGAAGAAATAACCAGTTAATTTATAGTATTATGAAAAAACCAATTTGCTTTTTTATTCTATTGTTTTTGTGTATTACCAGTTCAGCTCATTATTATTCCCACCGAACAACTGGAAATGTTAAAGACGCCTCTAATAATCCAATTGTAGGCGCTGTAATCAAGGAAGATGGGGTGCCGCTAAATTCTACAATTACTGACATTGATGGAATTATTTACTTAATGTTAGTAATGAGCATTGTTTTCTTGTATGCTCGTGTGTAGGGTATATAACGCAAATGATTCTTCGAAATGGCCAAGTCAATAATTTTACGCTTCAGGAAGCCAGAGAGCAATCAGAATCAATTAATGACAGCAATTCTAACTTTGAAGGCCTATCTCTCATATGTGACCAACGAAAGTTGTTGCAACTGCCCGATAAAAAGCCATTTCTATCAAAATAAGCATATTGTTACCTTAAAGTGTTTTTAGCGACAGCATGGTCACTTGGACAATTGGCGTGCTTTCGCAGTACACGTTGAAAAAACGTATATTTATCTCCTGAAATGTCTATTATCAAACATGCTGGAAACCTCGGTGAGCCGAGAGTGCTGAGTCCGGAAACTATGTACGAGACCATAAAGGACTTGGGGATAGTGCCGTTCTTTGAGAACATAATACCGGGATACAGTATAGAGGAGCTTACCCCTCCGGAGTTCTGGTTTGACGGCGATGGCGACGAACTTGGCCCCTGGGACTGGAAAATCTACTCTGTACAAAGCGGAGACATAGCATACGGAAAGTTCCTGCTCGGAGGGAAGGCGGCATTTGCAACTCCTCGCTGGTACGCCGATCTTGCCGCCTGGCGCCGCAGTCAGCCCAGGTATCAGCCGGATGCCCGCCAGCAAAAGATCCTGGACTTCATCAGTGAGAACGGCAGCATTGGCATACGCGAGGTTCGAGGCCTGCTGGGCGTAAAGAAAGGTGAGGCCGATGCCATAATGGCCCGCCTGCAGATGCAGTGCCGGGTGGTTACGGGAGATATAACCAGAGTTTATCGCGGAGAGGATCTCCACTATAATGGTTGGCAGCGTTCTGCCTTCTGCAGTCCCGACGACCTCTTCGAGGGCATAATGCTTATTCCGGACTGCGCCCCGGAAGAAGCTTTTCAGCGACTTGCAGACCACATAAAAGAAATTGCTCCGGAAGCGACTCCGAAGCAGATTCTCAAACTGTTGGGCTAAACCCCGAGTTCGGCGGTTATCCGGTCGAAGTGTGCCACTTCCTTCAGTATCCAGACGACAAAACGGATATCTACGTTCACGCTCCGGTTGTAATCCGGCGTGAACAGCATCTCCGATGCCAGGGATTCCTTGTTTCCGTCGAACAGCAGGCCTATGAGTTCGCCGCGGCTGTTGAGCACGGGGGAGCCTGAGTTGCCGCCGGTGCTGTCGTTGTCGGTGATGAAGTTCACGTGCATGCTTTGAGGCGCCTTTCGCAGTGCAGCTTCCATATCGGCAGGCAGGCAGAAGTCATAGCTGTCCGGGTCGTGCTTCTCCAGCAGGCCCGCAACTGTGCTGAAGTAACTGCAGGACACCGCATCGCGTGGCTGGAGGCTACGGACCTTTCCGTAGTTGATGCGGAGCGTAGAGTTGGCATCGGGGTAAGGATTGAGTTTCTTGTCCAGCTGCATGGCGTACATCGCGTGTGTGTAGGTTCGTGTGAGGACCCCGATGTCCGGGTCTTTCTGTGCGGCACCTATCGCCTGATTATATTTGAGGATGCGGGCGTCGTCGTAAAAGAGCATAAGCGGATCGTTGATGTTGGACTCAAGAAAGGCCTTCATATCCGTACTCCTGTCCAGGAACTCCTGTATCTTTGCGGGATTGCTTATCCAGCTGCCGTCCCAGAGGAAGGCGCACATGGCGTCGTAATCAGATCCGAAGCGTTCCCTCATTTCAGTCTGGTAGGGGCCGAACATCTGCGGGTCCACATTTTCGTAGAACGTCTCCAGCCCGTAGCGGAACAGTTCCCGCTCCACGCGCAGGTCTGTCTGGGCAAAATTGCGTGCCGACGAGTTACGTACTCCGTCCACGCGGTCTTCCGAGAAATGTTTCGCCAGAATCATTGTCCTGGACGCCACAGGTTCGAGCCGGGTGCCGCGGATAATGCACTCACGGAAATACTGGGCGTTTTTCTGGGGCGCGCCCACGGCATTGTAGCGCTCTTGCAGGAGTCCTGCAGGGTCGCCCCACCTGCCGCGGCGGGCCGGGTCTGCGTCGAGCCATTCATCCAGCTGCGCTTCCACGGCGCGTTTGGCGTCGGCAACCTTGAAGCGCTTGTAGCACTGCAACTCGCCCAGGTACAGTTCCTGGGCGTTGGACAGCCCGAAGAAGTGGTTGGAATATTTGCGGCGCACCTCAGGGTCACGGTCCATCCACTTCTTGATAATCTCCATCTGGGTGCCGCGTATACTTGTCTGGATAGGGAGCTGCACGCCGGTCATATAGTCCACCTTGGCCGACGAGGCGTAACGGTCTGTGCTGCCCGGATAGCCGATAATGGTGGTCTTGCTGCCCTCCCGGTAGCCTTTCAAGGATATTTTCAGGTACTTTTTAGAGTTCAGCGGTATATTCTCCGGGGCGTATTTCGCCGGGCTCCCGTCCGGAGCCGTATATATCCTCAGCAGAGCGAAGTCGCCTTTGTGCTGGGGCCACTCCCAGTTGTCGATGTCGCCGCCGAATGCACCCACACGGGACGGCGGAGCTCCTACGAGGCGTATGTCATTGTATTCTTCGTACAAGGAAACATAATACTTTTCGCCCCGCCAGGCGCTGCTGAGCGAGGCTTCGTAACCTGTTTTCTCCTTGTACCGGCTCTCTATCAGGCCGGAAAGCCGTCTCATCATCATAACTCCCGGTTTTACTGTACCATCCTTTATAAGGGCCTGCACCTCGGCAGTCACGTCCACGGTTCCCTTGAGTATCTGGATGCTGCGTCCGGGGATTGGGATTTCATCCTCCTGACGGCTTGCCCAGAAGCCGTTCTCCAGGTAATTATTCTCCTTGCTGCCAAGGGCGAATACGTCTCCGTACGCAACGTGGTGGTTGGTAATTACCAGGCCACGTTCGGAAACCAGGCTGCCGGTACCCATAAAGTCTATGGAGACCACGCATTCCAGCAGTCCGGCTGTTTTTTTGCCCGCCGATGGCGCCATCCACATACCTTCGTCGGCAAGAGCTCCCGAGGCGAAGGCAAGAATCATAATAAATGATGATATTGTACGTTTCATAACCGTAAAGATAGTGTACTTTTTTTGTTTTTTCGTACCTTCGCTCTTAATATATGTCCTCGGTTAAAAGAATTCTGTTGGTGTTCGTGTGTGCGTTGTCCTGCTTGGGACTTCGCGCCCAGGGTTTCAGTTTGAGCGGCGTCGTGACCGAAAAGAACACGGGAAATCCGGTGGAATTCGCCACAGTGCTTGTAGAGGCAAGCGAGCAGTGGGCAGTTGCAGATGCCAAGGGCCGCTTTACGATTAAGGATATCAGCGTTCCAAAGTCGGTAATTACCGTTGCATGCCTGGGTTACGTCACCTACAGCATAGAAATAAGCATAACGAAGGATATCCCCAGCTTCAAGGTCCAGCTGGCGGTTGACAATCTCACTTTGGAAAAGGCTGTCGTGACTGCAAAAGAAAACGGAAACTCGGCTACTACCGCCCGTACCATAGACAAGACTGCGCTTGAGCACGTACAGATGATGAACGTGTCGGACATCTCCGGCCTGCTCCCCGGAGGGACTACGCGGTCTTCGGCTCTTACCGCGGAACAGCAGTTCAATATACGCGCAGGCTCCGGAGAGAACGGATTTTCTTCATTCGGGACGGCGGTGGAGGTGGATGGAGTCAGGCTGTCCAACAATGCCAGCTATCTGGATGTACGGAATTACGGAATCAAAGGAGTGTCCACCAACAATATCGCATCTGCGAACGTAGAGTCAGTAGAAGTGATAAGCGGAGTTCCTTCCGTTGAGTATGGCGACATAGGCTCCGGTATAGTGAAGGTCAACACCAAGAAGGGTAAAACTCCCTGGCAGCTTACGTTATCTACGAGCCCGAGGACAAAGCAGCTCTCTGTAAGCAAGGGATTCGCCCTTGGCTATTCCCGTTCCGGAGCTGCTGCGGGCGTGCTGAACGCCAGCATGGAATACACGCGCTCCATCTCGGAGCAGATGTCTCCCTACACTTCGTACGTACGGCGCCAGGTGTCGCTTGTTTACAGTAATTTTTTTAATACGGGTGCGTTTCAGTCCAAACCCCTTCGCATCTCTGCCGCTCTCACGGGAAATCTCGGCGGGCTGGACAATTCTGCGGATCCCGACCTGCTGGTGGGTACCTATAGCCGTAAGCGGGACAATGCCCTGCGCGGAAGTTTTACGGCAAACTGGCTGCTCAGCCTGGACTGGATTACCAATCTGGAGTTCTCGGCTTCTGCGGTTTACGGCGACCGCCTTGCCAGTGAAAACAAGCAATATCACCAAAGCGTAACGGAAATAGCCTTGCACGCCCGCGGGCAGGGTTACTATATGTCAGCGCCCTATGTCCCCGGCGGAGAGAACCCTGTAGTTATGATACCTGCCGGCACTTGGTATAACGTGATGTCGGTAGATGACCGTCCGTTTACGGCAAAAGCTACTCTCAAGGCCAACTGGGCCAGACATTTCGGGGCGGTGAGCAGCAAGCTGAAGATAGGCGCGGACTGGAGTGCCGACTCCAACTTCGGCGTCGGCTTGTATTCAGAAGACATCTCGCAGGCGCCTTCTTACCGCGAGTACCGATACTGCGACAATCCCTGGATGCACAACATCGCAGCCTACGTCGAGGATAATCTTATGATACCTGCCGGAAGCGGTCGCATCAATATTATCGCCGGCCTGCGCAACGACAATACCGTCATACGCGGCTCTGCCTACGGCGTGACTTCCAGCCTTTCTCCACGTTTCAATGCAAAATACACCGTGCTGGAAGAAAAGGGAAGGCGCGGCCGCTTTGTCCGCAGCCTGGCATTCAGGGGCAGCTGGGGCGTGGCCGTAAAGCAGCCTTCTTTCTCCATATTGTATCCCGTTCCCGGGTACCTGGACATAAATACTTTTACATCGACGGCTTCCGCCGATAACGTGGTGTACCGTGCTTTCTATGTGCATCCCAGCACGATTGAGTATAATTCCGCCCTGCGCTGGCAGAAAAACCATCAGTCGGAATTGGGAGTTGAGGCCAACCTGGCGGGCAACAAGATGTCGCTTGTGGCTTTCTGGAACAGGACGCTGGATACCTATCAGCTCAACACAGACTACGACCGTTTTACGTATAACTACACAGGTACGGCCGACGTTCAGGGCCTTCCCATCCCCGCCGGAGACAGGGTTTACAGCCTGGATCCCGTTACCGGAATCGTCACGGTGGCGGACAAGACCGGACGGTACACTTCAGTACAGGCTCCGCACACTGAGCTTAAGCAATTGATTTCCAGGACATTCGAAAACAATGAACCTGGCCCCGTAGACCGTTACGGCCTCGAGTGGGTGCTTGAGTTCAAGGAAATCAAGCCGATACATACCGCCATACGCGTAGACGGCCGGTTTTACTCCTACCGTTCGACACTGTGCAACCTGATTGAATACTCTCCGTACACTACTACCGGACGCGACGGAATGCCTTTCAAATACATAGGGTATTATTACGGAAGCAATCAGGTCGCAAACGGAAGCGAGAGCCGTTCGCTCAGCAACAATATCACCATAACTACACATATTCCCAAGGTAAGGATGGTGCTGTCCGTGAAACTGGAGGCATCTTTGCTTAACTACTCGCGCGCTCTGAGTGAGCGGCCCGGCGGGAAACGTACCTATGTGGTTCAGGACCGTGCAGATGTGCTCGGCTTTGACCCATCGGCCTCCGTCTACGACGGCGAGAGCTATGCGGTTCTTTTCCCGGATTACTATGCGTCTTTCGACAATCCTGTACGCGAACCGTTTCTGGATAAGCTTAGATGGGCAAAGGACAACGACCCGGAATTGTATTCCGATCTCTCCAAACTGGTGGTTACGTCCAACTATCTGTACCAGTTCGGCAAGGAATACCTTTCTCCTTTCTTCAGCGCCAACGTGAGCGTAACAAAAGAAATAGGTGATTTTGCGTCGGTTTCTTTCTATGCTAATAATTTCTTTAATAATATGGGGCAGGTCTATAACACCAAAACCAAGGTTTACGAGTCTGTGTACAAGTATATCCCCAGTTTTTACTATGGACTTACCGTTCGTTTCAAGTTTTAATTTATGATGTTTATGAAGCGTTTTGTTTATTTAATTCTTGTTTTTGCAGCTGTGGCTGCCGTTACGGGGTGCGAAGAAAAGGTCGTACCACTTGACATACAGATTCAGTTGTTTTCCGACAATGCTCCTCTCGCGGTTGCGGGCGTAGATGTTGCCATTTCAGATGCGTCCAACGTCTATACCGTTGCCACCGATGCCGCCGGCCGTGCCAGATTCACCCTTCTGCCCGGCACCTATTCGGCCTCGGCTACTTTCAAGACGGTTGAGGGTGGCAAGCGTGTGGCTTACAACGGCTCCAATCCCGGAATCGTGGTCTCCAACGTCATGCTGTACCCCTCCGGAGAGGACGCTTTCCGTCTCGAGCTGCAGAAAGTTGAGTCGCAACAACTTGTAATCAAGGAACTTTATAACGGAGGATGCCCCCAGAACGGCGGGGCCGGCAGTTTCAGCAACGACGCTTATGTGATAGTGTACAACAACTCCGAGTTCGAGGCCGATGCCACAGACCTTGTCTTTGCCTTTATGCCTCCGTACAACGGTCACGCGGCCAATAAGTTCTACGGTGCAGACAATACTCTTATCTATGCCGATGAAAGCTGGATTCCTGCCGCCGGCGCAATTTGGAGTTTTACCTCTTCCGTTAAGATTCCGGCGTATTCCCAGGTGGTCGTAGCTATTTTCGGCGCAGTAGACCATACTGCTACGGTAGATGCTTCCGTGAACCTTGCCAATGCTTCTTACTACTGGATGTCAAACAGCGGGGTGGCACAGTATTCCAACAAGAAGTACGCTGCTTCCGACGTGATTCCCACAGGTAATTATCTCACTTGCTATCCTTTCAATATGGGTAATGCCTGGACCCTTTCCAACAGTGCTCCGGCATTCTTCATCGCCAATATGAGCAAGTCGGAGAACGAACGCATCTCCAACGACACGGCCAACTTCGACCTTACCAACGGCAACACCAATGTCGGCTGGTCCGTCAAATTCCCCAAGTCGAGCGTAATCGGAGCTCTTGAGGTTTACTCAGCCTCCAATATTGAAAAGAGCATGCCCCGTTTTACTCCCGAACTCAATACCGGTTACGTGGCCCTGACCAACAAGATGGGTTATTCCATTTATCGTAACGTGGATAAGGAGGCGACCGAAGCCCTGGCCGAGAATACAGGCAAACTCGTGTACGGCTATGCGGGCGGCACGGAGGATGTGAACGGCAGTACCGATCCTTCCGGAATAGACGCCGAGGCCTCAATCGCAGCCGGAGCCCATATCATATACTCCCAGACCAACGACTCCGGAAAGGACTTCCACCAGCGCAAGACCGCGTCCCTGAAGAAATAGTTTTGTGCAGATGAGACTCCGCTGTTTTATGACTTCTTTGTGCTTCCTGGCCATTTGCTTTGCCGCTTATGGCCAGGAGGCGGAGTCTTTCTCCGATTACCGTTACCGCGTTGATACAGATCCGTACCTGTTTCTTACCAACCCGGCTGCGGTTTCCTTGTTCAGCGGGCACATATCCATTGCGGAACTCTCGTTCCGCCAAGACAATGGCGGGCTGATATCGCTGTCTGAATCGTCTGACAGCTTTAAGGCTTCTGCGCTTACCGAATCCTACATTGGCATTTCTGACCGCATCAGTTTCTACGGCAAACTCTCCTGGTTTTACTTCAGCGGCCGGGATATGGGAGGCCCGATACTTCTGGACCCTGCCTTCAACCCTGTCAATTTCCTTGAGAGCAGTGAGACTACGACGGGCTCCAGGCGGCGGGAGAATTATAACTTGTCCGGCGCAATGTCGTATCGTCTGGATAATCGCTGGGCGCTGGGCGCCGGTGTGGATTATACATCCGCAGACCAGACCAAGGTCAAAGATCCGCGTTTTTCCAGTATATGGATGGATATGCAGGTCAAGGCCGGGGTGAGCCTCAGGCCTTCAGGCAAGTCTCTGTTAGGTTTGGCACTGGTGTACCGCAGTACCCTCGAACAGCTGCGCGGCGGAATCTACGGTACTACGGACAGGCAATATTTCGTGCTTACAGACAAGGGAGGTTTTCTTGGTACTATGGCCGAACTGGCAGGAGACTATAACTACATTTCCGTTTCTGCACAGCGGCCTATGAAGAACGACTATTACGGCCTGTCCGTTCAAGCGGTAAGCGGCGGATTCAGCAACGAACTGGAAGTGCTGTACCGCAACGGCTATTATGGCAAGAAGTCGTCATCGACCGCCACTTTCTTCGAATTCTCGGGGCTCAAGGCCGGATACAGGGGCCAGTTGCTTTCCCGCTCCGGGGCGAATCTGCACCGTGCTACGCTCAGTCTCGGTTATGAGCTTCTCGGGAACAACGAAAACCAGTTCAAATATGTGACTCCAACAGGCCAAAATACCCGTGTGGAGTACCAAGGGCGCAATCACATTATGGATTCCCACGGTTTTGACGCGAGCTTGGGATATATGTGGTACAAAGACGCCGGCGGCTACCTTCCGTCTTTCGTTGCAGGTGCCGCTGCCGACGCTAAAGGATTGCTGCGCAAAACCGAGCTGTATCCGTATTACCGTAATTCCTCCTGTATAAGCTTCTCTGCCGGAGCCTTTGCGCGCAAGAACTGCATAAAGGGAAAGTCCATATTCTCTGCCGGAATCGAGGGGGAATTCACCGCAGGTTTCGGCGAACCGAAAACAGACGGCAGTTATACACCAACGTCTGAAACAAGTCTGCAGAGTTTCGACAACTACCTGAACCGGCAGTTTGAATATGACACCGCCCCCCGTCTGTCTGCGGAGCTTGAGCTTGCATATACGTATCGTTTCACGGAAAAGCTTGCAGCTTTCGTCAAACTGACCGACGGATTTACCTTTTTGACCAGAACCCCCCAGTATCTTTCAGGCCGCAGCCGGAACGTAGCCCTCATCACTGTAGGCTGCAATTTCTAGTCAGCCCACTCCCAGGAAAACAGGATGGATTCCACCTGGCGCAAATACTGGCGCTTGTCGTATTTGGGCGCATACACAAAGGCTTCTGCAACTATCACGCTGCTGCCGTCGGGGGAGTAGAAAGAATGGGAAACGAAGGGTCCTCCCATATAATCGTTTTCTACCTCCCAGAGTCCGCGCACCTGCGCAAAGTCACGACCGCGATAGCGGAAGAACTCAATCTGGGGAGGCATATACTCGCCTGTAGTCATCCAGGTGTTTTCGAACATTCCGGGTACGTTTTCCTTAAGTATCTCATTGCGTTTGGCGATTATACGGTCCATGCTCAATTCATCGGCGTCGCGGGTGGCCGGATACTTGTAAACGAAAATACCCTGGATCGTATATTGCTTTTCGTCCGCCACCCAGGCAAAGTCATCGGTGATTTTCTTGAGCTTGTAACCCATGGGGAAGTGCGGCGAGCCCCAGAATACGGCCGAAACATTGGGGGCTATATCCCTCTCTTCGTAGCGCACGCAGTTGCGTATCACGCGGTCGCGTTCTGCCTGTTCAATGAAACTGACTATGGTCTTGCCGTTGTCCTTCACTAGTTCCGCCGCTTCTTCGGCGTTGCGGGCGCCTATCTGTACCAGGCACTGGGGGGACGCCCATACGTCGTGCCGGTAGGTGATACCCGTGCTGTCCAGCTGTTGGTTGATAGTGAAGAACACTATGTTGCGATGTACTTTGAACAGGTCTCCAAAACCGCCTGGCGCCACGTTTACAAGAGAGTACAGAGGCTCTTTCTGTGCCAGGTAGGGACAGTCGCAGGCCAGCAGGTCACGCACCTGAGACCCTAGGCCGCCTTCCCAATCGGCCTTTTCTATAACCACGATGATTTCCCCGGCCTTGCCGCTGACATTAGGCAGCAGCGCCTTGGTGTTCTTGCAGGATGCCAGTGCCGCAAAGGCAACCAGGACTAGAAATATCTTTTTCATAATCAACGTATTAATCTGCCAATATCATTTCCGAAAGCGAGTACCATGAGTGCCAGCAGCAGCACCATTCCTATCATCTGCATCACGGTGAGGAAACGGTCGCTGGGTTTGCGCCCGGTAATCATTTCGTACAAGGTAAAAAGTATGTGACCGCCGTCCAGGGCAGGAATAGGCAGCAGGTTCATAATACCCAGCATCACAGACAGCAGGGCGATGATGCTGAGAAAGCGGTACCAGTCCCACACTTCCGGGAATACCTGCCCTATGGCGATGAAACTGCCTACCGACTTGTACGCACCGGTAGAAGGCTGCACCAGCAGCCCGAGGTCCTTGACGTAGCCGGTAATAGTATCCCAGGTGAGCCTGAGCCCTGCGGGGATGGCCCCGAGTGCGGAATACTGCATGCGTTCTATATCCGGCATCTTCAGGAAAACGCCTATTTGCCCGAGCGTATCCACCTTTACGGGTACGGCGAGCGTATCCGCCCCCCTCAGCACGACGGCGTCCACGGTACGGCCCTTGCAGCCTGCAAGGACGGGCCTGGCGTCCTGGATGAACGAAACGGCCTGCCCGTCGAAGCTGAGCACACGGTCCCCCCGGAGCAATCCCCCCGCTCCGTTTGGCCCTGCTGCGCTCATGGAATCGACTACGAAGGGCACGGCCAAATCGAACATATTGGGGCTGTTGAGCACGTCTCCTATGTATGCGTGGTCTATATAAAGGTCCAGGGTGTCCGAATCGCGGAGTATACGTGCATTGCGAACCCCGCGACGTGCCAGGTCGGCCTGCAGCATGCCGAAGTTCTCCGGCTCGTATCCGTCGAAGTCTATGATATGGTCTCCCAGTTGGAAACCCATTTCGCGGGCAAGCTCATTGGGAGCAATCTGCGCATCGCGGTTGCTGATGTATGCTTCTCCCCATATCCCGGCGATGAGACAGTAAACCAAAATGGCGAAGATGAAGTTGTTGAGCACTCCTCCGGCCATTACCAGAAGCCTCTGCCAGGCCGGTTTGGTGCGGAACTCCCAGCTCTGGGGCTCCTTCTTCATCTGCTCCAGGTCCATGGACTCGTCTATCATCCCGGATATCTTGCAGTAGCCGCCGAAAGGAATCCAGCCGATGCCGAATTCGGTCTCTCCCCAATGCCACTTTACGATGGCTTTGCCGAAAAAGAGATAGAATCTCTCTACGCGTATTCCGAAGATGCGCGCCCACATGAAATGCCCGAACTCGTGCACGATAATCAGCAGCGAAAGGGCGAGTATGACCTGAAGAGTCTTAATTAATGCAACCATTGGCAATCTCTACAACTTCTGCGTTGGTCTCGAAAATGTCTTCGAGCGTTGGTTCCGCTACAAAATTCAGGCCTGAAAGGCACTTTTCATTGATGCGGGAGATGTCGTAGAAGCCAATTTGCCCCTTCAGGTAGGAAGCAACGGCCACTTCGTTGGCTGCGTTGAGTGCGCAAGGGGCGTTACCACCCCTCTCTATGGCCTCATACGCAAGCCTGAGGTTGGGGAAACGCCCGGTATCAGGAGCTTCGAAATGCAGGGCCCCGAGTGTCGCAAAGTCCAGTTTCTTGTTCCCCACGGTAATGCGGCCCGGGAAGGAGAGTGCGAAGCCTATAGGCTCCCGCATATCCGGACAGCCCAGCTGTGCTATCACAGCTCCGTCCTCGAACTCCACCATGGAGTGAATGACGGACTCGGGATGTACCACTACGTTGATTCGCGAAGGAGCTATGTTGAAGAGCCAGCGTGCCTCGATTACCTCAAACCCCTTGTTCATCATCGTCGCTGAATCTATAGTCACTTTGGACCCCATGTTCCAGTTGGGATGCTTGAGCGCGTCAGCTGCCGTGGCTCCGGAAATCTGCTGCCTGCTCCAAGTACGGAATGGGCCTCCGGATGCGGTAAGGTGCACTTTTTCCACTGCATTGCCGTTTGCTCCCAGCAGGCACTGGAAAATTGCTGAATGCTCTGAATCCACGGGGAGGATGACGGCCCCGTGTTCCCGCATTACGGAGGTTACGAGGCCTCCTGCGGCCACAAGGGTCTCTTTGTTCGCCAGTGCGACGATTTTGCCGGCTTCGAGCGCGGCAAGCGTAGGCCGCAGACCGCTGAACCCGACCATGGCTCCTACGACGATGTCCACTCCGGCGGATCGCACCAGCGAGCACAGGCTGTCTACTCCGGCCCAAACCTTGGAATCGGTATCTTTCAGAGACTCGGCCAGGGCGTCATATCTGGACTCGTTGCAGATCACCACGTTGTTTACGTCGAATTCCCGCGCCTGCTCGGCAAGCAGGCCGGCGTTGCTTCCGGCAGATATCATATCCACCTCGAAAAGGTCCCGGTGCTGGCGTACTACGTCGAGGGTTTGCGTGCCTATGGATCCGGTAGATCCCAGAATAGCGATCTTTCTTTTCATCTGTCAAGCGAATCTGCAGCCTCCTTGGCCTGAAGCAGGCTGTCCAAATTGAGGGTGGACTCTCCGGACAGTACCCTGGACAGGTTTTCGGAATACAGTTTCCAACGGGTAATGGCACTCTCCAGGGAGTCGATTTTAATTGCATTCTTTACCGCTTCCTTGCGGAAGTGTGCGTCCGGGTATCCCGGTATGGTGGTGCGGAGCGGGGTAAAGGCTATGAGGCAGTATAAACTGCCGAGCACGACCATAAAGGCAGTAATCAGCCAGACAACGATGCCAAGCCTGGTAATGCGGAACGAGCGGATGTCTTTTTCCGTCTGCTCCTCGGAGACGTTCAGCCGATATACTTTGTCCCAATTTTTTTTCCACATAATAATTGCTATTTTTGCAATATGGACAGAATTGTCGGGATAGACTACGGCAGGGCGCGTGTCGGAGTGGCTCAAAGCGACCCGCTAGGTATTTTTGCGTCCCCGCTGGAAACTGTCCCTGCTACAAAGATAATAGAATATCTTCAAAAATACGCTCTCGGACAGACTATTCTCAAGTTCGTTGTGGGCTATCCGCTCAACCTTGACGGTCGCCACGCGGAGGCAGCCACGGATGTGGACGCTTTCCTGAAGAAATTGCAGAAAGCATTTCCGGACACTCCTGTAGCGCTGGAAGACGAGCGGTTTACTTCCGTACTTGCCCACCGTGCCATGATAGACGGAGGTATGAAGAAAAAAGACAGGCGCGACAAGGCGTCGGTAGATAAAATCAGCGCTGCACTGATATTGCAGGCATATTTGGACAAAAAGAAATGATACAGCCAATTTATTTGTACGGCTCCGATGTCCTGAGGCAGAAGGCTGCTGAAGCGGATCTTGGAAAAAAGGAAGAACTCCTGCAACTTGTGGCGGACCTCAAAGATACCCTCAAACGCTCCGAGGGCTGCGGTCTGGCCGCTCCCCAGATAGGAGTGAGCCTGCGTGTAGTGATAGTTGACGGAGATGAGATGGCGGAAGTCTATCCGTATTTGAAGGGGTTCAAGCGTACCCTTATCAACCCCATTGTTTTGGAGGAAAGCGAGGAGCAGTGCGAGTACGAAGAAGGATGCCTGAGCGTACCGGGAGTGTATTGCAACGTGCGTCGCCCAAAGAGCATCAAGCTGCGCTATTTTGATGAAGACCTGAAGGAACAGACAGAAGAATTCGACAAATTCGGCGCCCGAATGATACAACACGAGCTTTCTCATCTGGACGGAGTCCTGTTTACAGACCTCGTAGCTCCCATACGCCGAAAGATGATTGCCAAAAAACTTGTCAATATCGCCCACGGCAAGGTCGCCACCAGATATAATGCCAAGGTCAAGTAACTTCCATTCCCCGATGTTCCGGTTTGCGGCGACGCTTTTGCTTGCCGCGTCCTGCTCTGCGTCCGGACCGGAAGATGATATAGGTAAATTGCTTGTGCATCAGGACCTTGTAACAGTGTCCCTGGATGCCTCGATGGAGTCGCACGTTTCTAAGGCTCAGCTCGACTTCCCCTCTGTATTATGGGAGGATTCGGATGAAATCGCAGTCTTCGACGGCGTTGCCAGACGTATATTTACCATAGCTGATGGAGGGAACCACGGCCGCTCCGCCAGCTTTACCGGTGAGGTGGACGCAGGTTCCGGGCAGCTTTATGCCGCTTATCCTGCTTCTGGAGCCGAGTCATGTGCGGGCGGCCTGCTGACTGTGACCGTGCCGCGTGTTCAAAAGCTGGAGGGCGACAAGACGGTCGACTCGGATGCGCTGGTGGCAGTTGCCCGTGACGTGTCCGGCGAGCTGTCGTTCCGTAATGTACCGGCACTGCTTCGGGTAGTTATCAGTTCTTCCGATGTCAACTGCGTGCTGCTTAGGGGCGCGGACCTGTCAGGCACGGTTCAAGTGAACGCGGACGGCATTGTGGCCTCCGGCTCCGCTCTTTGCGGGGAAGTGCGGCTGCTTCCTTCCGGGGACTGTTTCGCACCGGGAGCCTATTTTGCTGCCGTGCTGCCGGGAAGCGCCGGCGCCGGCAGTTTCTCCGTTACCCTGATACGTTCCGATGGCCTTTCGTACACACGCACGTCGCATTCCTCAAACACGTTCAAGCGCAGCACGGCGTTGAATGCCGGTGTGATAGACGAGTCTCCTCTGTGGGAGAAGGTCTTCTTTACCAAGGAACAGCTGTTTGCCTGGAACGATGCCCGCGAGGCCGAGGACGCTTCCGACCAGGTACGCCTTGGGGCAGACATAGATATGGGGGGAGACCCCTGGACTTCGCGTAACTTCGCCGGAGTTTTCGACGGCCAGGGGCATAGGATATATAATTTTACTACTGACTCTCCCGCTTATTCCGGGCTTTTCAGGGAACTGAAGGGCGATGCCGTGCTTAAAGATTTCGTGCTCGGTTCTGCCGACGGAGTGGAGTATGACAACACCAGCGTCATTCGCCACAGTTCTCCCGGGGATAATTACACCTGGTATTATGCCGGCCTGGTCGCCAAGGCGTCCGGCAACAGTTCCGTGACGGGAGTTACCAATTTCGCAAGCGTGGAGGTTGCTGCTGGAGCAGTATCCAAGACCCGTATCGGGGGCGTCGTGGGCAACTGGAACAGCACCGGGAATATTCGCAACTGCACCAATTACGGAACCATAAGGAATCTTGCCTCCGGCACCGGGCAGAAGTCTGAGTCCGATGCAACAACGGAGCCCAGCATAATTGGCGGTGTGGTTGGCTTCCTGGACTTGCGTACAACTGTTGCCGACTGTTCCAATTACGGCCGCGTAAGCACTTCCAATCCGGCCGTCTCTGCAATAGGAGGCGTGATAGGTTACGACGGCAGGGGGTCTGGCGTGAGTTCCTGCTACAACGGTGGAAGTGTCAGCCAGGAAGCCGCTTCTATTGTTTCCGACTGCTCGGTTGCCGGAGTCCTGGGATTCGCGAAAGGTGCTTCCGGAACGTACGGCGTCATTTCCGGTTGTACCAACGAGGCTGACATTTCGGCCAAAGGTAACGGTAAGATAATGCGCATTGCAGGGGTTACCGGATATACCGACTACTATACCGTTGAATCCTGCATCAACCGAGGTGAAGTGCGCTTCTCCAATCCTTCCGCTACATCCGGATATATTGCGATAGGGGGCGTTACCTCCCATACTTATCACGGCTGCGTGGTACGGTACTGCAGTAACGAGGGAGCGATCAGTTCCGACAAGCCGCAGGTGAACCGCATAGGCGGCGTAGTGGGAAACCTGAACTCCAGTTCTCTGACCGGATGCACCAATTCGGGCCCTGTGACGCTGGACCTTACCGCCCGGGTCATTGATAACTGGGAGGGGATAGGAGGAATAGTAGGGTTTTCCGAAGGAGACACCGGAAACCGCGAAGTGTCAGGTTGTACCAACGAGCCCGGAGGTGTTGTCTCGGCAAGGGTGAATACGAATGGCAGAAGCGATTATCAGCGCTGCGCTGCAGGCGGTATAATAGGCATGCCATATTCTTCAATGACCGTGTCGCGTAATATAAACAGGGCTGCGGTCTCCCTGGATAATATGCATTCAAGCGCGCCCTGTGCTTATGTCGGGGGAATAGTCGGCCAGGACAGCGGCGCCAAGTCGGCGTCGTTCATTACTGAAAATGTCAACTACGGCTCAGTGCAGCTGGTGTCGGGCAAGAGCGGCTTTTGTGGTGCAGGAGGCTTGTTCGGCAATCTGGCAAGCGCTTCGAACATAAGCGGGAACTGCAATTTCGGTTCTGTGGAAGGGCCCGAAGCCGGGGCTGTTGCGGGAGTCAACGGACTGTCTTTCAGCGCGGTAGTCTGCGATGCGCTTACAGTGAACGGAACGGCTTACAATAATGCCGGCGACAAAGATACTTGGGCCTGTCCCAAGTCTTCAGGAACCATAACTCTGTTGGTGCACGAACATTCCGATGCCGAGACGGGTGGCAACGATGACCTTCGTAAGCCTCTGGATCCCGGGAACAAGGTGGTGGCGCACCGCGGCGGCGCGACCGAGAGCGGTTATCCCGACAATTCCCGTGCGGCCCTTCGCTATGCCATGGGCCTTGGATGTTATGCCTCGGAATGCGACATATATTGGACCAAGGACAACAAGGTGATAGTGGCTCATGCCAACTCGGAAGACAAGGTGAACGGCCTGCATCCATGGGAGGCTGCGGCGGATGAGATAATAGCTGCTTCCCGGCTTTCCAACGGCGAAACGATTCCCACGCTTGAGGAATATCTCGACATAGTAATGGAGCCCGGGAGCAAGACCAAGCTGCTGCTCGACGTTAAAATGATTGACACACCCTCCAACGATTATGAGCATCCGGCCAAGGCTGCCCTGCGTGCGATAGAAATAGTTCAGCAGAAGAATGCCCAGAACTTCGTGGAGTTCATTTGTACGGGTAACGAGCAGGTAATGCAGCAGATAGCGGAGCCTATGAAAGCTGCAGGGCTGCCATGCGGCTGGATGTGCGGCTGGATCTCGGCAAGCTCTTTCAAGAATAAAGGATACACCGATTGGGCGAACTTGAACGCCCGTGATTATTTTAAAGGAGTTGAAGGATCTTCTTACAATCGTACGATAGCCGAGTTCAAAAATGCGGGGCTGAAACTGAGCGTTTTCCATATAGACAAGAAGTCAGGAAACAGTAGCGCGGTTTATTCTGACGCGGAAGTAAAGCTGTTCCTGGACGAGTATGACTACTTGCGTTGCATAACGACCAACTATCCTTCGTGGCTCATCGATAAGACAAAAAACTTGTAAAAATACTATATTTGTAAAAAACCACATATTATGGGAGCATTTCACGCTTATGACATACGCGGAATCTACAACGTGGATTTCGACAAGGAAACTGCCTACAAAGTAGGTTATTTCCTTCCTCAGCTGCTCAATGCAAACAAAGTCCTGGTTGGACGCGACTGCCGCCTTTCCGGCCAGGAAATTCACGATTATCTCATTGCCGGTATCACTGATGCAGGCGCCGATGTGGACGATATCGGCTACAGCAGCACGCCGCTGGTGTACTTCGGCACGGCAAACTACGGTTACAAGGCTTCCGTGCAGATTACCGCCAGCCATAACCCGCCCGAGTACAACGGTATGAAGGTGAG
>JAFTDJ010000045.1 GCA_017454265.1 Bacteroidales bacterium | reverse complement strand
TTGCAGAATGTCATCGTAACGGGCCAGCAGGGCCATAATTGCCGGCCAGACAGAGACATAAATCCCGGCCAGAAAAAGTCATAATATCCGGCCAGAAAGCAAGTCAGACCACTATAATGGAAATACCTTTTCTCCGGAAGAGGAATCCATTATGAGGAGGTCCGCACATGGACTACAAGAGAGTGCTCATTCTGCGTTTTACCAATGGAATGAGCAGTAGGGAAATCGCAGAGACTACCGGTTACGGGAAAACCACAGTCAACGATTTTCTGAAACGCTTCAGGGAATGCGACGAACTGTCGTATCCCCTGTCGGAAGAGGTCACCAACGAATTCATAGCAGGCTGCCTGTACAGGAAAGCAGGCAATCCGGTCAATTCTGACCTCTACAGGGATTTTGACCCGGAAGACGTCCATCGTGCCCTTGCCAAGAAGGGCGAAACGCTCAAACACCTGTGGAAGAAATATAATGCTGTTGGCACGGTAGACGGGCGAAAGCCGCTGAGTTACAGGCAGTTCTGCCGGCGTTACACCATATGGCTGGGCAGCACCAAGGTCACATTCCACATTCAACGGTTTCCCGGTGTAAATACAGAATTGGATTTTGCCGGGAAAACCTTGAGACTCCATAACCGCCACGATCCGGAGTCGACTACACCCGTGACGATCTTTGTTGCCGCGCTGTCGTTCAGCGATTATTTCTACATCGAAGGAATGACCTGCTGTGACATAAGCAACTGGATCCGTGTCAACAATAATGCCTTATCCTATTTCGGCGGTGTCACACAGACCGTCACGCCCGACAACTGTAAAGTGGCGGTCACCGAAAATAAGGACTGGATCAATCCCACAGTGAACAGGGATTTTCAGGCTTGGGCGGAACATAACGGCACTGTCATTATGCCTGCCAAAGTCCGTAAGCCCCGCTGGAAGCCCAACGCTGAAGGGCACGTAAAGATCGTTACCATGCACATCCTGGTTGAGATGGAGGAAATGCCCTTTTACTCTCTGGATGAGCTGAACGCCGTCCTTTGGCAGAAGATGGAGCAGGAGAACCGCGAAAACTTCCAAGGCCTCAGTTATTCAAGAAGAGATCTGTTTGAGTCCGAGGAAAAGGGCGCGCTGCTGCCACTGCCAGACACCCCGTATGAGTATCTGGAACGAAAGAGCGTTAAGGTGAGCCAGGATTTCTCCTTTACTTTTGACACGGTTCATTATTCAATGCCACGCAAGTATCTCAAACAGACTCTTGAAATCCGTGCTGGCGCAAATAAAATCTATGTATACAACGAGAACGGCGATCTCATACGCACTCACGAAAGGAGCTACACACCAAAAAGCTGGGTAGTGATCCCATCTGACATGCCCAGGGAGTACAGCGACTACGGCTACTGGAATAAGCCGTATTTCCTGACCAAAGCCGAGAGTGTTGGCCCCAATACGAAAATCCTCATTCAGCGTGTGATTGAAAAGTTCGAGTATCCGGTGCAGTCTTTCCGCAGCTGCTTTGGCATCCTGAGGTACGCGGAGAAGTACGGAAAGCTTGCCTTGGAAGAATGCTGCTACGACGCTGTTCTCCACGGAAAGTGCAATTATACCTACATCAGCAATACCATCTCCATGTATGCCCGTTCCCCTGGCGAAACCTCGGTTGACAGGATGAGCAGCACGCTGAAACCGGTCAGTAAGGATACTGTAGTTACAGGTATATACAAGGATGATGACGAGAAGTATTCGCTGCAGAACCTCCTTAAACGTCAGGAAGAAGGTGATCTGCGGTGAATAGCAAGGGTGTGGACATTGCCTCCATGCTGGATGACCTCAATCTGCCGTTGGCTTCCCAGCGCTGGAAGGAGCTTGCAAATGCGCCGGAATTGGCTGATTACACACCATACCAGCTTTTCCGTGAAGTCCTGGAGCCTCAATATATTGAGACCATGAACAACCGCTACAAGACCAATCTGCGTCTGAGCAGGCTGATCGATAAGAGCGCGCTCACAGAGAACCTTGTAACCAGCAACAAACGGCGTTATAATGACTTGGTCGTTCAGCAACTGCTGTCCTTCAGCTTTGCCGAAGAACGCCTGAATGTTGGCGTTTACGGAATCACAGAAGCGGGTAAGTCTTACTTCATGTCGGCATTCTGCAACGAGGCTTGTCGGAGAAACTACCGCTGTATGCTCGTGGACTACTGCGATCTGCTGGATGAGCTGCTTGTTCTGAGCCGCCGCGATGATCTGGATAAATACAGGAAGAAGTTGAAATACTATTCCCGTATTCAGATCCTCTTCATTGACGATTTTGCGATCAGCCGATATTCCGAGGATGGAATCAAGATTCTCTACCACCTGATCAAAACCAGGACGGATCTGAGAACCTCTACCATGTTTACCAGTCAATATGCACCGTCTGAGTGGGGCAAATACTTAAGCGACGAAGAAGGCTGTTACGGCAAACTCGACGGGATCCGCCGACGCCTGACTACCGGCTATACAGTCCACATTGAAAAGCTATAACTCTTAGCCAAATGGCCGCTCTGAGGGGGAAGGACTTTCCCTCCTTCCCCCGCCGCGGCGGCACCCCTTTTCTCCCTCGCCGCGCCCGGGGGTCCTGCGCTGTAACTCTATGGCTGTTGAAACTCCGCATTCCGGCCGTTTGCTCCGCAACCAGGCCGTTTAGCTCCGCTTATTGACCGCTGAAGTCCCCCACGTGATTCTCTTCCTCTGCCTGGCCGCCGATTATGGCCCAGACTGGCCGGGAATTACGGCCCTGCTGGCCGGAGATTATGGCTATATGCAGATAATGAAACATTTTTCAAAAAGTATAGATTTGAAACCGTAACGTTCATGGTACCGATACCCATATTTGTAATACAAGTGAATAGGCACCCCAACTTCGGTGATGTGCCGCTATTACAATAAGTATACCTTTATCTTTGTATTATTCCGTTGAAATTGTGCTATTGGCGAATGGCGGTACTGTCAATAGTTTTGCGCAAATTTGTTTTTAACCGCCTTGCCTGCTCAACGGCATCGAAAATAGTACAGTATTTTTGCGTCATTTCAAGCGTGGAATGACTGAGCAGTTTTTGAAGGGTGAAGGCATTACCGCCACTATCAAGTAAACACGTTTAAAGCTACGAGTGTGGGTGGTAAGATGATTTTGCCATCACTCGGTAAGGACTTTTTGAC
>JAFTDJ010000044.1 GCA_017454265.1 Bacteroidales bacterium | reverse complement strand
TCTCGGCGCAGCAATACCTCAACAGAAAGGAGCAGCCGCGGCTGCTCGTTTCTGTTGAGGTACCAGGATTCGAACCTGGGCAGACAGAACCAAAATCTGTAGTGCTACCATTACACCATACCTCAATTCCGGGGGCAAAGATAAGATAAATTTGTCCAATCTGAAAAAAAATGCTATTTTTAACGTTCGGAAAAAACACTAATTATACATGATAATGGACACACAAAAAGTAATCGCTCAAGCACTTGAAGTTTCAGTTGCAACCAAGGCACTCGAATTCGGAGAAGACATACTGGACCGCGTACCCGGCCTGTTCAACAAGTTTTTCCACGGAAAGAAAGCCATAGTCTTCGCCGACAAGATAACCTGGAAAGTGGCAGGTGAGAGAGTATTTTACGAACTCGCCAAAGCAGGAGTTCCCGCAACCACCTTCCTCATCACGGACGACCGTTTCCACCCTGACTGGAAGTACGTTGAAATGGTAGACAAGGTACTGGACGACGAGCCTGACGGCATATTTGTGGCCGTAGGGGCCGGCGTCATTAACGACCTCGCCAAGCTTGGTTCCAAGAGGCATGACCGTCAGTACATCTGCGTGGCTACCACAGCTTCCGTTGACGGATACACCTCATCTTCGGCAATCGTGAATGATGAACGCGGCGCAAAGATCAACATCAAGTCCAACGCCCCCCTGGTGATTGTAGCAGACTCCAAGGTACTGGGCTCCGCGCCGTGGTTCCTTTCCGCCGCAGGCTATGCCGACCTCGCTGCCAAAGTGACTTCAGGTGCCGAATGGATGATTGCCGACCTCTTCGGCACCGAGCCCATCGACCCGCCGAGCTGGCACATCACCCAGGACTCCCTCAAAGACATGCTGGACGACCCTGAGGGCGTACGCAAAGGCAAGCCAGAAGCAATCGAGAAGCTTTTCCTCGGCCTGAGCCTGGCAGGCATAGGAATGGAAGTGGCCGGTTCCAGCCGCCCCGCATCCTGCGCCGAGCACCTCTACGGCCACTATTGGGACATGACGCACCATACCAACAACGGCCGCCCCGTAAGTCACGGTTTTCAGGTTGCAATCGGTGAACTCACCCTGTGTGCTTTCTTCGACGCCCTGTTCCAGATGGACCTCAGCAAGCTCGATGTGGACAAGTGTGTCGAGGCCTGGCCGTCGCTGGAAGAGGAGCAGGAGCGTGCAAAACGCATCTACGCCGACTTCCCCGTACCTACCCTCGGTTATGAAGAAATCACCAAGAAATGGCAGCCCAAGGAAGAAGTACGCGTACAGCTGCAGAAGGTCAAGGACAACTGGCCCGAGCTGAAAGCCAGACTGCAGGCTCAGGTGTGGAGCTTCGAGAAGATGCGCGATATGTTCAAGCGCGCCGGTGCCCCCACCACTCCGGAGGAGATAGGCGCCACGCGTGCAGATCTCCGCAAGATTACAGACTACGTACAGCTGATGCGCTGGAGAATCAACCTCCTGGATCTTGCCAAGCGCGGATGCTTCTACGATGAACTCATGGACAAGGTATTCGGAAAAGGCGGCGTATGGGAAATCAAATAATTCCGGCAGGGACTCCTTCGTACTGCACTGCAAATGAGCTCGCCATCGAAGGAGTTCTGAAGCAGGCAAAGCGGTTCAGCGACAAAGTCCTCATCGAAGCCACCAGCAATCAGGTAAACCAGTACGGAGGCTACACCGGAATGCTTCCGGAAGACTACCGCAATTACGTATGGGGTATTGCGGACCGCATAGGCTTTCCGCGTGAGAAAATCATCCTCGCAGGCGACCACCTCGGGCCCCAACCGTTCCAGAACCTTCCGGAGGCCGAGGCGATGCCCAAGGCCTGCGAGATGGTGCGCATGTATGCGGCGGCCGGATACACCAAAATCCATCTGGATACCAGCATGCGCCTCGCCGATGACGACCGCAGCCAGCCGCTCAGCGACCGCACCATAGCCCGCCGCGGAGCCGAACTTCTGAAGGTTGCGGAAGAAGCCTGGGAGAAGTTGCACTCACAGAACCCGCAAGCCCTTCACCCGGTTTACATCATAGGCAGCGAAGTACCAATCCCCGGCGGAGCCCAGGTTCAGGAAGAGATGCAGGTTACCGATCCTGACGCTTTCTCCGCCACTGTAAAGGCCTACGAAGAAGTATTCTCCGAGTACGGCCTGAGCGACAAATGGAAGTATGTGATTGCCGTCGTAGTGCAGCCAGGAGTTGAATTCGGAGACGCCGACGTACATATGTACAACCGCACCGATGCAAAGTCCCTGTGCGCCAAGCTGAAGGATTACCCCGAGCTTATGTTCGAAGGACACTCCACCGATTACCAGTCTCCCCAGGCGCTCAGGCAGATGGTGGAAGACGGCGTGGGCATCCTTAAGGTGGGCCCGGCGCTCACATTCGCCGCACGCGAAGCTCTCTTTGCCCTCAGTCACATCGAAGACGAACTCATAGACAACCCCTCGCAACGGTCCAATTATATTCAGACCGTCGAGCAGGTAATGCTGGAAGACCCTAAGAACTGGCAGAAGTATTACCACGGCACCCCCAAGGAGCAGGCACTTAAACGCGCCTACAGTTACTCCGACCGCAGCCGCTACTATATGCCGGACGCACGTATCGAGGCCGCCATGCAGAAATTGTTCACCAATCTGGAAGGGGCGGACATTCCTATGGGCCTGCTGCATCAGTATATGCCTCTGCAGTACGTGGAAGTGCGCGACGGACGCCTTACGCTCTCCCCCCGCGCCCTGGTGCTGGATGCCGTACGCGTGGTCTGCGACGACTACAACTATGCAACCCGCAAATAAGCTCAGTCAATGGACAGAAGACAGTTTTTGGAGATAGGTGCCGTCACCGCCCTGGCAGCGGCCGGCACCTCACTCCAGGCCAAGGTTCCGGAGAGCCTGAAAGGCCTTGCCGGAGACAAGACCCGGGACGTTTTATCCCTTAAAATAAAGTTCCTCGGCACCGGTGCCGCAGGAGGTTTAGGCAAGAATGGCAAAGGCCGGCGCCACAGCAGCGTGCTGGTGGACGACTCGTTCATCATAGACCTTACCGACGAAAGTCTGGATATGATTCCGGAAGGCGTGCATCCCGAGGTGCTGTTCTACACCCATTCTCACAAAGATCATTTCCAGCCCTCCGCCGCCCTCAAGACCGGCATCAGGAGAGTTTACCTCAACCACAGCTGGTACGATGTTGCCGTGAATGCATACAAGGAAGCCGCCGCCGAAGCTGGCGTGGACATGCCCGAGCTCATTCCCACTTACTTTGGCGTCCCCGTGCAGATTGGAAGCATCAGGGTAACGCCCCTGATTGCCAATCATCCTACGGGCAACGTTATGGAAGAATCC
Source organism: Bacteroidales bacterium (assembly GCA_017454265.1). Classification (GTDB taxonomy): domain Bacteria; phylum Bacteroidota; class Bacteroidia; order Bacteroidales; family UBA932; genus Cryptobacteroides. Next base: position 31,025 of record JAFTDJ010000044.1, on the reverse strand, counting down.
CAGATTTACCTGTTGGAGAAAGGGCCCGTACGTCTCTTGTACGCAACTGATACCAGCGGCATCCCGGGACGCTCCGCTCGCAAGATAGGCATAGACGGCCACCGGGAGGGCTACGGCATCACCGGGCTCATCATGGAAGCTACCATGGCCGACCCCGACGACTTCCGTCTCTACTGCCACTCCAGCACTGCTGCGGTGGCCAACACCGTCAGGGTCCTGCTGAAGACAGAAAGACTGCACCTTGCTGAAGGACAGTATGTTTGGCTGACTCATATGGCCAAAAGCCTGCACACCGCCAGCGAACTTAAATCGCTTCCCGAGCCACTAAAGGCGGCAGAAGACGGACTTGAGGTGATATTTAGAGCACCCTAGAGGCGTCCGTTCACAAGATTAAGCCAGTCGTAAAACACTGAATAGGAAATGGCGTAAAGCGCCAGCAAGCCGGCTGCGCCAAGAGGAGGCAACAGTAGGAAAGCCGCTATTGCCCATAAGAGAAAAAACAAGGGCTCCCCTACAAGGCGTACCAGGAAACGCACCGAGTTGCAGAACGCCTTATCTTTTATCTTGAAATGGCAGATGTATTCTGCTACGCACCAGAGAGGGAGCGAAAGAAGTGCCGAAACGACGAATACCGGCATGCCGCATATGGCCAGCGGAATATCCCACCAGCGGCGTTTGCGCGGAGGACGAAGTTCCGCAAGGCGGGTCTCATAATTCTCGTCGTCCGGGATAAAAAGCATAAGCTCCGATATACGACGGCTGAGTTCGGCGCTGAAAGCCTTGTACAGCTCAGGTTTGGAGAGACCGGAATGCGAAGCCACGAATTCGCTCACGTCTATCGGCTTTCCGTATCGCATCTCACAAGTGCCGCGGTAATGAAAGAAATTGCTGTAGTACAGTCCCGTCGGAACAATGCAGGTAGGCTGGTGGGCGGCATTCTTGAGCGCTATGCGAACAACTCCTTTGTGTATTGGCAGCAGCGAGTACATCGGCCTGTGGCGTCCCTCGGGAAAGATACAGAACGGCATACCATGGTGCAAAACGTCTTGAATCACAGGAATTATTTCCAGATTCTGGGCAACACTCCGCAGACCGTCCCGCTTTCTTGCAATTGGAAGTATCTTCAGGAAGCCAAGTGCCTTTGCAGCCGAAGGCTTGCGGAAAATGTCCGCCCTTGCGCCGAAGGCCATAGGCTCCTTTTGCGCCTGCAGCACCACCAGGGCATCCATAAGCGTATTGCAGTGATTGGGAGCCACGATTACCGCCCGGCCGTCTTGGGACAATGCGCCCTGTACCTTCAGGGAAGAGAAACTCCTCCTCGTACACCAGTCAACCCAGGGTCTCAAAAAAGAATACAGCCTGTCTTTCTCCCAAAGTTCAGCCATCAGTACACTTTGATTCTTACAACTTTCAAAAATAACCAAAAAATCTTAAATTAGCGAAAAATACAACACACCGCAATGAACAGGACTTTGCTTAACGACCTTCTGGCGCTTTCCTTGAGCTGCGCCTTGGCTCTCTCCGCCTGCTCGCAATCCGTAGAGCCCATACGTACCGCCGTACCTCCGCGTCCCGCAGGACAGCAGGATATGATACAGTTTGCCGCCGAGCCTATTGCAGATGTGGGGATAGGCGTGGTAGGTTTGGGAATGAGGGGGGCCGACGCCGTTGAACGGCTGAGCTTCGTACCGGGCTGCCATGTGGCCGCCGTCTGCGACGTGGAAAGCGACAGGGCAGCCGCCAGCCTTGAGTATCTTGCCGGCAAGGGACTTAAGGCAAACGTTTACAGTGGCAAGGAGTTCTCTTACGAAGCCCTTTGCGAGGATCCTGACGTAGATCTGGTTTACATATGCACAGACTGGCTGCACCACGTTCCGGTGGCCCTGTACGCAATGGAACACGCAAAACACGTGGCAATAGAGGTACCTTCCGCCGAGACCCTGCAAGCCTGCTGGGACCTGGTGAACACATCGGAGCGCACCCGCCGCCACTGCATGATACTGGAGAACTGCTGCTACGACTTTTTCGAGCTCACTGCGCTTACAATGGCGCAGAAGGGGGTTTTCGGCGAAATCATTCACGCAGAAGGTGCATATAACCACAACCTGGATCCATTTTGGAAACGTTACTGGAACAACTGGCGGCTTGAGTTCAACAAAAACAACCGGGGCGACTTGTACCCCACTCATGGCTTCGGTCCAATCTGCCAGGCTCTCGACATTCACCGCGGAGACAGGCTTGCAACGCTTGTAGCAATGGACACCGACCCGTTCAACGGCCCCAGGCACGAAGCAGCACGGCTCGGCCTTTCAGAGCCGGAAGCGTGCGATTTTGCTAACGGGGATGTGACAATGACCATGCTTCGCACCGCTAAGGGAAAGACAATACTTCTGGAACACGATGTAATGACGCCGCGCCCTTACAGCCGTATGTATCAACTTGTAGGGACAGACGGTTATGCAGGCAAATACCCGGTTCAGCAGGTTTGCCTGCGTCCTGAGGGAGCTGATGACGTCGATTACCAGAATCTCGGGCGGGAGAAAGTATATAGCGGCGACGCTCTTGATGAGCTGCTGAGTCAATACCGCAGCCCCATACTGACTCCGGAGCTGGAGCAGATGGCGCGCGAGGTGGGCGGACACGGCGGAATGGATTTCATAATGGACTACAGGCTCATATACTGCCTCAATCACGGCCTGCCGCTTGACATGGACGTGTACGACCTTGCCGAATGGTGCTGCGTAACGGAGCTTTCCCGTATCTCGCTGGAAAACGGCTGCGCCCCCGTGGAAGTACCGGACTTCACCCGCGGTGCATGGGACCGGGTGAAGGGCTTTACTTATGCTTTTTAAAGAATTGTGATTTCTGCGCTTTCTTGCGCTCGGGATCCCTTTCCACAAAGACAGGCTTCATAGTGCGAGGGTCTATTCCGCTGTAGAACATTACGGAACTGGTAGTCATGGGCGTAGGCATAAAGTCCTGTACCTGGTCCATCCAGATGCCTTTAAGCGCAGGATGATTTGCCAGTTCCTGCATATCACGCAGGGTGCATCCCGGGTGGGATGATATGAAATACGGGACCAGTTCGACATGAGTGCCCGCCCGACGGTTCACTCCGTCGAATTCCTTGCGAAGGCGTTCAAAAAGCCTGAAAGAAGGCTTGGCCATGTAGTCCAGCACCTTGTCTGACGTGTGCTCCGGGGCAACTTTCAAACGCCCGGACGTATGTTTGAGCACTACAGTTTCGAGGTACGGACGTGATGTTTCATCTACAAAGCCTTTCTCCGAGAGGAACAGGTCGTAGCGGATTCCGCTGCCTATGTAGGAGTGCCGCACTCCCTTTACGGCATCAATCTTCTCATACAGCCGCAACAGGCGTTCGTGACTCCGGTCCAGATTTACGCAGGGTGCCGGATACAGGCATGATTTGCGCCGGCATTTTTCGCAGCGGCTCATGTCCATCCCCGTCATTCCGTACATATTCGCGGTAGGTGCGCCCACGTCTGAGATATTCCCGTGGAATTCAGGCATCGCCGCAAGCTTTTTCACCTCCTTGAGTATGCTTTCCTCGCTGCGGCTCTGAATGAATTTTCCCTGATGCGCTGCAATCGTGCAGAAATTACAGCCTCCGAAGCAGCCACGATGCGTGATGATGCTATCCTTAATCATATCGTACGCCGGGATACGTTTGCCTTTGTAACGTGGGTGCGGCAGCTTGGTGAACGGCAGGTCCCAGAAAGAGTCCATCTCCTCCGTGGTCGACGGCTCGCAGGTGGGATTAACTTGCACGTAACCGTCGCCTACGGGCTCTATGAGCACCGGCGGATGCAGCATGTTGGCGTATATCTCGATATGGTGGAAGTTTTCCGCAAAGGCTTGCTTGCTGTTGCAGCATTCCTCGTACGAATGCAGCACGAACGGCTGCGCTGCTCCATTCGCAGAAGGATTATGGAGCGAAGCGACACAGGGGGTTTCGGGGGGAACGCCCCCCGTCCCTTGGGGGTGCAGGGGGATAGTAGATTGCGTTTTTCCGGTACGGTAGAATGCAATCTGTGGGAGCTGCTCGATCTGGCGTTTCGACCAGCCTTTCTCCATGGCGCGGGTAAGCTGGAGCATCGGCTTTTCTCCCATGCCGTAGCAGAGCCAGTCGGCGCCGCTGTCCACCAGGATGGACGGCATGAGGCGGTTGTCCCAATAATCGTAATGCGTCAGACGCCTCAGGGAAGCCTCGACACCGCCGATGACAACGGGCACGTCGGGCCACAACTGCTTGAGTATCCTGGTATATACTGTGACTGCACGGTCGGGGCGGGCGCCGGCGCGGCCCTCAGGGGTGTAGGCATCGTCGTGGCGCAGACGCTTGGCAGCGGTGTAATGATTGACCATTGAGTCCATTGCGCCGGCATTGACGGCGAAGTAGAGCCTTGGGCGCCCCAGCTTGCGGAAGTCGCGGAGGTCGTCGCGCCAGTTGGGCTGAGGGACTACTGCCACCCTGTATCCCGCCTTCTGCAGCCAGCGGCTGATGCAGGCGGTACCGAAGCTGGGATGATCGACAAAGGCGTCTCCGGTAAAGAAAATGATGTCTATCCAGTCCCAGCCAAGGGCCTGGACCTCCTTTGCGGAGGTAGGAAACATATAGTCTTCTGCAGGCGTCACATCCTGTCGGGAAGTTCTATCCCGAGTACATCCATTGCCTTGCGCAGGGTCTGCGCCAGCACGTTGATGAGAGACAGCCTCATTCCGAGCAGCACGGCATCCGGTTCCTTGAGTATCTGGGTCTCGTGGTAGTACTGGTTGAATTCTTTTGCAAGGTCGTAAGCATAATTGGCGATGAGCGCGGGAGAATATGCCTCGGCGGCTTCTCCAATTCTCTGCGGATAAGCAGACAACAGCTTCACGAGACGTATCTCCTTGGGGCTCAGAATTGCATCCGGGCTCAGTTCAGGCCGGAGGCCGGCCTCGGAAGCCTTGCGGAGAATACTGCAGATTCGGGCGTGAGTATACTGGATGAAGGGGCCGGTATTGCCGTTGAAATCTATGGACTCCTTGGGGTTGAAGAGCATCTTCTTCTTGGGGTCCACCTTGAGTATGAAGTACTTGAGGGCTCCCAGACCTATCATATGGTACAGGCGCTCCTTTTCCTCCTCGGAAATGCCGTCCAGCTTGCCGGATTCCTCGCTGGTAGCCTTTGCCTCCTGATACATCTTCTCTATGAGGTCGTCCGCATCGACAACGGTGCCCTCGCGGCTCTTCATCTTGCCTTCCGGGAGTTCCACCATTCCGTAGCTGAGGTGGAAAATCTGGTCCGCCCAGCCGAAGCCGAGCTTCTTGAGCACGAGCTTGAGTACCTGGAAATGGTAGTTCTGCTCGTCGCCCACCACGTACACGTGGGAATCCAGGTCGTATTCTGCAAAACGGCGCTCCGCCGTGCCCAAATCCTGTGTCATATAGACTGACGTGCCGTCGGAACGGAGAAGGAGCTTGCGGTCGAGTCCGTCTGCGGTGAGGTCGCACCATACAGAGCCGTCGGGGTCGCGCACCAGCACGCCCATGTCGAGGCCCTTCTGCACGAGTTCCTTGCCCAGAAGGTAAGTGTCGTGCTCATAATAAGTGCGGTCGAAGGTAATGCCGAGCGCCTTGTAGGTCTGTTCGAAGCCTTCGAACACCCAACCGTTCATCATCTCCCATAAGGAGCGCACGTGAGCATCGCCTTCCTCCCACTGTACCAGCATCTTATGCACGTCGTCGATAACCTCGGGATGCTCTTTCTCAAGCTTGGCGTAAGCAACGTAGCAGTCGCCCACGAGGTGGTCGCCCTTGATACCCGTACTCTCGGGGGTGGCTCCGTCGAAGAGCTTCTCCCAGGCGTACATCGACTTGCAGATGTGCACTCCGCGGTCGTTTACCAGGGTTGCCTTTATAACTTCGTTTCCCGCCGCCTTGAGAAGACGGGACACGCTGTCTCCGAGAAGATTGTTGCGTATATGCCCGAGGTGAAGGGGTTTGTTGGTGTTGGGAGACGAGAACTCCACCATTACACGGCGGCCGGTAGAAGGCAGCTGTCCGTAGTTATCTGCAGAGATGATCTCCTGAAGGTTCCCGCGCCACCAGACATTGCTGAGGCTGAGGTTAAGGAAGCCCTGGACAGCATTGAATCCGCTGAACTCGGGGCAGTTCCCGGTCAGCCACTCCCCTATTTCCTGTGCGGTTGCCACGGGAGCTTTGCGGGACGTTTTCAGAAGAGGAAAGACGACCAGGGTATAGTCGCCTTCAAAGTCCTTGCGGGTCACTGCGACCTGCATCTGCTCCCGAGGGAGCTCGGCCCCGTACAGGGCCTTGACGGCCTCGACAGCCTTGGAAGCAATAAACTGTTCGGTGGTCATCAGCCCAGATAAGATTTAAGGAGTTTGCTTGCAGAGGGTTTCTTGAGCTTACGTATGGCTTTTTCCTTTATCTGGCGTACGCGTTCACGGGTAAGGTCAAGTCTCTCGCCTATCTCTTCCAGAGTCATTTCCTGGCAGCCGATTCCAAAGAAACTCTTGATAATCTCACGCTCGCGCGGGGTGAGAATCTGCAAGGCACGTTCAATCTCGGTGCTCAGGGACTCATTGGTAAGGCCCTTGTCGGCGCTCGGGGAGTCGTCGTTGGGCAGCACGTCGAGCAGGGAGTTGTCTTCGCCCTCTACAAAGGGGTCGTCGACGCTTACGTGACGGCCGGAGACGCGCAGGGTATCGGCAATCTTGTCTTTGGGCACGTCGATCATCTCGGAGAGCTCCTCTGCCGAAGGCTGACGCTCGTTCTCCTGCTCAAACTTGCCCAGGGCCTTGTTGATCTTGTTGAGCGAACCCACCTGGTTCAAGGGCAGGCGCACGATACGGCTCTGCTCCGCCAAGGCCTGGAGTATGCTCTGGCGAATCCACCAAACGGCATAGGATATGAATTTGAATCCGCGGGTCTCATCGAATTTCTCTGCGGCCTTGATGAGGCCCAGATTGCCTTCGTTGATGAGGTCGGGAAGGCTGAGGCCCTGGTTCTGGTACTGTTTTGCCACGGACACCACGAAGCGCAGGTTTGCGCGGGTGAGTTTTTCGAGAGCGGCCTGGTCGCCTTTGCGTATACGCTGTGCGAGCTCTACTTCTTCTTCCGGGCTTACAAGTTCCTCCCGGCCTATTTCCTGAAGGTATTTGTCCAAAGACGCGCTTTCGCGGTTGGTGATGGACTTGGTAATTTTTAACTGACGCATAAAAGTTTAGTTGTACCATATATACGGAAAAATCCGCCGCAAGTTTCAACTTTGCGGCGGATTTTTTTCAATGGCTTACCAAGGACTCTATTCGTCTTTGCCGAAGGCGAAGTAGCCCTGGCGGCCGGTAGAGGTAACTCCCTCGATTACTATGCTTCGGCGGGCCTTCTTGGCTATGTCTATGACATCCTGAGGCTTGTTGACCTTCTGGTCGTTGACGAACTTGATAACGAAACCGTCTTCTCCTCCGGCCTGCGCCAGTTTTCCGCTTCCGGCGCTGAGAATTTCAACACCCTTGCCGGTGAGGCCTATCCTTGCCCCGTAGAAGGCAACGCTGCCGTCCTCTGCAACAGTTCCCGTCGCCTCAGCGCTGCCCTGGAATTCCACCGGCAGCTGGATACGCTTGCCGTCACGGATAAGCTCTAGGGTAGCCTTGTCGCCCGGGTGGAAATTGTTCACGACAACCTGGAGGTCGGAAGGAGTCTTTATGAGAGTGGAATCTACTTCCACAAGCACATCTCCCTTCTTTACTCCCGCCTTGTCTGCCGCGCTGCCCTTGGAGACCTCAGCGATATACACGCCGTCGGGTGTAGCCAGGCCTGCGTCCTTTGCCTGTTTCTCACTGAGAGGACTCATGGTGACTCCGAGCTTGGCGCGCTTCACCGAGCCGAAGTCGATGAGGTCGCTCACAATCTTTTTAACGATATTGGAAGGTACGGCGAAGGAATAGCCGGTATAGGATCCGGTAGTGGAGATAATGGCAGTATTGATACCCACGAGCTCGCCGGCTTTGTTCACAAGGGCTCCGCCGGAGTTGCCGGGATTCACGGCCGCATCCGTCTGGATGAAAGACTCAATCTTGAACTCGCCGTTGTAGTTGGGCATCGAACGGCCCTTCGCGCTCACGATACCGGCGGTAATCGTGGAACGGAGCTCCTTGCCGAGAGGCGAACCTATAGCAAGTACCCACTCGCCGAGGCGCAGTTTGTCGGAATCGGCGAAATTCAGGGTCGGAAGGCCGGATGCATCTATCTTGATAAGGGCGACATCGGTTGCCGGATCCGTACCGATGACCGTTGCCGGATAGGTCTTATTATTGTTGAGAGTAACCTCTATCTTTGTTGCATTCTGCACCACGTGATTGTTGGTCACTATATAGCCGTCCGGGCGGATGATGACTCCGGAACCGGCGCCCTGCCGCTCCTGTTCGCGGGTCTGGGGCTGGGCCTCGTCGCCGAAGAAGAAACGGAAGAAGGGATCTATCAAATACTGCTGCTGATACTTTACGGTCACCTGCACATACACGACCGCCTCCACAGCATTCTCGGCGGCAAAAGTAAAATCCGGATAATCAGACAGTGACAAATTGACAGTTTTAACCACCTCGCCCTGCTCGTTATAAACTGGGGTGGAAGTCTCGGCCGGAGTAGCCGCTTTAACGATTCCGTAGGCTGTGAGGCCGCTCAAAAGGACCGAAGCCAGTACTGTAATGAAATTTTTTGCCATATGTTTAATAAATTAATTTTCCGGGGTACTAAAAAGTCAAAAGGTATGCCAAATATCACGAATTATTACTATTTTTGTGCGAATATAACAAAAGTAACGTATGGAATTCATCGTATCTAGCGCAGAACTACTGAAGGGCGTACTCAATGTCTCCAAGGCAATTCCCGCCAAGACATCCCTTCCCATATTGGAAAACTTCCTTTTCGTCCTGGGAGAAGGCAGGTTGGACATCACAGCTTCCGACCAGGAACTTACATTGCGGACCTCAGTCTCCGTTGATGTCAAGGAAGGCGGCAGCATCGCCGTGCCCGCCCGCCAGATAATTGACTTGCTGAAGGCCCTGCCGGACCAGCCGCTTACCATCAAGACGAAGGGAGAGGGCTCCTTCGAGTGCCTATGGAACAACGGTAACTCTTCCCTTCCGTTCTTCCCTGCCGCAGACTTCCCCGAAATCAAGACCGTAGGGCCCGATGCAGAGAGGGTGGTATTTCCCGCCCGGTCGCTTGCAGACGGAATCAGCGGTACCATCTACGCTACTGCAGACGATGAGATGAGACCTGCCATGAACGGTATTTTCTTCGACATCGATACCGCCAGCACCACCCTTGTAGCTTCGGACTCCCACAAGCTCATATGCTACACCACCAGTGATGTGCAGGCCGCCCAGAAATCCGCTTTCATCCTTCACAAGAAGCCCGCCGCAGTGCTCCGTTCGCTGCTGGACAAGGAAGAAGGTGATGTAGAACTGAGTTTCGACGGAACCGGGGTGGTGTTCAACTACGGTACCACAATGATGGTTTGCCGCCTTATAGTGGGCAAGTACCCCAAGTACAGGGATGTAATTCCCCAGAACAATTCCAACGTCCTCCGCATAGACAGGGTTCAGCTGCTGAACACAGTACGGCGCGTTTCCGTATGTGCGAACAAAGCCTCGAACCACGTAAAGCTCAACCTTACTCCCGGCCTGCTCGAGATTACCGCACAAGACCTCGGTTTCGCCCTCGCAGCATATGAAAAGCTCGAGTGCGACTACGCGGGAGACAACCTTACCATCGGCTTCAAGTCTTCTTTCCTCGTGGATATCCTGGCAAACATGAACTGCGAGACCGTAGTGATGAAGTTCATGGACGCCCGCAGGGCCGCCCTCATCATCCCTTCGGAAGAGGAAGCCGAAAGCGAAAAGATTTGCGGCATCCTTATGCCTATCATGATTTCATAAGCGCTTATGGAACTCAATCTCCAAAGGCCCCTGCTCTTTTTCGATATAGAGAGTACGGGGCTTATTATTCCGGTCAATTCTATTATCGAGCTCAGTTTCGTAAAGGTTTTTCCAGGTGGTGAAGAACGTATAAAGACCTGGAAAATAAAGCCTTGGGACTATGATAGAAACTGCCAGAGGCCTATCGAGCCCGGGGCCTCGGAAGTCAACGGCGTAACAGACGAAATGCTCGTCGGCTGCCCTACTTTCTTCGAGCTTGCAGAGGAGATAGCTTCCTGGATAGAAGGCAGTGACCTGGCCGGATTCAATTCCCAAAAGTTCGACCTCCCCATGCTGGCCGAAGAGTTCGAGCGCGTGGCGCTGGCAGGGAAAGATCTCAAAATCGACCTTCACTCACCTCGTATGGTTGACGTTCAGTACATCTATCACCAGATGGAGCCCCGCAACCTCAAGGCCGCATACCGTTTCTACTGTGGAGGCGGCGACTTCGAAAACGCACACACGGCAGAGGCCGACGCTGTAGCCACCTACGAGGTACTTAAGGCACAGCTCGACCGCTATCCAGGGCAGATTAAGAACGACGTGGAGCAGTTGTCGTCCTTCGTGGGCCGCAAGAATGTTGATTTTTCCGGCTACCTGGTCTGGAACGATGCCGGAGAGGCGGTGGTGAACTTCGGAAAGTATAAGGGCAAGACTGCAAGGCAGGTTTTCAACTCAGATCCTTCTTACTTCTCCTGGATACAGCAGGGCAGCTTTACCCTGGATACAAAAAAGCAATTCGAAAAACTGGAGCAGCAATATAAGCTGGAAAGACTCGCACTGAAATGGCAAAACTGATTCCTATCTACACCTGGAATAAGAGTGTACACAGTTTCAACGTAAACAGCGACCGTCTTGCAAAACAGCCCTGGTTTCAGGGCGTTTTGCTTTTGGGATGCGTCGTGCTGGCGATGCTGCTGGCCAATCTTCCTTTTACCAAAGACCTTTACCACTCAATTCTGCATACAAACCTGCAGGCGCATCTCTCAAGTCCGGACGGAAAAGTAGATCTGCTTTTCCCAAGGGACCTGACTATCGAGAAGTTCATCAACGATATACTGATGGTGGTGTTTTTCTTTACCGTCGGACTTGAAATACGGCGCGAGGTAGCCCACGGAGAGTTATCCAGCCCCAAAAAGGCTCTTCTCCCTGTCATTGCCGCCTTTGGAGGCGTAATTGCACCGGCAGTAATCTTCACCATAGTGAATCACGGGACAGCGGCCGCCAGCGGCTGGGGTATTCCGACGGCTACGGACATAGCCTTTGCCGTATGCATCCTCTCCATGCTGGACAAGAAGGTCCCGATATCGCTGAAAGTTTTTCTCACGGCCCTTGCCATAGCTGACGACCTCATCGCAATACTTGTGGTCGCCCTGTTTTACGGCGGAAATATCAATCTGCCGCTGCTTGGCGTTGCCGTACTGGTAATTGCGTTTACGCTGCTGCTGCGCCGTATGGGCGAAAAGAAAATGTTCCCCTATATTTTCAATGCCATTCTGGTCTGGGCGCTATTCTACTACAGCGGCATACACGCAACCATGTCCGGAGTCGTGATGGCCTTCCTCATTCCTGCGCAATCCCGCTACAACCGGGCCCAGTATATACACAAACGCAACCACTATATAGCTCTGCTGGACCAGATGGAAGGGATTGACAGTGAGCCCTTCCCCAACGGGCCCCAGAAACACTGCCTGCGCAAACTGGAAGGAATCGCCCACGGCACAATGGATATGAGTTACCGTGTGGAGCACGCCCTTGGCCCCTGGGTAAATTTCCTGATTATGCCCATCTTCGCTCTCGCCAACGCAGGCGTAGAGATCAGCGACGCGTCTTACTTCAACATATTCTCGTACGACCCGGCGCTGGGCAGCGTTTCCATGGGTATCTTCCTTGGGCTTTTACTGGGCAAACCGCTGGGCATCACGCTTTTCAGCTGGCTTGCCATAAAGTTCAAGATAGGGGCAATGCCGGAAAATGCAAACTGGAAAATGTTTTTTGCTGTTGCCTGCCTGGGAGGTATAGGCTTCACGATGAGCATCTTCGTTGACACTTTGTCATTTGGAAACCAGTTGCCGGAAGTGACCCGGCACCTTCGCGACGCAGGAAAAATTGCAGTCCTCCTGGGATCTGTCTGCTCCGGCATCCTCGGCAGCGTTCTGATAAGCATCGTTAATCGTACACCAGCTCCAATTCATCAATCCAGAGAGTGCTCCCCCGGCCGCCTGTAAAGAAGTCTCCAAGAGCGCTGGAGGAGGCAACTATCACCAGGTATTTGGGCGTACGGGTGTTCCTGTAAACCAACGGAATGTCGAAGGAGATGTACTTGTCGGTTGTTTCCGAAAGGGCATAACGGCCATAAGCGATAATGGAGGGATCATTATCGAAATCTACATACGTGCCGGTAGAGCTCACTACGTGAAATTGGTCAGACCAGTCGGTAAGCGCTATAAGGATATGTCCCGTATCCGGCTTCCCCTTGAGATAGCCGTGGGCACTGTCGGCATCGGTAATCGGTGTGCTCTTATAGGCAGCGTATCCCTTCAAGGAAACGGGCTTTGCCGTGAATGGGATTCCCCAGGCCAATTCTGCGCCCAGGCCCTGGAGCTTTACGAACTCCCCTGTGAACACGCTGCCGGCGGCGAACTTAACCACGGCAAAACTGCTCTCCATCCGGCAGGCCTTCTTGCCCGGACCGCTTACAGCCACGAATGTCTCATCCGGAGTCGTTGCGCTTCCCGTAAAGGATGCAGTAGCCTTGTTTGCTGAATCCCACACCCGGGCTCCGCCTTCACTCCAAGGGTTCCATACCTTTCCGTTGGCGTGCCAGGAATCAAAGTTAAGGTTGTCGGGCTGAACGGCTTGTTCCGTCTGAAACGGAGTTGCCGCCGACGCTTCCGCGCCCTCCCGAATCCTGCACTCATATGCCGTTCCGGGCGTAAGGCCTGTCAGTCGGGCGGTAACTCCGACTCCGGAAACCGTGACATCTACGGCAGTCGTCCACTCCGTTTCTTCCACCTTTTTGTATTCCACCCCCACGGAAGAGCCGTCGGATGCGAAGACTCCACGTATGCGTGCCGAATAGCAATGGGCCTCCACCTCGCTCACTGCAGCAGACACCTTCAGTTGCAAAGCCTTGAGATGCCACTCGTACACCTCGCCGTGCCATTCCACATAGAAACTTCGTTCGGTCACACAGTCCAGGGTCATTGGAAAGGAGACCGTGCGGGTGGTAAGCGTCAGATGTTCCAGGTCGCTCTCATAGCCTGTGGTACTCACTATGTGTGATCCTTCGGGTTCCAGCTTCATTTCTTCTATGGTCACGCTCGTGAGAGGATGGGTATCCGGCAAATACACATACACGTGCCTTGACTCAAGGTTAAACATCGCCTCCCTGGCCTGTCCGGCACACCGCACATATCGCTCAATGGGTTGAGTGGCGGTAATGGTCCATACGTAGTCCTGATACGTGCGCAGCACGGCTTTCACCGGTTTGGTAAGATCAAGCCAAATCCCTATGTCCGTGCAGCTCGCATTCTCCGACAAGGTGCACTCGTTCACTTTCACGTGGCTCATATCCGCCCACTCTTCCAGGACTACGGACACCTCGCGTGCTTCTGAATCTATGTGTATCTCCTTGGCCCCTTCCAAATCCAGAGACACGATGCTTCCGACCACACAGGGATAGTCCAGGTCGTTAGGGAAAGCGCAGCCCACTGCAAGCAGCCCGAAAAGGGCTATATGTATCCAACGTTTTACCATATGTAGAAATGCGCACCAAAACGGATAGACAGAAGGTCTATATTAAATCCTGTTCCAAGGCTGCTCCCGGAGCTGTTTTTTATCTGGTTCTCGTTTTGGCGCGTATTATTCCATGTCAGGTCAAGCAGTCCGACTGAGACCTCAAAATCAAAGTTTTCCTGTACGAAAAAACAAATACCGGGATCGACCCTGAGCGCCAGTTTCCAGTTGGCGTCGTAGGTCCCTTGTTTCAGGCCTTCTATATACTCATAGAGCATACTCTGGACAAAACCGCCGTTGATAGTTCCCTCTACAAACCAGCCGAAAATCTTGCTGCCCATAAAAGGGACATAATAACGTACACCGGCAGCAAGTGCATAAGACTGTCGTTTGAAGTATTGTCCGCTGATGCTCAGCCCCAGGTCGTCCGATATTTTGACTGATGCGTTGTCCAGGTTTACTCCAAGCAAGGAATAATCGAAACGCGCCACAGCACTAAGATTGTCGGCAAAGAAATACTCAAACGAAGGAGCCACGCCTACCGAACTGTAACTGCCCTTCAGGTCTCCAACGTACTTGGAAACAACTGTGTACCCTTCGTCTTCACCAAGCGAGAATTTTCGCCAGGAGGCGCTGAGGCCTCCTCCAAAGCTGTTTTTAGGAATAAAAATCTTGTTCTTCCCCTCAAATCCGCGTGTAAACTTCTCCTGCGCCTGTCCCGGAACAGCGAGACAGGCAGTCAGAATCAGTATGATTATTTTCTTCAATGCTAGAGATTGCGATAACCTACCAACTGGCGTTCCTCCTCTGAGAGCTGTCCGGCGTCATATACCAGCGACAGTTCGTCCAACCAAAGGATAGAGCCCTTGGCGCCGGTGAAATAGTCACCCAGGCGTGATGCCGCACCCACGATTACCACGTACTTCGGAGTACGGTCGTCGCGGTACTGCAGCGGGAATGTAAATTCTACATAACCGCTGGTAGCCACGTTTGAGGTAAAATCGCACATAGCTATGATTGAAGGATCGTCATCCTGCAGGAATGTACTCGTAGAGGTGTTCACGCGGAACGGAGCGCTCCAGTCGCAAAGATACATCTTTATGGAGCAGGCGTCCATTTCCCCCTTCTTGGAACCGTAGGGCGATTCAGTGTAGTCGATGGCCTTTGGGCTGTACTTGTAATATCCGTGCAAGGCAACCGGACGGGAAGAGAAGGGCATGCCCCAATCCAGTTCGGCGCCCAAACCGGCCAGACCCACGAAAGAGCCGATATAGATGTTTCCGGCTGCAAACTTCACCACGGCGTAGGCGCTCTCCATACGGGCCGCCTTGCCACGCACCACATCCGAAGTTTCTGGCGTGGTGGTACTGCCAATAAACGTGGCGGCGCCCTTGTTGGCCGAATCCCACACGCGGGCAGATGCGCCGGATGCGGCATACCAGACTTTGCCGTCCTGGTACCAGTCGTCAAAACTCAGGTTGGGAATGGTTCCCGCCGCAGTCGTTGTGAAGCTAACTACGCGCGTCTCTTCGTCCTTGTCCGTCTTTACGCGGAACATATAAGCAGTTGCGCTCTGCAGGCCATATAACTCGGCGCTGAAAGTAGCAGCGGCATCGTTGCAGGTAACGGTTCCCGCATAATCGGTCCACTCGCCGTCACCTGCCTTTTTCCATTGGAAGCGGAGGCCGGAAGGACGTCCTTCGGTAAACCAGCGGCCATTGAGGATGGCAAAACCGGCCCATGGTTTAGCGGTGGTGGCTTCGGCTTCTACGGGAGAAGTCACGGAGAGCACCACTGTAGCGGCACTGTAACGATTACGGGTATCGATCAAATCCAGCGAGAGGTAATACTCGCCCATTGGAAGACCGCCCAGGAAGGAACCGAGGTCCACCTCTGTGGCCGTGGTACCATAGCCTACGGCCTGCACTCCTACGCCTACGCCCGTAAGATTTGAAACGGTAGATGACGAGGCATCGACCAGTTCCACGAACTGCGGCAGACCTGCCTCAAGAAGCGTAGGATCACTGTGGCTGAGCGTAAGGGACCGCATTCCCTGCGGGGCGCTGAATAACACAATACTGTGATTGTTGACGTCTCCCTTTTTCACGGAAATACCATTGGAGAGGTCGAAACCATATCCGCTTATGGAGGGCAGCCCGTCAACGCCGAAGTCCAGATTCAACTGATAGTATTTCTCCGTCTGTGAGTCGTCTACCAGCACGCGCAACAGGGACGAGCCTGCCTGGGCACGCGAACGGTCAATACTGAAACTGAAGTGATAATGCTGCCGTGCCTGCACGTTTTCGATAGCCACCGGGCCAACCCGGTAAGCGGTTCCCTGGGTATTCACCATATAAAGGTCCCAGTCCAAGGCGGAAGCAGCCAGGTAGCCCGTCCTGGACAGGTTGCCGTTTCCACGGCTGAACACCAGGGCGTCTCCGCCCTCATTGGCTACTGTAACACGGTATTCGGTAAAATAAGCGGCTGTTTCAGCATCGAATTCTACCGTTACCATAGTGCGTGCAAGCGAAGCGGTAACCACCGCCTCACAAATGCGGTCGGGAAGCACGCTTACATTGGCTTCCCCCTCATAGCGCGGGTTTTCCCAGCTAAGGCTGGTATCCGGACCGGAAACCGCTTTTACAGAATAATCTCCTACCGGCAAGGTGAGCGGCTCACTTTCCAGGGTACGGTAATCGCTAACATGGATGGAATCTCCTCCTTTCACCGGAACGATCTCCAACGAGAACACAGGGTCGGGCTCGCCGGCCTGGGATTTCACCACCGGGGTTACCGTCAGGTCTGTACCCAGCCTGACAGTCAGATACCCGGTACCCTGTAGCCGGTCCGCCTCGCGCGAACAGGCGACCAGCGCCAGCAGCGCCATCAGGTATAATTTGGTTTTCATCTTCCTACTCCACATAGAATACTATGGCCTTCTCCAGACTCTGGCTCTTGTTGTCGGTCACTTTCAGGGTAAAGGTATGCTCCGATCCGCTCGCCGGAGAGTACATCAGAATCATGGGAACCAGATTGGAAAGCGAGAATTCAACCTCCGTCTTATCCTTGAGTTGATCCCCGGTAGGAACGCCAAGGTTTCCGAGTGCCGTCACCAGAGAGGCGTTATTAATCAGGTCCATTTTCACCGTACCGTCAGAATTGGACTCGCCGCCCATACCGGCAATCACTCCTCCCAGAATGCTGGAATCCACATCAATCACAAAGTCGCGGATACCTTCCTGGGCATTGATGGTAATGTTCACATCCATCTCGCTGCGGATCGGCGTACGGGCAAATTCCGGATTCGAAGCCCAGGTCATTGTCGGCGCGGTAGCAGGCTGCGGATCAGGACCAGGACCAGGATCAGGTTCAGGGTCGGGGTCGTTGCCTCCATCGACGGGAACTTCATCCCAGCCGGGCACCTCAACGCTGCTTTCACGATCGTTCAGAGAAGGGTCGATGGTTATGCTGATACCGTTCATCTGGCCGGTCACACGGGCGTCCAGGGTAATAATGTGGTAGTCCTGAGCCGCCACATTGGGTATCACCAGCTCGGAATGCGTTTCGCTATTGTCTATGGCGCGATAGCCATCCACTTTTACACGAAGGGGAGCCACAGAAAAGTAACCTGCAGTCTGCTCCACGTCACCGGTGGCAGAAGACCAGGTAAGTGTCTTGCTTGCAGCATCGGATGCATCCCAGGACGAAGCGTTGGTCACAACGATTGTGTAAGAAGTGAGCTCATTCTTGAAGTTGTCAGTAAGGACAAAGCTCACTTTCATATTCTGAAGGGAAGCCGTTACATTGACCGGAGTCAACTCGTCAACACGAATGGTGAAGTCGGCAGTTCCTTTGTAATACGGCAAATCCCACGCGGCATTCCTGAACTGTGGCGAAGCCACGGTAATGGTATAATCCCCGCTGCCCAGGGAAATAGTCTGGGGGATGTCGATGTAGCGGTCGTAGTGCTTGGTCCAGCCATCGGAAGGACGTACGATATCAACTACGAAATCGGCCAGCACGTCATTGGCCTTGGTGGCATAAACGCCCTCCTGCGCAGCCGTCAGGGAAAGCATGCCGGTACCTTCGGGTGTTTTTTGTACGGTGCAGGCTGCAACTGCGGCAGCGACTGCGACAATATAGAGTATCTTTTTCATATTCGCTTATTGGTAAAGGAGTTCCACGTTATCTACATAAAGTGCGTTGCCGCAGTAAATCTTATGAGTGCCAGACAATGTAGAAATGTCCGACAGTTTACGGGCGCCTTCGCCACCATTCTTTGAGGAACGTATGCTGATACGAAGGCTGGCAGCTTTCCGGTTCACAGCCGTATAGGTTATTGGTATGGTTACCCGCGTCCATGCGTCCACTGCAGCAGTTCCGTCATTCTTTTCACCGGATCCTATCACGTTGCCGGAGGCATCCAACACCTGGATCTGCGCATAGTAAGCCGGGCCGTTGGGATTGAAACGATGCATGAAAGACAGGGCCGACGGGCGGCTGGCAAAGGAATGGCCCTCGGACGTTTTGGCCCAGGAACCCTTGTTCTTGTTATTGGCGGTTCCGAGGAAAATTTCACCGGGATAATTGGTGTCTCCATGAGTGATTTCCGACGCCACGGAATTACCGATATATACGGTAGCAAGCATCACGCTGTTTCCTGAATAGGATCCGGAATTGAACACCGCTACACAAGGATATGTTTTATAGTCCTGATATGCGGTGGCCACTTTGCCGCTCTCGATGGTTTGTAATGCGTTTACTCCCCACCAGGCGCCTGAAGCATTGCCGTACAGCTGCCACCAGGTTACCTTGAAATCGCTGGCCAAAGTAACCGGAGTGGTATAGCTTTGGGCCGTATATTCCTCAAATCCGTTGTTCCCCACCTGAAGTGCAGCTTCTGTGGTGAAGGCGCCGGAGGTTACAGAAGCGCGGTCTGCCATATGCATGGGCACCACCCGGAAGCGATAGGCCGTAGCAGGGCTCAGGCCGGTAATGTCACCGAAGGAAAGGGTGTTGCCGCTGACAGACTCCGGTGCCTTCTCTGAACTCCAGGAAACGCCGTCGGTACTCCACTGCAGTCCCATGGCAGCATTGGAAGGAATAGTTTCCACACCCTCCACAACAGCTGTGACGCCTGTCATCTTCCAGGCCCAGATATTCACATCCGGGACCGTTACCGTGGCGCTGAATGGCTTTACTTCCAGCGAGAAGGTGCCCTGCACCTGCTGCCCAACCCCGTCGGTGAAGCTAAGGGTAAAGCTGGCCGATGCCGCGCCGCCGCTCTCTATCATCCGGTTTACGAGGCCGCTGAAGTCAACATAACCCAGGTTGCTGGTGACGCCTGCCTGCCAGTCCAGACCGGCGGAGACCAGCAGCTGCTTTTCCGAACCGGAAGTGGAGACCAGATCCACGTCGGGAAGAGTGACAAAGCCAGACTCAGTATGCAGCACTACGCTCGCAATACCCGTGCTGGCTCCTGCGCTTAGGGTCAGGATGGCATCGCTCACGGTTTTTACAAAACCGGCATTGCAGCTGTAAGTATAATCGCCGTCCTTGTCACCGTTAAATACGAAATAAGGTTCACGCGCGGGGAGGGCGTTTTCTCCGATAAGTTCCTCTACGGTTATGGTTTCTACGCTGCGGTCCACTTCAATGTTCACCGAGATGGAGCCGTCGCGTCCGGCAGCATCCACCTTGAACGTTACGTTGTCGTTGGGGAGGTATGAGACAGGCTCGCTTTTGTAGTACTTCCATTCACCGGTAAAAAGCTTGGCGTACACTTCCAGGTACAGGTCTCCGCCGGGGATGTAGCCGAAACGGGTTTCATCCTGAACGAATTTCACCTGTTTCTTGGTGTAGCGGGCATGACGTACCACCACGTAAGCGTCTTCGTATGAGCTGCGGAGATTGGTACCCTGCTGCACAGTCATGCGTACATTGGAAAGACGGGCAGTAGCCGCCACTTCGTCCGGCCGGCCATTATTCTCTGCATATCCGTGTACTGTAAAAGCTTCATCGGCCAGAAAATATGGCTTCCCGAAACCGGCGCCCAGTGTGTCACCATAATGAGCTACCAGTCGGAACTGGCCGGCATTGAGTTTAATGAGGGTGTTTTTGCTACGTGCATAGGAATCGCGATACAGGCGAATTGCGTTCGCGCTGTATATCTCCACCTCAAAATCATCCAGCGAAGGCAGATCTTCCAAGACGGATTTTGTTTCCGGGCCCTCCTGCGAAAGAGAAAGCCTGATGGCGCCTTCGCAGGCTGTCGTACCATCAAACTTTTCTGCTGTACATCCGGCCAACAAGAAGGGCAATAGAATGTACTGCAAGAAATGATTCTTCATACTACACTAACTAATTATCGTTTTGTCGAGCGGCAAAAATACTCCAATCTCACAGCATTTCTGTTCACAATAATTCCTTATTGTTATGCAATTATTCCTTTTATTTGTTCAAATGTGGAAATATTGCTTAATTTTACGGAACAATTGCACTCTTATTGAATATGGCACAAAACGAAAAGTTCAATCAAAAACAGCTGGAATCTCTCCAGATGTCCCTCATCGACCTGCCTAAGGCAGGAGGAATTGAACGTCTCCAGGATGATGTCCTTATACTCCATAACCCGCATTTTAAAGTGAATTGGGAGCCATACAAGATGAAGCATATCCTGATAGTGCTCTGCAACGGAGGTTCCGGCCGCGGATCCATAAACCTGCGCCAATTCCAGATTACCCAAAATTCCATGCTTATAGGACTTCCTGGTCAGATTCTGGCCTCCCAGGAGCTCAGCAATGACTTCAAAGGAACGTTCTTTCTTATTTCAGAGCGCTTTGTCTCACGGCTTAGCCTGGGCGACACCTACCTTTTCTATAAAAGCGTGGAAGCTAACCCCTTCCGCAAACTTGACCAGAAAACGGCAGATGCTTTCGGATCCTTCGCAAAACTGTGCAACGACCTGATGCAGCTTCAGGAAGGGAGTTTTAATACGGAAGAAGTGTTCAGACTGCTCAGCAAGTTGTTTTTCCAAATGACAAGCTCCATGCTCAACATCCCGTCACCGGAAAAAGAGAACCAGCAACGCCACGGCGAAGTCATGATGCAATTTCTGCAACTGGTAAAGCTTCACTACCGCGAGCACCGAGATGTAAGGTTCTACGCGGACCAGATGAACCTTTCGGCCAAATATATGACGACGCTCATCAAGCATGCCAGCGGAAAGTCCGCCATTCAGTGGATTGAAGATTATGTCATCCTGGATGCCAAGGCACAACTGTATTCTACCGTAAATACAGTTCAGCAAATCGCGTATGAATTGAATTTCCCTACCCAGGCTCTGTTCGGACGCTATTTCAAGAGACTGGTGGGAGTATCTCCCTCAGACTACCGGGACTCCGCAAGAAAGTCTCTGACTGAATTTTGAGCCACTCATCAGGCTCGAACTGACGACCTGCGCGTTACGAATGCGCTGCTCTACCGACTGAGCTAAAGTGGCTTGGGACTGCAAATATAAGCCTTTTCGGCGAAACTGCAAAAAAACTCTAGTCTGAGTTTGATATCATCTTGAGTTCCTCCCTATATGCCATAAGCAGGCGGGAACGGGAAATAAAACCTTTATAGTGACGAGCTTCATCCACTACCGGAAGGCGCCACGCACCTGTAGTGTCGAATTTCTGCATCACGCTTTCCATTTTTTCGTTTTCCAGTATGAGGGCGGGAGCCTGTTCCATCACATTCACAACCTTTACGATATCATATAAATCGGTGCGCAACAAATATTTGCGTATATTGCCGATATCTATAAGTCCCTGAAAGCGCCCCTTCTTGTCCAGAACAGCCGCAACTGCTGCGTTGTTATCCTGGATGGCAGACACCACTTCTCTCAGATGTCCTCCTATGTATATACGCGGATACTTGTCCCTGATGAGGGAAGCCGTACTCATAAGCGTCAACGCCGCCTGGTCGTTGTCGTGCGTAAGCAAATCGCCGCTCTGCGCAATACGCTTGGTATAAATGGAATACTTGTTGAACAGACGCACTGTACCGTAGGAAACGGTTGAGGCAATAATCAGAGGCACCAGCAGATCGTATCCGCCGGATATCTCGGCAATGAGGAAGATAGCCGTCATAGGCGCCTGCATCACACCAGCCATCATGGCCGCCATACCCACCAGCACGAAATTCTGTTCGGGCACCGATGCGCCCATCAAGTTGAAAGTCCTTGCCACCACAAAGCCTGCAATAGCCCCACAGAACAGTGTGGGGCCAAAAGTTCCGCCGTTGCCACCTCCGGCATTGGTAGCTGTCATTGCGAGCACTTTCACGAAGAAAACCATCAGGAAGAACAGCACGACGCCCCAGTTTGAACCGAGTATGAACCTCAACACTGAATGCTGTCCATCTGCGATATCGCGCCCGTTCAGAAGGTCTTCCAGAACGGAGTAGCCTTCGCCGTAAAGCTGTGGAAAAAGGAAAATCATAAGGCCCAGAGCAACAGCGCACAGAGCCCAGCGAAGGTAGCCGTTGCCGAGCTTTCCCAGCTTATCTTCAAGCCACAATGTAGTACCGGTGAAATACAACGAGCCGAAGCCCAGAATCACCCCCATCAATACGTAGAACGGGATGTTCCCCATAGAGAAAGGAGTCAATGCACAGGCAAACATAGGAGTCTGGCCCCTGAAAATATACGCTACGACTGTTGCTGAAATGGTAGAAATCAGCAGAGGGAGCATAGACGACAGGGACAGGTTGAAAAGCAGAATCTCCATCGTGAACAAGACTCCGGCAAGCGGAGCCTTGAATATGCCGGCAATGGCACCTGCGGCGCCGCAGCCCAACAGCACCGTAATATTTCTGTAAGACAGGTCGCACACCCGCCCGATATTGCTCCCTATTGCCGCACCTGTATATACGATGGGAGCTTCCGCACCTACGGAGCCGCCGAATCCTATCGTGATGGAAGAGGTCAGCACGGAGGACCACATGTTGTGCGGCTTTATCTTGGACTCTCCCCTGCTCACTGCAAGAAGCACTTTGGTAACACCGTGACTGATATTGTCACGCACCACGTACCGCAGTAGCAGCAAAGACAACAGCATTCCCACTCCAGGAAGGATGAGATACTGAAGATTATTGGAGAATGACAGAGTCCCGTCCAGGATATTCTTTATGCTGTCTATACACCAGGTAAGAAATACTGCAGCAAACCCGGAGCAGACTCCCACTACAAAACTGAGCAGGAGCAGACGGGTTCTCTCCGGTAATCGTTGAAGAAACTTTTTATGCGTCCGACGAGTCGTCATCCCCACCGTACTGGGAAATATTGTCGTCCGGGAGAGTGTCGTCGCCCTCGGGCGCTCCACTGGTGCCTGCGACTTCCTCCGTCTCGGCTTCTTCTTCTCCCTCAAGCCAGCGTTCCACATCTTCAGGATTATCTATATCCACCTTTATCTTTACCAGGTAGATATCATTGTCCGTCTCTATGGTGACTGCATAGAACGGAGTTATCTCCTTGCCGGTCCTGGGATTGACGCCCGGAGCGTACTTTACAAGGTCCGGAAGGAGGTCTGTGAACCCCTTGGGATATTTCTCGTTGAACAACTGTGCGATGTCCGCAGGGAGGTTCTCCTGGCTGATAACGTGTCTGCGCTTGCTGTCTGAATTCATAGCCTGTGTTATTATCAGGTGCAATATTAAATCAAATATTTCAATCAAACAAAAAAATGTGACTATCTTTGAGCATGGCAATTAAAAAGAATCTGGTAGTCCTGAGCGGTTCCGGCATAAGCGCCGAGAGCGGCATCTCCACATTCCGCGGAGGCAACGGTCTGTGGGACAATGTTCCGGTGGAAGAAATCTGCACCCCGGAAGGCTGGCGGCGCGACCCCGGAAAGGTTTTGCGCTTTTATAACGAAAGGCGTGCGCAGCTGGAGCATGCAGAGCCCAACGAAGCACACAGGGCCCTGGCCGGACTGGAACAGGATTTCAACGTCTGCGTGATTACCCAGAACGTCGACAATCTCCATGAACGTGCTGGCAGCAGCCGCGTGCTTCACCTTCACGGGGAGCTTACCAAAATACGCCCGGAAGACTGCTACACAGACGCTGACGGCTATTCGTTGAAGTATGTGCAGGACATCGGATACAGGCCGACTGCACTCGGGGACACCGGAGGCACTCGCGGCAGGCAGATGCGACCGCACATCGTGTGGTTCGGAGAAGCGGTGCCAAACCTGGAAAAAGCTGCGCAGCTTGTGAGCGCTGCGGACATCCTGCTGATTGTAGGTACCTCCCTGCAGGTGTATCCGGCAGCAAGCCTTTACCATTACGCTCCCGAAGGGTGCAGCATATGGCTTATAGATCCCGACGAACGGCTCGGCCGTCAGCTGGAAGGAGCCGGCATCCATGTTATTACCGATGTAGCGACCGCAGGAATGCGGACGTTCCTGAAGGAAATAGTCTAAAGCCGGAAAATTCTTATATTTGCAAGATATGAAGAACCTGGTGATAATACCGACCTACAACGAGGTCGAAAACATAGAGAAGATAATCCGCGCCGTCTTTGCCCTTGAAGAGGGCTTCGAGATTCTTATCATAGACGACGGCTCCCCTGACGGCACAGCAAATGTAGTAAAAAGTCTTCAGGATGCATTCTCCGGCCGTCTTCACCTTATGGAGCGCAGCGGCAAGCTGGGGCTTGGAACCGCTTATCTTGCAGGTTTCAAATGGGCTTTGGAGCGCGGCTACGACTACGTTTTCGAAATGGATGCGGATTTTTCCCACGCCCCTGCAGACCTGCCGCGCCTACTGAGGGCCTGCACCGTCGATGGAGCAGACATGTCCATCGGGTCCCGTTATTGCAATGGAGTGAGTGTGGTGAACTGGCCTATAGGGCGGATACTGATTTCTTATTTCGCTTCCGTATATGTGCGCAAGGTCCTTGGATTCAAGGTTTACGACAGCACGGCCGGCTTTATCTGCTACAGCCGAAAGGTTCTGGAGGCCATCAACCTGGACGGAGTGCAGATGAAAGGATACGGATTTCAGATAGAAATGAAGTACACCGCCCACAAGCTTGGATTCAGAATAGAGGAAGTCCCCGTTATTTTCATCAACCGCAAAGAAGGGACGTCAAAGATGTCCGGCAGCATTTTCGGCGAGGCCTTCTGGGGCGTAATCAAGCTCCGATTCCGAAAATTCAACTAATGAAAGAGATATACCTTAAGCAGATTTCTGCTTTGCTCGGCCTGAAGGTCTGGCAGGTCGAGAACTGCGCAGACATGTTCGCCGACGGCGACACCATCCCCTTCATCAGCCGCTACCGCAAGGAAAAAACCGGCGGTCTGGACGATGCAAGCGTAGCCGAAGTAAAGCACTGGGTGGACGTCTATGACGAAATGGAAAAGCGAAAATCCACCGTCTTGAAGACCATAGACGAAGCCGGCGCTCTTACTGAAGTTCTAAAGGCGAAGATTGAGAACTGCGTGAGCGCTACGGAGCTGGAAGACATTTACCTCCCCTGGAGGCCTAAGCGGCGCACCAGAGCTACCGTCGCGCGCGAGCTCGGGCTTGAGCCGCTTGCAGACCTGCTGTGGAACAACCGGACACGCGACCCTAAGGCTTCTGCCAAAGCCTTTGTAAAAGGTGCCCAGGCATTGAACGGCAAACAGGGCGCCGAAGATATTAACGCGGCGCTTTCCGGTGCGCGGGACATCATTGCCGAGCGGCTGAGCGAGGCTGCCGTCATCCGGCAGAATCTCAGGAGCATCTTCCGGGCCCGCCGGCTGGAGGCCAAGGCCACGAAGGCGGCAAAGGACAATCCGGACGCCGCCAAATACCGCCACTACTTCGATTTCCGTATGCCGCTGGACAAGATCCCGTCGCACAACCTGCTGGCCGTCCTGCGTGCAGAAAAGGAAGGATTCCTGAGCATCTCCCTGGACACTGATGCCGAGAAATGCGGCAACAAGATTTACTACGATTTCTGCCAGGCCCAGGGCTACCCTTCGGCGGCCGTGGCGGAGCAGATAAAGGAGGCCGTCGCCGACTCTTTCAAGCGGCTGCTGGAGCCGTCCATCAGCGGAGAAGTCATCCGGGAAGCAAAGGAACGCGCCGATATCGAGTCTATCAAAGTCTTCGGCGAGAACCTCCGCCAGCTGCTGCTTCAGGCTCCCGTTGGCCAGAAGCGCACGATGGCCGTCGATCCGGGCTTCCGCAACGGATGCAAGATAGCCTGCCTGGACGAGCAGGGCGGTTTGCTGTATCATACCATCATTTTCCCGCATCCTCCGCAGAACGAGAAGGTGAAGGCGCTGGTCGCTGTCCAGCAGATGCTGGAGAAGTACCGCATCCAGGCTGTCGCAATCGGGAACGGGACAGCATCCCGGGAGACCGAAGAATTCATGAGGAAAGTACAGCTCCCGGACGGATGTAAAATTTGGTCCGTCAGCGAAGACGGGGCCTCCATCTACAGCGCCTCCGAGATTGCCCGCGAGGAGTTTCCCGACGAGGACGTCACCGTTCGCGGCGCAGTGAGCATAGGCCGCCGGCTGATGGATCCGCTGTCGGAACTGGTGAAGATAGACCCCAAGAACCTGGGCATAGGACAGTACCAGCACGACGTGGACCAGGCTCTGCTCAAGGAAAAGCTGGACAATACGGTGGAGTCGTGCGTCAACAGCGTCGGCGTTAATCTCAATACCGCCTCACCTTACTTGCTGGCCTACGTTTCCGGTATAGGACCGGTACTTGCGGAGAATATCGTAAACTGGCGAAGGGACAATGGAGCTTTCGGCAGCCGCAGTGACCTTCTCAAGGTCCCGCGCCTCGGACCCAAGGCCTTCGAGCAGTGTGCGGGGTTCCTTCGTATCCGCGGAGCGAAGAACCCGCTGGACGCCTCTGCGGTGCATCCTGAATCTTATCATGTCGTTGACGAGATGGCCGCTTCGCTGGGGGTGGAAGCTGAAGAACTGGTAGGAAATGCAGAACTTATCGGACGCATCAAGGCGGAAGATTTCGTGTGCGGAGATGTAGGTCTTCCAACCGTGAACGACATCCTCAAGGAACTCGCCAAGCCCGGGCTGGACCCGCGCGAGCAGGCCACGGAGTTCGAGTTCGCCTCCGACATCCATGAAATTGAAGATCTCAGGACCGGGATGGAACTTCCCGGCATCGTGACCAACATTACCGCCTTCGGGGCGTTCGTAGATATAGGTCTGCACGAAAACGGGCTGATACATGTGTCCCAGATGGGACCTCGCGGTACAAATCCCGCTAAGGTAGTGAGGTTGCACCAGCATATCCGTGTCCGCGTTCTTTCGGTCGATCCTGACCGCCGCCGCATCAGCCTGAGCCTGCTGTAGCTTCTCCCGCCCTTTCCCGGCGTCCGGGGTGTGGGAACCTGCACCTCAAACGTCATTTTGGGAGGTTTTCGGCGTCCGGGGTGTGTATACAGGCACCTCAACGGATAGTTTTATCTTGAAGAACTTGTTTGTTTGAAGGAAGAACCATACATTTGTGGTTGTAAACTTCACTAAACATTCTTATGACTGTGAAATTCTTTCTCGTTACTTCCGATCATTTTTCTGATCGTCTGTGGTTCAGGGACAATGAAGACTTCCGCGTGGCCATGAACTATGTCGCCGTAGTTTCCTACACACTCGGGGCTAACGTTCTGACCTTCATTCTGATGTCCAATCATGTCCATTTTATGCTTGAATGCACACGCAGTCAGGCCAAGCTTTTTGCCGACAGGTTTAAAACCCTGTACGGAAGGTACTATTCAGGCAAGTACGGTTCCAAAGAATACTTCAGGCTCGTCAAGATAGATATAAGGGAAGTGTATTTGGAAGATGAGTCATTAAAAAGGGCTATAGCCTACGTAATAATGAACAGCGTTGCCGCGAACATTTGTGCTTACCCTAACATGTACCCGTGGGGAACGGGCGACACATTCTTCAATGCTATTGAACTCAATGGCAGAGCGCTTGGAGAACTCAGTTACAAGACACAGTGCCGGTTAATAAGAAGCAACGTAAAACTCCCTTCCCACTATCGGCTTAGCAACGACAACTTCGTTCTCCCTTCGTCATACATACCGGTTAAATTTGTCGAGTCAGTATTCCGCTCTGCCAACAGCTTCCGCTACTTTCTGAATAATTCATCAAAAGCACGAAAGCATCTTGATAAGGAGGCGGCGCCTTCATTTAGGGACCAGATCATTTCCGAATCGGCTAAAGACCTGTGTTATTCATTGTTTCGCGCAAAGGGTATAGAGCAGCTTAATCAACAACAGATGAGCGAGTTACTACGGCAATTAAGATTCCGGTTCAGCGCCGATGTCAACCAGTTGGCAAGGGTAATGGGGATATCATATTCAGAAGCTTCCGACATTCTAAACCTTATATGATACTCTACCTATTCTGCTCCTGAGGTGTGTATGCAGGCACCCCAAACAACGGTTTTGGGGATTTTCGGTGTCCGGGGTGTGTATACAGGCACCCCAAAAGATCGGGAAAGTGCCGTAATTGATAATAAAATGACTATATTTGAGAAATTCCAGCAATTCTACCTATGGCAGACGAAAAGATAATATTCTCGATGAACGGGGTGAGCAAAATCCTCCCGCACAACAACAAGACCATCCTTAAAAATATCTACCTCGGCTTTTTTTACGGAGCCAAAATCGGCATCATAGGCCTGAACGGCGCCGGAAAATCCACCGTACTCAAGATTATTGCAGGGGTGGAGAAACCCACCAGGGGCGAGGTCGTATGGGCCCCGGGCTACAGCGTAGGCTACCTGGAGCAGGAGCCGCAGCTGGACGACTCCAAGACCGTACTGGAGGTCGTGCAAGAAGGTGTGCAGGAGGTGATGGACATGCTCGCAGAGTACAACGAGATTGGACTCAAGTTCTGCGAGCCCCTCTCCGACGAGGAAATGAACGCGCTTATCGAGCGCCAGGGCGAGCTTACGGAGGCCATCGAACACGCCGACGGCTGGGAGATAGACGCAAAACTGGAGCGCGCCATGGATGCCCTCCAATGCCCTCCCCCGGACGCTTCCGTCGCAACCCTATCCGGCGGCGAACGCAGGCGCGTGGCCCTCTGCCGCCTGCTCCTCCGCCAGCCCGACGTACTGCTTCTCGACGAACCCACCAACCACCTCGACACCGAAAGCATCCAATGGCTGGAGGCCCACCTGCAGCAATACAAGGGCACCGTCATCGCCGTCACCCACGACCGCTACTTCCTGGATAACGTTGCCGGCTGGATACTGGAACTTGACCGCGGCGAGGGCATACCCTGGAAAGGCAACTACTCAGGCTGGCTGGAGCAGAAAAGCAAGCGCCTCGCCCAGGAAGAGAAGCAGGAGAGCAAGCGCCGTAAAACTCTGGAACGCGAACTGGAGTGGGTGCGCATGGCCCCTCGCGCCCGCCAGGCCAAGCAGAAGGCCCGTCTGGGAGCCTACGAAAAACTTGCTTCCGCAGACACCAAGGAAAAAGAGGCCAACCTGGAAATATATATTCCTAACGGTCCGCACCTGGGGAACAAAGTTATAGAGTTCCACGACGTGAGCAAAGCCTACGGCGACAAACTGCTCTTTGAGCATCTGTCGTTCGAACTGCCCCCTGCAGGCATAGTGGGCGTAATCGGCCCCAACGGTGCAGGCAAAACGACCCTATTCCGCCTTATCATGGGACTGGAGCAGCCTGACAGCGGAACGATAGAAATAGGCGACACCGTAAAGCTTGCATACGTGGACCAGCAGCACCGCAGCATAGCCCCCGACCTTACCGTCTATGAGACCATAGCAGGCAATTCCGAGTGGGTGCGCATGGGCGGCCGCGACATAAACGCCCGCAGCTGGGTGAGCCGCTTCAACTTCTCCGGGGCCGACCAGGAGAAACTCTGCGGCGTGCTCTCCGGGGGCGAGCGCAACCGCCTGCATCTGGCGCTCACGCTTAAGGACGAGGGTAACGTGCTGCTGCTCGACGAGCCCACCAACGACGTGGACGTGAACACCATACGCGCCCTGGAGGAAGGCCTCGACGGCTTTGCCGGCTGCGCCGTGGTGGTGAGCCACGACCGCTGGTTCCTGGACCGCATCGCCACACACATCCTGGCATTCGAGGGCGACTCGCAAGTTTACTTCTTCGAGGGCAGCTACTCCGAGTACGAGGAGAACCGCAAGATGCGTCTTGGCTCGACCGAGCCCAAGCGCTTCAAGTACAAGAAGTTGATGGAGTAGCGGCTTGAATAGTAGCAGGTTTATTTTTTATCCCTGAACCTATAAGCCAGTTTGAGCATTATGTTTCTTCCGTATGTGGGGGTCCAGGTTTGGGACATCATCGCAACATTCACTTCCGTGGTGTATAGCGAGCTTGATTTGAGAATATCATATCCCCAAAGGCCAATTTCCCATTGACGGCTAATAGGAGCTTCTAGTCCCACATCAAGTATGTGAGAGAAAAAGTCATTGCCGGTTCCCGCAGTATAGTGGAACGCCTGCAAGGAATAAACGCCTAGGAACTTAAGCCACTTGGTAATGAACCAAACCGTTTGGAACGAATCGCTTATGCGAATCCTTCCTGAGAGAACTTCAGAACGCCGGGACGAATTGATATAGGAGGCCGAGAAAGAATTATTAAGCCTGAGCATTTTTGAAGGAGAGAATACCAGCTTGACCGCCCCTTGAACACTGGTCTCATCCATCGGAACAAGGTCGCCGCCGCTGTACATAGGACTCCTGAGATAGTTGCCGGTAAGTGAATAATCATACCTTAAATTGAGGCGAGGGATGCTTTCTGAATAAGACACCCGCGCTGAAAGGCTGATCCTTGGCTGCTTTGAATTATCAAATGTATTGAGGATGGTGCCCGCCTTAGCAACATATCCATCATAATCTGATAGAACTGTTTGCTTATCGAGGAATAGGACTCTGGAAACAATTGGTCTAAAACTCCAAAACTAATCATTTTGGCTTTTGCTGGAGCGAAAATAGCAAATCCGCTCCCGCCGTATTGCAGAAGAGATATAAGCCCCGTTCGCGAGGCGGCAAAGCAGGACCGATTTGCGTCTTCGAGAGCAAAAAGCCGGCAGAACAGCAGGAAAACCGTTCGCGAGGCGGTAGTTGTTCCCGACTTCGTCGAGATTCACCCATTTTTAGATTTTCCCGTTGAGCAGCGGCTTGAGGGCGAGTTGCTCTGGACTTGAGAGCTGGACCTTGCGCAGTGTTTGACCGTCTTCCGATTTGAAGACGATGGTCGTTACAGTC
>JAFTDJ010000043.1 GCA_017454265.1 Bacteroidales bacterium | reverse complement strand
TTATTTCTTTCTTCTCTCAATGATGAACTTGTTGGAAGCGGCCTTCGGATTGCGGGTCTTGAATCCCTTTGCGGGCAGACCCTTGCGGGAACGGGGATGTCCACCGGAAGCACGGCCTTCACCACCACCCATCGGGTGATCAACAGGGTTCATAACTACGCCACGGTTGTGGGGGCGCTTGCCGAGCCAGCGGCGGCGTCCGGCCTTTCCGTGGGATTCAAGATTGTGGTCCGTGTTGGACACCACACCGACAGTTGCACGGCAGCTCACGAGAACCATACGGGTCTCACCGGAGGGCAGGCGCAGGACTGCGTGGTTGCCTTCGCGGGCTGCGAGCTGGGCGGAAGTACCGGCGCTGCGGGCCATAGCGGCACCCTGACCGGGACGGAGCTCGATGTTGTGTACAAGCGTACCAACGGGAATTTCACTCAGAGGGAGACAGTTGCCCACTTCGGGAGCGACACCGCTGCCGGAAGCGATAACCTGACCGACCTTGATACCGTCGGGAGCGATGATATACCTCTTCTCGCCGTCTTCATACTGCACGAGGGCGATGCGGGCGCTGCGGTTGGGGTCATACTCGATGGTAAGAACCGTTGCAGTGCACTCGTCCTTGTCGCGGAGGAAGTCGATGATACGATACATCCTCTTGTGGCCGCCGCCGATGTAACGAACGGTCATCTGACCGGTATTGTTACGTCCGCCGGTGCTCTTGAGGGGCTCAAGCAATGATTTCTGAGGCTTCTTAGCCGTGATCTCGCTGAAAGCGCTGATCACCTTGTTGCGCTGACCGGGGGTTACCGGTTTGAATTTTCTTACTGCCATAGCTTGTTCCTCCCTTAGATGTTGGCGTAGAAGTCGATCTTGTCGTCACCCTGGACGGTGATGTACGCCTTCTTGTAATGGTTGGCACGGCCACGGAGCAGACCCGCCTTTGTATAGCGGCTCTTGCGCTTGCCGTGATAATTTACTGTATTGACGTCGGTGACGGTGACGTTGTACATCTTCTCCACCTCGTCCTTGATCTGAAGTTTGTTGGCCTTACGATCAACGATAAAGCCGTAACGGTTCAACTTTTCGCCCTGAGCCGTCAACTTCTCTGTTACGATTGGCTTAATAATGATTCCCATCTTCGTTTGCTTTTATGCTCTCTCCGCCAGGATATCCTGAACACCGTCGACGAGCACCAGGGAATTGGCGTTCATGATGGCGTAGGTGTTGATCTCATCAACTGTGATGACCTTGACCTGCTGGAGATTGCGGGATGAAAGATAGATATTCTCAGATTTCTGGGGAAGCACGATGAGCACCTTGCGGTCGCCGGCCTTGATGGCCTTTACGATACCGAGGAGCTCCTTTGTCTTGGGGGCTTCCATCTTGAAGGGCTCGAGCATGACGATGGCGTTCTCCTGAGCCTTGTAGCTGAGAGCGGAGAAACGGGCGAGCTTCTTGACCTTCTTGTTGAGCTTATTGTGATAGAAACGGGGCACAGGACCGAATACACGGCCGCCGCCGACAAAGATATTAGCCTTCAAGCTGCCGTGGCGTGCGCCGCCGCCGCCCTTCTGGCGACCGAGCTTCTTGGTGCTGTGAGTAATCTCGCTGCGATCCTTGGTCTTGGCGTTGCCGTGACGCTGGTTGGCGAGATACTGAACTACGTCCAGATAGATGGCGTGATCGTTCGGGGTAATGCCGAAGACCTTCTCGTCCAGAACGGCGTTTTTACCGGACTGGGTACCGTCGATTTTCAAAACTGCAAGTTCCATACTCTTAAGCCTCCAAAATTACATAAGAACCTCTGGCCCCGGGAACGGAACCTTTGACAACGATGAGATTGTTCTCGGGAAGAACTTTAACGACCCTGAGGTTGAAAACCTTCACGCGGACGTTTCCCATATGACCTGCCATACGCATACCGGGAAGTACGCGGGAAGGCCATGAGGATGCTCCCATAGAACCGGGGTGACGAAGGCGGTTGTGCTGGCCGTGGGTCTTTCCACCCACACCGGCGAATCCGTGACGGTGCACGACGCCCTGGAAACCCTTACCCTTAGAAGTGCCGACTACATCCACGAAGGTGACATCCTCGGTGATTACGTCCTCAAGCTTGAGAACATCGCCGAGTTTGAGCTCCTTACCGAAGTCCACGGGGAATTCGACAAGCTTGCGCATCGGGTTTGTACCGGCCTTTTTGAAATGCCCCTTCAGAGGCGCGCTGGCGTGCTTTTCGGTGGTTTCGTCATAGGCAAGCTGCACAGCTTCGTAACCGTCGGTTTCTGCTGTACGGATCTGCGTGACAACGCACGGACCAGCCTCGATAACGGTGCACGGTATGTTCTTACCGTCGGCACCGAAAACGGAAGTCATTCCGATTTTCTTTCCAATTAATCCAGGCATTGGTTTGTTAATTAATTGATACTTAATACTTTAATCTCCGCAACACAGTTTTGCGGGCTGCAAAGATACAACTAATTTTTTGATTTACAAAGTATTATTTATCTTTGCGTTATGAAAAATCTCAAAGATGAATGCGTGGCCTGGATACGCGACTGGTTCGCACAGAACGGCCCTTCCTGCAATGCTGTGATAGGCATGAGCGGCGGCAAAGACAGCACCATAACCGCAGCCCTCTGCGCCCGTGCCCTCGGCCCCGGGCGTGTCGTGGGTGTCGCCATGCCTGCCGAGGGCCAGAGCCTGAACGAGGCCGACGAAATCTGCGCATACCTCGGCATCAGCTGCCTGTGCCTCCCGATCGGCGCCATAGAAAAGGAATGCGACGCCCTCGGCGCACTGCTGCCAGGCGGCGAATTTTCGCTCCAGAGCCTCCAGAACATCCCTCCCCGCATCCGTATGACGATGCTTTACGCCGTGGCCCAGTCCATGGGCGGAATGGTTGCCAACACCTGCAACCTCAGCGAGGACTACATCGGCTACGCCACCCTGTTCGGAGACGCCGCCGGCTCTTTCTCCCCCCTCGGGCGGCTGGTGGTGCGTGAAGTACTCGCCATCGGCGACGACTTGGGCCTGCCCCGCAAATGGGTTCACAAAACGCCCGACGACGGCCTTCCCGGTTCCTGCCCGGACGAGGAAAAGTTCGGATTCAGCTACGCCACCCTGGACCGCTACATACGGGAAGGTGTCTGCGACGACCCGGAAGTCAAGGAAAAGATTGACCGTATGCACAGGCGCAACCTGTTCAAAACGGAAATCCTCCATATCCCTTCATTTATCCCGGATAACCTATGAATACATATGCAGAACGGATAGGATTCCTGCGCTCGCTCATGCGGTCCCGGGAGTGGGATGCCATAATTCTCACCGGTTCCGACCCCCACGGCAGCGAGTACCCTGCCGAACGCTACAAGCAGATCCGCTGGCTCACCGGGTTCACGGGAGAGGCCGCCCGGCTGGTGGTCACCGAAGATCACGCAGGACTTTGGACAGACACGCGTTATTTCATTCAGGCGGCCGAACAGCTGCAAGGCAGCGGAGTGGAGCTGCACAAGACGCGCGTACCCGGGCAGATACTCATTCCCGAGTGGCTCGCAGGGCATTTTTCAGACTCCCCGGAACCGGTGCTGGCCATTGACGGCACCTGCACGTCGAAAGGCTTCGCAGACGAAGTGACGGCCGCCTTCGAGCCCACAGGCAACAGCCCCGCCATCGTCAGCGCCCCGGATTTCCTCAGCCTGCTATGGACCGACAGGCCCCCGATTCCCCAGACTCCCATTTATACGGTGGAAAGCGGTACGCCAAGGAGCGCGAAACTTGAGATGCTGCGCGATTTCTTCCGCAGTAAAGAATGCGACGGCATACTGCTCTCCTCCCTGGACGAGATTGCATGGACGCTCAACGTAAGGGCCTCTGACATTGAATACAACCCTATGGTAATCAGCTACCTGCTCGTTACCGAAGACGCCGCATCGTGGTTCGTGCTCAAAGAGCCGGTGGAAGATCCCGACAGCGACCTCACGTTTGCCCGGGTGTCCGAAGACGGCGTCAGCGCCGAGCCCTACGAATCGCTCGAGGACGTTCTGTCGGCATCCGGCGGCCTGAGGTTGTTCGCCGACAGTTCCACCCTCAACTGGCAACTCGCCAGCGTTATGGAAAGGAGCGGGGTAACCGTAGTTAGCGGCAGCAGCCCCGTAGGACTCGCAAAAGCGATAAAAAACTCCACGGAGATTGAAGGAATGCGGCAGGCCCACATCAGGGATGGAGTCGCGATGGTACGCTTCCTCTGCTGGCTGGAAAAAGCCGTCCGCGCAGACCGCATTATAAGCGAGTGGGACGCAAGCGTAAAACTCCAGCAGCTTCGTTCCCTTGGCGCTTCGTATCAAGGCGAGAGCTTTGAAACCATATCCGCGTGGGGGCCCGGCGCAGCGCTGCCGCATTACGTCACTCCGCAAGGTCCGGAAGCCCCCCTGCTGCAAGACCACGGCCTTTACCTCAACGACTCGGGCGGACAATATCTGGACGGCACGACGGACATCACGCGCACAGTGCCGCTCGGCGATTGCACGGAACTGGAAAAAGAAGACTACACCCTGGTACTCAAGGGCCATATAGACCTTGCAATGGCGATATTCCCGGAAGGTACTCCGGGTTGCAGGCTGGATGCGCTCGCACGAGGCCCCCTGTGGAGACGCATGCGAAACTTCGGCCACGGTACAGGACATGGAGTGGGCTGTTTCCTCGGCGTACACGAAGGGCCCCAGGACATACGGCAGAATCTCAACCCGGTACCGTTCGAGCCCGGAATGATTGTTTCAGACGAACCCGGCATTTACCGCGAAGGCCTTCACGGAGTACGCCACGAAAACCTGCTGCTGTGCGTTGACCTCGGCAGTAACGAGTTCGGACGCTGGCTGTGCTTCGAGCCCCTCACTCTCTGCCCCTTCGACACCTCGATTCTGGTTCCCGGCATACTCGACCGGGAAGAAACAGAATGGCTCGACAACTATCACCGGAAGGTTTACGATACACTTTCTCCTTTGCTGGACCAGGAAACGGCAAGCTGGCTCCGGCAAAAATGTAAGAAAATTACTATTTTTGCAGACTGAATGCCGGTACAGTTTTGGCAGGACGCAAATTCGGTTTAACTAACTAAAAGAAATATGGACAGAGAAGATCCCCTCGAGAGAATAGAACGGAAGGAACGTGAACGCAAGCAGAACGGAGGCGCCAAGACCGTCATGTACATTATGATTGCGGCCGCAGTGCTCCTTGGTGCCGCACTAGCTTACGTCCTCTATCAGAAAAACACTCTGGTGGGCCAGCTTAACGAAGAAAAGCAGGAGCTTACCGAGCAGATCGTAGCACTGCAGAGCGACTACGAATCCCTGTCTTCCGACTATGACGCCATCAACCTGCAGCTCGACTCCTCCCGCGAGGAAGTGGCGCAGCTTGTTGAAAGAATCAAGAAAACAGAAGCCACCAACCGCGTAAAGATGCGCCAGTACGAAAAGGAACTCGGCACACTGCGATCCATCATGAGAGGGTATATCGTGCAGATAGACTCCCTCAACCAGCTCAACCACAAGCTCACCGCAGATGCAGCAGCCGCCCGCCGCGAAGCAGCGCAACACCGCAAACGCAGCGAGGAACTCACCGCGCAGGTTGAAGACCTCACCGGAAAGGTGGTCACCGGTTCCGTATTGAAGGCCCGCGGCATCAGGCTTGAGGCTTACAACAATGCCGGCAAGCAGATAGACCGCAGCAAGAACGTAGCCCGCCTGCTCGTAACCTTGAGCCTTGTAGAGAATGCCCTCGCAGAACCGGGCCCCGTGCGTGTGTATGTGAGAGTCAAGGATCCCAACGGCAACCTGCTCGACGACGGACGCGGAACCAGCTTCACCCTCGGAGGTGAAACATTGCCCGCGACGGCTTCCCGCGAAGTTGACTACCAGGGCCAGGAGGTGGAACTCAGCATCTATGTAAACAACATCCCTGCATTCGAGAAGGGAATCTACACGGTGGAGGCTTACACCTCTCAGGCAAAACTCGGCGGTGCCGAGCTGTTGCTCCGCTGACGCTTCGCAACAGCTGCTACTAATAATGAGGGGGCGTTCCCCCTCAAACTCCCCTGTGTCGCTTCGTTCCCTAACCGCTTGCCAATGATCTACGTACACGTACCGTTCTGTAAAAGTCGCTGTATCTACTGCGACTTTTATAGTTGCGCCCTGTCATCCCTGGACAGCAGCGTACTCTCCAGGTGGGCCGACGGAGTATGCCGCGAAGCCATGGAGCGACGGGACGAAATAACCGCCACGTCTGCCGTAGATACCCTGTACTTCGGCGGCGGCACCCCGTCGGTGCTGCCTCCAGGCGTTCTGGGGCGTATCGCCGATGCCTGCGGAGGTCGTTCCTGGAAAGAATGGACGGTAGAAGTCAACCCGGACGATATCACCCCCGAATATGCCCGGGCCCTTAAGTCCCTGGGCGTGAACAGGGTAAGTATGGGAGTGCAGTCGCTGGACAACGGCATGCTGCACTGGATGAACCGCAGGCACGATGCAGATGGAGCCCGCGAAGCTTTCAGACGCCTTCGCGCAGCCGGTTTCGACAACATCAGCATAGATATCATTTTCGGAATCGGAGGTCTCAGCAATGCAATGCTCGAAGCCACGCTCACAGAGTTGACAGACTGGCATCCTGAACACATATCCGCATATCAACTAAGCATAGAAGAAGGCAGCACGCTCGGAAAGATGGCGCGCGGGGGCTGTTATACCGAGCTTTCCGACGAGCTGTGCGAAGCGCAGTACTGTCTCATCTGCAATGTGTTACGTTCTGCCGGATACGAGCACTACGAGATTTCCAACTGGGCCCTTCCCGGTTACCGTGCCATTCACAACAGCGCCTACTGGACCCGCGCCCCGTATGTAGGACTCGGGCCCGCTGCACATTCGCTGCGGTATGAGCCGCAGCGAATAACTACTATCCCCCGCAGCTGCGCTGCTGCCCCCAAGGGCACGGGGGGCGTTCCCCCCGACACCCCCTGCGTCGCTCCGCTCCGGTATGAGCCGCAGCGAATAACTACTATAGGTCCGCTGCGGACAGCGCCTTCTTGGAGCGAAGCGACAGAGGGGATAGCTGCTTCAGCAGCGGAAGGGGAACCTTCCCCTTCTCCCCTGGGGGTGCAGGGGGATGATAGTCCGCTGCGGACAGCGCCAGCTGTCCGCAGCTGGAACAGCTGCCAGCCGGACGGCTGGACGGCGGAGTCGGAAGTGCTGAGCGAGGAAGAGATTCGCGAAGAGCGGATTATGCTGGGACTGCGCACGGCGGAAGGAATCCCCGGCTACGGCCGCATTCCAGAAGAACGCTGGTTCGTAGCCGACGACATCATCGCTTCGCTGCTGTAGCGGCTATTTTCCTGAAGGATTGAAGGGATAAGGTCTCTGGAAAGTCTCCTCGTGCTTGAGGGTCCCGTCGGCGGCATAGACGCGCACCGTCACAGGAGTCTTTGCAGACGAAGTCTTTGTTCCGTACATATGATAAGTAATGTCGCGGGAAGACTTCCGGCTGTGCTTATAGGGATTCATCACCCGGGGAAGTTCGTATGCGAAGTTCTTGACCGGATCCTCGTAGCCCGTATTCTCCACCTTGAGCCGCTTGCCCTTTTCGTACATCTCCACCCTGTCTCCCGGCTCCCAGCCCCAGTAATTGAACATTACATAATTACGCCACTTCTTCTGGCCGTAGTCAAGCCTGGTGTCGGAATAAAGTTCCTGCTGCTTTTTGATTCCCTCACTGTCCCGGTATGCCTCTCCCACTTTATTGAGGTCGTAAAAACGATAATAACGTTCACCGTACCTGTAGGTATGGAGCCTGTATTCCGGGGCCTTCCCCGACTCGAACTCACCTACCCATATGCCGGCATCGGAACCGTCGCTGCTGTAAAGCGGCCAGTCAACCGGCGTCGTCCACATGATGCCCGAAGTCGCAGGAAGCGAACGCTGGTGCAGGCGGGGGTAGTCCGGATGGTCCAGGATGTCGTTACGGTGTATATGGCCGGAAAAGACCGTAACGTCCTGGGAGAACGGGGAAAGAAGGGCGTTGAGCCTGTCCGCCTGCTCCCTGGGCATAAGGAGAGAGTTCTTTCCTCCGGAATACAACACGGGAGCGTGAGTGCAGATATATATCCTTGAGTCCTCATCTACAAGGGAGAGGTCCTTTTCCAGCCAGAGGAACTGCTCCTCGGTGAGAATATGCTTGTAACTCCTGTCGCCTTTCACTCCGGGAGCCTTCTTGCCCTTACCCTCAACGTTCACATAGAAGATGTTATCCAGGAAAATCCAGTGGTCGTCTCCTATATTCACGGAGTACTGCCCGGGGCCCCAGCAGTCCACCTCGCGCCAGCCCGACCTGCGGTCCACGTCTTCGCCGACTATCGACGGATCGTGGTCGTGGTTGCCCATTATCGTGTACATGGGAGTAGGATAGCAGATGTCCTGCAGGAGACGCAGGCCGTCAGATTCGTTGAAGTTGAACTCGCCCCAGTAGATGTCGTGGGTAGTGTCTCCGAGATTGGCCGTATATACAGTGCCGGCGGCATCTGCGGCCAGACTCCGCACGACGGGCATAACCTCAGTACGGAAACGCCTTATGTCGTCGCGGGCCGGATCGTTGGAAAGGTGCATGTCGGCCAGGAGTATCATGGAATAGCGCTTCTGGCTTTGCTTTTCGAGCACGAAATCGTGAATCTCTTCCTGCCCGGCCGGCAAGTGCAAAGGCTGCCAGAACCCCGGCCTCAGGCCATCCAGACTGCGTGCAATGTAGCCCGAAGGCGTTATCACGAATACTGTTCCGTCCTGCTTGTCGGAGTCTATGGAATAACGGCCATTGCTATCGGTAAGCACTATATCCTTGCCGTCGGAAACCGGTACTCCGGTCACAGGATGGCCGCCGCAGATAACCCGGCCGCTGATATTGCCTGCGAATGCAACCGCGCCGCCCATGCAGAGCGACGCGACTATTATAATTACTCGTTTCATACTTTCTTTGGTTTGCCGGCCATACACACAAGTGTTGAAATGATACCGCCTATAGGGCACCACCAGGTCCATGCGATGTAGTTGTGGCCGAAGAATTCCTTCTGGAACATAAGCGGGATGATGATGAGCGCGCCCACCACCAGAGCGGCAATCACACTCCTGGAGTTGCCCCTCTTGGTAAAGATAGCTGTGAGGAAGACGCCTATCATGCCGGCGTACGCGAAGCACATGATGCCGGTGGCGAAGTCCACGAGATTGAGTCCGCTGCTCTGCTGCATCACGCAGGTGACGATGGCGAAGCAGGTGAGCATCATACCCATGAGACCCACCATCCAGCGGGAAGATGAAATCTGGTCCTTGTCGCTTTTCACGGCCTTGCCTCTTTTCTCACGGAGGGGCAGGTAAAGGTCGGCTACGAAGCTGGAGGCCATGGAGTTGATGGCAGAGTTGAAGCTGGAAAGGGCCGCAGCGAGCAGGCCGGTGATCATGAGGCCGCGCACGCCCACGGGAATGTGATTCTTGATGTACTGAGGGAAGATATCGCGGGCGTCGCTGAAGAAGGCGGTGCTCAGGGCTCCGTCGCATGCGGGGTCGTGGATATACTTAACATACAGCAGCAGGCCGATGCAGAGGAAGATGAGCACGACCGGAAGGGCGATAAGCTGCGAGGCTACGAGCGAGCCGCCGGCTTTGCGCACGTCCTTGCAGGCGAGCTGGCGCTGTACGAACTCCTGGTCCGTGGTGTACTGGGCAATCTTGAAGAAGGCCACGCCGATAAGGCCGCCGAGGATAGTGTAAGGCTTGGAGAAATCGACGCTGGGGTCGAACATCTGCACTTTGTTGCCGGGAACCCAGCCGCTGAGGGTGCCGTCCGCCGCCATGCCCGGGGCAACTCCGGCCGCGGCCGGCGCCTTCACCATTCCGTCGGCCGTGAGAGTCTGCCATACCTCCCTGAGGCTCAAACCGTTAAGGTCGCAGGCTATAATCACCAGGCCTACAACGCCGGTGAAAATCATAAGGAGCGTCTGGAAGGTATCTATGTACAACAGGCCCTTGATGCCGCCCATCATGGTATAGAAGGTAGAGACCACTCCGAGGATTATTATGCTCCATACCATGAACTGGAACTGTATGCTGCCGAAGGCTATGACGCTGATGGCAATGGCCGCAATGAAGAGGCGGCTGCCGCTTGTGAGCAGCTGGCCGATCAGGAACATGACCGAATTGGCCTGCTTGGAGCTCTCGCCGAAGCGGTCGCCTATGAATCCGTAAATGGTTATAGTCTTTGCGTTGTAGAGTTTGGGCAGGATGAGCGCCGCCACCAGGCATCCTCCCACGATGGAACCGAGCAGGTTCAGGACGTAAGTGAGGTTGGTGTTGAAGCCGAGTTCCGGCGAGCCCACGAAGGTGCCTGCGCTG
This sequence comes from Bacteroidales bacterium, assembly GCA_017454265.1. Classification (GTDB taxonomy): domain Bacteria; phylum Bacteroidota; class Bacteroidia; order Bacteroidales; family UBA932; genus Cryptobacteroides. The sequence continues at coordinate 45,726 of JAFTDJ010000043.1, read as the reverse complement.
ATGGTGGTTCCAGTTGCCGCGATGGCCACAAGCCACCCGGGCATGGAACGCCCCGCAACAAAATAATCCTCAATGTTTTTGTTTTTGTGCGAGAAGAGGTAGCCGATGGTGACGAGTGCACACAAGAATATCGCTACGATCAGCCAATCTACAAAAGCCATATTGTTTATAGTTTATCCAAGCAAAAATAAGGATTATTTGCAGAATCCGCAAATAATCGCTAATATTGCTTCATTATGAAAACCAATAAAATTGTTCTCGCGGCTGCTGCAGCTGCCGCCTGTGGTTGCACGGCCGCAGACAAACTCCCCGAAAAACCCAATATCATTTATCTGATGTTCGACGACCTGGGATACGGCGACCTGGGCTGCTACGGGCAGCAGAAAATCGAGACTCCCAACATCGACGCCCTGGCATCACGCGGAATACTCTTCACGGACATGTATTCCGCGGCACCGCTTTCGGCCCCTTCCCGCTGCTGCATCGTAACCGGCCAGCATATGGGCCACAGCCAGATTCGCAACAATGAAGAGCATTTCAAACCCAGCGACGACCGCGGTTGGAACGCGCTCTTCCTGGACGATACGGACGAAGGCCAGCTGCCTATGCTTGCAGGCACCCCTACCATCGGCAAAATGATGCAGGAAGCCGGCTACAAAACGGCAATGGTGGGCAAATGGGGCCTGGGCTTCCCGTCCAGCGAGTCCACTCCTAACAAAATGGGATTCGACTATTTCTACGGTTTCAACTGTCAGGCCCTGGCCCATTCCTATTATCCCGCCTACCTCTGGGAAAACGACAAAAAGATTGCCACCGGCAACAAGACCGTAATGCAGGGCGAACCGCTTCCCGAAGGCCTTGACCCCCGCGACCCCGAAAGCTACAGGCAGTACGGCGGCGAGTATTACAGCTGCGACCTTATGTACGACAAGCTGGAGAACTTCATAGTGGAAAACGCAGGTGGTCCTTTCTTCGCAATGTGGACTACGACCGTTCCCCACAGCGCCGTGCAGGCACCGGAAGATGAGGTTATGTACTATGTTAACAAACTGGGTGATGAAGAGCCCCGCACCGATGGTGGAATGTACCTGCCAAGCCGCTATCCCCTCGCGACTTACGCTGCCATGGTGACGCATATCGACACCCAGGTCGGCAAGCTTGTCGCCAAGCTTAAGGAACTTGGAGTATGGAACAACACCATATTCATCGTCACCTCCGACAACGGCCCCGCACACAACGGCAACTCCCCCATGGAGTACTTCCAGAGCGGCGGTCCTTTCAGCTGCGCTGCAGGATGGGGCAAGAGTTCCCTGCACGAGGGCGGCATCCGCATGCCTTTCGTTCTCTCCTGGGGCGACCGCATCAAGGCACGCAGGAGCGGTCATATAGCTTATTTTGCAGACCTCATGCCCACGTTTGCAGAGCTTGCTGGGGTTGAAGCTCCCGCCAACGACGGCATCTCCTTCGTGCCCACCATTCTTGGCAAAGACAAGGAGCAGCAGGAGCACGAATATTTGTACTGGGAATTCCCCGGCGGCAAGGGCTGGGTAGCCGTCCGTATTGGCGAATGGAAAGGCCTGCTGAAGAAAGCCGGCAAGGGCAACAACAGGATGGAACTATACAACATCGTTGCAGACCCCCGCGAGACCAAGGACGTGTCGGCCGAAAATCCGGAAATTGTTGAGAAGATGTGGCAGATTGTCCGCGACAATCACACCGAGCCGGTGCTGGATATAGACAAGTTCAAGATAGATATCAATTATCCCAACTGATGCGGCGGGAGCCGTCCGGCTCTACCGTAATACTCACTTTGAGGGTCTCTTCCGGCAAGAGGCCCTCAATATTTTCCGGCCACTCCATTATACACAGGGCGCCGCTGTCCAGATAGTCATAGAGCCCTATGTCCAATGCCTCGGCGGGAGTCTCTATACGGTAGAAATCAAAGTGATACACCGGTTCCCCGCTCCCGGAGACATATTCGTTCACAATCGCAAAAGTGGGGGAACTCACCGCATCGGAATTAACCCCAAGCACCTTGCACAAGGCTGTAGTGAAAGTGGTTTTACCCGCTCCCATCGGAGCATAGAAAGCCACGATGCGGCTGTCCCCTATCTCTTTAAGGAACTGAACTGCAGCCCGGTCGATGGAATCCAAGCCGGGAATCAGTATCTCGTGTTTCATTGGCCGTATGTAGCTTTCGGTCCGTGCTTACGGAAGAAATGCCTGTCTATCAGGGCCTGGTCGCAAGCGGCTTCCGGATTGAGCTGAAGCGTGAGTGCCGCAGTCTTTGCCACTTCTTCCAATACGGCGGAGTGATATACGGCTTCCCCGGCATCCTTTCCCCAGGTGAAAGGGCCGTGGCTGCGCACAAGGACTCCAGGTGTATATTCGGGATTGAGCCCGGCAAAACGGCGCACGATTGCAAGCCCTGTCTGCCTTTCGTAGTCCGATGCCAGCTCTGCCGCGCTGAGATCTTCCGTGCAGGGAACGCTGCCGTGGAAATAGTCGGCGTGCGTAGTTCCAAGACAAGGAAGGTCAAGCCCGGCCTGAGCCCAGGACGTAGCGCAGGACGAATGAGTATGGGCCACTCCGCCGATTGAGGGAAATGCCTTGTACAATTCCAGATGGGTAGGAGTATCGGAAGACGGCTTGAGACGGCCCTCGACCACATTTCCCTGAAGGTCGACGACGACAAGGTCCTCCGCAGTCAATTTATCATACGGTACGCCGCTCGGCTTTATGACCACAAGCCCGCGTTCGCGGTCTATACCTGAAACATTACCCCAGGTGTAAATGACCAGTCCCGCGCGGACCAGTTCCAGATTGGCGGCCAGTACCTGCTGTTTGAGTCGTAGCATATGCAAATATAACAATTATTTAGAATCTGACAGTGCCCACACGGTCCAGATAACGGAAACTGGCGGCTTCCGAAATATGCACCGGACGAATGCATTCCGATGCTGCAAGATCGGCAATGGTCCTCGCCACTTTGATTATTCTGAAATATGCCCGCATAGAGAATCCCATGCGCTCCATTATAGACATGAGCAAAGCGTTGCATTCCTCGTCGAGCAGGCAGAAGCGCTCTATATGTTTATTTCCCATTTCGGCGTTTGAGTTGATGTTCTCCCCTATGAATCTCCTATGCTGGAGCCCGCGCGCCGCTTTTACCCTGGCCGCCACAACCGAGCTCGGCTCCGGAGTCACAGCAGACTTAAGCCGTTTCAACTCGGCGGCGCTGATATTTGGAACGGACAGATGAATGTCTATCCTGTCCATCATCGGGCCACTCAGCCGCGAGAGATAATTCAGCCTCTGCGTGGGAGTGCAAGTGCATCTGTCCCCGACGCCCCAATAACCGCAAGGACATGGATTCGATGCCAGTACAAGCATGAAGGAAGACGGATATTCCACCTTTGACTTAAGGCGGGAAATCACCACCTTGCGGTCTTCTACAGGAGCTCTTAGGGCTTCTGCAACGCTACGTGGCATCTGGGCCGCCTCATCCAGGAAAAGCACTCCGTTATGTGCCAGGCTGATTTCTCCCGGTACGATTCCGTCTCCTCCCCCGCCGCCGATAATTGCCGCAAGAGATGCGGAATAGTGAGGAGACCTGAACGGGCGTGTATCTATGAGGCCGTAACGGAGGCTGCCTTTCCCTGCAATGCTGAATATCTTCGAAGTCTCAAGGCTCTCTTCCCTGCTCATCGGGGGAAGAATACCCACCAACGCCTTAGCAAGCGAGCTTTTTCCAGATCCGGGAGGGCCTATCATGGCAATGTTGTGCCCTCCTGCCGCAGCTATCTCCATCCCCCTTTTCGGGCCTTCCAGGCCGATGATATCCGAGAAATCAGGAATGTCGGCGGGCTTGCATACGGGGCTGTGTGAATTCGTCACCAGCATTTCATCACACTCTTCTCCAGAAAGTATTCGAACCACATCGTTCAAGGTCTCGACACCGTAAACTTTCGTGTTTTCAAGTTCGGCGGCTTCCATGGCCGAGTCCAAGGGGAGAATAACCCCGTCCATGCCTTCCTGCCCGGCCAGTTCGGCAAAAAGCAGTCCGCCGGGAATTCCGCGCACACTGCCGTCAAGGCCCAGCTCGCCCATCATCATATATTTACCGGCATAAGGCAAAGCGCATTGCTCCGAAGCCGCAATGACACCTATTGCAATAGGCAGGTCGTAACCGCTTCCATTTTTATGTACATCTGCGGGCGCCAGGTTGATTACTATTTTTTTGCCCGGGATATGATATCCAAGGGCCTGCAGGGCAGTTGTAGTCCTGAGCAGGCTCTCTTTCACGGCAACATCGGCAAGGCCCACGAGATGGATTCCTATACCACGGTCTATGCTCACTTCAACCGTGACGTTTACCGCCTCAATTCCGACACATTTTGCGCCACATATCCTGATCAGCATATAATTAATTGATTTCTACGGCTATAGATGAGAGATAGCCGTATAGATTAAACTTCTGGACTTTATCTCCCAGCAGGACGAAAGGAAGCTTCCCCACTTCTCTCGGAGTCAGTGCCACAGCTATCGACTCACCCAGCTGGCAAGCGCAGCTTCTGTTAAAAAAATAGCAGTCCGTATGCTGCACCGGAGGCTGTGCAAGACCGATAAAGTGTTCACCGTCGCAATAAATGTAAGGGGTGTTTTCATTCAGGCCCAGGACACAGTCTTCCCATCCAAGACCGCCGCGGGGATAACCTTTGTAATTCAGGTATGTTCCGGCCACTGCAATCCTGCCTTCGTACCTAATCAGTTCTCCGTCCTGCCAGTACACACCGGCGCCGTCGCTTATTGTCCTGGCTTTGCCATCTACAGACAAGACACTTGAATAAAGCTGGTTATACAATACCGCGCACTCTCCTTCCAACATTTTTGCATCCAGAATCCGGATCTCCGGGGCCGTAAGCACCGCCTCCACTTTGCCGTCTTTGTACACCCACGCCGTGCTTATTCCGCCCAGTTCAGTTTTATAGGCAAAGCAAACAGTCCCGGAATCTTCGTACAGAGCCCCGGTTGCCGTCCTTCCGTTTGTTCCGAATCCACCCAGCAGAATAGCGGAATCGACTTTAAGCACAATTTCACCGTCGCGCCTGTAGCACAGCGCTCCGGCCGAACGGGTGACGCCCAAAGTATGAAGCACGCCATCCCTGTACAGCAGTCCCTGAAGCTTTTCGGGTTCGTTCCAACTGCATACTTCAGTCCCGTCTTTCTTAACTGTAGTCCCGTAGCGGTCTGCATATTCCGTGTAAATGGAATTCTCTATGATGTGGTGACAATCCGGTGCGGACGAGATACGAGTGCCGGCTCCGGCCGGAATCTTCAGCACGGTGCGCCAATTACGGTACAGCCTTAACGTACACGCCACCGCTCCGAAAGAACTGTCCCTCTGCCAGTCATAAGTGCGGGGGAAGCTGACTGCACTGACAAGGAACGTGGTATCACGCACAGTTGCTCCGGACGACGAAGATGCATCTCCGGGCCGGCTTGCGTGGCGTTCCCCAAGACGAGACTCACCGAACGGCAGTTCGGGTTCCAAAATAGAGCAGGAAACACACAGCAACAATAAAAGGGGCGAAGTTTTCATAGCACGGACTTTTCTGCAAATAAAGTGAATTATCTGCAGATTCATCCGCCCCGGGGGCATGTCTTCGTCACATTTTTACGATTCTTTCGGGAATTTACGATTCTTTAGAAAGACCAGCCTACATTTATGTAGTAATAGGGCGCTCCACTGGACAAGGCGCTGATTGGATAATGGAGGTCGTGATAGTGCCCGACAGTTAATCTGAGATGTTCAAAAAACTCCAGGCCGGCGTGCAGGCTCACGTCTGCGCTCCAGTATCCGGCCGGATAAAGGCTGTGGGTATATTTGGCGTGGCGGTATTGGGCACCGGCTCCGGCACCGATAAAGAAGCACATAGGTCCGTAAGGCCCGAATTTGTATTCCGCTATGGCATTCAGCGTATGATAACTGGTGGTTTCTCCAATGGAGACCTGCTCTTTTGTTTCCACGTCAGTGTAGGAAAGGTCCCCTTTGTGCGGAATAACAAAGGAATATACGGCTCCTGCAGAAAAAGCCGGAGTAAAATTATACCTGTATTCGCCATATAGATTTACGGTATTGGATTCCTTCCCGACAGTTTCGAACAAAAACTCACCGGGAAAAGCAATGCCCGTGCCTATTTCGAAATGATGATTACCGAGTTTCTGGGCGTTCAGGCTCAGCGGCAGCAACGCGCAAAGCAGTACTATAAGCTTTTTCATACAACAGTTATTATCGGTGCAAATATAACTCTATTTTTTAATCCTGCAGTCCCTTGCCACCGATGAATACCTTTTTGATGAAAGGTGTGGTATAATTGTATGCAAGACGGGTAATGTTCCAGCCGGGCTCAGTGAGAATAACGTCTGCACGCTTCCCCGGAGTAATGGAGCCGGTCTCTCCGCTTAATCCCATTGCGTAAGCGGAATTCAACGTTACAGCATTGAAGGCCTGCAGAGGTGTAAGCCGCATTCTGACACATCCCAGCGCCATTATAAAACGCATATCGCCCGACGGAGAAGAGCCCGGATTATAGTCGGAGGCAAGTGCCAAAGGCAGCCCCGCCTCTATAAAGTCTTTCCCTTTTCCATAAGGGAGACCGAGGAAGAACGAAGAGCCCGGAAGCATTGTAGGCATAGTTCCGGAGCCCTTGAGCGCATCAATTTGCGCTTGCGTAGTGCGTTCCAAGTGGTCAACCGACAAAGCTCCGTGACTAACTCCGACTTCTACGCCCCCGCTTACCGCCAGCTCGTTGGCGTGTATTTTTGCCCGTAAGCCACAGGCGGCTCCTTCAGTGAGAATCCGGGAGGTTTCTTCCGGCGAGAAAAAGCCCTTGTCGCAAAAGACATCAACAAAGTCTACAAGTTCCGCCGCCTGCGGCATCATATCAATAACTTCCTGAACATAAGCCTCGTGCGTGTATCCGCGGCCTACGGCATGGGCACCTAGGAAGGTAGCGCGCACTGAGGCAGGCACGCTTTCCCTGATGCGGCGGATGACGCGCAGCATCTTGAGTTCGTCGGCCGGATTAAGACCGTATCCGCTCTTGATTTCCATGGCTCCGGTGCCCTTGGACATCATCTCGCGCACGCGTACCATAGACTGTTCGTACAACTCGTCTTCGGCAGTCTCGTGGAGCAGGTCAGAGGAGTTGAGGATGCCGCCACCGCGAGCCGCTATCTGTTCGTAGCTCAGGCCGTTAATCTTGTCGAGGAACTCGCCTTCACGGCTTCCGGCATATACCACATGAGTGTGGCTGTCGCAGAATGCAGGCATTACCATGCCGCCTCCTGCGTCGAGCGAATCTGTCATCTCGAGCGAATCTGTCATCTCGAGCGAAGTCGAGAGATCTTCCATTCTGCCAAAACCGGCAATGCGGCCGCCTTCTATGCGCAGCCATGCGTTGTGCAGGGTACCGACCTCGGACATCTCGGCCCCGCACTTGCGGAGCACGCCCTCGGGCACAATGCCCACAAGCTCCCCTATATTATAAATAATCATTAATAAAACTCCTCTCTTCGAATAAACTCTACCGACCTCTCTATCAGCGGATGCATGTATGTGTCGTTGTCGATGAACGGGACCTCCTTGCGGAAGGCCTCGAAGACACGTTCCAGGGCGGGGGAAGTCTTTGCGGGACGGCGAAAATCGAGGGCCTGGGCGGCGTTGAAGAGTTCGATGCCAAGCACAGTCTCCACATTGTCCACCACTCGCACCAGCTTGGTGGCCGAATTGGAGCCCATGCTCACATGGTCTTCCTGTCCCTGCGAAGAAGGAATGGAGTCGCAGGAGGCCGGCCAGCAGAGGCCTTTGTTCTGGCTCACGATGGAGGCAGCCGTGTACTGCGGTATCATAAAGCCGCTGTTGAGCCCCGGATTGGCTACAAGGTACTTTGGCAGGCCGCGCAGGCCGTGGATGAGCTGATAGGTGCGCCGCTCTGAGATGCTCGCCAGCTCGCTCATAGCGATTGCCAGGGCATCCATCGGGATGGCGATAGGTTCCCCGTGGAAATTGCCCGCGGAGATAATCATATCCTCATCCGGGAAGATGTTGGGATTGTCGGTGGCGGAGTTTATCTCGTTCTCTATCACCGACTTGACGTAGTTGATGTTGTCTTTCACCGCCCCGTGTACCTGAGGAATGCAGCGGAAGCTGTAAGGGTCCTGCACGTGTTCTTTGGGACGGCGGATAATCTCGCTGCCGGCGAGGATGGCGTTGAAGCGCCGGCCGGTCTCTATCTGCCCGCTGTGCGGCCGCAACTGGTGCGTAAGAGACAGGAACGGCTCTATGCGGCCGTCGTAAGCGTCCAGCGACATGGCCCCTATGAGGTCGGCCCAGCGGGAGAGGCGCATGCTCTTGAGGATGGCCCATACTGCGTGCGCGCTCATGAACTGGGTGCCGTTGAGCAGCGCCAGGCCCTCCTTGGACTGCAGGCGTATGGGCTCCCAGCCGAGTTCCGCCCACACGTCGGCCGCAGGCCTCACCTCTCCCTTGTAGAGCACCTCGCCCATGCCTATGAGGGGCAGGCTCAGGTGAGCGAGCGGCGAGAGGTCTCCGGAGGCTCCCAGCGAACCCTGGCTGTAAACAACCGGCAGCACGTCGTTGTTGAACATATCCATAAGACGCTGTACGGTAACGAGTTGCACCCCGGAATGGCCGTATGAGAGGTTCTGCACCTTCAGGAAGATCATCAGTTTTACGATTTCCGGACGCACTGTAGGGCCGGTGCCGCAGGCGTGCGACATCACCAGGTTGTGCTGGAGCTGGCTGAGGTCCTTCTCCGGAATGGTTACGTTGTACAGGGAGCCGAAGCCGGTGGTGATGCCGTAGAGCGGAGTGTCGGAGTCCTTGGTCTTTTCGTCCAGGTAGCGGCGGCACTTTTCTATGGCCGCCACGGAGGCCGGCGAGAGCTGCAGAGTCTCGTGGTTCTCTATTATTTCTTTCAGCCGTTCGAGGCTGAGGCGCTTGTCGGAGATGTAGTGTGTCATAGTATGGAGTTGATCAGTTCGTCGTCTGCTATGTTTGGGAGTGTGACTTTGAGTCCGGGGGTGCGGGCCATCTGCCGCTCGATTGCTGCACGGGCGCCGTCGTTGCGGGCCCAGCTGCGGCGGGCGATGCCGTTGTTCACGTCCCAGAAGAGCATTTCGCGTATGTGGCGGGCGGAGTCTTCGGAGCCGTCGATCACCATCCCGAAGCCGCCGTTGATGACTTCGCCCCAGCCCACGCCGCCGCCGTTGTGGATGCTGACCCAGGTGGCGCCGCGGAAAGCGTCGCCGATGACGTTCTGCACGGCCATGTCGGCGGTGAACTGCGAGCCGTCGTAAATGTTGGAGGTTTCGCGGAAGGGGCTGTCGGTGCCGGAGACATCGTGATGGTCGCGGCCGAGCACCACGGGGCCGTGGAGGCGGCCGTCGCGTATGGCGTCGTTGAATGCCAGCGCGATGCGGGTGCGCCCTTCGCAGTCGGCGTACAGGATGCGGGCCTGGGAGCCTACGACGAGACTGTTGCGTCCGGCTTCTTCTATCCACCGTATGTTGTCCCGCATCTGCGGGGCGATGTCTTCCGGAGCCTGCGCCGCAAGCTCGCTAAGTACCTGTACTGCAAGCTCATCCGTAAGAGCAAGGTCTTCCGGGCGCTCGCTCAGGCACACCCACCGGAAGGGCCCGAAGCCGTAGTCGAAGTACATGGGGCCCATGATGTCCTGCACGTAAGAGGGGTAGCGGAAGGAGCCGTCGGGCTTGAGCACATCTGCGCCGGCGCGGGAGCTCTCCAGCAGGAAGGCGTTGCCGTAGTCGAAGAAATACATGCCCCTGGCGGCGAGGCGGTTTATGGCTGCCACGTGGCGGCGGAGAGATGCCTGCACGGCCTCCTTGAAGCGAGCGGGGTCTTCCGCCATCATCTGTTTGCTCTCCTCCAGGCTGTAGCCTACGGGGTAGTAGCCGCCGGACCAGGGGTTATGGAGCGATGTCTGGTCGGAGCCGAGGTCTACGCGTATTTCTTCGTCCGCCAGGCGCTCCCAAAGGTCCACTACATTGCCCACGTAGGCAAGGGAGACGGGCTTTCCGGCGGCGAGCGCCTCGCGGATGCGGGGGATGAGTTCGTCAAGGTCGGTGTGGAGTTCGTCCACCCAGCCCTGCTCATAGCGCTTGCGCGCAGCCAGCGGGTTAATTTCTGCAGTGACGGAGACCACGCCGGCGATGTTGCCCGCCTTGGGTTGCGCGCCGCTCATGCCGCCGAGACCGGCGGTAACGAAGAGGAGGGATTTGTCATTCCGAGCGGAGGCGAAGCCGGAGTCGAGGAATCTCCCCGCCATCACCTTCCGGGCGGCGTTCATCACCGTGATGGTGGTGCCGTGAACGATGCCCTGCGGCCCGATGTACATATAGCTGCCGGCAGTCATCTGGCCGTACTGGCTCACGCCCAGCGCGTTGAAGCGCTCCCAGTCATCGGGTTTGGAGTAGTTGGGGATGACCATGCCGTTGGTGACGATTACGCGGGGTGCGTCGCGGTGGCTCGGAAAGAGGCCAAGCGGATGGCCGGAGTACATCACCAGCGTCTGTTCGTCGGTCATGGTGGCGAGGTACTGCATCACGAGGCGGTACTGTGCCCAGTTCTGGAAGATGGCGCCGTTGCCGCCGTAGATTATGAGCTCGTGCGGATGCTGGGCCACACGCGGGTCCAGGTTGTTCTGTATCATCGCCATGATGGCCGCGGCCTGCCGTGACTTCGCCGGGTATTCCTCTATCGGCCGCGCGTACATCTCGTACGTCGGGCGGAATCGGTACATATAGATGCGGCCGTATTTCTTCAGTTCCTCTGCGAACTCGGGCGCCAATACCGCGTGGTGCCTTGGCTCGAAGTAACGCAGTGCATTTTTCAGCGCCAGGGCCTTCTGCTCGCGGGTGAGTATGTCTTTGCGCCTCGGGGCGTGGTTCACCGTCGTATCGTACGGCCGGGGCTCCGGCAGCTCCGCCGGGATCCCCTCCAATATCTTTTCCTTAAAATTCATATGTTCAGTTATTTGTCATTTCGACCGATGACTTTTGTCATTTCGACCGATGACTTTTGTCATTTCGACCGATGACTTTTGTCATTTCGACCGAGCTACTCACTCTTGTCATTTCGACCGAGCGCAGCGAGTGGAGAAATCTCCTCACCAAACAAATCCTTACGGTCTTTATTTATACTGTCAATTAGGTTATCCTTTTTCATCCGCGACCATTTTTTGAGTTGTTTTTCTCTCTCAATTGCCTGATTTATATCAGAATATGTTTCATAATATACCAGTTTATTACAATTGTATTTCTGAGTAAAACCAGGAATCTGTCCAGATCTATGTTCAGCGAGTCTTCTTTCAATATTATCCGTTACTCCGATATACAAAGTTGTATCGTATTTATTTGATACAATATAAGTCCAGTATTGTTTGTACATAGTTTTGTTATTAGATTTCTCGACAAGCTCGAAATGACAGTCTGTTTCTCGAAATGACAGTCTGTTTCTCGAAATGACAGTCAGATATGTTCGTTCACGGCAGCAAGGACCTCGGACTCGAGGGCGGCGGCTTCCGCTTCGATTGCTGCGGCACGCTCCAGGAGAGGAGCGGCGGGAGCCTTGTCGGAGAGGCCTGCTGCGTTGATGCGCACGTTCAGGTGAGCGCCGCGGATGCCTGCAAGTGCGGCGAGCGCTGCTACTCCGGCGTCGGAAGCGGAGGCGGGGTTGCCGCTGCGGGCCATCTGAAGCGCCAGCGGGAGCGCCTTCAGCGAGGCCTCCATCGTCTTAAGGGGCACGCTGGCGGCGTACAAGGTAGCTGCCTCGATTGCTTCGGCGCGCGCCTGCTTCTCCTCCTCCGTGCCCTTCGGCAAGCCGAAAGCGTCCATGATGCGGTTGAACGCCGCAGTGTCCTCATCCACCAGGGCGAGCAGCTCGTCGAGCACCGCCTGCCCTTGCTCGGCAACGTCGGAGAACTCTTTCCAGCGCTCGTCCCAGCCGCGTTTGTGGGCACTCAGGTTAGCGACCATGGTGGCGAGTGCAGCTGCGAGCGCGCCCATATAAGCCGACACGGAGCCGCCTCCGGGGGCCGGGGATTCGGAAGCCGTCTCCCGGGCGAATCCTTCTGCACTCATGCGCACAAGCCGGTGGCTGGCGGCTTCCTCAGCCTCGTCCTTCATCAGGAATTCGATGACCTTCTCGCGGGGGTCGAAGGGCTTGAGGTCGTCGAGCGACATGCTCTTCACCGCTATCTTGACTATCTCCTCCTCGCTGATGCCGAGAGAGCGCTGCTGCTTCTCCAGATAGAAGCGGCCGGCGTCGAGCAGCACCTTTTTGGGCACGAGTCCAACGATTTCGGCGCCGGTGACCCTGAGGCCCCGGGCTGCTGCTGCACGGCTTACCTCTTCGAAGGCGACATGCAGGGGCGTCGCGTTTATGTCCGTAATGTTCATGGAGACCTGGGCAATACCGTACTCATCTATGTACCAGCCGATTGCCTTGCATCCCTTAAGCGTGCCGGGAATCCAGATCTGGTTGCCGTCGGCGTCTTTCAGGAGCTTGCCGGTGAGCGAACCGCCCTCGCGTGCCTTGCGCCCCTTTTCGCGCACGTCGAAGGCCACCGCCATGGCGCGGCGGGTAGAGGTTGTGTTGAGGTTGAAGTTAACGGCCACGAGGAAGTCGCGCGCGCCCACGTTGGAGGCGCCGGCCCTTTGGGCATGCTCGTCCCAATCGCCGCAGAAGTCGGGCCTGCGGGAGGGGTCTTTGAATTTGTCGGGAAGCGCCTCGTATTCGCCGGCGCGACAGACTGCGAGGTTCTTGCGCTCCGGTGTGAAGGCCGCGGCCTCGTAGCAGTAGCACGGGATTCCGAGCTCTTCGTACATCCGTTTTGCGAGCCGTCGGGCGAGGTCGGCGCATTCCTGGAGGGTGATTCCTGCAACGGGAATGAGCGGCAGTACGTCAGTGGCGCCGGAGCGGGGATGGGCTCCGTGGTGCTTGCGCATGTCTATGAGTTCCTGGGCCTTGCGGGCGCCTCGGAAGGCCGCTTCCGTTACGGCCTCCGGTTCGCCCACGAAGGTGACCACCGTTCGGTTGGTGGCCTCTCCCGGATCTACGTTGAGCACCTTAACGCCTTCTACTTCAGCGATTGCCGCCACTATGGCGTCTATTACTTTTGAGTCGCGTCCCTCACTGAAATTCGGGACACATTCGATGATTCTCTTCATACGGTTATCAGATTAGCGTATAAAGATAATGTTTTTTCGGGAAAAGCATTCGCGCAAGGGTGCTCATCAATGCACCGTTGAGCACGAATAAGCCCCTTTTCTCGCTCAAAGGTGCTGGAAATAACACCTTTGAGCAAAGAGTTTGGAGTTTAATTGAGGTTTCCGTATCTTTGTCTATGGACGTAGCATTGGGGAAACTATGTAAACCCCGGCACGATAAACGTTTTTAAACAATGAAAAACTTCTATCTTATTTCTACAGACCACCTTAAGAGCGGGATGCTCTTTGGTGATGAAGATGACTTCCGGGCAGGAATGAACATCGTTGCTATTTGTGCTCACTTGACTGGAGTCAAGGTTCTCTCCTTCATTTTGATGAGTTCACATGTCCATTTTGTGGTACATTGCTCCCCTTATGAGGCAAAGCCTTTTATCGACAAATACAAAACACTATATAGCAAGTATTATTGTCGCAAATATGGAGCCAGTGAATTCCTGCGCCTCCTGAAAGTTGATATCCAGGAGGTATTTGTCGAAGATGAATCTCTTTTCAGGGCTATAGCGTACGTTGTCATGAACTGCGTCGCGGCAAATCTTACTCCAAATCCTTTTCTTTATGCATGGGGGTCTGGATCAGTATTGTTCAACACAATTCCAAACAAAGGCCGAACTCTAGGTGAGATGTCACAGAATGCACGACGCAAGCTCCTCAAAAGCAGAGTAGAACTACCAGCGGAGTTTATTGTTGGAGACGGTAGTTATATTCTGCCGCGCAGTTATGTGCCTGCGAAATATTTAGAGGCCATCTTCAAAACGCCTAAACGATATTCATACTTCTTAAACTCCTCTTCAAAAGCACGGCTCCGGCTGGAAAAAACAGAAGCACCTTCTTTCAGCGACCATATTGTTAAAGCGGCATTGACAAATCTCATAAACTCACTTTTCCGGCAAGCTTCATTAGAAAGCTTGAACGATAGACAAAAAGCTGAGCTCATAAGGCAGGTGCAGCGACGCTTCAGTTCTGATGAAGGTCAAATTGTCCGCATTTCAGGTCTTCCGAAAGAAGAGGTTAATCGTTTGATAAACGGATTCTATTAACTCGAGTGGTACATAGCCACTGTGCTCAAGGGTGCTTCTGACTGCACCCTTGCGCGAGAAAAGGGGGTAAAATTCGCTCAAAGGTGCACTCACCAGCACCGTTGAGCACACTAGTGGAGGGAAAACAACAAGAATTACCGCCCGGCGGAGCGAGACAGGAGTGGAGGGCCGGCGTTACTCGGCCGCAGCCCGCTGAAATGTGGCATTTCAGCGGAAACAGCGAGGACGGACGTAGCCGGCCCTCCACTCCTGCGAGCAAAGCGGCGGCATCACCCAGTCTCGGAAAGCGGTGGCAGAGACCGCTCCTGGCGACTTTTTCCAAAGCCTCAGGAGCCAGGAGCAGCTCTGCCACCGTATTCAGAAGTTTCTGCTACCCCAAATGTTCGATAAGAATCTTGACGCCGATGCCGATAAGGATGATGCCGCCGAGGAGCTCAGGGCGCACTTTCTTCACCACAACGTCGCCAAAGCGCACCCCAAGCACGAAGCCCAGCACGCTCAACACAAATGACACCACCCCGATACACACCAGAGGCAGCACCAAAGAGCCAAGCGAATCGTAACCGGTACACGCGTAAGTTATGCCGACTGCCAGCGCATCTATGCTCGTCGCCACCGCCAGCAGTACACAAGTCCAAAAACGCCTGGGATTCACCGACTTATCTTCTTCCTCCCTGAACGCGTCCACTATCATCTTGCCGCCGATGAAAGCCAGCATGCCGAAGGCGATCCAGTGATCCACCGCCTCAAGATATGTACGGAAAGACATGGTGAGCGCCCAGCCCAGCAGCGGCATCGCAGCCTGGAAAAGGCCGAACTGTACCGCCAGCCGCAGCATCACTCCGGCTTCCACCTTGCGCACGACGACTCCGCACACCACGCTCACCGCGAAGCAATCCATCGCCAGGGCCAATGCTATTAATAAATGCTCCAACATTACCGTCGAGACTAAAAACGCTTCAAAGATAGAAAAATCTTCAGTACTACCGAATGACATTTTCTGCATTTTGATGCACTTTTCAAATACCGAGAACCAACGCAACTACACCCCCTCTGCCACAAAGAATATTTGCAGGTGTCATCCAAAATAATTACATTAGCAAAATGAACCATCAGACACTGAAACGCATCACCGCCGCGGCAGCCGTTCTCCCGGCCCTCGCCGCCTGCAACACCAAAACCCCCGAGCGCCCCAACATAATCTTCCTTATGTTCGACGATCTCGGCTACGGCGACCTTGGCTGCTACGGCCAAGAGCTCATAGAGACTCCAAACATCGACAATCTCGCCGCCAACGGCCTGATATTCACCGATATGTACACCGCCTGCCCGCTCTCCGCCCCTTCGCGCTGCAGCATCATCACCGGGCAGCACAGCGGTCACAGCCAGATACGCTCCAACGACGAAAGGGTACCGAGACCCGCCGGCCTGCAGCCCAACAACTCCGACTGGTTTTTCGAGCGCATGAAGGAGGACCCTATGTTCGAAGGGCAATGGCCGCTCGCTCCGGGCACGCCCACCATCGCCACCATGATGCAGCAAGCGGGATACAAGACCGCAATGGTAGGCAAATGGGGTCTCGGCGGCCCGGGTTCCGGTTCAACGCCGAACGACATGGGCTTCGACTACTTCTACGGCTTCTACTGCCAGATGCTGGCGCACTCCTATTATCCCGACTACCTCTGGGAGAACGAGACCAAAGTGCTCACCGGCAATGAGTTCATGCCCATCGGCCGCAGGCTGGACCCCGGTGCAGACCCGTACGACCCCCGCAGCTACGACAAATTCAACCAGCAGCACTACTCCTGCGACCTTATGTACGAACGGCTGGAACAATGGGTGAGCGACAACGCCGGCGACCCCTTCATGCTTATGTGGACCACCACCGTACCTCACAGCACCGTGCAAGCGCCGGAGGAAGAGGTGATGTACTACGTAAACAAGCTCGGTGAGCCCAAGACCCCCGTTACCGACGGCGGCTGGTACTACCCGGTGCTCTATCCGCATTCCGCATACGCTGCAATGATTACCCATATCGACACGCAACTGGGGCGTCTTGTAGCTAAGCTCAAGGAGCTCGGAATCTACGACAATACGCTGATAATCATAACCTCCGACAACGGCCCCGCGTGCAATTCCAACTCCCCGCTGGAGTACTTCCGGAGCGGAGGCCCTTTCAAGTGCACCAAGGGATGGGGCAAGCGGTCCCTTCACGAGGGCGGCATACGTATGCCGTTCGTAGCAAGCTGGCCCGCACACATAAAACCCGGCCGCTGCGGCTACGTAGGCCAGTTCACAGACCTCATGCCCACCTTCGCCGAGCTGGCGGGGGCCGAGGCACCGGCCAACGACGGCATCTCCTTCGTGCCGTCTCTCCTCGGCCGCCGGCAGCAGGAGCACGATTTCCTCTACTGGGAGTTCCCCGGCGGCAAGGGGCTTGTAGCCGTGCGCATGGGACCCTGGAAGGGGCTGGTAGAGAACGTGAAGGGCGGGAACTTGCACATGGCCCTCTACAACCTGGATGAAGATCCCGGCGAGACCACGGACCTTTCCGCCGCACACCCGGAGATAGTCTCCCGTATGTGGGAGGCGGCGGAATCATCGCACGCTCCTGTGCCGAGCGGCAACACCAACTTTCAAATGGACATAAACTTTCCCCGATAATGAAACACCACATCGTTTTTGCAGCCTCCTTGTTGCTGATTTCCGTCTCTTTAGCCACCGCCCAGACCGCAACCCAGGCACGTGACGCCATCATGCAAGATGCGGCCGCAGTCGTCGCTCCCGACTACAGCGCCTACATCCTCACCCCGCCAGCTCCCGACACGCCCCGCATCAACGGACCGAGGGTGTACGGCGAGCGCCGCAAGGCCCCGTTCCTCTTCCGCATCCCCACTACCGGCGTGCGTCCTATGACTTTCAGCGCCAAGGGCCTCCCGCGCGGCCTCAAGCTGGACAAGGAAAAAGGAATCATCTACGGCCGGGCGAAAGCACGCAAAGGCACCTACAAAGTGCAGGTTACCGCCACCAACGCCCTTGGCTCCGACTCCCGCGAGCTGCGCATCGTAATCGGCGACCGCATAGTGCTCACGCCCCCTCTTGGCTGGAATTCCTGGAACGTATGGGGCAACACCATCAGCCAGGACATAGTGCTGGAGACTGCACGCGCGTTTGAGGAAAAGGGCCT
Source organism: Bacteroidales bacterium (assembly GCA_017454265.1). GTDB lineage: Bacteria > Bacteroidota > Bacteroidia > Bacteroidales > UBA932 > Cryptobacteroides. Next base: position 28,167 of record JAFTDJ010000043.1, on the reverse strand, counting down.
TGCCGACTACGGCTGGACCTACGTGAACATAGACGACGGCTGGCAGGGCCTTCGCGGCGGCAAGTATAACGCAATCCAGCCCAACGGCAAGTTCCCCGACATGAAAGCGCTGGGCGACTCCCTGCACGCCCGGGGGCTCAAGTTCGGCATCTACTCCGGCCCGTGGATCAGCACCTACGCCTCTCACATCGGAAGCTCCTGCGACAACGCCGACGGCACCTACTGGTGGGCGGAACAGGGCCTGATAGACGAATACTGCAAGGCCGACCGCAGCAAGGTGGACAAAGAGTCCATACGCAGCTTCGGAAAATACTCCTTCGCCGCAGCGGACGCAAAGCAGTGGGCCGACTGGGGCGTGGATTACCTCAAGTACGACTGGAACCCCAACGACGAGTGGTGGATACGCGACATGCGGGAAGCGCTTGACGCCACCGGCCGCGACATCGTTTACAGCCTCTCCAACTCCTCCCGCGTAACCATCGGTCCGGTGCTTATGAAGTATGCGGACTGCTGGCGCACCACCGGAGACATACGCGACAACTGGAAGAGCATGTCCTCCATAGGCTTCGAGGGCCAGGACCGCTGGGCCGGATGGCGCGAGCCCGGACGCTGGCCGGACGCCGACATGCTGGTGCTCGGCAAGGTGGGATGGGGCCGCAAGATGCGCTGGACAGAACTCACCCCGTGGGAGCAGTACACCCACATAACTCTTTGGTCCATACTGGCTTCGCCCATGCTGCTCGGATGCGACATGAGCGCCCTGGATCCTTTCACCGTAAGCCTGCTGTGCAACAACGAAGTGCTCGACGTGCACCAGGACCCGCTTGGCATTCAAGGAGTGCGCATAGCTTCCGGGGAAGGGCACGTCACGTATGTGAAGCCGCTGGAAGACGGAACCGTAGCCGTTGCGCTCTTCAATCTTTCAGAGGAGGAGCGCGTACTTGGATTTACGCCTTTTAAGCTAGGCCTTTACGGCGAGCAGACGGTGAGAGACCTCTGGCGCCAGCAGGATGTGGGCAAAGTGAACAAGAAAGAACGCTGGGAGGTGAGCGTGCCCGCCCACGGCGCCGCCCTTTACCGCCTGAGCCCCGGCGTGACCGCCGAGAAACTCGAGGGGCTTTACCGCAATTAGCTTATTTTTTGCGCAAAAAGTACCATAGTCCACGAAAAATGTCTATATTCGTGGACTATATTTATATTTTACCATCCGTATGCGCACGAAGCTGATAACCTCCCTGACCATAGCACTGGCCGCCACGACACTGTCGCTGCTTGCCGGCTGTAATCGCAACACATTGAATCCCTGGACAGAAGGCACCCTTGACATTCACTATATCAACACCGGACGCGGCGAGAGCAGTTTTTACGTATTTCCCGACGGAACCACCATGCTGGTGGATGCGGCAGGCTCGCTCCTGAAGAAGCACAAGCATATGCCCACAGCCCCCAAACCGGACAGCACCGTAAGTTCCGGGCAGGTCATTATCAACTACATACGCCACTTCGCGCCCAAGGACAACAATCAAACCCTGGACTACTGCATACTCTCCCACTACCACACGGACCACATGGGAGACTATTCAAAGAAGCTTCCCCTGCATGAAGAAGGCAACTTCCGCCTTTCCAGCATCTGCGAGGTCGGCGCGGAAATCCCTTTCAAGCGCCTCATATCCCGCGGCGACCCCACGGAAGTGAAGGGCTCGAACACCACCCGCGAGGAGAACATGGCCAACTTCTCCAAGTTCGTAAACTGGACCGTGAAGACCAACGGCACGCGCTACGAATTCTTCGACCCTGCTTCCGACGAACAAATAACGCCGGTAAGGTACGAGGTCAAAAACTTCACCGTACACAACATAGCCGCAAACGGATACTACCGCAAGTCGCTGAGTTCTAACGAATACGCCACCGACATGCCCTCCAAGGCGGAGCTCGACGCACTCGGCGATCCCAAGGGCTACCCCGGAGAGAACGCCCTCAGCAGCGCATTCATCCTGAGCTACGGCCCCTTCGACATTTTCTCCGCAGGAGACCTGCAGTGGGCCCACAAAGACGTTCGCGACTACTTCGACATCGAGGCCCCGGTGAGCCGGGCCTGCCACAAAGTGGAGGTGATGAAAGCCAGCCACCACTGCACCAAGGGAGCCAACGGCCCCGACATCATGGGAGCCCTGCAGCCCGACGTGGTGATTGCCAACGTATGGCGCGACGTGCAGCCCAACCCCAGGACCCTGCAGGACATCTTCGACGCCAGTCCCGACTGCAAGGTGTTCCTTACCAACCTGCACCCCGACAACCTCATAGCAGACTATCTGGACCGCATCACCGCGGCCGGCGGACATATTGTGATACGCGTGGCCAAGGGCGGCAAGACATACAAGGTTTATACCCTGGACGACACGGATCCCGCTTACCGCATCACCGGAGAGTGGGGCCCGTTTAACTGTAACTAAATGAAACGTAGAGACTTTCTTAAGACAAGCGGAGCCGCAGTCGCCGGAGGGGTACTTCTCGGCAGCGGCGTAAGCGCAGGCTGTACAGCAAACGCGGCCTCAGACCTGGACTGGGGCGGCACAGACGTTCTCGTGGTGGGCGGAGGCCCCGCTGGCGTATGCGCAGCCATAGCCGCAGCCCGCTGCGGTGCGCAGACACTCATCGTTGAGCAGGGAAACTGCCTCGGAGGCATGGCCACCCGCGGCCTGGTAGCCCCTTTCATGACCTGCTACGACACCACCGGCGAAATCATGGTCATCCGCGGCATATTCTCAGAAATCGTAGACCGCATGGTAGCGCTGGGCGGCGCCATCCACCCCTCGCAGGTGCGCGCAGGCACCCCCTTCAGCGCCTGGATCACCAAGGGCCACGACCACCTCACCCCCTTCGACGCAGAGACGATGAAGTTCGTACTTGACCGGATGTGCGCTGAGGCAGGCGTGAAGACGCTCTTCCACAGTACGCTGGTGGATCCCGTCATGAAGGGGAACAGAATAGCAGGCGTGCGCGTCCTCGGCCGCGAGGGCATCGCAAAGATAAGCGCCAAGGTGGTAATCGACGCCACCGGCGACGGCGACGTTGCCGCCCGTGCAGGCGTCCCCTGCACCTACGGCAACCCCGAACTTGGCAAAGTGCAGCCCGCGACCCTCTTCTTCCACATCAACAACGTAGATACTCCCCGCCTCATAAAAGACGTGGAGGCCCATCTGCACGAGTTCCGCAAGGTGAACGGAGTGAGCTACAGGGCCCTCCACTGGAGGGTGGAAGAAGCGGAGGCCGCCGGCGAGTGGGACATTTCCCGCAAGAGCGTGAACATCTACCGCGGCGTACGTGAAGACGAGTGGGCGGTGAACTGCACCCGCATCTCCGGAGTGGACGCCACAAACACGGAAAGCCTCTCCGCCGCAGAAATTGAGGGCCGCCGCCAGGTGCAGGAGATGATGAATTTCTTCCATAAGTACGTACCCGGCTGCGAGAACGCGACCATCAAGAGTTCCGCCTCCACTCTGGGCATACGCGAATCGCGCCACGTACAGGGCGAGTACCAGCTCACGGCTGACGACCTGCTGCAGGGCGTGGTGCCGGAAGACAGCATCCTCCTTGCATCCAACAGCGTTGACGTACACGGGCGCAACGGCGCCAACACCACCGAATACAAGACCGTGGAAAACGGACAGTGGTACGGGCTTCCCCTGCGCAGTCTCATACCACTCCAGGTGGACGGCCTGATTGTAGCAGGCCGCGCAATCAGCGCCACTTCCGATGCCGCAGGTGCCGTCCGCGTGATGCCTCCGTGCATGGCCATGGGGCACGCCGCAGGCATAGCCGCAGCGATAGCCGCAGCAGGCGGGACCAGCCCCCGCAACGTAGATGCGGCGCAGGTGCGCGCAAAGCTCCTCGGGCAGGGAGCATTCCTCGGATAACAACAACATTCACATATCAATAACATTCAAATGAAAAAACAAATTCTAATCACACTCCTCTTCCTTGCCCTCGGCTCGCTCGCATTGAGCGCGCAGAACAGGGTCAAGGTATCCGGAACCGTCCTCGACAAGGACGGGCAGGCCGTAATCGGAGCAGGTGTCCTTGAGCAGGGAACGCTCAACGGCGCAGTGACCGACATGGACGGCAAGTACACCATTGAGGTTGCTTCCGGCAGTTCAGTGCTGGAATTCACCTGCATAGGCTATCAGGCGGTGCAGGAAACCGTCGGCAGCCGCAGCTCCATCAACGTAATCATGCAGGATGACAACAAACTCCTGGACGAGGTGGTCGTCATCGGTTACGGTACCGTAAAGAAGAAAGACCTTACGGGTGCCGTAGCAGCCGTGGACGGAGGCAAGCTCTCCCAGGTCCAGGGCGTAGGCCTCAGCCAGGCTCTCCAGGGCACCATGCCCGGCGTGCAGGTAACGCGTACCAGCGGCCTTCCCGGAGCCGGAGCTACCATCCGCGTGCGTGGTATCACCACCATAGGCGACTCAGACCCTCTCATCATCGTGGACGGAGTGCCCGTGAACACCATCAACGACGTTGACGTGGACGCTATCGAAAACATCACCGTGCTGAAGGATGCGGCATCCGCCTCCATCTACGGCGCCCGTGCCTCCGCCGGCGTTATCCTCATCACCACCAAGCGTGCCAAGGACGGACAGATGAGCATCGACTACAACGGAAGCTTCTCGGTCCTCACCCGTACCCGTCATCCCCAGCAGGTAAGCCCCGTCCGCTTCATGGAACTCCAGAACGAGGCCATGTGGAACGATGCCGGCAACCCCGAAGGCCGTGACTACTTCCAGTACGATGAAGACTTCGTGAACAACTACATGGAGAATCACGCCCTCGACCCCGACGCCTACCCCCTGACCGACTGGGACGCGCTGATGATCAAGAAGTGGGCTCCCCAGCACAAGCACCGCGTGGGCATCACCTACGGCAACAAGGTCATCAAGAGCCGCGCAATGCTCTCTTACGAGAACGAGGACGCACTCTACGTGGGACGTAACGTGGAGCAGTACACCGCCCGTATCAACAACGACATCAGAATCAACAAGTTCATCTCCGCTTCCCTGGACATGACCTTCAATCACAAGCTCTCCAACAACAACCAGATCAACCCCGTGCAGGCGGCGTTCAAATACAACCCCATCTATGCGGCAGTCTGGTCAGACGGCACCATGGGCCCCGGTAACAACGGTACCAACTCCTATGCCCGCCTGCTTGCAGGAGGCTTCGACAACACCATACGCGACGCTTTCTACGCCAAGGCTTCCCTCACCATCACTCCGTTCAAGAACTTCGACATCACCGCAGTGTTTGCGCCCAACATCCGCCACAGCGCAGAGAAGGACTACGTGAAGCAGGCCTTCTACTACCGTGAGCCCGGCATCCTGAGCGAGAACCCCCTGAGCGGATGTACCTACAACAGGCTCAACGAAAGCCGCACCGACGCCAAGTCCATCACCAAACAGCTCCTGCTCAACTACAAAGCAGACTTCGGGAAGGACCACCACACCACCTACCTGCTCGGTTATGAAGACAACTACAACTTCTCCGAGAGCATGGGCGCCGGTACCGACCAGATGGAGCTCGCAGGCTATCCTTACCTCAACCTTGCCAACCGCAACTACCTCAGCGTCTCCGGCAACGCCTCCGAAAACGCTTACCGCTCCTTCTTCGGCCGTATCACCTACGATTACAAGGGACGCTACCTGCTGCAGGTCAACGCCCGTTACGACCAGTCTTCCCGCTTTGCCAAGGAGTACCGCGGCGGTTTCTTCCCCTCCGTATCCCTCGGTTGGGTAGTGACGGAAGAGCCCTTCATGCGCAGCGTCACCGGCAGCGGCGTGCTCAATTTTGCAAAGATCCGCGCATCCTACGGAACCCTCGGTAACGAGCGCATCGGCAACTATCCTTACCAGAGCCTCATAGCCTTCGGCACCGTGCCCATGTACGACTCCCCCACCAGCATCGCCTCCGTGATGACCGCAGCCCAGACTGCATACTCCATCTACAACATCACCTGGGAGACCACCAAGACCTGGGACATCGGCGTGGACATCACCATGTTCAACAACCGTTTGAACTTCACCGGAGACATCTATCATAAAGACACTTACGGAATGCTCCTCAGCCGCAAGATTCCCGATGTGCTCGGATATACCGATCCCGAAGACAATATCGGTATGATGTACACCAACGGCTGGGAATTCCAGATCGGCTGGAACGACCGCATAGGCGACTTCACCTATGCCATCAGCGCCAACCTCTCCGATTACACCTCAATTATGGGAGACCTCGGCGGCTATCAGAGCCTCGGAGCCCAGATCATCAAGGAAGGCGTAGAATACAACGCCTGGTACGGCTACCGCAGCAACGGACTCTACCTTACCCAGGAGCAGCTCGACGCCAGCGCCAAGCTCTACCCCAGCGTAGGTCTCGGTAACCTCGAGTACAAAGACCTCAGCGGCCCCGACGGCGAGCCCGACGGAATCGTGAACGCCACCTACGACCGCGAGGTTCTCGGCAGCTCCATGCCTCACTACCAGTTCGGCGGCAACATCAACCTCGGCTGGAAGAACTGGGATCTCTCCATGGCGTTCCAGGGCGTGGGCAAAGTGCTTGCATGGAAGAGCAATGCAATGATCTTCCGCGACGGCGACGCCTACACCTTCCCTCAGGAGTATGCAGACCACTACTGGAGCCGTTACAACACGGACGAGCAGAACGCGAAGGCCCTCTACCCCCGCGCCACCCTCACCAACTCCGCAAAGAACGACTACGAGCAGACCTCCGACTACTGGCTGTTCAACGGTGCATACTTCCGTATGAAGAACATCACCCTCAGCTACACCATACCTGAGAAGATTACGAGCGCCATCAAGCTCCAGAAGATACGCATTTACGGCAGCGCCACCGATCCTTTCTCCATCGACGGCTTCCCTCAGGGCTGGGATCCTGAATCCTACACCAACCTGAGCGCCTACATGACCAGGACCTTCACCATCGGTGCACAGATTACCTTCTAAAGAACATTGAAAATGAAAAAATACATTAGCATATTCGCATGTGCCCTGCTGGCTTTCGCCTGCACGCCCAAGGTCAATCCCGACAATGAGGCCGAAGAGTATGCCGGCAACAAGGCCAAGGTGGAGATGTCTTCCACGGATCCTATCCCGTCCGATGGCGGTTCCCTCACCGTGACGCTGACCGACTGCCCTGAGTTCACGGCATCACTCCCCAAGACTGCCACCTGGCTCAACTGCAGCCAGTCCGGCAGCACCCTTAACTTCACTGCTAGCGCCAACAGCTCGGCGGTCGCACGCTTTGCCCACGTGAGCATCATAGACAGCAAGCTGAACATTTCAATCACCAGCTTCGACGTGATTCAGGCAGGCACCGACAAGGATGTCGAGCCCATTATCTACAAAGACTTCTCTGCCGGCCCCGAGACCATTTCTGTAACGGCAAAGGAAACCGCGGCAATCATAGGTGTCACTGCCGATGAGGCCATTTCCTGGACCGTCACAAGCGACAACGCAGCTTTCGTTCCCGAGCCCGCTTCCGGCACCGGCAGCGCATCCGTAAAGGTAAACTTCCCGGCCAACTCCGCCAAGACGGAAGTCAAGGCCGTACTGACCGTAAGCACAGCTTCCGAGGAAGTACGCCAGCCCTCTTACGCCATCACAATCACACAGGAAGCCGCCAAGGATGAAGTAGAGCCCGTCAAGCCCGCTGCGGGCACCGTGCTCGCCGAGTGGTACTTCGCTACTTCGCAGGTAGATATCCTCGCCGCCCACTTCAACGAAGCTGTGTCGGACGAGCTGGCCGACGCCCCCGGCAACGGAGGCGTATGGGTGGAACCCAATGTTTCCGGAAAAGGCCGCCTGGAGTATTACAACGGTATAGACAAGGCAGCTGCAGGCATAGTTGATTCTGCACACAAGCGTTGCAAGAGGACTATCGGCAGCTACGGCGAACCCGTTGTATACGGTACTTACAAGGATGACTACATCCTCTGGACCGCATACACCGAGAGCGAAGCCCCCCTGGCCGCAGGTACCAAGCTTGCGCTGAATTTCGTACTCCGCCCCAACAATATACTCATCATGAAGTACTGGCTCGTGGAATACCTTGACGGCGATGAGTGGAAAGTTGCCGGCGAGACCAAAGACGGCGACGGATTCAAATACAACGTAGAGCTCTTCTACGCTGAGGGCAGCGGCAACCAGACCAACACCACCATCAATCCTACCGTAACCCTCACCAAGACTACAGACGCGGCAGTATTCCGCATCACCGCCGTTTCCAACACGGGATGCGACGGAAATGCCGTAACTCTCATCAACAAGTCGCAGGCTCTCCGCTTCGCAGGCGAGGACTGCAATGCCAACACGCCCCACTACTCAGTGAAAGAGCACCCCATGATCAAAGTTGTCGAATAACGCTAAAGGACAATGAAAATGAAAAAATATATATTCACAGCATTTGCAGCAGCGGCCCTCCTTACCGCTTGCGTGAACCTCGACCTCAACCCGAAGTCGCAGGGTTCCAGCGAGAACTGGTACTCCACGGCTCAGGAGCTCGAACTCTCGCTCAATGCACTGTACTCCCCTACCATGTGGTACACCGAGGCCTGGCGCCTCTGGCCTACCGACCGCTGGACCGACGACTGGAACCAGCGCACCCAGTCTTATGACTGGCTGGCCGGCACCGTTGCCTCCACCTGGAGCGAAGGCGCAAAACACTGGGCCAACTACTATAAGGGAATCGCCCGCGCCAACACCATCCTGGAGAGCCTGGACAAGGCAAAGGAGAATCTCACCGAAGCCCAGATTCAGCAGTACGCCGGAGAGGCCAAGTTCTTCCGTGCATCTTTCTATGCATACCTTATCACCCTCTTCGGAGACGTGCCCTACTATGAAGAGAAGATGACCCTGGAAGAGGCATATGAGATGGGCCGTATAGACCGCAACATCATCCTGGACAAGATTTACCAGGACTTCGACGACGCGGCTGAGGCACTTCCCGTATCTTACACCAAGACCCAGCGCGCCACCAAGGGTGCAGCCCTGGCGATGAAGGCCCGCGCAGCCCTCTTCATGAACGACTGGAGCACCTGCGCGGCAGCTGCCAAGGCCTGCATGGATCTGGGAGTGTACTCACTGCACCCCGACTACCGGGAGCTCTTCCTCAGCAAGACCAAGACCAGCCCCGAAGTCATCTTCGCCCTGCCGGCCTCCAACGAGCTGGGTATCCACTCCTACGCTGAGGCGGCTACCAGAAGCTTCTACCCCCGCAACAACGGCGGCACATCCGTGGCCCAGCCTACCTGGATGCTTTTCTTCGCCTATCCCTGCACCGACGGCAAGAGCGTCGAAGAGTCACCGCTTTACGACCCTGCCCACCCGTTCGAGAACCGCGATCCCCGTCTGAGCGAGGTGATAGTGCCCTTCGACAGCGAGTTTCTGGACTACATCTACAACCCCCGTCCGAGCGCAACCACCACTCTGCAGGTCTCTACCGGCAAGATGGTGAAGAACAACGACTGCAAGCCCGTGTCGAAGGACTGCTCCTACAACGGGCTCGTGCTCAAGAAGGGTATTGACGAGGAGTGGATAGACGACCGCCTTACCGATACCCCCATGCGCATCATCCGCTACGGCGACGTGCTGCTTATGTACGCCGAATCCAAGATGGAGCTGAACCAGATCGACGCTTCCGTGTTCGAGGCTCTCAACAGCCTCCGCGCCCGTGCTTACAAGTGCGGCGTCGGCGAAACCGGAAAGTATCCCGCCATCAGCGAGAGCAACCAGACCGCCCTGCGCCGCATCATCCGCAACGAGCGCCGCTGCGAGCTTGCGTGGGAGAACCGCCGCTGGTTCGACGTAATGCGCTGGAGAATGGCGGAGGAGTGCTTCACCATGCCTATTTACGGTCTGCCCGGCAACGCCGAGAGCACGGCCAACGAGGCTACCGGTTACTGGCCCTGGCCCAAGGATTTCCGTCCGCACATGAAGGCCAGCAGCGCCATCGACCTCAGCGACATCGAGAATTACAAGGGCTGGTTCACCATCAACCAGAGGGGAGCTTTCGTGGCCAGGCAGTATCTCATGCCTATCCCCGAGAACGAGCGCGTAGTATGCCCCAACCTCACCCAGAATCCCGGATATTAGTATTTGATATTTGAATATGAAGAAGTATATATTTTCCTTGATTATTCTCGCAGCGGCGGTATTCACCGCATGCGATAAGCCCGTCGTAAAGACCCTGGAACTCGGAGTTGATCCCGGCCAGGTATTTGCCGCAGCAACCGAGACTTCCGCCAGTCTGGAGGTCGAATCCAACTGCGCGTGGAAGGCGTCAAGCAACAACTCCGCATTTACCGTGAGCCCTGCAAGCGGCAACGGCAACGGAACCGTGACCGTCTCGTTCCCCGAGAACAAGACTACCTCCGAGGTCAAGGCAGTGATTACCTTTTCCACCAGCGAGAAGGAAGGCACTCCTCTCAGCCTCGAAGTTGAGATAATCCAGTCTGCGGCCGAGCCGGAGCCGGAGCCGGAGCCCACTCCCGATCCCGGAACCGGGGACGTAAAGAATCCCCAGACGGCAGGCCAGCTGGCAGAATGGGTGTTCTGTACAGAAAACTTCGAATACTTCAACGCCCACTTCCCTTATGACGATGCCAAAGCAAAGGACGCCGAAGGCAATTTCATTGCAGGAAAGCCCGGCTATGTATCCGAAGACCACTATTGTCCCTCCTCAACCGGCAACGGGCGCATCCGTTTCCTGAATGTTGAAGACAAGAGTTCTCCTTCCGTCAATCCCAAAGGCGTAGTAAAGAGAGGTATGGGCAACTACGGCGAGCCTTGCTTCTACGGCCCTGTCAAGAGCGACGTGGTGAATATTTATGCCACACCCGCCGAGCCTTACGACGGAATTGCCGCCGGCACCAAGGTCCGCTTGTTTATGGCCCTGCGTCCCAACACCAAGAACACGGCAAAATACTGGATTCTGGAGGTTAAGGACGGTGAGGAGTGGGCTCCTGTGGGCACTGTGAAGAAGACCACCGCCATCGCCGACGAAGGTGAGATCGAGTATAACGTGGAGCTTGTCTACAATCCTGACGGACAGGGTATGCAGCCAGATGCAGACGGCAACAAGACCATCTTCCCCGACAATCCCCAGCAGATCAATACCTTCATAGACCAGACCTACACGTTCAAGACTGCCGTAGCCTCCATCGAATACAGGCTTACCTGTACTTCCAACATAGGAGCAGACGGAGTCACCACCGCATTCCCCCTGAGCAACGGCGGAACCGCAGTGCTCCGTATTGCCGGCAAGAGCTCCAACAGCGGCGGTGCACACCCCGTGGAGGATCCTATGGTAATTGAGATCGTTAAATAATGAAAATCAAGTATTTACTTATTTGTTCCTGTCTCATTGCACTCCTTGCGGGGTGCAATGAAGACAAGAATAACGGCAAAGACGATCCCAACGGCAAGAAAGAAGAAACCGTAGATCCCGCGATAGACGTAACCGTGGGCCAGGTGCTGCCCGCATGGCAGGAGGGTTACCTGGACATCCACTCCATCAACGGAGGCCGCGGAGAAGCATTCTACTATATATTCCCCGACGGCACCACTATGCTGTGCGATGCGGCCGGAGCCCCTCCCGCAGAGAAACACAACTATGGCAGCGATGCCCAGGGCGTACCTTCAAAGCCCAACGCATCCGTAAACAGCGGCTCTGTGATAGTGAATTACATCAAGCACTTTGCCCCCGCAGTAAGCGGGGGACGGCTCGACTACTTTATGACATCCCACTATCACGGAGACCATATAGGCTCCTGGCGTTCCAATTATGCGGAATTCGGCTGGACGCCATACAACAAGGACGGCCAGCCGGTAAGTACCGTAAATCTCAACAACGGCGGTTTTTACCTCAACGGAATTGCAGAGGTTGGCCTCTCCATCCCCATAGACAAGGTACTGGACCGCGGCGACTGGAGCTCGCGCCCTTCGGCGGATTACTACGACGACGGCGGCCAGAAGCGGTATCAGCTGTATGTGAATTACCTGGACTACGCAGCCCGCAACCAGGGCACGGTGCGCGAGACGCTCAAGATAGGACATGACGACCAGATTGTGATGAAGCACGACCCGTCCAAGTACACTACCTTCAGCATCCGCACCATAGCTTCCGGCGGTGACATATGGACCGGCAGCGGGACGGAGGTGAACACCAGCTACGTCCCCAGCACTGCGGAGTGCCGCACCAATCACGCCGCCTGGGCCATCAACGAGAACATCTTCTCCAATGTATTCCTCCTGAAGTACGGCAACTTCGATTTCTTCAGCGGCGGAGACATACAGTATTCCGGCAAGTCAGCCTATGCCTGGAAAGATATCGAGAAACCCATATCGCAGGTAGTGAGGAAGGTGGAGGGAATGAAGGCCAGCCACCACAGCACCTCCAACACCAACAGTGCGGAGCTGCTCGGCAATCTCAAGCCCGACTTCTACATTGCCGGCGTCTGGCGCGAAGTGCAGCCCAATCCCGAGACTCTCCAGCGCGTGTACAACGCAAACGCGTCCGTGCGCATCTTCACCACCAACCTGGCGGAGAGCAACATCGCCACGCTCAAAGGCAAAGGGATAGACCCTGCAAACTTCTCCTGCACCGGAGGCCACGTGGTAATACGCGTGCTTCCCGAGGGCAAGAAGTACTACATCTATGTTTTGAACGACAACAATATGGACTACAAGGTCAAAGCCAAATACGGTCCATATACTGCGTATTTATAATGAAAAGACTGGCTTTCTGCCTGGCGGCAGCCTTGTTAGTCGCCTGTAACGGCAATAACGGGAATGTTACGCCTGCGCCTACGCCCGCTCCCGGAGGAGACGACTCCGGTGAGGAACTCAAGGCCGACCCTGCGGGCTCGCAGCTGTCCGCCTGGCAGGAAGGCATTCTGGACATCCACTTCATCAACACCACTACCGGCGAGTGCACGTTCATCATCTTTCCCGACGGCACCCATATGCTGGCAGACGCCGCCGGTTCCATTACGGCAACCGGCCCCGTGGGAAGCACCAGCAACACCGGCATACGCTCCCGCTGGGACCCCACAACGGACCCGTCGTTCCGGGCAGGCCCCTTCATCGCCGACTATATCAAATCCTGCATGGCCTGGACCGGCAACGACAAGCTGGACTACGTGGTGAACACCCATTTCCACTCAGACCACTTCGGCGGCTACAGTACTTCCCTGCCGCTGTCCGACCTCAGCAACACCTACCGCAAGCAGAGTCTTCCGGAAATCCTGGACCTGCTGCCCGCCGGGCTACTTATGGACCGCGGCTGGCCTTCGTATGATTATCCTTTCGATGTGCTGACCAAGGCCTCGAACGCAAGTACTATCAAGAACTACGTGACCGCTGTAAAGTGGCACGTTGCCAACCGCGGGCTGCGTGCAGAGCGTTTTCAGGCAGGCAGTGCCAGCCAGATAGTTCCGGTACGCAATCCTTCGGCCTGCACCGGGTTCACAGTACAGAACATAGCGGTGAACGGGGAAATCTGGAACGGCCGCGGAAGCAGCAGCGCCACGGCGACCTTCCCCGCCCCGGGAGAGATTGAGGTCGCAAATCCCAAGAGCGTGGGCAACAGCGACAAATGCCCGGAAGAGAACCACTGCACCACCGTGTTCAAACTCAGCTACGGCAAGTTCGACTTCTACCACGCCGGCGACGCGCAGTACGACGGCTGCTCCACCTTTGTCTGGAAGGATATGGAGACCGCGGCGGCCAAAGCTGCGGGGGCCGTGGACGTGATGAAGGCCGACCATCACGGCGTAGGCAACACCAACGGTTTCGGATTCGTGGCCAAGAACGGGCACGTGTGCGACGCAATGAATCACCTGAGACCGCGCTGCTGGATTGTGAACAGCTGGACCGACGGCCACCCGCGCCAGGCCACCTTCGAGGGGGTTAACGGCCTGCTGCCCGGCACAGACATCTTCATCACCAACACCTGCAGCGACATGCAGTCCTACAAGAACTTCAACGTAGTTAAGGGGCAGAACGGCCACATTGTGGTGCGTGTGTCCAAGGGCGGTTCCAAGTACTACGTTTATACCCTCTCCGACTCCGACGGCCTGCGGAAAATCAAGCAGGTCGCCGGCCCTTACAGCTCACGCTAGATTTTATAATTGCCTATAACGTCCCGGATTTTGCCGGCTGACGCAGGATAAGCGCTCTGCAGCGCCCCGCACAGCTGAGGCACGCTGCGCACCTCGTTTGTCATGCAGTTGAGCATCTGGGCGGGGGTAATAATTCCGTCTTCCATAAGGTCGCTAAGCGGCTTGATATTGAACTCGGCGCCGCAGGAAAAGCCATAGATTGCGAAATAGCGTGAACTGTTGGCTACGTAGTAGGCGTAGTTTTCATATGCGTTTGCCCAGGACTCGCCAAGGTCTATCACGTCTGCGTTCACGTCAGACTTTTTACCGTAATCGAAATGGGTCATGATGTGGCTGGCAAAATCTACCCAGTATTTGTTGCCCGCCACGCTGTAATGACTGGTGTGGGCCATCTCGTGCCACGCATGGTAATACAGCTGCCGGTACGATCCTTTACTGCACATCCAGCCTGGACAGAAGATGAGGTCTGGCAGGGCGGCCTTCATCAAGAACAGGGCTACGGCGCTCACGGGCACCGTGACCACGCTGCCTATGATGTTGAGCAGTCCGCTGTTCGTATCGAGCTTCACTGAAGGAAGGCGCCTGAGCATGGGTGCGCAGCTGGCAGCGTCGTTCCCACCGGAGAAAACCATTATCTTGAGCCTGGAGGGCGGCAGGGGAAGGCCACCTTTCTCGCATGCGCAGATGTAATCGTAGGCCGCATTGTTTATCACAGCCCAGCTCCAGGGCGCCGTGTCGGGCTTTAGGCTTACGTTCATGCTTCCGCCGGTGTATTTTCCGCAGCTGCGGGATGCTCCGCCAACGACAAGAAGGCCGTCCCAGATTGTGAAATCTTTCTTGTTGGAGAAAACGATGCTCACGGAAGGTTTGTTCAGGAAGCTTGTGCCAAAGCTGAAGTTGCCCTGTTCGTCCGTGTAGGTAACCGCAGTGCGCAGGAAGTAGTTGCAGCGCACCTTGATACCCTTCACAGGTACGTTGCCGGAGGGGCTTTCTATCATCACGCTTCCGCGCGGCGAGAGGGGCGCCATCGCCTTGGTTGCAGGGGTACCCGTAGCCCTGGCTATTGCGGCCCTTTCCAGATCTTCTGCAGAGACGGAGCCTGCCGCACGGGTTCCGGGAGTACTGTCAGGGAGATAGCACTCGTCCAGCACTTCACATTCAAGGCCGGCAGGGAAAGAATAATCTACCGGCACGGCGGCATACTGCCAGCCCAGCTCCGCTACGGTACCTCCGGACCGGAGAGCGTCGCATTCGTCCGTGAGTGGATGGTCGAAAAGCTCGAGTTCTTCCAGCAGGTCGAGATCCGTGGAGTCTTTGGGAAGGAAGCGCACGTAGAGCATATTGGCTTCCAGGCCAGATCCGCTCCCGCACAGGGCCTCGAGTGCGGCTCGCATGTTTTCCAGTGAGTATGGGTTGCCACCGGTACAGACAACGGTGATGTCTTCCGCAGCGGGCTGCTCCGCAGGGTAATCGGGTTCAAGAGTTTTGGTGCAGGAAATGACGAGTAGTGCGGCTGCCGCAAGGATTGTTTTAATGTGTTTCATGGTGTCTTTCTTTTTTGTCTATAAGAGCCAAAAACAGAGGAAAACTAACGCACAAAACACAAAAAAATTGCTGCTATTCAGTTGAATAACAGCAATTTACAAAGTATTTAGATCAATTATGCAGCAACCCTCGACAAGAGTCCAACAACACGGTCTTTTATAAAGGTACGGTATATAGAATGAAGCAAAGGCACTGGAACAAATAGTGTTGCAAAAACAATAAAGCCAGTTAAAATAAAGCGTTTGACCAAGCGTCCAAAATGAAAGAAGAAGATAGAGCGAAAGAAGAAACGATACTTTTCGTCTAATTTCTGATAAAAATGTTTACAATACCTCCAGGCCAACACAATCGTGCCTACAAAATGACCGAAAAATAAAGCGCTACCGAAGGATTCGCCAAGTGACAGCAAAGCGAAAACAAAGCCGATGACAATACTAACCAAAAACAGTTTGAGGTTATTCCTGTACCACATTTTCTTTTGAGCCTGAGCATATTCAAGTTCTCGCCTGATCTGCATCTGGCATTCAGGACAGATACCATTTATGAACTGGCTGGCCTCTTCTTGGCAGTAATAACGGTTGCAGTGCTTGCACTGAGCAACGGCTTCTTGATCGGGGTGATTGTAGCAATGCATAATTGTTCGTTTTTTGCCTATAAGAGGAGCTCTTTTCAAAAATCTAACAGCAAAAGGCTATTTTTTTTTGACTTACCGGTAAAATTCCGTGTTTCTGCCGCCACCGCCGCCTTCCGGGAGCAAAAAGTTTGTTGGGTTCTCGAGAAAAAACATTTTTGCCGTATTCTGTAAGTCTATAGAAATTAACTGATTAGCAATTCCAAGTGAGGGTAAAAGCCCCCACTTGAAAAATATAACTTGATGAATAGCAGCAAATTATATGAAACGCTCTTGACTTGACGTCTTAACGTCCGGCATACAGACTTGTAATGGTGAAACTATCTGTTATTCTTTTGACTTTTCCAAATCGGATGCGGCTACTTAGCCTGTTGTTTTCAACCTATTGCCTATAATTGTCATTATCGCCGTTTAATCTAAAAATTACAGGAAAGGTAAAAGTGATTGCAATCGGGCTGCCGTAGGCATATGCAGGAGCCCATGCGGGGCTGCAGGCAACCACCCGGCATGCTTCCGCATCTAGCGCGATGTCTCCCGAAGACTCCAGCAACTCAATATTGTTTATTACTCCATCGCTCCCAATTCTGAATGAGAGCAGTACTGTACCTTGATTACCAGCAGCTTTGGATGACTCAGGATACCTAAGTTGAGCATTCACCCACGCTGAAAAAGCATTTGGCTCTTGTCCCATGAACATCGGCCCGGAATCCAGATAAAAGACAGCGCGTTTCATTTCTGCATGATTCGGACCGGTTGTCATGGACTGTATCCTGGCAGAAATCATTGCCGGCTTCTTTGCCTTTATTTTTTTTGCAGCAGTACGATGCCCGGCAATCACCAAGGTATCACCAGGCCGGATGTCAAGAATTCTAAGCTCCTGCTTAAGGGAGTCTAAATCTGTCTTGTCAAGCTGCACTTTCATCTCCCCGCTTTCGTCAACCGCTACAAAGCAATAGTCATTAAGCATTTCGTTATTATCATACAAAACTTTCACAGTGTCCACTCGGGTTCCCGATTGCTTCTTTGCAAGAAACTCTTTAATAGAGACAGGATGCTGGGCACTTGCCTGTACGCAGGAGAACATAGCCAGGCTGATTAATAAAGATATACGATTCATAGAAGTCTTTGTGTTAACTTTGTCTTTTGTCTGTAAGAGGCCGAGGGTGCCGGAATCTAATAGCAAAAGACAAAGTTTTTCAGAGCTTTTCTCCGCAATGGGGGCAGAAGTTCATGCCCTCCTCAACAAACTCACCGCAATTGGGACAGTACAGGGTGTAACGGCGGGAGATGTTGAATCCAAGCTTCTTCACCAGGCGCAAGGTGTTGAAAGCCATCACACGGTCGTAGTCCTTCTCCCCTTCGTCGAGCCGGGAATACGGCACCATGTCGGGGTGCTGTCTGAGGGCATCGTTGCGCTTGGGACCGTAAGTCCAGCCCTCACTACGGCGCTGGTTGGCCCACACTTCGTGGGCGTTCTCCGCTATGGCCTCGGTGAGCTCCAGCAGCTCGTCGTCGAGCCGCACGTCGCTCACGTCTATGGGGTGCGGGATGTATTCCAGGCTGTCGGTTCCGGCACAGACTAGGTAGTTCTGCGAACAGTCCCATGCCTTGCAGAAATCCACCACGGGGTAGCGCTTGTGGTCGCCGGCCGCGGGGTCGTATATGCGGATGGCACCTTCCGCAAGGCCCAGACACACCACGGCATGGAACTCTCCGTCGGGCTCCCCGTACCACAGCAGCCCGTAGTCGACCACCGCTATCACGCTGTGTTTGTTTTCCAGAGCCTGCCCGATATCGTCAAGGCTGCAGTTATACTTGCGCGCTACAGTAAAACCGTACTTTTCCAGCAGGCGGCCCATGTTGTGCAGGGGCGTGCCGCTCTCCTTCAGCCAGCGGTTGTCCTGTGCCTCGGCTACGTAGTCCGCCCCCGCCTTGTCGCCCAGATACTCGCGAAGGATGTACTGCTCGCACAGCACGTCGCAAAGTTTGCCTTCCGAGGCCGCTGCCGAATCGGACATGGGCAGGTCGCGGTTTTCCTGCAGGAAGCCGCTCTTGTTCAGCCCTTCCATTATCTCCACGAGCTTCCTCAGGTCTTCGTCTTCCTTGAGTGCGCGTGTCACGAGAGCAATCTCGTCGAGTGAAGCCTGACCGGATACGTAACGGTCAAGCACTTCGCTGGATATGTTATATTTCTGTGCCATAATCATTTAAGCTTAACTTAACTTTAGCGCGGTTTCTTTGAACTGCTTTTTTGCAAGCGACACCTTTACGTAAAGGTTGTCAATGGGAATGGCAAGCTTTTCTGCGAATGTACGCATTTTTTCAGCTTTTTCTTTCCCTTTGTACTGCCCTACTTCCAAAGTTACCTCATCGAGTATCTGGGCGTAGGTACGGTTGGGCATGGCGTCAAGCACCTGCTGCACGAAGTCGCGCACGCCGGCCCTGTCCCTGTCGTCTTCTACATCGTCTCCCATGTTGGATAGGGAAACCGAGTCCGTGTCCCTCGCCGATTTGTCGGCCATCACCTTCTCGTGCAGGAAGAAGTAGTAGGCCGTGCTCACTATCCATCCCATCAGGGCGTCCGGTTGCTTGATGGAAGCTAGCTTGTCGTCCTTGAGAAGGTAGAACCAGAAGTCGGACACTTTCTCGTTGTAGTCGAAGTGCGCCGTGCCGTAGAGCGTATGCAGGACTTTCAAGAGCGCCGGGCGGCAGGTGTTGCACACCGGAGCACGCAGGCCCACGGCCCGCGCAGGGTCGGTACGCCGGAGTTCCAGGATGCGTTCCATCGTAGGCCCTTCCCAGAAGAAGAAGCACCTGGTCACCCGTTCGTCCCGTTCGCGGAGTTTCTGTATGATTTCTGCGAAGGTCATCAGAATACACGGAGGATGTTCTGGCCGCAGGATTTCATGGTTCCCAATGAGATGCCGAGGGAAATCTCAAACGTATTCAAAGACATTTTCCACCGTTCGTCAGAAGTATAAGTAGTGGAATAATTATTGATAACGTTTGTAATATTCACAGACAATTCGCCAAAGCGGTAACCTGCCCTAAGTGAGAGATTAGCAATGGGTAGTCCGGACGTCAACTCAACCCCAACGAAACAATTCACGCCGGATGATGACGGGTGATAAAGCCTCGAGTTTTGACTGTTTAGCAGTCTAGTAATTGGGAGGTACGCAGCAACACACCCTAATAAATCCACATCTATGCCTCTCGTAATTGCGCCTCCTATCCTGAAATCATAATTTGTAAAACATGGCGAAAGAAAAGGAATGACGTTGTAAACATATTGTCGGAAATACGTATTGTATAACTCAGAGTGCTTTTTCTCAAACAATAGTTCTGCAGATAAACAAGATGTTGATAGTCCGGGTAGAAGCTTGATTTTTGCTAGATTAATGTCTATGGGCATATAGTATTGTTTACCATCTATAACCAATCCAAATGAATCAGCATTTCGAACATTAAAACTCCCCTCAACTAATACCATTCTGTTTAGTGTATTAGCTTTAAATACATTACGGTTTTCATTATTGAATGTAAAAGAACCCATAAACACTCTTTTATTTTTATGATTAAACAACTCAACTCGATATGACTGGCCAAGAGGGAGATCTATAACTGCTGGCGTTTTAAGGCTATCGACATATATTTTTTTGTCTAGCTTTCCGGTAAGCTTAATTCTTTGTCCTTCTTCATCACTTGAAATGGTATAAGGGTATTTTTTGGCCAAGTTGACAACAACACGCTTTTCTCCATCGACAGAAGGATGTTCATTAATAATTGACGTATCAAAAGAGGACGTTAAATAGCCTTCTTTTTCAATATCCACTTTGTGTACACTGCCCGACAATGATAATCGTATCGGTGTTTCTCCTTTAAGTTCACCATCAACATAAACAAAAGCAACAGGCGTAGATGTAATAAAACACGTATATGTTTTTTCCATCACTAATGAGTACGTACTATCATGACCGGCCTGCATATACACATTTGAGTCACTTGTCATAGTAAATCCGTCTTGAACAGCAGATATTATATGATTGCCTTCTGCCAAAGAAACACGTATCGAGTCTTGTAACTGACCATATGGAGTTCCGTCTATATATACTGAAGCTATTCCGTTTTCATCGGCAGACGGTCGCAATGTAAGAAACCCTTTCTTTGGCTTCAGAGGAAAGTCAATAACTATGGAATCGGCAGGAAACAGAAGTACATGCTTCTGTCGTTCAAAATAACCATCTGCACTCACATTAATGACGTACTCTCCTGGAGAAATGGGGATGACACCATCATTATACATAGATAAGTACGTAATAGGATGACTGGAATCAAAGCTCAGAGAGTCAGAAGCGTTCAAATCAATAACTGTGCTGTCAATCATCACTTTGGGAACGCTCTGGAGTGGAAGATCATCTTCAGAATAAATATTCAAAACTGCCTTTGCGTATTTAGGCTTCAATTTAAATCTTAACTCCAACAAATCTCCACCATTATTGTAAATAGTTAGCGTTGTGTCAACAGGCTCATATCCATCTTTTCGGATTACGAACCTGTGCTCGCCTGACGGAATGGTAATTTCCTCGTCACTAGAAAGAGCCGCATCATTCATCAATAGAGACGCACCGCCTGGAGACGTCTTGATGATAATATCCTGCGGCTTTAAAAGAACTGATTCCTGAATTATGCTGACAATTGTTTTTTTACTCGCCCCAGCATTTTGTAATATTATTTTACCTTCCCTCTTCTTGGGAGCCTCGTTTTCGCTCACAAATACAAATAGCTTATTCCCTTTACGATATGTATCACACCATACTGGCTGGTTAACAATTGCCCAAGGGAGCGATGAAAACACATCTAAAGAATCAAGTCCACCTTCCGGAGGAATGGCCAATTCCTTTTTTGAGATAGTAAAAGCTTTGCTTTTCTGCTTTAAGCTCTTGCATCGTACAAGCAGCTTATCAGCTTTTAATTCCTGCTCCTGCGTTAAACCAGGCATTTTTTTTGCCGCCTCGAGTATTTTAATGGCTTTGTCATAATCCTTTGAGCCTACAAATGAAGTCGCCTGATTATATCGAACATCAAAGGACATTTGAGCAAAAATAAGATGTGAAGCAAATAACAGAAAAATTGCTAAAAGTACTCGTTTTATCATTTTACTAGATTACTACAAATATAGTCCAATACTGAGTCCGGCTCGATTTGACGCACTACACTAGCACATATTTGAGCATTTTGGGCCTCAGACTCCAAATGTGTCAGATCATACAACTCAAAGGCTTCATGCGCATAATTAATCCAAGCCTGCCTGATCGAGTCCAATTGAGTTTGTGCAGTGCTCGACAAATACGAAGCATCTAATTCAGAGTCTATTAAAGAAATTCTTGGATTCGATTTCCTAATGCTATCTGCGTTGCAAGCAAGATCTCGTGCATTTTTAAGCGCTGCTATTTGTTCAGTTGTTATCTCTATTGTTCCGGGAAGCGTGGCTAGATAAAGAGCTCTTTGCAATAAAGAATCCGAGGCCTCTAGTTGTTTCTTATATATTATCTCCGTACTGTCAGTAGAGCCCAAGGTAATAGTAGGTATCCTTTCATTCTTAAACAACCAGGCCACAAAAATGGATATTCCTAATACAGCGACAATAAGGATGACCGGCCATATCCATTTATTAATTCTTCTGCCAGTTGATGTTGCTGTATTTAACAATGGACGATGCAGAGCCTTTCCGATTTCCGAAACAAAAACCGACTCAATCGGAGCCTTACTTATTTCAAGCCAGTTGGTTGTGCTGAGCAAAAATTCCAATTCCGACGGCATTCTGCTATTATCCAAAAGATACGGGATTATCGCCCCCTTCGCCTTTTTTCTGAAAGCATAAAAAACCTCAGCAATAGTAAACTTTGATCGATATGCATTTTCACTTGCCAGAAACAAGAAAATTTCTGATTCATCAATAGCTTTGGATATGACCTCAGTAAAACTAACTCCGGCACTTACCCCAGTCCTGTCTATAAAAAACGAAAAACCATTGGCGGATAGAATCTCACAGATTTTATCCGCTATGGCAGTATCTCGCCGTGAATAACTTATGAAGACATCATAGTGCATTAGCATACTCCTGCCGCTTTCACCATCATATTTTCGCACGACAAGGTCGTATAGATAAGCCTAAGCAACGACTTGAGTAACTCATTTTAGAGTAAAAAGAATACTCCGAAGTAAAGTAGTACGCATCATATGATGAATAACTTTCGCAACATGTGGAAGACCAATAGCAGCATCTATACTCATCTGATATTTGCCCTCCGGAATAATACCCGGAAGCAGGTATGAAAATTACTTTTTTATTATCGTTCGGGTTATTCTTACTTCTAAAAAGAACCCCCGGCACACCATTATATTTAATTGATTCTCGTTGACATTTTGTCAATAATTCACTCCATTCCAGCTCAGAAGCTATGTGCCAACTACCACCCATTTTTTTAGTGGCCGCATCATCTTCTCTTTCTATAGTGTTTTTGTTATCTACTATCCCAACCCATTGAGACAGGCAATACTTTGTTAATTTGTCATATGATCCATCACACCATTTGTAACTGGACCAATTGTACAAACCGTTCGTTTTCTTGGGCTCCGTCTCAGCCCATGCATAGTAATCACCGCTTTCTTCGGGATATGTGGCCCCAAGATTATTCGATAGCCACAAATTACCACTAGGCAAATCCAAATCAACCGCCCCATCGGGTAAGGTAAAAAATTTAACAGATGCAACCTCAACAGGAGATTCTTTACCATAATTGGCTTTTATACCGAAGTAATAGACTTCTCCATCATCAAGACCATTTAGCCTAGCTGTAAAAGAGATGGTTAGCGCACCAAAGCTCTCTTCCGTGTCTTCCAGTACAGCTGTAGCTTTATTCTTCAGTTCGAACTCGTCAGTCCCATAATAGATGTCAACGTTAATGTTTTTCTTAAAATCTATGGGGAGTAAATCCAAGTCGCCTTTAAGTGTAATTATTCCTCCTGCACTAGCGTCTCGGAAATGAACTATTGGTTCTTTATTTGCTGTAACGGTCATTGTAATTCCCTGAGGAAGGCTGGGTTTGGATTTGACCTGCTCAGAGTTGGTTTTCTCTCCACATTCTGTACATATTATTCCCAGAAATGCAACTAGCAACAACAAGATGGGCTTACATGTGGACGCGTTTGCTTTCGCCATACACTTTATACTTTATATTCCCCCGACCCCAAGGGTAATGTATATACAACAAAAAGTGTGGAGCCACTTTCATTTATCCTTACAGAGGTTGTGGAAGAACCGTGTTGGAGATAAATTACTGATACCCCACACTCGGCATTATATGGAGTATCAACCCTTGAAAAAGGGCACACAACATAATCAATGCACGAGCGGTAAGCATATCCGTAATCCTTCCAACTAAATAGAAACTTCCACATTTCCGTAAAAGGATCAAACGAAAACACTTTCGCTTTATGTCAACAGTGCGGACACTGTTGACGCAAATATAATAATATTAATGTGGAATTCAAATTTTGAAGGATTCAAAAAAGGGAACAGCGGAAATAGTTGGTGGAGCTGTGAATGCCTGAGTATTCTTTTACCGCGACTTCGCCCGCGAAACGGCAAAACAGCGGCGAGAGGCATTTTCTCGGGCAGAATGGGAGCAGATGAGCCCGAATTACTCCCGTTGAGCCACAAAAACGGCTATTCGGGAGCGGAAAGCCCATATTCGCTCCCGATGTCATCAGCTTTCAGTACCTATATAGTGCAAACGGCCTCTTCACTCAACATATTGACTCTACTCCACCCGTTCTATCGGGTGATCCCCAAAAAGCCTTTGTCGGAATTTTCAGACAAATGGGATATTCTTTCTAATTGTTCTTGTTTATTTCAATATTATCGAATATCTTTGTGGTAACACCACAGTGTGACTCATTTATATTGATATGGAACTCTATCACGGATCAAACTTAATAGTAGAAAAGCCTGTATTCGGAGGGGGAAACCTCAGAAACGATTACGGGCTCGGTTTGTATTGCACAAAGGAACCTGACCTTGCAAAGGAATGGGCTTGCGCGTCAGAGGATAACGGCTTTGCCAATCATTATGCCATTGACGATAAAGGTTTAAGTACGCTCTACTTGAACGACGGACAGTACAACATCTTGAACTGGCTGGCCATCCTGCTGGAGAACAGGACGTTCGACCTCTCTACACCACTGTCCGTTCAGGGAAAGAAATACCTGCTCGACAATTTCCTCCCCGATTACAAGGGATACGACATCATCACCGGATACAGGGCCGATGATTCCTACTTTTCTTTTTCGAAGGCATTTCTGGCAAACGGAATAACGTTAGAGCAGCTTAAGCGGGCAATGAAACCAGGAAAGCTAGGTGAGCAGGTGGTCATAAAAAGCAAGGAGGCCTTCGAGCGTATGTATTTCATAAAGGCAGAACCCGTTGACGCATCAATCTATTATCCGAAGAGGATGTACCGGGACAGGACGGCCCGTCAGGACTATAGAACAATTCTTCAGGAAAGCCCGGCATCCGACGCTGTTTTCCTCTCAGATATATTGAAAGAAAAATGGAGCAATGATGACGCACGCCTATAATATTGATTATCTGGACGACGCAATGTCCGGCATGGGTGCCATGCTGGATTACGCCGTCAATACCTGTAGAGAGGACATTGAGCTGTTCTGGGCCCGGTTTCTCGCCAGCGGTATCTCAAGATCCATGTACAATGCCAATCCAAAGTACGTTGCGGGTATGTCAGGAGCAGAACTCGCACGCCTAATTGCAAAGCAAACCGGGAAAGAGCTGCCCGAGTTGGAAGCGCTCATAGATATGGGAAGCCCGGAGTATTGGACCGGATGGTCAATGGCTTACATCAGCTGGTACCTCGATATGGACCATGTAGCTTTGAACGTGAACGGTCTGAGCATCATGGCACTGTACCGGCGTTATTCCACGCTACATGAGGCAGACCTTTCGAAAACCGTACAATTCGCCTTGAATTGCATTCATGCAGGTCAACAAAGGCACAATCCACTGAAGAGGGCACGCCTGAATGCCGGACTGACGCAAAGGCAATTAGCCGAATTATCTGGCAGCACGTTGCGGTCAATCAGGGGCTATGAGCAAAACCAGCGGAGCTTGAGGAGCGCAACGGCTGATAGCATTCAAAACCTTAGCAAGGTATTAGGATGCAACGCGCAACTGCTGCTGGTATAAAGAAATTATTGGTTATCTGGCTACATTAATCCCGTAAACATGAGTGTGAAGCCGATGCTTTTGCGAAGTCATACGGCTACGGTCCCTCTGAAGCCTCTGCCCTCAGTGAAAGAGCACCTATGGATAGGCACCGACGGCATCGTCAATAGATGAATCCGAACATCCAGATGGGAATGGAATGCCCGGCTGCGAATTCCATATCGTCCTTCACCAGGTAGCCAACCTCGGCATCCTTAATCTGCTTCCCCTTCTTGCTCTTCCCGCCCACCTCGAAGGTGATGCCATCAATCTCAAAATCGGAAATCTTGGAAGATGTGACTTTATGCACCTGTGAAGTCCAGGCTAGAAAATTGGTCTCACGCATATTGCCGGAGTCAATGATGCCGTCCTCCGACAGGGCAATGGCAATATTGCTGTTTCCAAGATAGAGTTTCTCCACCTTGGTGAGGAGATTGTCGCTGTGCCCGGGCTCGCGAAGGGCATTGAAGAGCCCGGACGTGGTGAGGTACTCGATGTAGTCCGGCACTGTATTCCGGCTGATGCCGAGGTCACGCCCCAGGGTGTCGTTGCTGGGCTTGTAGGGCACGCTCTTGGAGAGGATGTACATCAGTTTCTTCAGCTTTGCGGCTGCGGCGACGGTCATCTCGGCATAGGCGGGGATGTCTTCCTCAACCGTACTGACGGCGGCATTATGCACTCGGATGGGAGCGTCACTTTCCTGGAAATAGGGATAGAAGCCGGTCTTGCAGTAGTCCTTGTAGTAGACCAGGGGCCGGTGCTCGGCATACGGGAAGTCAATCCTTCCGTGGAGGATGTCGTCCAGCGGGGCGGCCTTCAGGGACCATCCGTTACGAATGTTGAGGTACTCCCGGAAGGAAAGGGTTGGCATCGTGTAAGGGATGGCGCGACGGCTGAGGTCGGCCTTGTTGCCTTTCTGAAGGGCCAGCAGCGAGCTTCCGGAATAGACCACCTGAAGGAGCGGAATATCGTCGTAGATGTTCTTGATCTCGGTGGACCAGGACTTGTATTTGTGGATTTCGTCTATGTAGAGGCGCTTTCCGCCGGCCTTGAAGAATGACTGGGCAAGGTCGTAGAGGGTGTGGCCGGCGAAGTAGATGTTGTCCGCCGAGACGTACAGGGTATCCTCCAGGTTGTCGAACTTCCTGATGTGCTGGAGAATCATTGTGGACTTGCCCACGCCTTTCTGCCCCATGATGCAGATGAGGCGGTTAGACCAGTTGATTTTGTCGTGGAACTCCCTGACGTAGTCCATCGGGGTCAGGGAGAGTTTGAGGCGGAAGTTATTGTATAGCTGCTCCATAGTGGCGTACTTTTCTGCAAATATAGCACTTTGCACTGAAAGTAGTGCAAGAAATTAGAAAAATTGCACTAAAAGTTGTGCGGCCAATGATAGCTTGCATTTAACTCTTACGGAAAAGTTTCTTTAAGTGGCTCTTCAAGATGCTCAAGTGTTGCCTCTGATATTCCATATTTCAAAATCTTTCTTTACAAAAGTATGAAATATATTTTACAAAATCGCTACCTTATGGAAAAGTTATTTCCACAAGGTAGCACTCTCCCCAGGGGGAATGGTCCTTATCCGTTTGCATATATAGCCTAAAGCTTGACATTCAGCCTCACACCTACGAACGAAGGCATTCCGTAACCGGCATAGGCGCCGATACCAAGATTATCTGAGAAATAATAGTTTGCACCTACATAAGCGCCAGCACTCCAGAAATGGGGATGATAATACTGTGCAAGCACAAAGTATGGTCCAACGACCCCTTTGGTGTAAAGTTCAAATTTATCGTTGAGGGCGAAGTTCACGCCGACTTCCGGTCCTATATAGAAATGGTTCACCGAAACATTGGTTCCTATCGCAAAGGCGGTATTCAGACCGGCGAACATACTCACCTGCGGGCTGAACTCGAAAACGGTGAAATCTACGCCCGCAGAAATCGGCACACAAGATACTCCGGCGCCTATTCCGGCGTGTAAGAGAGCAGATCCGCTTTTGTGGTAGGTACCCTGAGCGTTGAGCGAAAGAGTGGCGGCGGCAAGAATTGCCAAAGAAACTAAAATAGCTTTTTTCATGACTGTGGATTTTTAATGGTTTTTGACTATAAGAGCAACTTCCGCACAAAATCTAACAATCAGGCCGGAAGAATATTTCTATTTTCCTCACATTTCTTAAGATATCGGCGTAGTCTGGAGGTTGGCCATTGCCTCGTCTATCTTGTCTGTCATCTGCTTGTGGGAATACTTAGAAGCGTCCAGACGGAGAAGATAATACGTAACCTTGGAGCTCCTGTTGTCCCTCTCGTACACGGTTACAACCTCCCAGCCATAGCCTGCAAGATAATTGATGGCGCCGATAATATTATCGAATTTGGTCATGTGGACATTTCGTAGGATGATTTGATCGGTTTTTTTGCTGGGTGGACAAAAAGTAGGATAGCACGGGCAACAGTCGGGCGCGAGGAGGGCCTTTTCCCGGAGCCCCCCGCAGCGCCCGATCTGTAGCCGCCGGAG
>JAFTDJ010000003.1 GCA_017454265.1 Bacteroidales bacterium | reverse complement strand
TAACTTCCAATTCGACAGGATGCGATAGAATGCGCTAGAATGAGGATGGGCGCCATTCGTCAAAATGGCACCCATCCGCGTTAAATTGCTTATTATCAGGTAGTTAAGCCCCTAATACTCCTCCTCGTTAAAAAAGAAATCCTCTTTGGTGGGATAATCGGGCCAGATGTCCTCGATGGTTTCGTATATCTCGCCTTCCTCTTCCAGTTCCTGAAGGTTCTCTATGACTTCTTCCGGAGCGCCGGAGCGGTTGGCATAATCTATGAGTTCGTCTTTTGTTGCCGGCCACGGAGCATCGTCCAGGCTGCTGGCTAATTCTAGTGTCCAATACATAGCGTCTGAGGTTTAGGCCGCAAAGATATAAATTATTTCTTAAGTGCAAATATTTTTGACTACTTTTGCACCATGAACAACACAGAAGAAATAGCCGTACACGTAAAGGAGATCCTCCGCCTGCTGGGCGAAGACCCTGAGCGTGAGGGCCTTGTAAAGACACCGGAGCGAGTGGCGAAGGCACTGCAGTTCACCACCAAGGGCTACACGGAGAACGGAACAGACATTATCCACCAGGCAATATTCGACGAGAAATACCAGCAGATGGTGCTGGTGAAAGATATCGAACTGTTCAGCACCTGTGAACATCATATGATGCCTTTCATAGGCAAGTGCCACGTGGCCTATATCCCAGACGGGAAGATTACCGGACTGAGCAAGATTGCCCGCGTTGTGGAGACTTTCGCACGGCGCCTGCAAGTCCAGGAACGTCTCACAGTGCAGATCAGAGACTGTATTCAGGAGGCCCTGCATCCCCTGGGCGTAGCCGTGGTGATTGAGGCGAACCACACCTGCATGCAGGTGCGCGGCGTACAAAAAGTCAACGCCGTAACCACAACCTCCGCCTTCAGCGGGGTGTTCCTGAGTTCATCCAGGACCAGGAACGAATTCTTGAACCTAATCCGATAATTTGGATAGCCGCCCCAGAACGTAGTCTGCCCGTATCTTGTCTATGATGGCGCATACCACCCGGAAAGCAAGGGAATCCCGGGTATAGTCGGCCGGGGTAGCGAACGCCACCCTCCCCTGCCGCTTGAGCTTCATTGCAGACGCGCGCTTTTTCTCCGATGCCGGATTGTAAACGGCAATGGAGTTGCCGCCGAACATACCTACAATCTTCATGCAGGGTACGTCCGTCTCTCCGTCACCGAAATATATCATATGAGATATAGGTATGCGCTTCTTGTCTTCGTCCACGGAAGCATTTACCCTCTTGTTGTCGCGGGAACTGAAGATACCTTTGGATATCTTGAACAAAAACTGCGTCTTGGCCGTGTAGTCAACCGCGTTTCCGGGCCATTCCGCCTCGCCTGACTCGTCGTACAGGAAAGAGCCGGCGAAGATATGCTTGAACTCGCCCGCAATGGGGCTTCCCTCCACTATTTCCTTGAGGCCGCTGGAGTTAATATAGTGCTCCACACGTACCCCATGGGCAGCACCATATTCATTGACCATGGCGAACCACTCTTTCACTCCGGGATACAGCTCAATGTGAGCACCGAAGCGCCTAAGGTCTTCGCGCTTGAGGGGGATACCCTTTTCGCGGGCTTCGTCGAACATAAGCTTCATGTACGCCAGCACGTTAGATGCGTCCTGGCCTATTGCAATTCCATCGCTGCGGGTCCAGAACTCCTCAGGGGTTGAGCCCACGGCCTGAATGAAACCGAACTCCTGCATATTACCGGGAGACAAAGTCCCGTCGAAATCATATATGAGCGCTACAATGGGTTTTTTCTTCATGATTTTTCACCCCAAATAAGTTAATTTCGCCACAAATATCGTAATAATTCGCCACATACGCGCGCAATGGATTGCAAATTCTTTCCCCCGCCCCTACTTTTGCAGCCGTAAAATCTGAAAACCAAAACCAATAAAAATGGAAAAATATCCGCACTATCTTGAGCGTTTGCAGGACGCAACACGCAAGTACTGGGAAAAGGCCGCACTCAACAGTATCGGCGGCGAATCTTTCACTTACGGCCAGATGGCCACCCAGATTGAAAAATTCCACATCGTTTTCGAGAAACTCGGCATAAAGAAAGGCGACAAGATCGCTCTCCATGCCCGCAACGGCGCACGCTGGGGTATGACCTACCTGGCAGTCAATACTTACGAGGCTGTTATCGTGCCCATCCTGGCAGACTTCACTCCCGAAAGCGCAGCTTTCCTCGTGAACCACTCAGAGAGTGTAATCCTCTTCACTAACGAGGACAAGTGGAATAAGATGGATGCATCTCAGATGCCCCTCGTCCGCCTGGTCATCGACATTGACAGCTGGAAGGCCATATATTCAGCCAAGCCCGAGGACAAGGAAATCTACGACACCATGGATGAGCTTTACGACGCCAAGTGGCCCGAGGGCATGAAACCAGAGGACGTGAAGTTCCCCACCGACAACTGGGACAATCTGTCGACAATCAATTACACCTCCGGATCTACCGGCGACCCCAAGGGCGTCATGCTCACCTACCGTAACTTCAGCGCCTGCGTAGACTACAGCCAGCGCAACGTTCCTGCCGGCGAGAGGATGGTTTCCATGCTCCCAATGGCCCATATGTACGGCCTGGTAATTGAATTCATCTACCCTCTCTGCAACGGCACCGCAATCTACTGGCTCGGAAAGGCTCCTACCCCGGCCACCCTTCTCAAGGCATTCGCCGATGTGAAGCCCTACCTGCTCATCACCGTACCTCTGGTGATGGAGAAAATTTACAAGAGCAAGGTCAAGCCCACCCTCGACAAGCCCGTAGTAAAGTTCCTTCTCAAAATCCCCGGCATCAACAACATCATCTACAAGAAGGTAAAGGACGGCCTTGTGCAGGCTTTCGGCGGAGAGGTCCAGGAATTTATCATGGGCGGCGCCCCTCTGAACCCCGAGGTGGAGAAGCTCTTCAAGCGCATCAAGTTCCCTTACCTGGTAGGTTACGGCATGACCGAGGCTTGCCCCCTCCTTGCCTATGAGCACTGGACCAAGTTCGTTCCCGGTTCCTGCGGAAAGGCGGTTGACTGCGCAGTTGTGCGCATCGATTCCGAGGATCCCGAGCATATCGCCGGAGAAATTCAGGCAAAAGGCGAGAACATCACCATCGGCTACTATAAGAATCCCGAGGCATCCGCCAATGCATTCACTGAGGACGGATTCCTCCGTACCGGAGACCTGGGCATCATCGACAAGGAAGGCAACATCTTCATCAAGGGCCGTTCCAAGAGTATGATTCTCACCGCCAACGGACAGAACATCTATCCCGAGGAAGTGGAAGCCGTGGTGAACAACCAGCCTTACGTGGCCGAGTCCGTCGTAGTGGACCGCTCCGGTAAGATCGTGGCTCTCGTTTACCTCGACGGCGACAGCATCAAGCGTGACAAGCTCGACACCGAAGCTGTATCCGACCTTCCTGAGAAGATTCGCGTCGGCGCCAACCGCCGTCTCCCCGCCTATAGCCAGATAGCCAAGGTGGAGACCGTGCTACAGCCGTTCGAGAAAACTCCCAAGATGAGCATCAAACGCTTCCTCTACAAATAATAATGACAATTTGTCACTGGAACGTGATTTGATTTATTTTGAGCCGGCCCGCCAAGGACCGGCTTAAATTTTTTATATTATTATGGCAAACACTACTAAAGGACAAATCGGAGTAACGACAGAGAACATATTTCCTGTAATCAAGCAATTCCTCTATAGCGACCACGAAATCTTCTTGCGCGAACTTGTCGCCAATGCAGTGGACGCGGAGCAGAAACTGAAGGCCCTCGCTTCCGCCGGCACGTTCAGCGGAGAGACTGGAGACCTGAAAGTGGAAATAGAGCTTGACGAGAAGAAGAAGACCCTCAAGATCAAGGATAACGGCATAGGTATGACGGCAGAAGAAGTAGACCGTTACATCAACCAGATAGCCTTTTCCAGCGCAGGAGAATTCCTGGAGAAATACAAAGACCAGACTAATATAATAGGTCACTTCGGTCTTGGATTCTATTCTGCCTTTATGGTTGCCGACAAAGTTACCATAGATACCCTCAGCTGGCAGGAAGGCGCTGAGCCGGTAAAGTGGAGCTGCGACGGTTCTCCCGAATTCAGTATGGGAACCGGCAAGAAAGAAGACCGGGGTACCGTAGTTACGCTTCACTTCGACTCCGACAGCGCCGAGGAGTTCGGCACCAAGGGGAAGATCCGCATACTGCTCGACAAGTACTGCAAGTTTATGCCCGTACCCGTGGTATTCGGCAAAAAGACGGAATGGAAGGACGGAAAGAACGTGGAGACCGAAGAAGACGAAGTAGTCAACAGCATCGATCCAATCTGGACAAAGGCCCCGTCCGAGCTTAAAGAAGAGGATTATCTGAAATTCTACAGGTCCCTCTATCCTATGGAGGAAGAGCCCATGTTCTGGATACACCTCAACGTCGACTACCCCTTCACCCTTACAGGAGTGCTGTACTTTCCCAAGATCAAGGAGCGTATGGCAATCGACCGCAACAAGATTCAGCTCTACTGCAATCAGATGTTCGTAACGGACCACGTGGACAACATCGTGCCGGACTTCCTGACATTGCTTCACGGAGTCATAGATTCCCCCGACATCCCTCTGAACGTATCGCGCAGTTACCTGCAGAGCGACGCCAACGTAAAGAAAATCAGCACTTACATCACAAAGAAAGTTGCCGACAGGCTGGATGAGATCTTCAAGGAACAACGGAGCCAATATGAAGAGAAATGGGACAACATCAAGCTCTTCATCGAGTACGGAATGCTCTCCGACGAAAAGTTCTGCGAACGTGCAATGGACTTTGCTCTTTTCAAGAACACGGACGGCAAGTACTTCGCCCTGGAGGACTACCGCAAGGCTATCGAGGGCACGCAAACCGACAAGGACAAGAAAACGGTGTACCTTTACGCCACCGACGCCGAGACTCAGTACGGCAGCATCGAAGCGGCACGCAACATGGGCTATGACGTGTTGCTGATGGACTGCGAGCTGGACAGCCACTTTGTAAACATGCTGGAGCAGAAGCTGAAAGACTGCCGCTTCGCACGCGTCGACAGCGACACCGCCGACAACCTCATTCCGAAGGAAGAGAGAGTAAAGCCGGAGATGAGCGACGACGACAAGAAGACGCTTGAAGAACTTTTCAAGGGAGTGCTTCCCGAGGGGAACGACTACCGGGTGGAGCCCGAGAACCTCGGCGAGAACGGAGCCCCTGTAGTGCTGACCCAGAGCGAGTTTATGCGCCGCTGGCGCGAAATGAGCGCAATGGGAGGAGGCATGAATTTCTACGGCAGCATGCCCGAGGCATATGATGTCAAGGTGAATATGGAGAATCCTGTGATTGCCCGTATCTGGGCCGACAGGGAAGGATCTTCCGAACTGTTGAGACAGGTGGTGGACCTGGCCCTGCTTGGCAAGGGTATGCTCAAAGGCAAGGCGCTGGCCGACTTTATTGCAAGAAGCGAAAAATTACTGGGTTAGGCATTTGAAAACCGATTTTTCTGCTTATATTTGCGCCCGCATTTTAAAACCCTTTGGTTTTGGTGCAATGGGTCCCGGTCCATTTCCGGGATGAGTAACACATTTTAAAAACAAAAAAATGCAACATTTCGAACTCAACGGCCAGACCCGAGAGGTAGCTGGCAAAGCAGCCATCAAGGCTTTCCGCAAGCAGGGACTCGTCCCTTGCAACCTCTACGGCCTCGGCGTAGAAAACGTACTTTTCACCGTTAACGCAAAGGACCTCAAGGCTGTTACCGACACTCCCAAGGCCCACATCATCGACCTTGTCCTGGACGGCAAGAAGAAATTCACCGCAGTTCTCCACGAGCTTCAGTGGCACCCTGTGACCGACAACTGCCTGCACGTAGATTTCCTCGCAGTGAATGACAAGAAGCCCATCAACATCGAGGTTCCCATCGTCATCACCGGCCACGCCATCGGCGTACAGCAGGGTGGCAAGTTCTATCAGAACGCCCGCAAAATCCGCGTAAGCGCTGTCATGAAGAACCTTCCCGACGAGGTTACGGTAGATATTTCCTCCCTCGGTCTGGACAAGAGGATCAAGGCTGGTGACATAAAGCTTGAAGGCATTACCGTCACTACCGACAAGGACGCTATCATCTGCGGCGTGAAGACTACCCGCAACACAGTAGTCACCGCCACCGAGGAGGCATAAACCGTGTCCGACAAAACTTACCTGGTGGCCGGTCTCGGCAATATAGGTGCAGAGTATTCCTCCACCAGGCACAACGTAGGATTTATGATATTGGACGCCTGGGCTCAGGCGTCCAATATTTCATTCAGCTCCGTCCGCTACGGAGACATTGCCACGGACAGCGTAAAAGGCCGGAAGTTCGTTTTGCTCAAGCCCTCCACATATATGAACCTGAGCGGCAACGCAGTACGTTACTGGTTGCAGGAGCTGGATATTCCCATGGAAAACCTGATAGTTGTCTGCGACGATATCAACCTGCCGTTCGGCACCGTGCGTATGAGGCTTTCCGGCAGTAACGGGGGACATAATGGCCTGGGCAACATCGAAGAGCTTCTCCAGACCCGCAATTACAGCCGTATCCGCATAGGTGTAGGCCACGATTTCAGTATGGGCGGGCAGATCGGTTTTGTGCTGGGAGAGTTCAGTCCCGAGCAGCTGAAGGACCTGCCTTACATAAGCGAAAAGGTCCGCAAAGGTATCCTTACCTGGGCTTTTGCAGGTGGGCAAAAAGCGATGACGGAGCTTAATACCAAACTCGAAAATACGGAAAAAGCAAACAATCAATAAGTTATTTATC
This sequence comes from Bacteroidales bacterium, assembly GCA_017454265.1. Classification (GTDB taxonomy): domain Bacteria; phylum Bacteroidota; class Bacteroidia; order Bacteroidales; family UBA932; genus Cryptobacteroides. The sequence continues at coordinate 94,773 of JAFTDJ010000003.1, read as the reverse complement.
AAAAAAGTTTGTTTTTCAAAAAAATGTTTTTTAACTTGCCAAAGAAATTTGAACTTTTATTCCTAACAATTTTAATAAAGATTACTTATGAAAGCACTTGTTGAAAAAATCAACGCTAACATCGAGGCATTCAAGGCCAATGCTGAAGCACAGGTAGTTAAGGGAAACAAAGCCGCAGGCGCTCGCGCTCGCAAGGCCGCCCTCGAACTTATGAAGGATCTTAAGGAATTCCGCAAGGTTTCCGTGAACGAAGCAAAAAAATAATTTTTTTTGCATTTTGATGCAACGTTTCTGAAACCTTTTGCATCTATATATTAGGTTTAGGTTTTAGTACACGTTTAAAGGTCGGGAGCCGCGAGGTTACCGGCCTTTTGCATCTAAAGCTGCATCGAAAACGTGAATCGCCTGATTTCCACTGCTTTAGCACTTATGATATGCTCTTCAGCACTGTTTGCCGAAGGGTACAGGACCCTGGTGGTGCCGGTCGAATTCAGCGATATCCGTTTCAGCGACAAAACAAATGAGGTGGACAGAAAAGTTGCCAGGGTGCAGCAATATTTCAACCATCAGTACTCCCCCACCCGCGTTTTTTCTTTTGACTTGCATCCTACAGTGAGGCTCTCACGCGAGCGTTATTGGTACGGAGCCAATTCCACCGTGCGCAAAGATGAGCGCATCGACCAGCTGGTGCGTGATGCCTGCGCCCTCATCACCCGCGACCTATCCATATATGACAACAATAATGACGGATTCATAGATGCCCTGTGTTTTATTGCGGCAGGAGGGAGCGAGGCCGACGGAGCCGGCGTGGAATGTATCTGGCCGCAGCAGCTATACCTCAAAGACCGGGGAGGAACGATAAGCCTGAACGGCAAGACGGTGGACTGCTTTACGATATGTGCGGAGACATCTCCAATGGGGACATTCTGCCACGAATTCGCGCACACACTAGGCCTGATGGACCTGTACGACACCGACGGCAGCAGCAGCGGCGGCACATCCAAGGGTGTCTGGGGGTCAATAAGCCTGATGGACAGAGGCCTGAATAACGACGGTGGAAACACGCCTCCTAATTTCTGCGCCATAGAGCTCGACCAGCTTGGTATCGGCACTCCGCTTGAATTGCGGAGCGGTTATCAGACCCTGCATCCTGTCAGCCAGGGGAAGGAGTATCTTCGTATAGACAGCGACAACGAAGGTGAGTATTTCTTGCTCGAGTGTCGCGACAACAGCGGCTGGGACGCTGCAATTGGAGGCAAGGGGATGCTCATCTACCATATCGACAGGTCCGGCAACGATGGATGGTACTCCGATTACTACAAACACAACCTCACCGCCGCAGAACGCTGGCAGTACAATCAGGTAAACTGCAGGCCCGACCATATGTGCGCACGCATCCTGGAAGCCGTTCCTGGCACACAGGACCTGTCCGGCATCTTCTTCCCCCAGGAAGGTCACAACAGTTTCGGATCCCAGACAGACCCCGCTTTCCGCTACTGGAGCGGAGAAACTTCCACCATAGTCATAGAAGATATGGAGTTGCACGAAGACGGCAGTGTTTCGTTCAACCTCTTCTCTCCCATTATCGTACGTGAGGTTACCATTTTCCAGGATGCCGTTATTTTTACCTGGTCTGCAGACAACTCCCTCAAGGTCCGGGATTGCGAGCTCAGTTGGTCAGGAGGCAAAAGCCAGAAGGTAAAAAAGCGGGCCGACGGCTATTATAATGCGATTATTGAAAATCTGCAGCCGTCTACAGCCTACACTTTCGTAGTCAGACTCAGTTGCGAAGACGGCTCGGTACACACCGTGTCCCGTACCTTCACCACCAAAAGCCGCCTGTCCGGCGCAAGACCATATATTTACCTCAGCTTCATGAACCGCCTGTCCGACGGCAGTTTTCCGGCCGGCGAGCGCTTCCCCATGCGCGTTTACAATGCCAGCAACGTGGTTTCCGTGGACTGGCTCTTCAACAATAAATACATTTTCCCTGATACGGACGGCTTCTGGCGCCTGACAGAAAGCGGAACGCTCAAAGCCAAGGTCCTTTACACAGACGGTTCCGTGGATGTAATCATAAAAGAAATCACGGTCAGATGAAACTGTTCCGACTATTGTCAATGATTGCAGTGTTGCTGCTGATCTCCTGCAAACAGCAGGGTGTCACCGACTTGTCCGCATTTCTGCAAGACAACACCGTGCGCCTGGAAATGGACGGCAGAACGCTGCTGCGTTACGATCCTTCTGACTGCCAGCTGGCCTTCAACGAAAAGCGCTGCGAGTTCAGGGCCCATACCGATACTATGCTGGACTATTTCGTACTCACTCTGGACAATATTCCGGCAACCTCCGGCGAGACTGTAAACGCCAGAATAGTTTGGAGCACTTCCAACGGCGAACGTTCAAAAGAAAACATCGCCCTGCAAGCAATGCTCATCAGGGGCGATGTAATCTGGCTTTGCGACAAAAGTCATCGCAACGCTTTAGTTGTCAGAGTCTTAAAATGACTTACCTATCTCTATAAAGTCGTCTGCCTTGAGGGCTGCGCCGCCGATAAGGCCGCCGTCGATATCCTTCTGGGCAAACAGTTCCTTCGCGTTCGAAGGCTTGCAGGAACCTCCGTAAAGGATGGTTGTATCTTCTGCGACCTGCGCCCCGAACTTGTCGGCGATGGTCTTGCGGATGAAGGCATGGATTTCTTCAGCCTGTTCGGCAGAAGCGGTCTTACCGGTGCCGATGGCCCACACAGGCTCATATGCCACCACTATGTTCTTCATATCTTCTGCACTGAAGTTGTAGAGCACGTTCTTGATCTGGGCCTCGCAGACCGCGAAATGACGGCCGGCCTCGCGCTCGTCAAGATTTTCGCCCACGCAGAGAATGACGCCAAGGCCGTTGGCAAGTGCCAGACGTGTTTTTTCCACGAGCTTCTCATCGGTCTCGCCATAGTACTGACGCCTCTCGGAGTGACCGAGAATAGTGTACTGGCAACCTGCGGAAACGAGCATGTTTGCAGCAACCTCGCCTGTGTAAGCGCCCTTTTCCTTGTCGGCGCAGTTCTCTGCAGAAAGACCAACCCTGCTGCCTTTCAGGACCTCGGCAATGGGACAGAGATGAGTGTAAGGTGTGGCCACGATGAGTTTGACTTCTGCCGGAACCTCTACTGACTTGGCAAGGACTGCCTTTGCGAGCTCTACGCCCTCGGGAACTGTGGTATTCATTTTCCAGTTTCCCGCAACAATTTTCTTTCTCATATTTATAAAAAAAAGGTAAATATTCCTTATTGGATTGCAAATTTACTAATAATTGTCCAAATTTGCGGATTGTTAATGACTGATATATGAAAAATTTTGTTGAAGAACTCAAGTGGAGAGGAATGATCCACGACATAATGCCCGGCACTGAGGAGGAATTGATGAAGGGTCCCGCCTCAGCCTATGTCGGAATCGATCCGACCGGCGACTCGCTGCACATCGGCCACCTTGTAAGCATAATGATACTCAAGCACTTCCAGGCTTGTGGGCACAAGCCATACGCGCTTGTGGGCGGAGCTACCGGAATGATCGGCGACCCTTCCATGAAGAGTCAGGAGCGCAATCTTCTGGACGAGAAGACGCTTGCCCACAATGTGGAGTGCATAAAGGCACAGTTGGCAAAATTCCTGGACTTCAACTCAGACGCTCCAAACAAGGCTGAGCTCGTCAATAATTATGACTGGATGAAAGACTACAGTTTCATCAACTTCACCCGCGATATCGGCAAGATGATTACCGTGAACTACATGATGAGCAAGGACTCCGTAAAAAAGCGTTTGAGCCGGGACTCTTCCGAAGGCATGTCGTTCACCGAGTTTTCTTATCAGTTGCTGCAGGGCTACGATTTTCTGTACTTGTACCAGAACAAGGGAGTCAAACTGCAGCTCGGCGGAGCCGACCAGTGGGGTAACATTACCACTGGGACGGAAATGATACGCCGCACCGGCGCCGGAGAGGCTTTCGCCCTAACCTGTCCCCTCATCACAAAAGCCGACGGAGGAAAGTTCGGCAAAACCGAGAAGGGCAACATCTGGCTTGATGCGACCCGCACCAGTCCTTACCAGTTCTACCAGTTCTGGCTCAACGTGAGCGATGCAGATGCAGAGCGCTACATCAAGATATTCACCATGCTCGACAGGCAGACCATTGAAAACGCAGTTGCATCCCATAGAGAGGCACCGGAAAGGCGTGAGCTGCAAAAGCTTCTGGCGCGCGAAGTCACAGTGATGGTTCACGGCGAGGCGGAATACGAGAATGCGGTAAAGGCCTCCGGGATACTCTTCGGCAAAGCGACCGCTGACGACCTCAGGAGCCTGGACGAGAAGACCTTCCTGGACGTATTCGACGGCGTCCCCACTTTTGAAATCGAGCGCAGCAAGTTCCCGGTCGGCATTCTCGACGCACTCGCAGTGGAAACATCCGTATTCCCGTCCAGAGGAGAGGCCCGCAAGATGATCCAGGGCAACGGATTCAGCGTCAATAAAGAGAAGTTTACCGATATTGGCGGACAGCTCACCGAGGACGACATCATAGACGGCAAGTACATACTTGTACAGAAAGGAAAGAAAGATTATTATATCCTTAAGATAAATGGATAAAACTCCCGGGACAAGACAGCTCAAGGTTGCGCGGGAACTCCAGCGCGACCTTGCGGAAATCATCCGCAGCAAGGGAATGGCGGCTTTCGGAGGCGCCATGGTTACAGTAAGCGAGGTTCGTATCAGTCCGGACCTCAGCATCGCCAAGGTTTTCGTGAGCATCTTCCCTTCCGGCAAGCAAAGCCAGGTCATGCAGCTGCTGGAAGAAAACAAAAAAGCCATACGCGGAGAACTGGGCCGCAAAGTCGCCTCGCAGCTACGTATTGTTCCGGAGATAGATTTCTACCTCGACTCATCTCTGGACTATGCAGAGCACATCGACGAACTGCTCCGTAAATGAACGTTCCGCTGTTCATAGCGCGCCGGTATCTCTTCGCGCGTAAATCGCACAATGTCATAAACGTCATTTCTGCGATAAGCGCGGCAGGCATGGCGATAGGCACAGCCGCACTGGTGCTGATACTGAGCGTGTACAACGGTTTTGATTCACTGATAGAAAAGAATGTCGGCGACTTGAGTCCGGACCTGCTGATGGTCAGCCCCGAGCATGCCGCCCACTTCGAGCCCGATTCACTGTTGCTGGACCGTCTGGCGGCTGACGAACGTGTAGCAGGGCTGCGTTGCGTTTTGGAAGACAACGTCTTCCTCACCTACGGAGAAAGGCAGAGCATCGCACGCGCACGCGGTGTGGATGACGGTTTCGAAGACTCCGGAGCCTTGGTTGAACATATTTACGAGGGCACGTTCCAACTGCACAAAGGAGACATCCCCACTGCCATAGTGGGTTCGTCGCTCGCGCGAAAACTGAACATACATCCCCGCTTCATAGACCCCGTCATCCTTTATTATCCCGACCGTGAGGGTCAGATCTCTCCATCAAACCCCACTGCCTCTGCCCGCAGCGCAAAGGTCTTTCCCGCGGGACTTATGAGCATCAGCAGCGAGGTGGATGCAGAACTTATAATAGTGCCGCTCCATACTATGCGCAGTCTGATGGGCAGCCGCGGGGAAGAAGTAAGCGGAGTGGAACTTATACTGAAAGACGGCACCAAAAAGGGCATTCGCAGTTTCAAACGCAGTTACGCCGCAGAATGCCGGCTGCTCGACCGCTATGAGCAACAGCCGACGCTGTTCAAGATGATGCGCTACGAAAAACTTGCGGTCTTCTTCATCCTGCTCTTCGTGGTGCTGATAGTGGCGCTCAACATATACGGTTCACTTTCTATGCTGATAATAGAAAAGACCGACGACGTGGCGACGCTGCGCGCAATGGGCGCCTCCGACGGACTCGTACGCCGCATATTCGTATTCGAAGGGTGGTTGATATCACTGCTGGGCATGATTACAGGCCTGGTTGCCGGTGTATCCCTTGCCCTGGCACAGCAGAAGTTCGGTCTGGTGAAGATGCCCGGGAACTTCCTCATTGAGTCTTATCCGGTCATTCTCAAGGCACAGGACATAGTGCTGACAGTGCTGAGCGTAGCCGTAGTGGGGCTTGTCATAGCACTGTTGTCGACCGGCAGAAAGAAGCTTAATCCAGCATCTCCATAAGTGCGTCCAACTCACGCCTGTCCTTTTTGGTAGGCCTTCCGGTCCCTTTGTCACGGCGCAGCACTATAGTCTCGCGGGGAGCGTGGAATTTTTCCCGTTCACTTTCGGGAGTGAGGTCCTCGGCATAATCTGGCACCAGTTGGGCGCCCATACGGTTCTCGCTGAGCTGCAGCACTTTATAGCTAAGGACTGCAGGCCCTTTATGGACTTCTACAAAATCACCTATCTTGACTGCTTTACTGGGCTTTGCCACGGATGAGTTCACCCTGACTTTATTGCCGTTGCAGGCGTCCGTAGCCTCACTACGGGTTTTGTACAAGCGCACCGCCCAGAGGAATTTATCTATTCTGACGCTGTCCATATCAGATGGTTTTCAGGTACATTGCATGTCGCACTTCCTCAACTTTTGAAGGGTCGAGCAGACGGAGTATTTCGAGCGCAAAACTCACCGCGTGGCCTGCGCTGCGCCCGGTGATTATGCGGCCGCTGTGAACTGCCGGTTTGGGTGTGAACACTGCGCCTTTTGCCTGGAGCAGGGTTTCAAAACTGTCGAAACAAGTGAATTCCAGTCCGTCCAGGGAATCCAGCCGGCTAACTACCAAGCCTGGAGCCGCGCATATTGCGGCCACCGTACCGCCTGCAGCATAGTGGACCCTCATTGCTTCCATAAGGGGTTCGCAGGCAGCAAGATTCTTTGTCCCGGGCATTCCTCCGGGAAAAATCATCACGTCCCGTTCTGTGGTACCTTTGGCACCAAGGTCTGCATCTTCCAGCATCATGTCTGCAAGGATGGTGATGCCGTGCGAGCTCGTAACTTGGTTCTCGTCGTAGATGGAAATTACATTGACATCGATTCCGCCGCGGCGGAGCACGTCATTGACGGCAAGGGCCTCAACGTCTTCGAAGCCGTCTGCCAGAAAAATATTTATGCCTTTCATACTTAGGTTCCGTTTCCACAATATTAACGATTTTTCTGTATTTTTGCACCATAATCGTATCGGAAAATGGAAGAAAAGAAATTATATCCCTTCAGGTTCTGCAAACTGGTGGATGAGTACTGCTGGGGCAGCGACGAGTTCAAGCTTGCCGACCTCGGATACCGCGACTCGCTCGTGCGTGAAGGATGGCTTGCGGGGAATGCGCTCAGCGAGCTCATGGACACTTATCTGGACAGGGTTGTGGGAGACAATGTGTACAATTTCTGGGGACGCCAGTTCCCGGTTCAGGTAAAACACATCCGGGTGAAGGGGAAAATGCCTCTCCGTGTTCACCCCGACGCCGAAACCGCAGTGCAACGCTACGATTTCCTCGGGCGCGAGAAGTTGTGGTACGTCCTGCGCGCCGGCGCAGATGCCCGTCTTCTCATAGGATTCCGCCGGGATACCGATGCTTCGGAAGTCTTTTCGAAGTGCTCGGACGGAAGCATCGACAGCCTGCTGGGCAGCGTCACCCCCGTTGCCGGCGATTTCTACCATATCCGGCCGGGCGTACCCCACGCAGCATTCGGAGACGTCGAAATTCTGGAGGTGAGCGAATCCTCCCCACTGGATTTTTGCTTGTGCTCCTGGGGGCAGGATGTAAGCCCTGAGGAGTTTGATTCCAGCCTGAGCTTGGAAGAGGCCTTGGACTTCATCAACTACAAGGCATGGGAAGCGCCCGAAAAACCCGCCGCACGCGAAGGCGAGGTGGTGCGCAAGCTGATAGACATTCCTGAATTCACCGTATCACGAATCCAGCTCACCGACCCCCTTCACATTTACAGCGAGCGTTTCGACTCATTCATACTGTATTCGTGCCTGCGGGGAGAGGCCTCCGTGCAGCTTGAGGTATTGGGGCAGACGGCCCGCTTCCCCTTCTCTGCGGGAGAGACTCTCCTGGTGCCTGCCGAGTGCCCTGAGTTTTATTTGGTTCCAACCGACCGTGATACAATAATCCTCGAGACCACCGTGGCCCCGAGGACTGAAGAAGATTCGTATCTGAAGCCCTAGCGGCGGTTATTCGCCAGCGCAATGTAATACAAAAGCGTCGCAAGCGAGCCAATCGCAGCGATGACGTAGGTATATGCTGCCCACTTGAGCGCATCTACGGCCATCGGGCGCGTCCTTTCGTCAACTATTCCCTCCGTGGTAAGCCAGTTTACAGCACGCCGGCTGGCGTCGATTTCTACAGGAAGGGTAACGAAGCTGAAAAGGGTGGTGAGCGCGAACAGCGCAATTCCCGCCCACAGCAGTGCAGGTGTCAAATTTATCATAAGGACACCCAAGAGCAGCACCCACTGAACTGTATTGTTGGCAAAGGTAACCACAGGCACCATTGCGCTGCGGAACTTCAGCGGAGCATATCCTTTGGCGTGCTGTATGGCGTGCCCGGTTTCGTGTGCCGCAACCGCACAGGCAGCGACGCTGCGGCCGCTGTACACTTCCCTGCTGAGGTTGATTGTGGAGTCAGAGGGGTTGTAGTGGTCTGTCAGGCGGCCGTCGATGGATATGACTTCTACGTTACGTATTCCGTTACGTTCCAGCATCAGCCGCGCAACCTCCGCGCCACTGATTCCACCCGGGGCGGGGATATTTCCGTATTTTTCGAACTTGCTTTGAAGTACGCGCTGGATGATGAAAGAAAGCACCATCACAGCAATCATTATTATCCAAATATTCATACCTGTCATAACTGCAAATTATGTTCCTACAATCGCCAGTCTATAACAGCTTTGCCCTCAGATCGCAAAATGGCGTTAGCCTGTGAAAAATGGCGGCAGCCGAAGAATGCGCCGCGCGCCAGCGGAGAAGGATGTGCAGCCTGCAGGACAAAGTGCTTCTGAGAATCTATCAATGGCGCTTTTGAACGAGCATAATTCCCCCAGAGCATAAAAACTACGCCATCACAACGCTCTGATATACAGCGTATTACGGCGTCAGTAAAGTTCTGCCATCCGATTCCGGCATGGGACGTCGGTTCTCCGGCTCTCACGGTGAGCACTGCATTGAGAAGCAGCACCCCTTGCTTCGCCCATGGCTCAAGATTGGGGTTTCCTGACATTTTGACACCAAGATCGTCTTCTATCTCCTTGAAAATGTTTTTGAGCGACGGAGGAGCGGGCACGGTATCCGGCACTGAGAACGAGAGCCCCATCGCCTGTCCATAACCGTGATAAGGGTCCTGTCCTAAAATAACAACCTTGGTTTTGTCCAGCGGACACAGCTCGAAGGCCTTGAAAATCTGCGGTCCGGGAGGGAAGATCAGTGCACCGGCAGCCTTCTCCGCATGGAGCCGGGATACCAGCTGCGCGAAGTACGGTTTCTCAAATTCAGGGGCGAGGGCTTCTTTCCAGCTCTCTTCTATTTTTACATTGACCATTATTCTGCAAATATAATTATATTTGTGCTGTTATGCACAAAACAGCATTGTTTCCCGGGTCCTTCGACCCTTTCACCGCAGGTCACCTTAATATCCTGCGCCGCGCGCTCACCATGTTCGACAATGTGGTAGTGGCGGTGGGTGTGAACCAGGATAAGCGCGGATTCTACTCAAATGAGCAGAAAAAAGATATCATCCGTCAGACCGTAAAAGGGATGGATAACGTACGGGTAATTGAATATGACGGGCTTACCGTTGACGTTTGCCGTGAGCTCGGCATCCGCCACATAGTGCGCGGCGTGCGAAATATGCTGGATTTCGAAAATGAGCGCTCGATTGCCGACGCCAACCGCCGGCTGGCGCCTGAAATAGAGACCATCATAATACCTACCGCCCAGGAGTTCGCCCATATATCTTCAAGTGCCGTACGCGACATACTTCGCCATCACGGAGACACCTCCCTGTTCGAGCCCGACGGCATTATCCTCCCGCCCGTAGAATGAGTGCGCTTCTGAGCATACTGCTTCCGCTGATTCTGCAGTTCACGCCGCAGACGGACAGTCTGGTGTTTGCAAAGTTGGATACGATGCTCACCCGATACACCGAAGCTATCGTACCGGAGAGTGTGGATGTAAAGAAGGCTGAATGTGACTTCCTTATCAGCTCCGTAAACGACTCAACAACCACGCAGCACGTGGCACTGTGGCTTTACGACCACTATAAAGACTCCCCCGTGATGGGTGAAGAAGCCGTGGCAATACACCTGTGGGACAACTGGTTCAAGCCCGGTACAATCAAGATGCGCAGTGAATACGATCGCTTCGACGCCGAGCTTTTCGCAAACTTCAACCGTTCCACCCTGCTTGGAATGTCAGCTCCGGTAGTGACTATGCAAAAGCCCTGCGGCGGGAAGATTTCTATTCCGCAGGAAGGCAGTTTCTCTATACTTTTCTTTTTCGATACCAGTTGCGGCAAATGCAAGCTCGAAGCGGCAGTAATGCCGCAGGTTCTGGAGAATATCACCTTCCCTGCCAGGTTTTACGCCATATATTGCGGCCACGACAAGAAAGAATGGCGTCGCTTCCGCAGCAGTTTCAAGGTGCGCAACAGAAACGTAAAAGTTATCCACGCCTGGGATCCTGAAATCGAATCCGATTACCTCAGGCTCTACGGGGTGATTTCTACCCCCCGGCTGTATTTTACGGACAAAGACAGGGAAATATTAGGCAGACGCCTTGAAATTGAATCACTTGCCGAAATTATTTCCTATATTTGTAATTACTATGGGCAAGCGCAAAAACAATAAGGTTCAAGGAGTGGATCCGGCATACTTCGACAAACAGCGCGACTCGCTGCGCCGTGTCCACCGCAAAGCAGTACTCTTCAACGAAAATGAAGTGGCGGCAATAAACGAATATTGCCGCCGCTTCAAGGTGAGTTCCCGTTCAGCTCTTATTCGACAGGCCGTAATGGAGAGGGTTCTCCGCGGTCTCGAGGAGAATCATCCGACCCTGTTCTGAGCGACTCAGAAAATATAACTGATCACATCGTCGATAGTCTTGACATAATGGAAATCAAGACCTTTGACGTAGATTTCCTTTATATCCTCCACATCCTTGCGGTTTTCCTCCGAAATGACAATGGTGTGCACCCCGGCACGCTTGGCTGCAAGAATCTTTTCTTTAATACCGCCTACAGGCAGGACACGGCCGCGTAGCGTCATCTCGCCGGTCATCGCGATTCCTTTACGCACAGCCTCACCGCGAAGGGCGGAAACCATGGAGCTTACCATAGTAATACCTGCCGAAGGACCGTCCTTTGGCGTGGCCCCTTCGGGAACGTGAACATGGATATCCTTTTCCGAGAAGGTTTTTGAGTCCATTTTAGCCATTTCGGGATGAGCCTTGATATACTGGTACGCTATGGTGGCAGACTCTTTCATCACGTCGCCCAGGTTTCCGGTCATTGTCATCACACCCTTGCCGCCTGAGACGGAGCTTTCCACAAACAAAATCTCACCGCCCATCTGTGTCCAGGCCAGTCCGGTAACCACTCCGGGAGCTTCGTTGCCCTTCTGAAGGTCGTGGAAATTGGTGGGCAGGCCCAGATATTCCTTGAGATGCTCGGGCTTTATCGTGGAGGGATAATCCTCTCCGAGTGCAATTTTCTTGGCCGTCACGCGGGCAATCTTGGCAATCTGTTTTTCCAGCCCGCGCACACCGCTTTCGTGGGTGTATTTGTCTATGATGTCTTTAATGCCGGCCGCACTTATCTTCAGGGTTTTGCCGTCTATGCCATGTTCGCGCAGCTGCTTGGGAAGCAGGAACTGCTTCGCTATCTCCGCCTTCTCCTCCGCCAGATATCCGGATACATTAATGAGTTCCATACGGTCGAGCAAAGCCGGCTGCACCGGAGAAAGGCTGTTTGCGGTTGTGATGAACATTACGTTGCTGAGGTCGTAGTCCAGATCCAGATAGTTGTCGTGGAACGTGGAATTCTGCTCGGGATCGAGAGCCTCAAGCAAGGCAGATGATGGGTCGCCTTTGAAGTCGGCACCCAACTTGTCGATTTCGTCCAGCACGATAACAGGGTTGGAGGTGCCGGCACGCGCGATTCCGTTCAGGATACGCCCCGGCAAAGCGCCCACGTATGTCTTGCGGTGTCCGCGAATCTCGGCCTCGTCGTGCATTCCTCCAAGCGATATACGCACATACTTGCGGCCCAGCGAACGGGCGATGGACTTTCCGAGCGATGTCTTGCCGACTCCGGGGGGGCCGTAGAGGCAGAGAATAGGAGACTTCATATTGCCCTTCAGCTTAAGTACCGCCAGATACTCTATGATACGGTCCTTTACGGTATCCAGACCATAGTGGTCCTCGTCCAGAACCTCCTGCGCATGCTTGAGATCCAGATTGTCTTCGCTCATTTCGCCCCAGGGCAACTGCAGCATGAACTCCAGATAATTGTACTGCACGCTGTAGTCGGGAGAGTTCGGATTATACTTTTCGAGCTTGGCAAGCTCCTTGTCAAAGGCCTTGGCAATCTCTTCCGGCCACTTCTTGTCTTTAGCCCTCTCGCGGAACTTGTCGAAGTCTTCCTGCTCGTCCATGCCGAGCTCCTCCTGAATAGTGCGAAGCTGGCTGTTCAGGTAATATTCCCTCTGCTGCTGGTCTATTTCGCTCTTCACTTTCTGGTTGATATCCTGCTTGAGCTTCATAAGCTGCAGCTGGACGTCAAGGATGGAAAGGAGCTTCATTGCGCGAAGCTTCACGTCGTCGTAAGACAGGAGCTCCATCTTGTCCTTGAAGTTCTCCACCTCCACGGTAGTTGCGGTAAAATTGACCAGGAATTCGAAATTATCTACGGCCTTGATGGCTCCAATCGACTCCTTCGAGGAGAAGTTGGTGGTACGCAGCACCTGTATAGCCTTGTCCTTGAGGGCCTCGGACAGCGCTTTCACGTCCGTGCTGTTATTATCGACAACGCGGTCGGGCCTGTACAGAATACGTGCAGTAATATAAGGATCGACGTCCACTATAGTATCTATCTCGATACGCCTGAACGCCTGAAGGATGGCGGTAATGGTGCCGTCCGGCATTTCAAGGGTCTTTAGAATCTTGCACACGGTGCCATACCGGTACAAATCTCCAGCCCCCGGATCTTCCACGGTGACGTCGGTCTGGGGCACCGCGCCGATAAAAAAGTCGTGCTCTTCCGCGTGCTGAATAAGGCGCACGGATTTTTCGCGCCCAATCGTTACGGGATAAACAGTACCCGGGAAAAGCGCCGTTCCGCGCAGCGCAAGCACCGGCAGCACATCAGGTAATTCGTTCTCGTTGAGTCTGAAGGGCACTTCGCCCTGGACTACTGGAATGATGTTGATATCTTGCTTCATAATAACAGTGTCAAAATGTCAGTAACAGGGGGCAAAATACCCCGGGGCATAGTTAGGTCAATCTCTGTGCCAAAAGAAAAGAGCGAAAATATTTTGATAGTTGAAAATTTAGACCTATTTTTGCGTTCCCAATTGATTGAAGGGAAGATAACAACCAAATTATTCTATATTAATTATGACAAAGGCAGAAATCGTCAGTGAAGTTGCAAAAGCAACCGGCATTGAAAAAGTAACAGTCCAGACCGTTTTTGAGGCAGCCATGGAGTCCATCAAAGGATCTATCGTAAAAGGTGAGGCCGTGTATCTCCGCGGATTCGGCAGTTTCATCATCAAGCACAGGGCACAGAAGGCCGCTCGCAACATCACCAAGAAAACTACCATCACCATACCCGCACACGATATCCCTGCATTCAAGCCTTCCAAGGCTTTCGTAGCAGAGCTCCAGAAATAATCAATACCATTTCATATGCCCAACGGAAAAAAGCATAAGAGACACAAGATGGCGACGCACAAACGCAAAAAGCGTCTGCGTCTGAACCGGCACAAGAAGAAATAGTCGCTCTAGGCCCGGCGGGAGATCCGGCGGGTCTTTTGTTTTATAACGTCCCCGAAATGGAATCCGAACACCTGGGAAAAGACCTTGTGGTCGATGTGGGCTCGGCGGAGGTGCGCATTGCGCTCCTGGAAAATCATCGCCTCATCGAGCTCAACAGAGAATCGAGTCAGGGTCACAGCTTCTCGGTGGGTGATGTATATCTTGGCAAAGTCAAGAAAATACTCCCCGCCCTGAACGCTGCTTTCGTGGATATAGGAGACACCAAAGAGGCGTTTGTCCATTATCTGGACCTGGGACTGCACTTCGACGCTTTCGATAAATTCGTGCGCGAGAGCAATCCCAACACAGACAGTTCCGAGCTGTATTCGAGTATCAAAATAGGCGCTCCCCTCTCCAAGGAGGGGCGTATTGAGGATTACCTCAAGCCCGGACAGCTCATAATAGGACAAATCGTCAAGGAACCTATTTCTACGAAGGGATCCCGACTGACTGCGGAGATTTCATTGGCAGGACGCAATATTGTACTGCTCCCTTTCGCCGAGAAAGTGAGCGTTTCCCAAAAAATCACCTCTAAAGAGGAAAAGAAAAGACTCGAGACGCTTGTAGGAAACATCCTGCCAAAGAACTACGGAGCCATCATCCGCACCGCAGCCGAGGGCAGTTCCGCTGCAGCTCTTGTTGCGGAACTCCGTTCCCTCATTGAAAAGTGGGAGAGTTCCTGGAGCACCATCTCGAAAAACAAAGGCAAGGGACTGCTCTTCACGGAGTATTCCAAAACCACCACAGTACTTCGCGACCTCCTCAACGAATCGTTTACCAACGTATATGTAAACGACCAGAAAATCTATGACGAGACGCGCAGATACATTTCCCTCATTTCTCCCGAGCAGGAGAAAATCGTCAAGCTGTATGAGGGCAAGGAAGCGATCTTCGACCATTTCGAGGTTACCAGACAGATCAAGAGTTCTTTCGGGAAGGTGGTACCGATGAAGCAGGGCGCATACCTGGTAATAGAGACCACGGAGGCCCTGAACGTAATCGACGTAAACAGCGGGATCCGAGCCAAGACAAACGACCAGGAAGAGAATACCTTCGAGGTGAACAAACTGGCCGCCGAAGAAATTGCCAGGCAGCTGAGGCTGCGCGATATGGGAGGAATCGTCATCGTGGACTTCATCGATATGGACTCCCCCGATCATCGCAACGAGCTCTACAAGTACATGACTGAGCTGATGGCAAAAGACAGGGCAAAGCACAACGTACTGCCCCTCACCAAGTTCGGCCTTATGCAAATCACCCGGCAGCGTATCCGCCCGGTCACGGAAATAAACACCACGGAGAAGTGTCCCCTGTGCCACGGCACCGGCAAGATAGCCTCCACGGTGGTAATAGACGAGCAGATTGAACGCAAGCTCGCAGACCTGGTGGAGAGTACCGGACTGCGACAGTTCACTCTGAAGGTGAGTCCTATTCTGGGTGCCTACATCACCAGGGGATGGACCTCATTCGTATCTAAATGGAAACGCAAGTACAAATGCAAGCTGAAAGTCGTCGAAATGACGGAACACAGCATCCTGCAATATGAATTCTATGATGTAAACGGAAAAGTGCTCGAATAACCGGGCACTTTTCTTATTCTTCAGGCATATTATTGCAATACTGTCTCCACTTGTCCAGGAGAGCCGTCATATCGGCGGGCAGTTCAGAAGAAAACTGCATGAATTTCTTAGTACGCGGGTGCACGAAGCCAAGCGTCCTGGCATGCAGGGCCTGCCGGGGACAGATTCGGAAACAATTGCGGATAAACTGCTTGTACTTGGAATATATAGTCCCCTGGCGTATCTGGGTGCCGCCGTACCGCTCGTCACCGAAAATGGGATGCCCTATGCTGCTCATGTGCACGCGTATCTGGTGCGTCCGTCCTGTTTCCAGTTTACATTCCACCAGGGTAACGTAGCCGAAGCGTTCAAGCACGCGCCAATGGGTAACCGCACGCTTGCCTTTCTCCGGATCGTCCGTCGTACAGAAGCGGAGGCGGTCGGACGGATCACGCATCAGGGCAGCGTCCACCGTGCCCTCGTCTTCTTTGAGGTCTCCCCAGACAACGGCTACATAGCGTCTTTCTATACTGTGGTCGAAGAACTGCCTGGCCAGGTTGAGCTGAGATTCGTCGTTCTTTGCTACCGCAAGCAATCCGCTCGTATCCTTGTCTATACGATGCACCAGCACTCCCATGCGCTCGTCATCGGCATCCGGGCCCTGTGATATGCCGAGATGCCAGGCCAAAGCGTTCACCAGCGTACTCTCATAATGACCGTGTCCCGGGTGCACAACCATACCGGCCGGCTTGTTGAGTACCAGCACATCTTCGTCTTCGTAAACGATATCCAGCGCAATCTCCTGAGGTATCACCTCCACACCCCTGCGCCTGTAAGGCATAACGAAGCGGATTACATCTCCCGGACGTACAATGTAATTGGCTTTCACCGTCTTGTCGCCCACCTGCACGAATCCTTCCTTGATGGCACATTGAACGCGATGACGGGAGGTCCGCTCCATATGCGCGGCCATATACTTGTCTATTCGCAAGGGGTCTTGTCCGGGATCGACTTCCATGCGGAAGTGCTCGAACATTTCCTGCTCCTCATCAACAAGGAAATCAGTTTCAGTGACCGGACTCGTCTGCATCGAGCTTGAGATAAATGGTAACTGCGGTACCCATGACCACCGGACTCCCGGTAGCTCCCGGCCGCTGCGAGTACACCTTGGCGGCAAGCGAATCGGAGTAGGAGCGGACGCTCTTGTCGAACACCACAGCATTTACATTCAGTGAATTATCCTGTATCGCATCTATGGCGCTCAGGTACTTGAACCCGTTGAGATTGGGCACATAAGTCATCGCGTCGGAGCCGTTGAGTCCAAGCACGAGGTCTATGACGGAACCTGTATAAAGCTGCTTCCCGGGTTCCACGTCACGCCCGCGGAACTGCTGGCGCAGGACGTTGTTGGTGGCAATATCGCTGACGTACACGAGCTTTCCCAGCACCAGGCCCTTTGCTGCCAGTTCGGCCTTTGCCTGACGCAGGGAAACGTGTATCAGGTTGGGCATTGAAACCTTTTTGGGCACCTGGGAATTGACGGTCAGGGATATTTTTCTTCCGGGCTTGACCTTGGCGCCGGCGCGGGGCAACTGGCTCACGACGGCTCCCTTGGCTACGCGCTTCATATACACGGAATCCGTGACTATAGTAAGCAGATCTGCTGCGAGGGCAGTCGCACCTGCGTCGTGAACGCTCATTCCGGATAGGTCCGGAACTGTAATTTCCTTACCGTGACGGGTGCGGATGGAGAGGAAAATACTGGCTGCCGCCACTATCAGGAGCACAAAGAGAGCCCCGAGCAACAGGTTTTTCACTATCCAGTTTCCAAATACAGATTTCTTCTCTTTCATAACAAAACTATACCTCGAACCAAAAGTGCAGCGCCGAAAACAATCACCGCCAATCCGGCAATATGGTTCACCCGGTTAAGGGTCTTTACGTTTATCGCATTGCGCAGTTTGTCTGCTGCGAAAGCGAAGGAAAACCACCAGACGAGCGCCCCCACAAGCACAAAGAGCACTATGAGCCAGGTGGGAGATACGGCCTCGCCTATATCCAGACGGAAAATGGCTACCAGGCCGAACATATATGCCAGGGCACCGGGATTTGCCAATGCGCATCCGGCCGCCTGCAAAGCATACTGGACCGCCTTGGTTTTGGAAGGATCTTCGGTACTCACGGTATCAATTGACTTGCGGCGCAGCATAATGCACCCCACGCCGGCAACAAGCAGACCGCCTAAAATCATAATCCAAGCCTCGTGACGGGAAAAGAAATCCTGCACGAACATAAAGGCGAAGAGACTGGCGACGGCGTAGAAAGAATCCACCAGAGCCGAACCCACACCTGCGGCAAAACCTGCCATGCGTCCGTGGCAGAAGGTTTTCTGCATCACAAGAAGCGACACGGGCCCTATGGGGGCGGAAGCCATGATGCCGATAAGAATTGCCTTTATGAGTTCGATGAGCATAGACTGCAAATATACGAAACTATTTCCTGCCCGGCAACAATATACGCGCCAGAAGGAAGACGAGGAGCAACAGGAAAACAAGTACGCTCGCCCGGCCTGTTATATCTCCGTGGCGCACAAAGAATGATTCTTCCGAATTAAGGTTCACCTCGCCCCGCAGCGTAGCCTCTTCCCACCAGGGGCCCTCCTGCAAAATCTCCCCTTTCTGGTTAATGAAGCAGCTGATTCCGCTGTTGCCGCAGCGCGCTATGTCCCGCCTGAGTTCTATCGCCCTCAGGCAGCTGTAACTCAAATGCTGGCGATAGCCCGGAGTATTCCCCCACCAGGAGTCGTTGGTGATGACGCACATAAACCCGGCACCTTTTTTTACATATCCGGTGCAATACTCGCCGTACACGGACTCATAGCACACGGCACATCCCAGAGGGGTGCCGTCGGACAGGTGCAGCAGCGATATTTCTTCCTGTCCCACGTCACGCGCCATCAGGGCGCCCACCCCCATAAGGCCGGAAAGCCATTTGTCCAGTGGCACGAAGACCTTGGGATACGGAGTAAGTTCGGTACCTACCACCAGTTTGCTTTTATGGAAAACCTCCGTACGTCCGTCCGGAGCGAGCAGCATAGCGCTGTTGTGGGGCACACGCCAGCCGTCGCCATATGGATAGCAGAGCAAGCCCGGAGCGGAACGGGTGAAGTACAAGTCGTTGGTGGCCGCGCCGAAGAGGAAGTCTGTCCGGGGATAGTCCTGGAGGAATTCGTGGAAGCGCCTCCACGTGGGCGAACCGGGAATATTCCCCAGCACAATGTCGGAAGTAAAAGTTTCCGGCGCCAGCAGCAGGTCCGCAGGTTTATCCTTCAGGGACGGCTCAAGCAAGCCGAGCAGAAGCTCGTTCTGGTCTGACTGGCGCATGGATGAGAATTTTTGGTACGGATCCAGGTTGGGCTGGCCGACAAGTACGTCCACCTTACCTTCCGAACGCTCTTCGTAGCCATTGAACATCACTGCGGAGCAAACCGGAGGCCCCGCAAGCACTAGAACCAGAGAGCTCACGAGTGCGGCACGGGCAAAGTTGGTGATGCCGCTCCAGCGCCCGCGGGCAAGAAGCACAATGGTACCGAAGACTGCCAGGTTGGCGCTCCAGACCCACAGGGATCCGCCCAGTGTACCCGTGACGCTGTACCACTGTATATCCTTAACGCTTGTAGCGAAGGCGTTTCCCAACGCAAGCCATGGCCAGGAAATTTCAGCGCCTGTAAAATACCATCGCTCCCAGGCAATCCAGGCTGATGCAAGTAGCAGATATGGGAGAATGCCCCCCAGATGCTTCTTGCCAAGGCGGAACAGGCCGAATACGAGGGACATCTGCAGGGCGTTGGCCAGCACGGCGAAAATGCCTCCGCCTACAGTGGCATTGCAAACCCAAAAGGTTGTCATAGCATTCCACAACACGAATGTGGAGTAATGCCATATCCAGAATCGTTTCACGCCGGCTTCGGAAGCTATGTAGTCGGCTGTCAGCAGGGGTACGAAAGCCACCAGCATGACGAGCCCGGTATGAGGCACCAGCCAGGGCACGCTCAACAGCACGGCGGAAGCCGCGCAGAGCGCCCATAGCGCAGGATAGACAGTATGTTTTCGTTTCATCTCCGAAAGTTACATTTTTTTTACTAATTTTGCCATATACGTCATAATTATGAAAAAAGCCCCTCTTATCCTCCTTCCTTTGGTTCCGGCTGCTGCAGCTACAGCACAGGAACGTCCTAACGTTGTGCTTATCCTCGCAGACGATATGGGTTACTCCGACATCGGCTGCATGGGCAGCGAGATTGAAACCCCCAACATCGACGCGCTCTCAAGCCAGGGAGTCCTGATGACCAACTTCTGCAACGTGTCCAAGTCCTGCCCGTCGCGCGCAGCTCTCCTGACCGGACTATATTCATGGCGCGCAGGCATGGGAGCCATGACAGATCACGGAAGTTCAATACCCGCTTACCAGGGCTGGCTGAACGAGAACACCGTCACCATCGCCGAAGTACTCAAGGATGCCGGATACCACACTTACATATCAGGGAAATGGCATGTGGGCGATGCGGAGGAATACTGGCCCGAGCACCGCGGCTTCGAGCAGACATTCCATATCCCCAACGGCGGCGGAGTTTACTATTATCCGTCCATGTTCCCGCAGAGAAAGAACCGCAAGCTTTACCGGAACGGAGAAGAAGTCTTCCCGGAGGCGGGCTGGTACTCGACAGACGGATTCGGGGATGTTGCAGTGGAGTTCATCCGCAGGCCGGAGAACCAGGAAACGCCTTTCTTCCTTTACGTACCCTTCGTCGCCCCGCACTATCCGCTGCAGGCCAAGCCGGAAGATATTGAAAAGTACCGGGGCCGCTACGACGCCGGTTACGAAGCCGTCCGCACCGCCCGTTTCGAAAAGCAGAAAGCCCTTGGCATCCTGGACGGCAAATTCCCGATTTCAGAGCCGGAGCATCCCGACTGGAACAGTTTCACACCGGAGCAGAAGGCGCGTGAATCTGAGCGCATGGCCGTTTATGCCGCCCAGATTGACTGCATAGACCAGAATGTCGGGCGTATCGTGGATGCCCTCAAGGAACAAGGTCTTTACAATAATACCGTAATCATTTTCCTCTCCGACAACGGCGCCGTGATGCACCATTTCGACGACACCCCCGAGGTACCCTACGGCGGTCCCGACTGCTGGGCGTCCGTCGGCAAGTGGCAGAACGTATGCAACACCCCGTTCCGTCAGGGAAAGGGGCGCGAATACGAGGGCGGCATCAAAACCCCGCTCATTATCAGCTGGCCTGCCGGATTCAAGCGCAGCGGCTATATGGTGAAGGACTATGCACACATCACGGATGTCCTTCCCACCATCATCGAACTCACAGGTGCAACTTATCCAAAAGAACGCGAAGGACACCAGATCCTGAGCCTGGACGGGCGCAGCTTCTTACCGCTTCTGGAAGGGCGCCACATCAACCGTAACCGGCCGCTCTTCTTCGAGCATATGGGCTGGAAGGGAATGCGCCAGGGACGCTGGAAGCTGGTAAAGAAAGAGGGCGCAGAGCCCTGGGAACTCTACGACCTCAAGAAAGATCCTTACGAGAATCACGACCTGTCCGCCAGACGTAAATGGCGCACCCGCCGTATGGCCCGTAAATGGCAAAAATGGGCAGAAGAGGTTGGCGTAGAGCCCTGGCCTCTTACTCGGTAGCCTTGAAGTACCTGTAGCTGTTTACACGAAGCTCTCCCGCAGCGGCGTCATCACATGCGATGATGCCGGCAGGGTGCATCTGCAGAGCGCTCAGAGTGCAGTAATGGGAGACAGGTCCCTCTACGGCATCCTTGATGGCGCGGGCCTTTTTGCTTCCGAACGCCAGCACAACTACCTCTTTTGCTCCCATAACGGTAGCCACTCCCACGGAAAGGGCCTGCGCAGGCACCTGTGCGGGATCATTGTCAAAGAAGCGGGAGTTCACCTCACGAGTCTGGGGGGTAAGGGTGATTACGCGGGTACGGGACTCCAGGGATGAGAAAGGCTCATTGAATGCGATATGTCCGTCTTCGCCTACGCCTCCGAGGAAGAGGTCGAAGCCGCCTGCTGCAACGATAGCTTTTTCGTAAGCTGCACATTCAGCGTCAAGGTCGGGCGCATTTCCGTTAAGGATATGGATATTGGCCGCAGGCTCGTCGATATGGTCGAAGAGGTACTTATGCATAAAGCTGTGGTAGCTCTCGGGGTGCTCCACGGGCAATCCGACGTACTCGTCCATATTAAAAGATACGACATTCTTGAATGATACCTTTCCGGCTTTCACGAGTCGGATGAGTTCATTGTATGTCTCGATAGGAGTGGACCCTGTACAAAGGCCCAGGACGAAAGGCTCGCTGCTGCGGGCTGCTTTCTCGTTGATTTTGTCTGCAATGTAGCGGGCGGCCCATACTGAGGCCTCCGGCATTGTGTCTCGGATAATCAGTTTCATATTTAGAATAGTTTTAGGAAGACTTCAATTGCCTGATATTCGGCCATTCCGAGCTGATCGTAAAGCCTGGCCGTATTCTGGGTGCGCTCCTCAGCCCTTTGCCAGAACTCACGGGAATCCTCGCCGGGGAAAGGCACTATGTCTTTCTGCGAGATATGGCGGAAAATTGCGTGACGCTTCATAATCACTTCGTCGGGAGACAGGGGCACTGCCATATCTACCCGGCCCAGCTCCCATTCCATCCAGGCTCCGCGGTACAGCCACACGTGGGTATCTTCGAGCCATGGATTATCTTTGCGGTCTATTTGTTCCAGAGCCGTCAGAGCCGCTTCCGTACAGACACGGTGGGTTCCGTGAGGGTCGGCCAGGTCTCCTGCCATAAAAATCATATGGGGTTTGAGGCTGATGATAAGATCCTTGATGATATCCACGTCCGCCTGCGTCCTGGGGTTCTTTTTGATGCCGCCGGATTCGTAGAACGGGAGATCTAGGAAATGCACATTGTCATTATCATTGAGCCCGAAGGAGCGCACTGCGCCACGGGCCTCGCTCCGGCGTATTGCGCCTTTAATATCCAGTAGAGCACGCGGCTCCGGTTCGCCGGGGACCTTTGAGTCAACAAGCGCCTTGACCTCTGCGAACTTGTCTGCATAGCCAAGCTGGTACGCAGCATCTATTTGCTGCAGCACGAAATCGTCGTTCACGGCAACGTTTCCGGAGGTCTGGTAGGCCACGTGAACGTTATGGCCCTGGGAAGTGAGACGGATGAATGTTCCACCCATGGAGATCACGTCGTCGTCGGGGTGGGGCGAGAAAATAAGAACGGTTTTGGGATAGGGAGCGGCGCTGACAGGCCGTGTGCTGTCGTCTGCATTTGGCTTGCCGCCGGGCCAGCCGGTTATGGTGTGCTGAAGGTCGTTGAACACATCTATGTTAACCTTGTCGTATGTTCCCACCTTTTCCAGCATCTCACTCAGATTGTTGTCCAGATAGTCTTTCTCGGTGAGCTTGAGTATGGGTTTGCCGACGGTCTGGCAAAGCCACACCACTGCCTTGCGCACAAATTTCGGCGTCCACCTGCAAGGGCCCACCAGCCATGGCGCCACAGAGCGGGTAAGCTGGCTTGCGGCAGCCTCGTCAACATAGAAAGAAATATGGTCGTGGCGTTGCAGGTAAGATGCAGGGCAGGCAGAATCAATCTCCCCTTCAGCTATAGCCTTCACTGCAGCCGCCTTGTCCTCGCCCCAGGCCATCAGGACTATACGCTGGGCAGACAGCATCGTGCTGATTCCTATGGTAATGGCCTTATCGGGCGTGGAAGACAGGTCGTTGTTGAAATTGGCCGACTGACGCTTGCGGGAGGCGTAAGAAAGGCGGACGGCACGGGTACGCGTCTTATCGTTGGAGCCCGACTCGTTGAAACCCACCTGCCCCTGCTCCCCTACGCCAATGACCAGCAGGTCCAGACCGCGGGCAATCGCATCGAAACGGCTGCAATAGGAAGTAAGCTTGTCCTGGGGTATGGTTCCGTCCGGGATATGGACATTTTCCTTCAGTATGTCCACATTGTCCAGGAGAGCCTCATGGAGCCGGCGGTTGCGGCTCTGGAGTTCATCCTTGGATGACGGATAATACTCGTCTATAGACACTATCTCCACATTCCTGAAGGACACCAGTCCGGCATTGTAGCGGCGGGTAAGCTCGTTGTAGAGCGAGGTGGGCGTGGCCCCGGTCGTGAGCCCGAGCCGGAAAAGCCTGTCTTTGTGAGAGTTGATGCTCGCCACTATGAGGTCTGCAATCTCATAGGAAGCGGGGCGGGACTCTGGAAAGACCTTGGTCCAGATTTTTTCGTAAGTGTGAAGTATGCCCGCGGGCAGGTTCTCTTCTATCAATCCGCCTTCGCTGGGTAAGGTAAAGTGCTTTGACATTGTCGGAACTATCTTAATATTCTATATATCACATCGGGATCGGAAGTGGTGCAGAGGAGTTCCAGGACCTCGGGGTCATCCAGGGTGGAGGCCACCTTGGAAAGTATCTCGAGGTGCTCGTCACCCACGCCGGCAATGCCTATGAGGAGCCGTGCCACACCTTCGCCGAAATCCACACCGCCTGGGTACTGAAGCACGACGATTCCGGAGTGAAGGACATGGGCCTTGGCGTCGGAAGTACCGTGCGGAATAGCGAGCCCCATGCCCATGTAAGTGGTAGCTATCTCCTCTCTTTCAAGCATAGACTTGATGTATGCCCCGTCCACGTAACCGGAGGATGCGAGAAAACCGCCTGTGCGCAGGATTGCCGTCGTTTTGCCTTCACTGGGCAGTCCTACGAAGATATTGGAAGGATCGAGCATCCCCGAAAGGCCGGCTGCTTTGACTTCCGCCAGGACCTTGTTATTTATATCGGGCTCATCCTTAGGCTCTTCGGATGTTGCAGCATCCGCTTCTGGCGTTGCAGCCTGTGGCTCTGCACCCTGATTGACAAGACGCTGCAGAAGGGCGTCCAGCTCAGGGTCGCTCAGGAAGTTGGTAATGGCCAGCACCTCCTTGCCGGAAGCGCGCACCCTGTCGGCCAGCTGCTTCTGACAGACCAGCAGCGAAGCGTCGCCCGGAATGTCCTCCACCGCGCAGTTGGTACACTTGATGGAAGAGAGCCCCGCCTTCATCAACCGGGATCTGAAGCGTGTCGCTCCGAGGGCGCTGGAGCCCATGCCGGCATCGCATGCAAAGACAACCTTGCCGATATAAGGCAGGGGCTCTGCCGGAACGGCCTCACCTTCACTCTCACTCTCACTCTCACTCTCTTCCTCGCTCTCACCCTGAAAGTCGGGACGCTTCTTGACCATCGGCCAGGCAAGCAGAAAAGACACCAGGGTGCCGATCAGTACTCCCAGAACGCCCAGCAGGGTCTTGCCGCGGGGCGACATCAGTATTATGGAAATCAGGCTGCCGGGCGAAGCGGGCGCAACCAGGCCGAAGTCCACGATGGTGAAGAAGCTGAGCGCGCAGATATTACCGATCATCACAGGGAAAAGCAGGATGGGGCGCGCCAGCACGTAAGGGAAATAAATCTCGTGAATTCCTCCGAGAAGCTGTATAACTGCGGCTCCCGGCGCGGACTGTTTGGTGACTCCCTTGCCAAAGGCCCAGCACGCCAGCAGGATTCCGAGTCCCGGGCCGGGATTGGGATCGACCAGGAAAAGCATGCTCTGCCCCATCTCAGCGGCCTGCTGTATGCCAAGAGGCGTCATTATTCCGTGATTGACGGCATTGTTGAGGAAGAGCACCTTGGCGGGATCCACGAGCACCGCAAGCAGCGGATTCAATTTATGCGCAAGCATCCAGTTCACGCCTGCACTCAGGCCGTCGGTCACCCAGGACACGGCGTGCCCTATCACCAGATAACCGGCAACAGACAGCAGCATGGCTATGATGCCCAGCGAGAAATTGTTCACGAGCATCTCGAATCCGGCGCCCACCTTGCCTTCGACCAGCTTGTCGAATTTCTTGATGCACCACCCGGCCACAGGGCCCATGATCATAGCCCCGAGGAACATGGGAGTGTCTGTCCCGACGATGATGCCCATAGTGGCAACGGCACCTGCAACGCCCCCTCTGTATCCGCCGGCGTTCTTTCCGGCAGTGAATGCTATCAGCGTGGGCAGCAGGTACTTGAGCATAGGGGATACCATCCTTGCTATGTTCTCGTTCGGCCACCATCCGCCCGGGATAAAAATAGCTGTAAGCAAGCCCCACGCAATGAACGCACCTATATTGGGCATAACCATTGCGCTGAGGGCTCGACCGAATTTCTGAATTTTCTCTCTCATTTACGGTGTAAAGATACGATTATTTTATTATTTTTGTAGGACAGACAAACAAAGAAAGCACATAATGAAAGCCATTCAATTCGGAGCGGGCAATATTGGCCGCGGATTTATCGGGGCAGTCCTCTCACAAGCCGGTTACGAACTGGTATTTGCCGACGTCGTGGAGGAACTCCTTAACCAGATCAACGAACGCAAGGAATACACGGTTCACGTGTCGGACCACAAAAGCTACGATATCCACATCAAGGGCGTGCGCGCAGTCAACTCAGGCAGCCTGGATGCGGTACGCGAAATTGCGGATGCAGACCTGGTGACCACCGCCGTCGGTCTCCGTATCCTCAAATTCGTAGCCCCCACCCTTGCCAAAGGCATTACCGCCCGCAAGGAAGCCGGCATAGAGAAGCCCCTTAACGTGATTGCCTGCGAGAACGGCCTGAAGGCAAGTTCGCAGCTGAAGATGCTGGTAAACTCCCTCCTGGACGCAGATACCGCCTCCTGGGCCGTATCACATGTGGGATACCCCGACGCCGCCGTGGACCGCATAGTACCTCCCGTACGCTGCGACATTCCCCTTGATGTAGCAGTGGAAGAATACTTCGAGTGGGACGTCGAGCGCAGCTCTTTTGTGGGCGAGGTGCCGGTAATCAACGGCATGACCCCGGTGAACAACCTGCTTGCGTACGTGGAACGCAAGCTTTTCACCCTCAACACAGGTCACGCTACAGCTGCATATCTTGGAAAGATGAAGGGAATCGCCACCATCAAAGAGTGTGTGGAAAATCCTGCTATCGCCGCCATAGTCAAGGGCGCAATGCAGCAGAGCGGCGAGGGCCTTGTCCGCAAGTTCGACTTCGACCCCACCGCCCACGCCGCTTATATAGAAACGATTCTGCGCCGCTTCAGCAACCCCTACCTGCGTGACGAATGCGACCGCGTAGGACGTGAACCGCTTCGCAAGCTCTCACCCAACGACCGCCTGATTCTTCCAATGATGACGGCAAGGGAGTACCGCCTGCCTTATGACAAGCTGCTGCTGGCTATCGGAGCCGCCCTTCACTTCGACAATCCCCAGGACCCGCAGAGCGTGGAAATGCTCTCTTCCATAAAGGAAGAGGGACTGGAGGCCACAATAGTGAAGTACACGGGCATCCACGCGGGAGAACCGTTGCTTAAAGAAATTGCGGAAGCCTACAAAGCTGTTGAAAAAATCTAACGGAAAGCTTCCTGATAAAACATAATCAGGTATTTCCTCCAATTGTACCACTCGTGGCCGCCAGGTGTGACCACGAGTTCGTGTTTATACCCTCGGCGCGTGAGACTGCGGTCGAAGAGCATCATATGAGGATAAAAAATGTCCTTATTCCCTATGTACAGCCCGTAGAAGGAGGGCGGATTGCTGAATTGAGTGCGCATTTTGCATGTCAGCGCTTCGTAGAACTGAGGGTTGCGCATTTCTGCCAGCTCATCGTAGGCGTAGGGGGAAAAGAGACCTACGTAGGCGAAGCTGTCCGGCCAATTAGCAGAGATGTACATCGCCTGCAAGGCGCCTGTGGACATTCCGGCGATAGCCCGGCCGTTCTTGTCCGGAATGGTACGGTACCGGCCGTCAACGGCGGCTACAACGTCTTTCATAAAAAAAGACTCGGCGTCGCCGTCCACTGTCCAAAAAGCCCGGACTGCATTTACGGCGCGGCCGTTCTTGTAATCCTTGCGTCCGAAGTAATTGTTGGAGTTGGGCAAAACCAGGATGAATTCATCCACGGCTCCCCCGGCATAAAGGGAGTCCAGCGTTTTAAGGCAGTCTCCCCTCTCTATCCAGGTAACCTCGTTGCCGCGGGCCCCATGCAGGAGGTACATGACAGGATAGCGTCTTTGAGGTTCCTTAAAATAACCGGGAGGAAGATATATCGTAAGACGACGCTCATCCAGATTCTTCTCGCTGCTTTGGTAGCTCAGCGCCTGGATGGTGCCCCGGTATCCGGGAAGGGCCTCGATGTCTTCAGTATCGGGGCCTGACGCATACCGGGAATTGGCGCATGACGCCAGCGCCATCAAACTCGTAAGAATAAACAATCCCCGCCTCATTCCCTGACAGACCTAAAGCTTCGCTATGCTGAGCACATTAACGCCAAGGTCTATCAGGAACCTGGTGGCACGGGGGTCAGAGGCCAGCTCGCCGCACACTCCGACCGGAATGCCTGCGGCGTGCGCTGCATCAACCGTAATCGCAAGCGCGCTGCACATTGCGGGAGAAAGAGGGTCGAACAAAGAAGACACCTCCGAGTTGCTGCGGTCAACAGCCATCACGTACTGCGTGAGGTCATTGGTTCCTATGCTGAAGAAATCACATTCAGCGGCTAATCCGGGAGCACATAGCACGGAAGCCGGCGTCTCGATCATAACACCGAGCCGGACAAGGCCTTCCGGATTATCGCCCATTATCTCGCGCACGGCACGGACTTCTTCCACTGTGCTCACCATGGGAATCAGAATACTTAACTGTCCCGGGAACTGCTCGGCAGCAGACAATGCGGCTGCAATCTGGGTTTCGAGGATATCCCTGTGCTTGAGCAGGAAACGTATGCCGCGTACGCCCATAAAGGGGTTGTCTTCTTTTTCTACCGGCATATAGGGCAGCTGTTTGTCACCGCCGACGTCCAGAAGCCGGAGATTGAGAGGATGCCCCTTGGATGCATCCAGCAACTGCATATAGTAATCTCTCTGCTCCTCGAAAGAAGGAAGGGAGGGACTGTGCATAAAGAAAAACTCCGATCGAAAAAGGCCTATGCCCTCGGCGCCTGAGGCAATGGCTTCCACCACCTCATCTATATTGGACGCGTTCACAAATACCCGGCGACGTGCAGAACGGGCTAATTTAGAAAGCGAAGTCGCCCCCACCATAGGGTCATCCACGCTCACGATGTCGCCGTCCTTGATACCGCTTATATCAACACCTATCTGAATAGGGATGCCTTTGGAATGGGAAATGATACACACGTGGCTGGTGGGACTGCCGCGCCTGCAGATAATACCGGCGATTCCGTCCAAATCCAGGTTCACCATATCGGACGGCAGAAGTTCCTCGGCCACAAGCACCACCTTCGAATCCTTATGGCCCGCACTCGGGGTGGCCGGGAGTGCGCTGTCGTTTCCGCACATCGACTCTACAAGACGGCGGAACACATCCCGCACATCGTCCACACGCGCGCGAAGGTATTCATCCTGAATGTCTGCAAAGATTGCGCAGATACTTTCCTCGGCAGCCTTAACGGCCTCCAGGTCCGACAATCCCGCAGCCAATCCGGCCTCGACCGACTCGCGGACCATAGGGTCGTTGAGCATTTCCAAGTGAGTGGCGAATACCGAAGCTGCTTCGGGCTTCTGCAAAGCCATTGCAGCCGCCATCGTACGGGCATCGCGGACTTTTCTGTCAGACGCCTCCAATGGAGAAACCTGATGCTTGTCCCATTCGGTTTCGGCTGCGGCCTTGAGGTCGGCGTTCACCAATTCAAAGGCCTCTTCGAATGTTCTGACCGCCAGGCCGGACACATTGTGGCGCCACAGGAAAGCGGGAGCTGATATTTTCATAATCAGATGGTTGCGGTTTCAAGAAAATGTGCTATCGAGACCAGGGCCTCTTCTTCGCGGCCACCATCTACACGGACTTCCAGTTCGGCCCCGCACTTGGCGCCGAGAGAAAGCAGGGAGAGGATAGAAGCAGCGTTGACACTACGCTGGGGCGTAACAATCTGCACTTCACTGCCGGCATATTCCTTGACCAGCTTCACAAGCTCCCCGGCCAGCCTTGCGTGAAGGCCGGCCGGAGCCGCCAGATTAATTTTTGTACTAACCATTATTCTTCTTCTGTTACAACATTACGGGAACGGTCCTTGAGGTTCCACTGAGTAATAATGAGCAGGAATCCAAGTACTGAGACTCCGGCCATAAGGATAAAAATGTGGTGCCATCCGTAAGTGTCGGCGAACTTGCCGAGAGGATAGCCGGTGATGAGCGTACTCAGGTAGCTCATGAAGCCAATGATACCGACCGCCGAAGACGCGGCTTTCTTGGAAACCTCATTGGAAGCGATAACGCCGAGCAGGGCCTGGGGTCCATAAAGGAAGAAACCTGCAAGAGCCAGCACTATGAGGAAGAGCACAGGAGTGTTCATATCCTGAATGTAGTGCAGGGCGACAAGGCACAGGGCCACGAGAACCATCTCTATGGCGCAGACCCTCTGGCTGCGGCTCTTGAAGAGCTTGTCTGAGATGTACCCTGCGGCAATCATTCCAAGACAGCCGGCCACTTCGAAAATGGCCACGGTCCATCCGGAAAGAGCCTGGCTGAGACCCATATCCTGAAGCATGGACGGCCCCCAGTCAAGAATGGCGAAACGCACCACATAGACAAAGAGGTCCGTAAGCGCGAGTATCCAGATGACCGGGTTTAGGAACACCTTATGCAACAAGAACTTGCGCCACTCTTTCTTATCCTTGCCCTTGCTCTCGTCCAGCTCGCCCTCCACTTTGGGAAGCTCAGGCAGGCCGACGGACTTGGGTGTATCGCGCAAAGTAACGATAATGAAGAAAACGCCGAAGAGCGAAATGCAGGCGGGAACCCAGAAGCAAAGCTGCCAGCTGGTGAGATAACCGCATATAACGGCTGCGACGAAGGCGCCTACGCTGTGGGACGTGTTCCAGATACTCATCTTGGTAGCCAGCTCGTGGGGCGGAACCCAGCTGACCATCAAGTGGTTGCAGGGAGCGAAACCGCACCCCTGGAATATCTGGTTGATGATGTACAGCACAGACATAATGGTCACAAAACCTCCTATGAAGTCGGGACCGCCCTGCGCCCCGGTGATGAGTGTCGTGAGCTTGTCCGTCCAGCCGAAGAGGAAATTCACCGCCACGCAGATTCCAAGGCCAAGCACCAGATGCCAACGGGCATTGGTCCGGTCGCCTATGACGCCGTTGATGAGTTTGGAGATACCGTAAATGATGCCGCCGGCAGAAATGATGGCGCCGAACTGGGCCTTGGTAATCTCCGGATACTGTTCCTGGATGAGAGGAATTGCAAAGGAGAAGTTCTTGCGAACGAAGTAGAACATCGCGTAGCCTATCATCGAGCAGATGATCACCCTCCATTGCCAGTATTTGAAGCTGTGTTTCGTTTGTTTAACTTGTGCCATACTGCAATAAGCTTTACAAACCGTAAATATACAAAAAAGGCGCGACTTTTAAGGCGCGCCTTTAAAAATTACGAAAAATTACTTGGCAAGGGTAGTACCTTCGGCGGTGCCGGCGCTGGAAGTACCCTGGGTGAGACCGGCTAGGTTGGCGTCAGTCAACTTGGTGCCGTTGACGCTGCCGCCCGCTACGCAGTTCACCAGCTTACCGTTGTTGGTACCCGCAATGGAACCTGCAGCGGCGGCGTTGGCACAAACCACGGCACCGGTATTCTTGTCAGAAGTACAAGTGCCTACCTTGTCGTTCACGCAGCCGACTACGCCGCCGGCCACGGAAGCCGCGTCGTCGGAGGTCTTGCAGTTGACCGCGCCCTTGTTCTCATTGTTCTTGGTGAAGGTGCCTGCGCCCTTGAACCAGCCGGCGATACCGCCCGCGTACGCAGGACCGGCAGCCTTATTGGTAATGGAGACGGCGGCTTCGTTCACGTTTCCGGAAATCTCCAGACCCAGGACGCCGAGGCCGAGGATACCGCCGGCAGTAACCTTGTTCGCGTGTGTGGTCGCGTTCTCCACAACCACGGTAACCGCACCCTTGTTGGTGTTGTTGCGGATGATGTTGTCAGCGCTTTCCTTCTCCTGGAAGCCGACGATACCGCCGGCAGCCTGCCAGTTGCCGTTCTCAAAGTCGTGATTGATGACCACTTCGCCCTCATTGGTATTGCCCTCGACGACGCCCTTGGAATTGAGCGTGCCCACTATACCGCCGATACGGCTCACCTGGTTGCGGTTGGTGCTGATCTTGCCCTTGTTCACGCAGTTGCTGACCGTGGAGTTGTAATACATACCACCGCAGATACCGGCAATCATAATGTATGTTCCGCCCGCTTCGGCGTTGTTGTAGGTGATATCGCCCTCGTTGCGGCATTTGTCAACTTTGGCGCCGTCCCTGATGTATCCGACGATACCGCCGTACATCATGTACTTGGCGTTGATGATGTTGAACTCGAGGTTAGCGGAATTGACGCAATCTTCCAGAAGCGCCTCGGCATTATTGGCGTGTCCGACTATGCCTCCGGTGTAGGCACCCTGGGCCATTGTACCGGAAATCTCCAGCTGAGCACCGTTCTCGCAGGATTTGATTGTGGCAGGAGAAGTGATACGTCCCACAAGGCCGCCGATTCCGGACACTTCGGAGTTATTGATGACGATAGATACTTTTGCAAAGTTCTTTACGTTCTCAAGGGTTCCGGTCAGTTCTGCGCAGACGCCGCCGATATGGTTGGCGTTTGCAGCCTCGGTGCCAAAGCTCACGCTGGAAGAATTGTCCCACTTCTTGCCGTCGCTCGAACCGAGGATGACGTTCTTGACGGTACCGCTGATATTCAGGAAGAGGCCTGCTACAGGCTCGTTGGAAACAATGTTGTAATTGTAAATTTTGTGGTTCTTTCCGTCAAGTACGCCTGCGAACGAAGGAGCCGGTGCGAGGGTGGCGCCGCCACAGTCGATATCGGCCTCTATAGTCCAGGTATCATCTGCCGTGAAAGTGCCCGCATTGCCGAAGAACTCGGAAAGCTCGGCCGCGGTCTTGATGGTGTTGCCGGCGGGCTCGGGACCCGGAGTGGGTTGGTCACCGGGCTTTGCAGCCTGGGAGACGAGAACCTCGGCATTTGCCTTGCCGTCTTTGCTGGCGACGGTCACTTTGCCGTCACGGGCGTCGCCGGCATTCTCGGCTATCGCAAGTGAAAGGGTGGTTGCTCCGTTTCCGCTTGCAGGGGTTACGGTAACCCAGGCAGCGCCGGACGTAGCCGTCCATTCACAGTTGGCAGTAAGAGCTACTGTCTTGGTTTCCCCTTCCCAGGAAGCGGTGATGCTCTTGGTGCCCACCGAGACGGAAGAAACAACTTCGGGCTGGGGCTGCTTGCAGGACGCGATAGCGAGGACTGCCGCAGCTACAAAAAGAATGTGATTCAGTTTCATAATAATAGTGTTATTTGAGTTTTTTCAGAAGCCAGTCTGGATAATTGGTACAAATGAATCGCAGGTCGTCATACCTGTTAATGTAATAGTTCACGGCTTCGTCGCTGTAAACGGCGTTGCCGTCGCCGGACTGCCTGTCTATGTTGAAGACGCTGATCTGCATTCCGGCTTTTTTGAATTCGTCTATAGTGCGGGTGCCATTGCCGTAAGGCGTCATATAGCTTGCTGCGGACAGGTTCGCCCAACTGAAGCCCATGGCCTTGTGGGAGGCGGGAGCCTTATTTGCCATCCAGCCTACCGGTACGCCGTAGCCTGCCATACAAGCGGCCGCACCGCGGGCGACAGTCTCGTTGCCGGTACAGATGAACTCGCAGAATTTCTCCGCCTTGCGCGCCTTGATGATTTCACAGGCCCTCTGAACTGCATTAATGGGATACTGGGTAAGGGTACCGTCCAGGTTCTTGATATCCAGGCACAGCCGTGTGCAGTTGTCTTTTACCTGAACAATATCCAGGAACTCCTCGAGGGTGGGCAGTTCTTCCCCGTTGGTCAGCTTGCCCGCTTTGCGGAGCTCCAGAAGCGTATGCTCCCAGGGCTTGAGCCCGTTGATATAATAAGTATCCTTGGCGTGGGCGATTACGACATTGTTGTCTTTTGTCCAGTAAATGTCGCACTCCATGGCGTAGCAGCCCAGTTTCATTGAATAGCGAAGTCCGGCCCGGGAATTGTCGGGAAAACTGCTTTCCCTGGCTCCGCCACGGTGCGCGACCACCTTGTTGCTGCACTCCGCAGGCTCGGTCACCCTTTCGGAAGGCTCGGGATCATCTCCATCGCCTTCGTCATCTATGACGACAGGCTTCGGCTGCGGGAGTTCGTGCTTCTCGCAAGACACCGCAAGGCAGGCACAGGCGGCGAGCAGGGCGGCCGCAAATAGTCTCAAGGTTCTCACTTCGCAGACTGGTTAAGCACGTAAACGGCGGATGCGCCGTTGGCAGTCGTAAAACGAATGGTGGCGCTGCGCTTCTTGCCGGTAAGGTTGGCAGCGACGGTACAGCTGATGCCGGGCTGCTCCACTTCTTTGTCATCTCCGGCATATGTGCCTACGAACTGGGTCTTCAAAGTTGTCTTTTGAAGGGATATCCAGGCTACGTCCCCGTCTACCGACACTTCCCAGTCGACATTCAGGTTTACGCCCTGATGCACGATGGCCACGGCGTCAAAGCTGGCGCCGGCCGCAGGAACTGTTCCGGGATCGGGAGTAAGCGCCACTCGTACCGTGAGGGTGTCCGCGCCTTCAGGCACTGCGTCTTTGTTGCAGGATACTGCGCCAAGGCACAGGACCGCCGAAAGAACTATTGCAAATATCTTTTTCATATTCATATACTTAAAAAGGTTAAGACCATCCTTCTATCTGGTGCAGCTTGGAATTCTTGTTGATGGAACCCTGAGCGATGGGCCAGAGCAGGATGTTGGGATTCTTGGCACGGAGAGTTTCGAAAGTTTGTCCGGGGATTTCAGAGTTGGGTTCCATACTCCAGATCTTGCCTGTACGTATAAGGGCCCACCATATCATTCCCTCAGCCGGGAACTCCATAAAGTATTCGTGCACAATGTTGTCGAGCACATCTGCGGGAGCGGTGCTGGTGTAGTAGTTGTCTTTTCCGTAGGCGCGCTTTGCAATCAGGTTCAGCGAAGCGTTGGCGCCGGCGTAATTCTTCTTGTAGTACTTGAGCTCGGCGTCCAGCATCACCACATAGCCGTAGCGGTAGTAGATGAGGTCGTTGTCCTGTACCACAGGGCTCTTGGACATATCGCCGGTGAGTTTGTTGCACCATGTAATCTCGTGCTTGTCGGCTGCAGCCGAATAAGGACCGTATCCAAGGTTTGTCTTCACGCGGGTGTCTCCCTTGGCCTGGCTGGCCTTGAGTTCGTCCACGAAACCCTGGGAATAGCTCCACCACTGCGTGGAAGAAATGGGCACGGGGTTGTTGCGGTATGCTGCAGCGATAAGGTTGGAAGGCTGGCAGAAATAAATCTGGTAGCCGCCGGTATCGGATGCGCTCAGTGCAAGCGAGAACACGATTTCCGCATTTTTCTTGTTGGTGCGGTCGAAAACGTCGGCATAGTTGGGCAGAAGCCTGGCAGATGAAATGCCTATCGCATTCAAAGCCTGCTCGGCCATGTCCAGATACTTGGCACCGCCGTCACGGGTGGCATACATCCAGAGAGCATAATCTGCCTTGAGGGTGTTGAGGGCATCCTTGGTGGCGAAATACTTCTCGTTGCCAAGGGACGCTGAAAGCTCCTCGCAGGCAAGGATGTCACGCTCCACCTGCTCGTAAACCTCCACCTGTGTCTTTTGGGAGGGATAGCACTCCTCCTGGGTGGTGGACTCCACGGGAAGCAGGTTCACTGGTACCTCGCCCCAGATTCGCGCCGCCTGGAAGTAGCAGTAGGCACGCGCGAAATAAGCCTGGGCCAAGGCCCAGTCCAGACGGGCCTGGGAGGCGTTGCACTCCGCTCCGTGCTTGATTACGGCATTGGCCTGGTCTATTGTGGAATACAATCCGCTCCACCCTATGGTGTTGGACGGGGTAAGAGTATTGTGGCGGCAGGCGATTTTGAAGTTGTCCTGGACCTTGCTCTCCAGCGAAGGCCCCCACATATAGTCGCCCACGCGGGTCTCGCCCAGGTAGAAGACATTACATTCGGCATCGGAGAAGTAGCTGTGCATACGTCTGTAGATGCCGGGAACAGACTGTTCCAGGTCGGATGCGTCCTTCCACATATTACTTGCGGAAAGTGCGTTGTCGTAAGGAATGTCCAGGTCTTTGTGGCAGGAGGTAAGGGCCGCCGAACAAAGGAGCGCTGCAAGAGATATAGTAAACAACTTTTTCATATCTGTATCCTCCTTAGAACGTTATCTTCAGGTTGAACAATATCTTGCGTGCAGCAGGCATAATGTTGGATGTAGCGCTGCCCATCTGCACGGAGGTGTACATATTGGAATCGGAATCGGAACTGATACCTGTCTCGGGGCTGATGGCGCCGCTCACGCCGGTGAAGTACCAGAGAGTATTTCCGGTCACGCCTACGGTGATCTTCTTCATGGCGATGGCCTTGGCCCACTTGTCGGGGAGGTCGTAGTAGATGGAGGCGTCGCGCAGGCACAGGTAGCTGGCGTTCTGGACGTTGAAATCCGAAGCACGTGAGAAGTTACGGTTGCCGTAGTCGGCGTCGTTGGGGAAGAAACGGGCGCTGGTCGCCTTGTCCCCGGGGCTGCGCCAGCAGTCGGAGATGAGGTTCACGTCCACGTTGGAATTGCTGTATCCCAGTGTGTTCTGCACCATACGGGTCTTCATATAATTGTAAATGGAGTGTCCGATGGCATAGTCGAAATACACATTGAAGGTAAGCCTGTTCCAATGTATGGTATTGTTGAAACCGCCTGTGGAGTGAGGCATCACGTTACCCAGAAGGAACATATCGGTAGCGTCGATCTGCTCGGCGCCGTCTGCGGTCTTGGCCGTACCGTAGCGGTTCACCCACTCGAAGTCGCCGGCGTCCTTGCGTCCCTGGATGGACTGGCCGTCGCTGCGGCGATAACCGTGGGACTGGGTGTCAAAGTAAGCGGCGGCAGCCTCTTCGTCGGTCTGCAGGATTCCGGCCACCTTGTAACCCCAGATACGGCCCAGCGGCTCTCCCACTGCGGTTCCGCCGAAGCGGTAGCCGGTGGCGGTCTTGTATCCGCCTATACGCCAGCCGTACTGCGGCTCACCATTAGAATCGTACAGCAGGTTGCCGTCCATATCCATAAGCTGGTATTTGTACTCGTCCGGCAGGGACAGCACCACGTTGCGGGACAACGAATAGGTGAAGTCGGTCTCCCAGGAGAAGTTTTTCTTCTGGATGTTCACGGTATGCAGTTCAAACTCCGCGCCCCAGAAACGCACGCTTCCCACGTTGGCGTTCACGCTGCCGAACTGGCCGGTATCGGGAAGGGTGATGGAGTAGATGAGGTCGCGGGTGACCTTGTCGTAGTAGTCCGCAACGATGCGGATACGGTCGTTCAGGAAACTCACGTCCACGCCGAGGTCGAGCTGGGTGGTGGTCTCCCACTTGAGGCCGGAGTTCACCATCTTGGAAGGAAGGAGCACGTTATAAACGTCGTATGTGCTGGTGGAATAGGCTCCCAGAGGGTCCGTACGGGCGATGTTGTTGTTTCCCGTCTCGCCGAAGGAGGCACGCAGCTTGAGCATGTTCACCTTGTCCTTGGCGTTCGCGAAGAAAGGCTCCTCGCTGATCACCCATGCCGCGGAGACCGAGGGGAAGTAGCCCCACTTGTTCTCGCCCAGGAAGAGCGAGCTGCCGTCGGCGCGGAACGTGGCGGCCAGGATGTAGCGGTCTGCGAAGTTATACCCCACACGTCCGAAGTAGGAAATGAGGGCGGTCTCGTAGTCGCTGTTGCTCATGCTCATCGTACCTGCGGTATTGGAGCCGCCGGCGGTAAGCATAGGCACCTTGTCCGAAAGGGACCCGGTGTTGCCGGCAGTGAGGTACCAGTAATGCCACTTGCTCCAGTCGTAGCCGGCGGTGCCGCTGATGCGGTGCTGGCCGAATTTCTTGTCTACAGTAAGGTAGGCCTGGAAGTTCTGGCGCTGGGTCTGGGTGCGGGTTTCAGTAGTTCCGCGGTTGGTGGATACGAAGTTCACGCTGCCGTTCACCTCACCCTTGGTGTAATAACTTCCGCGGTAGCTGTTGTCGTAGAGGGCGTACTGCACGGTTCCCGTGAGCCAGTCGGTAATCTTGGCCTTGAGGTTGATGCTGCCCATGAACTTCTGGCGCTGGGTCTCGCGGTCGTAGAATGTCTCGTAGAATTCGGCGGTCTGCTGGTTCTTGTTGGTACCGCCGGTGGCGAATGTGCCGTCGGGGTATTTTCCTATATGGGTAGGAGACATCATGATACCGCGTCCGAGCACAGTGAAGTAATCGTTGGTCATCGGATGCTTGACGCCGTTGGTATAGTCGAACGTAGTGGAAGCGGTGAGCCACTTGGTTACATTGAAAGAGGTGTTTCCGTGCATAGTGAAGTTGCGGAAAGAGCTCATCGCAACCATTCCGTCATCGCCGAGATAACCTACGGAGGCCGCATACTTGACGTCCTTGGTGCCGCCGTTCACTCCCACGTACTGCTTGTGGTAGAAGGAAGGATGATACCAGTCGTTCTGCCAGTCGTGGTCCGTATAGATGATGGTCTTGGTGGGATCGACCGGGTCGGGCATGCTGAGATAGCCTTCCGGAACGTTCTCTCCTGCAGTGAGGTAGCGGGTGGAGTATGTGGACGTGGGCTCGGTGTTGCCTATGCCGGCGCCGTTGGCACCGTTGAGAACGAGTGCGGAATTGGGTCCCTGAAGCGCTGCAGGACGGATTATGGTAAGGAACTCCGTAGCGTTGGCGAGTTTCCAGGTGCGTGCGGGTGAAGTAAAGCCCACCTGGGAGTCGAACACCACCTGGGGCTGCTTGTAGGCGTTGCCCTTCTTTGTGGTAACGAGGATTACACCGTTGGATGCACGGCTTCCGTAAATGGCGGCGGATGCAGCGTCTTTGAGCACTTCTATGGACTCGATGTCGTTGGGGTTGAGGTCGTCTATACCGCGCTCAACGCCATCCACGAGGAACAGAGGGTCGTTGCTGCGGTTGATGGACGAACCGCCTCGGATGAGGAAGCGGGGGCTCTCGCCGGGGAGGTTGTTGTTGGAGGCGATGCGCAGGCCGGTAACCTTTCCCTTGAGGGCGTCGCCAACGGTGGACACGGGAGCGTCCATCAGTTTCTCGCCGTCAACCTTTGCGATTGCGGTACTCAGGGTCTTGCGGGACTGGGTTCCGTAACCCACCACCACCACGTCGTCCAGGAGAGTGGTATCGTCTGCCAGTGTTACATTTATCACGCTGCGTCCGCCTACGGGAACATCCTGTGTCGCGTATCCGATGAAAGACACTTCCAGCGTCTGGTTGGGAGCGACGGCGATGGTGTAATTACCGGCCGCATCTGTGGTGGTGCCGTGGGTGGTTCCTTTCACCAGCACCCCGGCGCCGGGCAGCGGATCACCGTTGGCATCCAGCACCCGGCCGGACACATTTGCGGGCTGGGAAGCCTGCGCTGCAGTAAGCACAACCGTACGGTTGACAACTTTCCAACTCACGCCCTTGCCGCTGAACGCACGGGTCAGGATGGATTCCAGAGAAGCCTGGCGCTGTTTGATGGTAACGCTTCCCAGGCTCTTTGAAGCGAGATTTGTCTCGTACGAGAATAAGATGCCCGTCTGACCGGTGAGTGCAGAGGTAAACGAGCTTACAGTAGCTCTCGGAATGGAAATGTCCACATCGTAAAGAGTTTCCTGCGTCTGAGCCTCCGCACGTGCCCAGGAGAAGAGCACGAGTACTGCGCAGAGGCAGAGAGTAAACAAGTGTTTAGTTCTCATAAAAAGAGTGGTTAGATATTATTTGTGTTGAATTGTACATTCTGCTCCTGACATATATTGCACTATTGCCAATACGTCCTCAATAGAGTCGGATTTCATGAAGGCAAGGTTGTAGCGCTTTTTCGTATCGCCCGATGAGAATTTTATCTTGACCTTGAACATATCGGACAGAGATGAAACAATCTCGTCCAGAGTAGCGTCAGACATTGCCACAAGGCTGTATTTGTCGGTGACGAAAGCAGTGGCATATATGGACTCCACTCTCACATCTCCGGTTACACCGATATATGTAGCCTTCTGGTTGGGTGACAGCGTAACCATGGAGGCGCCTTCCGGAGAGAGCAGCCGCACGGAGCCCCTCTCCAGCACGACCTGGGACACCTCCGGAGAAGACGAAACGGAGAATGAGGTACCGAGAACTCTCACGCCTATATTTTGGGTATTCACCAGAAAAGGCCGCTGTTCATCCCGGGCGACATCAAAATAAGCGTCTCCCTCAAGGTTTACCAAACGCTTGTCGGGTATCCCTGCAACATTATAACTGATTCTGGCTCCCGGGCGCAAATAAACTTGCGTGCCATCCTCGAGCTTCACATGCACCGTCTCGCCGGTGACATTGCCTGCAACCGCCATGACCGGTTGCGGAGCCCCGGCATGCTCAGTCTTTTGAGGCAGGAACAGAAACAGGGCAAGGGCAGCCGCACAAACGGCTACTGCCGCAAAAAACCAATTGCCAGGCATTTTGCGCCGCCCGGCCTCATGGGCATCAATCCTCGCCCCAAGACGTCCGAGCATGCAATCGATATCTTCGTTAAGGTTCTCTGAAGTAACCGTTTCGTGCAGCGAATAATTGGCCACGAACAAAGAATAGAAACGCTTGTTCTCCTCCGACTCTTCCAGCCAGGAAAGCAATTCTTCTTTCTCGGCGACGGTGCCGGAATTATTGAGATGATTGGTAATCAACTTAACTATGTTGTCTTGCATACATTAATTATACAAACAACATACAGAAAACACCCAATGGAAAAAAGAAAAAAATTACACCCCCGCAAGCTGGTTTCGCAACTGCCTGAGAGCCAGATACATATGATTCTCCACCGTGCTGAGCGAAATACCGAGGCGCTCGCTTATCTCCCGGTTGCTCAGGTTGTCTATATAGCTCAGGGTAAACACCTCGCGGCAGCGCGGAGACAGTTTCCCGAGAGCTTCTGAAATAATGTCCCGCAGGTCGGTATCGAATACGCTGCGGATTACTGGATTGCTGTCCGGAGACCAGCAGTCTGCCATCATTGACACAATTCTGGCCTCGTAATAATCGCCATACTGTTTTGCCCTGCGGGCTCTGTTGACGTAATTCATGCAACGGTTGTAAACGCCACGAAGAAGATAGGCCTGCAGTTCGCCTTCATCGTCCCTGAGGGTCCTGCGGTTCTGCCAGAGTCCGAAGAGAACATCCTGTACTATATCTTCTGCCCATCCACGACCGGCACCCGCAAGGAAAATACGTGCGTAGGCAAGCAATGACACATAACGCGAACGGCAAAGCTCATTGAAAACTTCGCGATCACCGCTTTTCAGTCGTGAAATCAGGCTCTGTTGCATTGTTCTGCTTGCTGGATGCAAATATATAAAAAAAACGTGATTCTCATCACGCCTTTTTTATCTATCGCCTTCCGCCGGGACCGCCGGGGCCGCCCATTCCGCGGGGCCGCATCTTGTCCCGGTCGAAAGTACCGAAACGCCAGGTAAGCGAAAGAATTACGTAGCGCCCGAGGGTGTTGTTCACCACCTCGCTGTGGTAGTTGGAATTGTCGGATACGCTAAGGTTCTTTGCCTGGCCCAGGATGTCGTAGCCCTTGAGGGCCAGCGTTACTTTGTTTTTGAAGAGCAGCTTCTGGATTTCCGCGTTCAGGATATGCTCGGGGGTATAATTGAGGGAACTCGCATAACCGTTGTACCAGTTAAAGTTGTATTCTCCCTTGAAAGTGAGCCCAGTAAGCTCCCAGGTCCAGTTTGCGGTGGCCCGCACCTGGTTATTGAAGGTGAGTGTATTGTCGCTGGTCTTGGCAATGGTGTACCAGCTCTTGTTGGCACGGGTACGCCCGCTCAGGGTAAGTTCCAGTGCGTCGGAACGGTAAGTCACGCGCAGGCGCTCCGTTGCACTGAGGGTCCGGGTGGTATTGTCCGTAAACTTGAATTCACCGAGATTGTACGACTTGAGGAAAGCGTCGTAATCCATATCGCCGGTTGCAGCATTGTAATAGTTGTCTATCTTGGACGATACGTCGTCGCCGCCCACGTAAGACGAAGACTTGCTGTAACTAACGCGAGTCATATTGGAAAGCGAGAAGTTTGACTTGCCTATGGGCAGGTTGGCAAACATATTGACGCTTGCGTTGAAGGAATCGGGACCGTTGAACGGCATGGAGTACTGGGCGCCGTTGGGGCCATACCAGATGGCATTGACTATGGGATCCTGCACGTAGGAACCGTCGAAGCGAACGTTCACGGAAGAGAAGTGCCTGCGGTTCGAGTAACGGTATTCTCCCCTCAGGCTGTGGCTGAAGTACGGGGCCAGATAAGGATTACCGAAGCTGATGTTCAGAGGGTCCGTATTGTCGGGAACCGGAATGAGCTTGGAAACGCTCGGCTGCTCGGAAGAGCCGCGATAGAACCACCGCATATTTGCATTGTCGTTCATCTCCCACCACAACATTCCCTGGGGAGAGAAGCGCCAGCGGAAATCATCGTACGGATCAAGCGCCTTGCCCGCGCGCGTAGTCTCGTTGTGGGTTTTGGTGGGTCTTGCCGAGAAACCGAGCTGGAAACGCATCTTGTCTGTCTGGTAAAGTGCGTTGGCGCCTATGTTCTGGCTGTTGTTTTCGTTTATCACGCGGCTGGAGTAATAATCATCCTTCGCACCGCCATTCAGCATATCGTAAGTATCCTTCACAGAAGAAGACCTGGACCAGTTATATGCATAATTGGCTTCTACGTAGAAATGATTGCCGAGGGGTTCGGTGTAGGTGACGCGTCCGAACACGCTGGCGCTGTTGTTGTTCTGGTCTATGCGCTGGTCCATCACCTGGGTGTCCCCCCACTTGCCGTCGGAGTACCCGCCGGACTGCACAGTGGAGCCGTTCCTGCTGTCGAGGCTGTTGTTGGAATAGCTGTAGCGGGCCATGGCCGTAAGCGTGCGTCCGGGAATGCCAAGTCTCTGGCGC
This sequence comes from Bacteroidales bacterium, assembly GCA_017454265.1. Lineage (GTDB taxonomy): Bacteria > Bacteroidota > Bacteroidia > Bacteroidales > UBA932 > Cryptobacteroides. The sequence goes on along the minus strand of JAFTDJ010000003.1, from coordinate 52,008 downwards.
AGAAGGAAGAAACCGCTGGTACTGAGGTTGCGGTTCTCGCCCACATTGGAGGACGTGCTCTGGTTGATTTTCACAGGTGCCCCGCCGTCCAGATAATCATAATCGGTAAGAGACGAGCTCACCTGGTTGTAATTGCCGCCGCCGAAGTTCAGCTGGGGTTCGAAGAGTATGGAAGTATTCTCGGAGAACTTGTGCTCAAGCCGGATACCCACCCTGTGGCCCCAGGTGCGGGTGTCGTTGGTGCCCTCCGACTCAGAGAGCATATTGTGGTCTTCCAGATATGTGGTTTTGGCGCTTTCCTCCTCAACCAGCCTGTGGGTGTTGTTGTAGAGATAGTTGCCGCCGAGGTCCATCTTGTTGTCGAAGAGGGTCCAGGCGCCGTTTGCACCGGCCATCCAGGAAGTGGTGATGCCGTTGTCGGACGTATTGCCGCCGCGGCCGCTGCCAAATCCGCCGCCTCCGCCGCGCATTCCGCCCATCATGGAGCCTGCGAGGTCGTTGAATCCGCGGTTGTTGGTGTTGTTGCCGTTGGCTATGAAAGAGAGCTGGGTCTTGTCTGTGAACTTACCTACGAAAGCGGCTCCCTGATAGCGCCAGTCGCCTTGCACATCGGTAGAAGGCACATCGTGGCCACCTCCTGCCATCACGTTGCCGAAGGCGCCCTTCATCATGCCGGGCTTGATGCTCAGGTCTATCACCTGCTCCTCTTCCCCGTCGTCTATGCCGGTGAATTCCGCCTGTTCCGACTTTTTCTGGATCACCTTGAGTTTATTGACGATCTTTGCAGGAATGTTCTTGGAGGCCAGCTGCGGGTCGTCCAGGAAGAAAGTCTTTCCGTCTATAGTTATCTTACTGATAGTCTGCCCGTTAACCGTAATCGCACCGTCTTCGCCAACCTCCACTCCAGGAAGCTTCTTGAGCAGGTCTTCAAGTACATCGTTATCGGTGGTCTTGAAGGAGCTGGCGTTGTACTCGATAGTGTCTTTCTTGATAATGATGGGGTTGCCCACCGCAGAAACGGATGCCGCGTCAAGCTGCTCGCGGTCCTGCTTCATGCCTATCTCCCCGAGGTCCTTCACGTCGGGCACCTTGATAGCCTTCTCGAAGGCCACATAGCCCAGCAGCTCCGCCTTGAAAGTATAATTGCCGGCACGAACGCCGGTGATTTCCACTTTACCTTCCGCGTCGCTGAGTACGTATTTGGCCGGCTTCTGAGCACCGTCCCTGGTCAGGGATACGGTAGCGAAGCCCACCGGATCCCCGTTGGACTCGTCTATCAGCACCGCCGTGATGCGGTTCTGGGCAAACGCAGCGGCACTCACCAGCAACGCTGCAATCAAACAAACTATTCTGGAACGTTTCATAACTCTTATTAGACGTATAAAGACCGTATTGGTTTAACATCGCCGGAGAAAAAACGGCATTACTTGATACGGTCCGGATTGGCGGCGATAAACTTTTCCCATGAGCCGCCGGAAGCCTTCCCTGCCAGCGGGCTGTTCATCTCGAAATAATGACACATTGCAATAGCCAGCGCGTCCGTAGCGTCCAGGTACTTGGCGTCAATGTCTATGCCGAGCGTCTTTTCCACCATCAGCGCCACCTGCTCCTTGGAAGCCGCCCCGTTGCCGCAGACAGCCTGCTTGGCCCGACGGGGCGCATACTCATACACCTTGGCGTCACGCGTGAGGGCGGCAGTCATAGCAGCGCCCTGGGCCCGTCCAAGCTTGAAAATCACCTGGGCGTTGCGGCCGTAAAACGGAGACTCGATGGCAAGGTCGTCGGGATGATGCAGGTCGCAGAGCGCACATACCTTGTCGAAGATGATGCGCAGCTTCTCATAAATGTCGTCCACCTTGCGCAAGTCCAGCACCCCCATATCCACAAAATGGGGCTTACCGGCGTCGTCCACACGCACAATCCCGAAACCAAGCAGGTTGGTTCCGGGATCTATACCAAGTATGGTTCGCGCCTTAGTCAATCTTGTCGAAGCCTGTGTACGGCCTCAGTATCTCGGGGATAATGATGCCGTCCGGAGTCTGGTTGTCCTCCAGAAGAGCCGCAACAACGCGCGGAAGGGCGAGGGAACTGCCGTTCAGGGTATGGGCGAGCTGCGTCTTGCCCTCCTCGTCGCGATAGCGCAGATGCAGGCGGTTGCTCTGGAAGGTTTCGAAATTACTCACGCTGCTGATCTCGAGCCAGCGACCCTGCGCGGCGCTCCAAAGCTCAAAATCGTAGGTGATAGCGGAAGTAAAGGACATATCTCCGCCGCAAAGGCGCAGTATCCTGTACTTCAGGCCGAGTTTGTTCACTATGCCCTCGACGTGTGCCACCATCTCGTCTAGCGCGGCGTAACTGTCCTCCGGCTTCTCCACCCTCACGATTTCCACTTTGTCGAACTGATGCAGGCGGTTCAGACCGCGAACGTCCTTGCCGTAACTGCCGGCCTCCCTGCGGAAACAAGGGGTATAGGCGGTGAGACGCTGCGGTATCTGGTCCTGGGAGAGGATTACATCCCGGAAAATATTGGTCACGGGCACCTCGGCCGTGGGAACCATATAGAAATCGTCAACTTCTGCGTGGTACATCTGGCCTTCCTTGTCGGGAAGCTGGCCGGTGCCGTATCCGGAATCGCGGTTCACCATGACCGGCGGTTCCACCTCCTTGTACCCGGCTGCTGTATTGCAGTCCAGGAAGAAGTTGATAAGGGCCCTCTGGAGCTTGGCCCCTTTTCCCTTGTACACGGGGAATCCGGCTCCGGTGATTTTGACGCCGAGGTCAAAATCGATGATATCGTACTTCTTGGCGAGTTCCCAGTGAGGCATGGCGCCCTCGGGCAGTTTGACCTCGGGGCCGCCCATTTTCACGACCTCGTTGTCCTCCGCTCCCGCCCCCGGTTTGACCAGGGAGCAAGGAATGTTAGGCATGGTCACGAGGCGCTTTTCCATTTCCTCGGCAGCCTCATCCATCTTGGCGAGCAGCTCGCTCGAGCGGGCCTTCAGCTCGGCCACGGCGGCTTTTGCCTTCTCGGCATCATCGCGCAAGCCCTGCTTCATCAGGGCTCCGATTTCTGCAGCTTTCTGCTTCTGCTGGGCCAGGAGAGCGTCGCTTTCTGTCTGGAGGTTGCGGCGGATCTTGTCCAGTTCGAGTACCTTGTCTACAATCGGCTTTGCGTCGAAATTCTTGATTTTCAGTTTTTCGACAACGGCCTGAGGGTCGTCGCGAAGCATTTTGAGTGTGAGCATAACTGGTGTAAATTAAAAAATGACCCGCACCGCGATCCCGAAGTGCAAGTCATTATTCTGCATAGCTTAACTACTTTCGAGATCAGTTCTCAAAAGGAACCACGGACACGTAGGATTTGTCGTTGCGCTTGCGCTGGAACTTCACTGTGCCGTCGATAAGTGCATAAAGGGTATGATCCTTGCCCATTCCCACGTTGGTGGAAGGGTTGTGTACAGTGCCCCTCTGGCGGACGATAATGTTGCCGGCCTTTACGACCTCGCCACCGAATTTCTTGAGGCCCAAGCGTTTGCTTTGACTCTCACGACCGTTCTTTGAACTGGATTGACCTTTCTTGTGTGCCATAATTCTTAAGCGATTTCGTTAATCTTGATCTTGGTGAGTTTCTGACGATGTCCGTTGAGCTTCTGGAAGCCCTTGCGGCGGATCTTCTTGAAAACCAGAACCTTGTCTGCCTTCACATCATCATCGAGTACGGTAGCCTTGACTACGGCTCCCTCAACATACGGAGTACCGACCTTGACTGCCTTGCCGTCTGCGACGAGCAGCACTTTGCCGAACTCAACATCAGCACCCTTGGCATCGGCAAGCCTCTGCACAAAGATTTCATTGCCAGCTTCTACTTTAAACTGCTGGCCTGCAATGTCTACGATTGCGTACATCAAACAAAATTTTAAATGTTTGGGCCGTGAGCGTCTGTATGGTATTTACAGCTCTTGGCGGGCTCACCGGTCATAAAATGGACCGCAAAGATAATAATTATTATTGAATTACAAAATAATATTTTGCAATCCAGCGCTCAAAAAGCGGGTCCAGGACCACCGGACAGTCGCTTTCGTCGAAAGTGATTATCTCCTTCTTGCACAAGGCGTCCTTGAGGCGGTTCACGTTGGCGGACGAGTTGAGTCCGTAGCGCCGTATCACGTCTGAGCTGCTGAACCGGGTGCAGCCTTCCGCAATTGCCCTGAGCAGGCTCACCTGGAAAGTGGTGAGATCGTACATAATGGCACGGAAAGCGGGCTCGTGGATTGCAAGGATCTGCGACTGCGCGTCCCTTACAACCTGGTCTGTAATGTATCCTTTGGAAAGGGAGTCGCAAACCGAGATGAGAAGATTGAGATAATAAATGTTGTTGCGGTAATAATCGCAGACGTTGAGTATCAGCCCCCTGTCCATCACTTTTCCGCTTGAGAAGAAACCCCGCTCCACGCTTTCGACCAGGTCTTTCGGTTCCATCGGCGTTAACTCCAGGTGCTGCACCTGCCGGAAGAATATGCTGCGTCTGCCGAAGATCGCCTTCATTGCATTCACCTGCGAGCCGTACAGAATGTAACTGGCAGAGAGTTTTTGCTCAGCGGTACGGGACTCGAACACTTGCAGCAAGGTACGAAGAACGAGGTCTCCGTCTTCCGTGCGCATTACGTTCTGGAACTCGTCCAGGCAGACCACCAGACGCTCCCCCCTTTCCATAGCGGTGCTGTAAGGGAGCTCCAGTGCGGCTTTCAGGTCGTCCTGCACCGACTCGTCCGCCCCCAGCGCACGGCACAGCCTGGCACAAACATCTTTTACGCTGCGAACGTCCAGAAGGGGCACGTACACGCGGCGGAACTTCTCCCCTGCCTTTTCCATGTCCAGGAGGGTCTGGAGTATCAGGGAATCCTTGCCTGCCCTGGGGGGCTCGTACATCACCACATTCTCACCTTCACGGATAAACCCGGCAAGCCGTGCGCGTTCCTCCCTGCGGCCCACGAAATAACGGCCGCTCACCGGCCTGCTGTAAACGAATGGTACATCCATAGTGTGCGAAACATTTTTGTTTTGCAAATATGGCAAAGTTCTGCGGATTAAACAAAAAAAAGAGGGCGGACTAAAAAGTCGAGAGACTGATGTGAACCTCCTATTTTGTTTATAGTCCAAGGCTCCGGGCCGTCAGGCTGCTGTCCCTCATCTTCGCTTTGGCAGAGATAGACACTTTCTGAACAAATCTGGTCTATTAATTCGCTCAAGGGTGCCGGCGGAAGCACCTTTAAGCACAAAAGTGGCTAAAACTCGCTCAAGGGTGCCAGCCGATGCACCCTTGAGCGAGGTATACGGCTGCCGACTGCTCGCGTCCGCGCACAAAAAAATGAGGGCGACCAATAATCACTTATTAGTCACCCCCTAATCAAAGAAACCGTGAAGAACTACTCTACCACGACATTCTTGTAAACAAGCACGTCTTCTGTCTGCTCTTCAATCTTGAAATCCAAGTTGGCAATCAGGTCCTTGTCGGCAGAAGGATTTGCAATCACAGGCGTGCCGTTGATGTTGGCAGTAGCCTTGATGGTGAAAGGAGCGCCTTCGTCGCCAAGGGTAAGAATGGTCTTAGACTTGGTAGATGTTGTTGCGGAAAGATCGTTCAAGGCTCCGCAAAGGATACCGGCTACAAGATTCTCTCCGGTTATCGAGCCGTCCAGAGTTACGTTCTTGAAGGTGTACTCCCTGTAAGGAACAGCAAAGAGCAAGCCGACCGGGCACTCCTTACCCTGTCCGGAGACAGTGATTACGGAATTCACGGAGACGTTGGTAAGGCTGGCGCTGCCATATCCGGCAAGACCTCCCGCAAAGCTGCGGTCGTAAACGCCCTTGAGCTCGACGCTGCCTTCTGTGGCGCAATCAGTGAATGAACCGTACAGCGCACCGCAAAGACCACCGGCCCTCACGAGTCCGGGGCCCTCTGCGTACACGTTACCGGTGTTGTAACACTCGAGCAGATCGTTGTCGCCGTCCTGGTAAATACCGAGTACGCCGCCGACGTAGCTGTTTTTCTCGGTGCTTGCAAAGTTAAGCAAAGTAATGTCTCCGGAGTTGGTGAGACCGGTAAGGTCGCTGTCGGCTACGGTTGTACGGGCAATGACGCCGGCCACACGCATAATACCGGAGGCTCCGTTGGCATCCAAAGTCACAGGGGCAGTGTTGAAGCATCCCTTCATTGCGTTCTTCTTCTGATAGTTTCCTACCACGCCGCCTACGTTGGTGGTACCCGAATTGGAGACCAGGGTTGCCGAAACGGGACCGGTATTGGAGCAATTGGAGACCAGGGCTTCCGCACGGTTATGATATCCTATTATTCCTCCAACGTGATTGGCTGCTTCGGGATATTTGTCTTGAAGGACGCACTCCAGGGTGATGGCTCCGGAATTGGCGCAGTCGTCTGCAGTGCCGTAATGCATACCGGAAACACCTCCGAGACGTATTTGACCGGTGGCTTCAGTCAAGGTAATGTCGCCTTCGTTAACACAGCCGCTGACAGAAGACATTGCGCCACCTGTCACATCGGCGGCGTAACCTACTATACCACCCGCATTGCAGACTTCTTCTGTAGTCGTTTTACCACTTGCTATGGCAAGCTCGCTACAATTATGGCTGAAATAGATGTCAGCCTTATTGGTGCAGTTGGTGACAGGCTGTATTTTGCAATAACCGGCAATACCTGCAAAATGTGCGTTCCTTGCCTTGCTTACAACATCCATCTCTCCAGAGTTTTCACACCCGTCAATAGCCGCAAAGGTATACCCCGTGATGCCGCCCACACTGTGAGTCGAACTGGCGGAAATACTTGTAGCAGTATCCGTGGTTATTTTGCCGTTGTTGGAACAGTTCTTAATCTGGGATGTACCCTGCCCAACAACGCCGAAGCATCCGCCAATACAGGTAAATACGACACCGCCTACACCATTGGCTGTAGCATTATCGGAATTATGGAATATTCCGCTGACCGTAACACCGCCGTTGTTGATGCAATCGCTTGCGCTCACTGCGGCAGTGCCTAAAAGTGCACCAGCGATGCCTCCGATGTTCGGTGCAGTGCAGTTTGCCACCTTCTCATTAGTACAGGCACATGTAACATCGCCGTTGTTCACACAGCCGATGAGCTCTACCTCTCCATAGCCTATGATTCCGCCGGCATCGAATACGCCGCCGGTTCCGCCGTTATATCCCACGGTAACATCCGCTTCGTTGGTACAGCCGGAGATAGTGCCGTATAATTTGCCTGCATTGGATTTATTAATGCCAGTGCCGCCGACAACTCCGCCGATATAACAGTTGCGGAAGGCTTTGGCTTTGGCTGTATTATCGGCAATTACACTGAGGTGATCTGCATAATTTGCGCAGTCCAGAAGACGGATTTCCGTGGAGGGGCCTACGAACACGCCTATGACACCGCCGACATACTGGGTACTCATATTAGAACTGCCAACTGCAAAGGAGACCTCGATGTTGCCGTAATTGGAGCATCCTTCCACATAAGATCCGGCAGAACCGTGTCCTACAATGCCTCCCAGCTGGAACTGTTTTGTTCCGTCACCGCCGTCGACAATAATATCGGCCCTGTTCACGCAGCCTATGACCTTACCCGTAAGCTCTCCGGCAATGGTTCCGTAGTAGACCCCGGGCACAGGAGTTAGCTGGCAGCTTGCGTCGATAGTGAGATCCTGAACTGTTCCCGTCAGTTTGGTAAACAGCGGAGTGCCCTCGGAAGTCCAGTTGCGGATCTTGTATCCGTCGCCGTCGAGGGTTCCGGCAAATGTCGTGGCGGAAACGAGTTCAACGCCGGCAAGGTTGAGGTCTGAGCATACGGTCACCACGTCATCCTCAGTGTAGGTATCGGCGCCGGCAAGGAAATCGACGAGCTGCTCGGCGTCCCAGATCTGGGAATATTTCCAGGTTACTTTCTCGGTGACGTTGCCAAGGTTCAGTCCCTTGTTACGCTCAAGAGTGATGGGGGTCGCAGAAGTACGCTCAGCGGAACGGCCCACAGCAACGCTCTTGACGGTGATACCGCCGGCCTCGAAAGGAGCCACAACAGCATAGTAGTCGGTTCCCGCCACAAAGAAATCCTCGTGCTTCACGGTAACCGCCTTGTCGCACTTGCTTCCGATAGTGAGGGAAGCCTCATTTTCCACGACCACTGTAACAGGGCCTGCCGGGAATTCGTCGGGGAGGGAAATAGTAACCTCGGACACGTTGGTGAGTTCTCCCACATTGAATTTCAGCAGAGCCATGGCATTGAGGAAGGTTGCAGGCTCTGTGAGAGCGGAATAATATGCCACGGAAGGCATGGCCTTGGGATCGACGACTTCTTCCTCGGAGATTTCCTGTTCTGCGGGGATTTCCAGGGTCACTACCCCGTCTTCACAGACGAGAGTCTCGCTGAAGGGATACACTGCCGTGATTGTGCCGGTTCCCTCGGGCACGGCGCCGCTGAACTTGGCGCTCTTCATCTTCTTCTCCTCCATCGTCACTTCACTCACGGTGAACTTCAGAGGCTCGCCGGTGCCGTCGGCAAAAACTGCCACTTCGTCACCTTCCGCCCATACGATAGAGGTTCCTTCGATAGTCGACTTGGTCATCTGGCCGCAGTCGGCGGTGAGAGTTACGGGCACGTAGCCTTCTTTTACGGTTTCGGGCTTGAGGACTTCCTCAACAGCCATTTCCTTGTTACAGGACACGAGCGCTGCCAAAGCAAGCGCAGCAAAAATGTAAATCTTTTTCATAACGCTTACTTTTTACCAGGTGAAATCATCAGTTTCCCCGAAGTCCTCGGTGAGGCCGTCCGGGCTAGTACACAGCAGGTCTTCCGTGACCTTCTCGGAATACTCGAGGCGGGGAGCCTTGTACCCCTTCCCGACTACTGAAATTGTTTTTTTGGTCATACTGTTATTGAATTGGTGATTGGTTATTTGCGGTATTTTTCGGGCATCACAAAGTGATACGAGACCTTGAGCGGGGCGTCAACGTCCGTAAGCCAGTTGGCAATATACAGATTGACGTCGAACTCATTCAGGCCTATGGGCTTGCGGCTGTCGGCACCGTTGATGCTGAAGGTCAGTTCCTCGCCGCCGTTGACATAGAGCAGGCGGGCGTAGGTGAGATTCTCGCTGCCCGGCGCCTTGTTGAGGGTGATGGGGATGGTGCTGACGTTGCGCAGCGTGAAGCTGACTTTTTTCTCGGAATACTTGACGTCGCTGATTTCCAGGCAGGCTTTGAGCAGGGGTTCGAGCCACTCCGCCTTGCCGTAAACGCAACCGTCGGCATAAGCGGCGGTACGGCGGGCCTCAAGGGCCTCGCGTATTCCTTCCAGTGAACGGTCCTTTGCAAATACGAGCGTCATGGGGCGATATTCGCCCTTCTCGTAGTCAACCCACTGGAACATGGGTTTGTGCGCATCGGTGCCCGTCACGATTGCAAGATCTTTCTCTATTGCCCAGTGAAATGCCTCAGGGTCGTATCCGCTGAATCGGTTTACGATTTCGATTCCGTCCATGAGCCCGGCATTCAGGATTTCCGTATGAATGGGCCACCATTTGGTCTCGTTGCGAGCCTGCTGCTCCCAGTCGGGGTGGTTCCAGACTATGAAGGCGCCCTGCTTCCTGGCCTCTTTCAGACCGGCCTTTATGGCCTCTTCCTCCTGGCGCACCTCATCTTTTCCATATTTGCCGTTGTGAGCCTCGGAGGCGGCGGCTACAGCATTGCCGTCGGTGATGAAATGGGTGTTGAAATGGCCCGGGAAGATACGCGTGCCGCGGGTAAGCTCAGCCCCGTGAATCACGAGGATTCCGTACTTCTTTGCGGCCTTGAGCGCAATCTCGTAGGAACTGTTACGGTCTGCATTTGCCGCGAAATCCTTGACCATATGCTGGTGGTGGGTTTCCAGATGGTCCGTCATGGAGATGAAGTCCAGACCGTCGAAATCAGCCTCGTCCACGCGGGTCACAGGCCACACGGAGGCGTCGCTGAAGTTGGTATGCATATGAAAATCGCCCTTCAAGGTCTTGTATCCGGGAATATCGGGGATTACAGACTTATGGGGCACGGTCGCAGAAGACGTGAGCGTCAGCAGAACCGCAGATAGGATTAGAAACAGTTTCTTCATAATTTTTTTGTGCGATTTACAAATATATGAAAAATTTTAATACCTTTGCAGTCCAATTGAAGAAAAAAGGGGGTGATAAAGGAATGATCATCGTGCAAGTAAAAGAAGGCGAGAATATCGAGCGTGCTCTTAAAAAGTTCAAGCGCAAGTTCGAGAAGACGGGTGCGGTCCGTGAGATGCGCTCCCGCAAGAACTTCGAGAAGCCTTCCGTGAAGAAGCGCATTGCCAAGCAGAAGGCTATCTACGTGCAGCACCTCCGCCTCCTCGAGGAGCAGTAATTTTTTTACAATAAATCAATAAAGCCGACTTTTACAAGCCGGCTTTATTGATGTTCAAAGGCTTAATTATTCGGCCTTGCGGATGCAGCGGACCTCCATGCCGTGGAGATAGTTGCCGTAACTGAGGTTGAGGCGCCCGGTCATATAGTTCTTGGTGAAGGTGGTCATCAAGCAGAAGTACTGGACGTTGTTACCGGCCACGTTGGGCATATAAGGAGTGGAGCACATGATCTGGCTCAGGCCAGGCTTGCCGTACCACTCTTCCACACTGCACTTGGTAGCGTCTATGGGTGCTGCAGCATTGTAGGTTCCCGTCTGTGCGGTGCTGGTCTTGGAACGGCACCCGAGGAAGGAGAAGTTCCAGCCGGCCTCGTTGAATTTCACAACCGTAGAGCCCTGCGCGGCCTTATCGTAATAAACCGCGGTTTCATCGTTCACGGCTGCGGTTTCACCGGCGCTGTCGTCTTTGTTGGAATTGCCCACGAGTTTGAGGAAGTCGGCCCTTGTAGGAATGTACCAGCCGGGAGGACAGATACCCTGGACGCCCTCGTACTGGCGGAAGTTGCCCACATTGGTCCCGGCCTGGAACTCGGCGCGGGTGCCATAGGTAATCTCCGTGTAAGAACTGAGACCGAAAGCGGTGGCATAGTCGTACAGGTACGCATCATCGCGGGAGGTGTCGGCAGTGCCTACCTTGTTGCTTATGGTGTAAGGATACCAGATACCTGCATCCTCGGCAGGATCGGCGGAAACCGTCTTGCCCTCGGGCACATAGGCCAGAGGAGCCGCCATCCACCAGCGGCCGTCTGCAAGCTTGACAATCTTGTATTCCTTGCCGCCGTAATTCATTACATTCTTGGAAAGGTCCTCCATAAAGACGGAATTTCCGCCGGCAGTAGTGCCGATAATAGGCAGGGAGGCCGCATCGCCCTCAATACTGAATCCGGAGAGGGTTATGGTCTTGCCGCTGGCCTTGCGGAAGCGTCCGAGCACGGAAGCCTTGGTGGCGTCGGCAGTCACCTTGCACTTCACGCTGCCGTCTGTCCAGACAGCGTCGGCATCGCCGAAGCCGCCCACGAAGCCGCTCACGAATCCCTTGGGAGCATTGCTGGACACGTCTCCGGTATTGGAGCATCCGGTGAATACGGCGTTGGCATAACCTGCCAGGCCGCCTATCTCAGCCAGCTTGTCTCCGCCGTTACCGTCGTCGTAGGGGCTGACGTAAGCAGTGTTGTTTACCACCTTGCCGCTGTTCTTGGCATTCTTGACCTCGCCGTTGATTGCTCCGGCAACACCGCCCAGGCAGACAGGGTTCTGGGAATCAAGCGTCACAGTGCCGCTGTTCTCCGCACCGTCAACGGTGATTGCGCCCTTATAGGAGCCGCTCACGCCGCCAACGTAGCTCAAGACGCTGTCGGTAGTGAATACGTCTTTCAATGTAACGGCGCCGCTGTTCTTTACGGAAACAACGGACGAGCCCTTGGTGATCATGCCGAACACGCCACCGAGGTAGACCTGGGTGGTGACAGCCGCAGGATGGTCTGCAGAACGGCCGTCGACAACGACTGCTCCGCTGTTGGAACAGTTCTCAATATTGGCCTCGAGATATCCCGCCACGCCGCCTGCATTGACGGTCTTGGTCTGGGTGTTGAAGGTAACCGCCTTGGTGTTGTGGCAATTCTTCATATTGGCGGAAGAAGCTCCGACAACGCCGCCGAAGCACATCTGGGGACCGCCGGTGGCAACCATGAAAGAAGTAATGCTGAGTTCTCCCTCGTTGGTACAGTTCTCGATGGAGATACCCTGGTCGCCGCAGTAAGTGGCGTCTGCAGCGTAAGGTCCGGCATTGCCGAATACGCCACCGAAGGTGCTGAACGAAGTATTTCCTCCGCTTTGGGCAAGGGAGGTTCCGCCTGCGAAGGCAGAATTCACAGTTACCGTACCATAATTGTGGCAATCGGAAGCATTGCGTGTAACATAACCCGCCACGCCGCCGATGCTGGCGTCTGTCGCAGCAACATCCTTGCCGCCGGTGTAAGTCACCTTGCCATAGTTGCTTGCACCCTTGAGCTCGCCCTCAATAATGCCGGCTACGCCGCCGAGAGCGGGATAACTGCCCGAGCCGCCCGCAGGATAAGACCACTCTATATCTCCGCGGTTGACGCAATTCTCCACGGTACCGTGATTCTCGGGAGCGCTCTTGACAGAAGGAGTCTGTCCGATGACGCCGCCGATTCCGAATTTCTTCATTCCCTGGGAAGGGCCGCTGAAAAGGAACTTGATCTTGCCCTCGTTGACGCAGTCCCTGGCGATTACCTGGCCGGCTCTTTCCTTGTTGCCGATACGGCCCACGACGCCTGCAATTGCACTGCAGGAAGCGGAAGTGCCGGAAAGCTCAACGTCGATGCTGCCGGTAAACTTGCATCCTTCCACGTATCCGAGTTCGGACTCGCCGACGATACCTGCACAGTAGATACGGCCTGCCGTTGCAGTGGACACCTTGATATTACCCGCAGCGGAGCAGTTAATCACCTGGCCGTTATTCTTGGAAGCGATGAAAGCTATACCTGTCATATCTTCGATCTCCGCCGTCCAGTCGATGGAACTGCCGGCATCTACATTGAGGTTCTTGACAACACCGTTTTCATCTACGGAGGCGAAGATGGCGTTGCTGAGCTTTGCATTCTTGAGAGTCTTGCCGCCGCCGTCAAAGGTGCCGAGGTAGTTGAGCACGGGAATAAGCTCGACTCCGGCAAGATCCAGGTCGGCCGCAAGTGTGGTGGTCTCGCCGGGCTGGCATGCCCCGGCCTTTTCGTTGATCCATATCACGAAATCCTCGACGTTGTCGATGGTGAGAGGATAATTGAAAACCATCTCCGTGGTGGTGAAGGCAAATGCCTCGGAATAATCGCTGTCTTCCATTCCGCCCCCAGCTGCCTTTACACGCACTTCGTAATCGGTCTTGGGAGTAAGGAGGTCGAAAACTATTGCAGGCGTTCCGGAAGCGCCGTAATCTGCCCACTCACCGCCTGCGGGGCGCAACTGGAACAGGTATTGGGTAGCTCCTGCAACTTCTGTGCAGACTATCTCAGCGCCCTTGGCCGCAGGAGTAACTGACGTGATGGAAGGAGTCTCCAGCTTGGTGGGTGCCGCTTCCAGGGTAGTGAACGCGTACGGAGCCGAGAAATCACTTTCTTCAGTACCCTCGCCGCCCCTGGCGGAAACGCGTACTTCATAATCGGTCTTGGGGGTGAGGCCCTCCAATGTGACGGTGGTTGCGGTAACGGTGGTGGAATTGGACCAGTCGCCGCCTGCATTGCGAATCTGGACGCCGTAACCGGTTGCCTGGTTCACGGAGTTCCAGTCCACTTTTACCGAGTTGCTCGTAGGTACCGCACCGGTAATCACAGGTGCAGACAATACCACGGGCACTTTCTGACAAGAGCCCGCCGCTACAGCCACAAAGACTGCCAACAGCGCAAAAGACAAAAAACGTTTCATATCTGTATAAAATAAAAAAATGCTATCCGGACGGCTACACGTTGAGATAGCAAATTTAAAAATATTTACAGAAAAGTCAAATCATCATAAATGATGATGACTAGATGGTTCCCTGCTCGAGCATTGCAGTGGCGACTTTCATGAATCCGGCGATATTGGCGCCCTTCACGTAGTCAATGCTTCCGTCCGGCTGGGTACCGTACTTGACGCACTGCTCGTGGATGGAATCCATGATGAAGTGCAGTTTGTCGTCCACTTCCTTGCCGCTCCAGCTGATGTGGGAGGCGTTCTGGGTCATTTCCAGGCCTGAAGTAGCAACTCCGCCGGCGTTCACCGCCTTGCCGGGGGCGAACAGCACACCGTTGTGCTGGAAATAATGGATGGCGTCAGGCTGGCATCCCATATTGGAAACCTCGCAGCAGCACCAGCATCCGTTGGCCTTGAGTTCCTTGGCATCAGCCTCGGAGAGCTCGTTCTGGAAGGCACAGGGAAGGGCGATGTCGCACTTGACGCTCCAGGCCTTCTTTCCGGCTACGAACTTTGCCGCTCCGGGGAACTTGTCCGCCATATCTTCCACGCGGTTACGGTTGGAAGCGCGCATGACAAGCATGTAGTCAATCATTTCCCTGGTGATGCCGCCGGGTATCTCGCATACGCCGTCGGGACCGGAAATGGCCACCACCTTTGCACCGAGTTCAGTGGCCTTGATACAGGCGCCCCAGGCAACGTTGCCGAAGCCGGAAACCGCCACGCGGCAGCCCTTGATGTCCTTTCCTGCCTTGTGCAGCAGGTTCTGGGTGAAGTAGAGGGCGCCGAAGCCGGTTGCCTCGGGACGCAGGATGCTCCCTCCCCAGGTGCTGCCCTTGCCGGTAAGCACGCCGGTGTTGTACTCGCGCGCAAGTTTCTTGTACATACCGTACAGATATCCTATCTCACGGCCGCCGACTCCCACGTCTCCCGCAGGAATGTCCTGGTCGGGGCCGATGCACTGCCAGAGTTCCATCATGAAGGCCTGGCAGAAGCGCATAATCTCGTCGTTGCTCTTGCCTACGGGATCGAAGTCGGAACCGCCCTTCGCACCGCCCATGGGGAGGGTGGTAAGAGCGTTCTTGAAAGTCTGTTCGAAGCCAAGGAACTTAAGCATGGAAGGCGTAACGGCCCTGTGGAAACGAAGGCCCCCCTTGTAGGGGCCGATGGCGCTGTTAAACTGCACGCGATAACCGGTGTTGGTACGCACTTCTCCCCTGTCGTCAACCCAGGTGACACGGAAGGTGAAAATGCGGTCCGGCTCCACCATGCGCTCAACTATCTTTGCCTGTTCAAATTCGGGATGCTGGTTATACACATCCTCAACGGACTCCAGAACCTCCTGGACCGCCTGCAGATACTCTTTCTCGCCGGGGTACTTGGCCTGGAGAGTGGCCATAATTTCAGTTGTTTTCATAATGTGATATAAAATGTGGTTTTACTTAACTTCCCAGGTAGAACCGCTGTGCAGCAGTTCGTCTACCGAATGAATCTTTGATTTGCGCATCACGTCGCGCACCTGGTCGCGTACGCCGTCGTCGTAGGTAATGTCCTTGACGTCGCGGATAACGCCCAGCGCCACGGGATAATCGGGGCCTTTCATATCGGCCAGGGCCATATGCAGGCCTATGTAGTCGGTGTGAGCATCGTGAACCAGGATGTCGTCCATGGTGTATCCGTCCTCGCCTACAGTCACAACTTTTATTTTCTGACCGTCGAAGACAAGGCCCTTGTCGGAGTTCTTGCCGAAGATCATCTTTTCGCCCTGGCGGAGTACTATTGTACGGTCCGCCCGGGTCTCGGGATCAGAGATGCTCATATGGGCGCCGTCGTTGAAAATAACGCAGTTGGTAAGCATTTCCATCACCGAGCAACCGTCGTGGAGAGCCGCCGCAGTCATTATTTCCTCATTGAGCTTGAGTTCCACGTCCAGCGAGCGGGCGAAGAAAGTGCCTTTTGCGCCGAGCACGAGCGAGCCGGGGTTGAAAGGATGCTCCACAGTGCCGTAAGGAGACGTTTTGGTAATTGCGCCGAACTTGGAAGTAGGCGAATACTGTCCCTTTGTGAGGCCGTAAATCTGGTTGTTGAAGAGAATGATGTTGATGTCTATATTGCGCCTTATGGCGTGAATGAAATGGTTTCCGCCTATCGCAAGAGCGTCACCGTCGCCGCAGGCCTGCCACACGGTAAGAGTGGGATTCGCCACCTTGATTCCGGTGGACACAGCCGTCGCGCGCCCGTGGATACTATGGAAACCGTAAGTATCCATATAATAAGGTAAACGGGATGAGCATCCGATACCGGACACCACTACATAACGCTCCTTCTCGTAGCCGAGCGCCTGGCTCACCTTGGGAAGGGCACGTTGAAGAGCTGCCAGCACGGCGTGGTCACCGCATCCGGGACACCAGCGGACTTCCTGGTCGGACTTGAAATCCTTGAATGTGAGAGTTGCCATAATCAGATTGCTTTCTTTATCGCTTCCACCAGCTCGCTCACCAGGAACGGCTGACCCTGGACCTTATTGTATTTAGTATAACTGAACTGAGGCAGGCAGGCACGCAAATAACCTGCAAACTGCCCGCTGTTGAGCTCGCACACCAAAATCTTCTTGAAGCGCACGAACACTTCTTCCGTATTTGCGGGCAGCGGGTTGATATAGTCGAAGTGTACATAGGAAACGGAGTCGCCGACTTCCTCCACGGCTCCGAGCAGATGTCCGTAGGTACCGCCCCAGCCTACGACAAGCAGGTTGCCGGACGAAGGCCCCCGCAGCACTTGAAGCGAAGGTATATCCTTTGCGATGCGGGCGACTTTTTCCGCCCTCTCGTTCACCATGAGCTCATGATTCGCGGGGTCGGTGGACAGTACGCCCTCGTGGGTCTTTTCAAGACCGCCGACGCGGTGCTCGAAGCTCTTCTGGCCGGGAATGGCCCAGCGGCGCACGAGCGTCTCGGGGTCCCTTTCGAAAGGCTTGAACTTCTCTCCCTCGGCCAGGACTCCGGTCACGAAGGGAGGTTTGATCTCGGGATAGTCCGACATGGAAGGAATGCGCCACGGCTCGCTGCCGTTACCGAGGAAACCCTCGGAAAGCAGCATCACGGGAGTCATATGCTCCAGGGCTATCTTTGCGGCGTTGAAAGCGGCGTCGAAGCAATTGGACGGGGAATGGGCGGCGATGACGGGCATGGGGCACTCGCCGTTGCGCCCGTACAGGGCCTGGTTGAGGTCGGACTGCTCGGTCTTTGTAGGCAGGCCGGTGGAAGGGCCGCCACGCTGTACGTCAACGACCACCAGCGGAAGTTCCGCCATGACGGCAAGTCCGAGGGCCTCCGTCTTGAGGGAAAGGCCGGGACCGGAAGTGGTGGTGACAGCGAGGTTTCCTGCATAGCTCGCGCCTATGGCCGTGCAGATGCCTGCAATCTCGTCTTCCGCCTGAAGCGTTTTGGCGCCAAGGCTCTTATGGATTGCCAGTTCCTCCAGGATAGCCGTTGCGGGCGTAATCGGATATGAGCCGCAGAACAAAGGCAGGCCGGACTTCTCCGAAGCGGCCAGCAGGCCCCATGCGGTTGCCTGGTTGCCGGTGATATTGCGGTATGTCCCGGGCTTCCTGTTCTTGGACGGCGCGATTGTATAGGTATTGGGTATGGCCTGTATGTTGGCGGCATAATTGAAACCGTCGTTCAGGACCTTCTTGTTCGGTTCGATGAGTTCCGGATGCTTCTTTGCAAACTTTTTCTCCAGATACTGGTAGATGTACTCAAGGGGACGGCTATAGATGAAGCAGGCCATTCCGAGGGTAAACATATTCTTGCACTTGAGTACAGTTTTGGTATCCAGGCCGCTGTCTTTGAGGGACTCCTGCGTGAGGGTTGTAATAGGCGCGACTATGAGCGCCCTGTCTTCTACCCGAAGTTCGGCGAAAGGATCATCTGTAGTAAAGCCGGCACGCTGCATGCCTTTTTCGTCAAACGCGTCACCATCCACCAGGATCATAGCGGTGGGCTTGCACCATTTGGCGTTGGACTTCAGTGCAGCGGGATTCATTGCGACAAGCAGGTCGCAGAAGTCGCCGGGCGTCTCTACGCCCTCGGTGCCTATGTGCACCTGGAAACCGGAAACGCCGGATACGGTGCCGTGAGGAGCACGTATCTCGGCGGGGAAATCAGGGAATGTGGCCAGGCCGTTGCCATAAATCGCAGACATATCTGCGAAAAGAGACCCGGTGAGCTGCATACCATCTCCCGAGTCTCCTGCGAACCTGATCACAACATCCTTTAAGTCAATGACTTTGTGTTGCATCTTATGTGGTCTGATTAAACTATTGAGCTTGCTGCTGTTCGGCCTGGGCCTGAAGTTCCTTCTGCAAGGACTCCATAGTCCTGTCGTCAGGAATGGAAAGCGCCTTGCGAGCTGCAGGAGTAAGATCCGTGCTCTGTGCGGGATCGATATAGAGGGCGCTGGTCTGGTCTATTACGTAGATGTAACCACCTTCCTTGGCCAGTTTGTTGACTGCCTCCTGGGCCTTCTGGTAGATAGGAGCCATGAGCTGCTGCTGCTGTTGCTGAAGCTCGGCCTGAACGGTCTGGTTGAATTCCTGGATACGCTGCTGCATATCGGTAAGTTCCTTCTCCTTGGTCTCGCGGATTGCCGGAGTCCAGGAAGCGGCCTTCTGCTGATACTGCTGGTATTTGGTATTCCATTCGTCTGCCATGGCCTGATAGGTCTCGTTGGCTTCCTTGCTGGAAGCTTCCAATGTGGCACGGGCCTGGTCGGACTCGGGCATCAACTGCACCAGTTCGGTAAAATTGACGTGGGCGAACTTCTGCTGCGCAAAAGCTGCGACACTCATTATTGCCAAAGCGGCAACCAAAAGAATCTTTTTCATATTATCAAACATTAAAATTGTTGTCCTATAACAAAGTGGAACTGACTGCCTCCGTTGGCGCTGTCGTCGAAGCCGTAACCCCAGTCGACTCCGAGCAGGCCTATCATCGGCAGGAAGATACGCACGCCAACGCCGGCGCTGCGCTTGATTTGGAAGGGATTGAAATCACGGATATCGCTCCAGCAGTTGCCTCCTTCAAGGAATGCAAGCACGAAGATTGTGGAAGACGGCTGGAGTATGACCGGATAACGCAACTCAATAGTAAACTTGTCGTACACGTTTCCGGCATATGCCGAGCCGGAGGTATTGTACGGCGTAACTTTCTGGGGGGTAAGACTGTAATTGGAATAACCGCGCAGGGAAACTATTTCCGTTCCGTAGGTCATATAGCCGGACATTCCGTCGCCGCCCACGAGGAAGCCCTCGAACGGGGAATAGCCCCAGTTACGGTTATAGTAACCCAGATAGCCGAACTGCGCGCGCGTCATAAGCACCAGGTCCCCTATCAGCTTGCTGTAGGTAGCCGCGGAGAACTTCCACTTGTGATACTCAATCCACTTGTAGCGCTGCTGCACGGTCCAGTTGTCGTACTGCACGTCCTTCCAGGTGACGGGTTTGCCGTCACGGGTGGTAATCTTGTTGCCCATGATGTCATAGTCCCAGTTGCGGAACAGTGAGAAAGGAGGCGTGAGTGCGAGCGACAGCGATATGTCCGAACCGGAACGGGGATAAATCTGCTGGTCGGTGGAATTACGCATCAGGTTGACGGTATAGCTGATATTGTGGGAAATACCGGTATCGAAGATGAAACCGTAATTGCTCCAGTTCTTGAGCCGGTAGGTCTGCCAGCTGAGTCCGTTATACAGCACAAAATAATTGTCCGGCCACTTGAGGCGGTTTCCCAGGGACGCGGAAGCTCCGAAGACCTCCATCTGCTGGTCGTTGCTCAGGATGCCCAGCCAGAGGTTTGAATTGGTATAACGGGTATAATAGCCGCCGAGGTTGAGCGAGGTAGGTTTCTTGCCGAAGAGCCAGGGCTCGGTAAAGCTGGCGGTGAGCGCGGTATAGTAGCGGCCGTTAGTCTGGAAACGGAACGCGAGGTTCTGGGCGTCTCCCAGCGGCACCGGCCTCCAGGCTCCCTTCTCGAACATACGCCTGGTGGAGAAGTTGTTGAAACTCACGCCGATGGTTGCCACGAAAGTGTTGGCTCCCCAGCCTCCGGAGAGTTCCAGCTGGCTGGAAGGCTTTTCAGTAACGTTGTACACCAGGTCCACCGTGTTGTTGAGCTGGTTTGGAATTATCGAATAGCCCTTTGCCGGGTCGGTGATGGACTCCGGATCAAACTGGCCGAGGGACGCTATTTCACGGATGGAACGCTCAAAGTCGGACTGGCGGAACAGGTAGCCGGGGCGGGTGAATATCTGACGGCGCACCACGCGTTCGCTGGTGAGGTCGTTTCCGTTGATGACTATGTTGTTGAGCGTAGCCTGCTTGCCTTCGGAGATGCGGAGCTCGACATCTACAGAATCGTTCTGGATATTGGTCTCGACGGGAGTGATATTGAAGAAGAGGTAGCCGTAATCGCGATAGAGCTTGGAAATATCCATGTCGGTCTGCTTGCCGCCGCCATAAAGGCGCTTCTCCATGGACACCACGTCATACACGTCGCCTTTCTTCACCTGCAGCACTTCGTTGAGGGCTTCGGTGGGATAGACGGAGTTGCCGGTCCAGCTTATGTCGCGGAAGTAGTAGCGGTCCCCTTCTTCGAACACGAGGTCTATGCCGAGCCGCTTGGGCTCGACGTAATACACGGAGTCACGCACCAGGCGGGCGTCGCGGAATCCGGCCTCGTTGAAGGCGGAAATGACGGCTTTCTTGTCGTTGATGTACTCCTTCTCGTTGAATTTCTTGCTGTTGAAGAAGTTGTATATCTTGTTGGACTTGGTCTTCTTCATGGCCCTGGCGAGCTTGAAATCCTTCACATGCTCGTTGCCTATGAAATTGATGTTCTTGATGCGCACTTTTTCGCCCCGGTCTATGTTGAAGTTGACCCGTATCGCGTTGAGCACGACGGAGTCTTTCTGCACCTCCGTATTCACCTTCGCATTCAGGAAGCCCTTCTCTGCATAGTAACGCTTGATGATGTCGGTGGCCGTCTTGTCCACGTATTCCGAATATTCACCTCCACGGCGCAGGTTGAGACGGTCCTGAAGTTCCTTCCTGTCTCCCTGCTTGATACCGGAAAAAGTCCAGCGGGACACCCTTGGACGCTCCTTGATTATTATCTTGAAGAAGGCCGAATCGGCATTTTCGCTCAGATGGTCGATAACAAGGGCGACGTCCTCGAAATACCTCTGCAGCCAAAGGCGCTTGACTATTCCGGAAACGTCGTCTCCGGGAACGGTCAGCTCCATCCCTTTCTGCATTCCGGTAAGCTGAATGATCTGCTGGGGGCTGAAATAGCTGTTGCCCTCTACGCTCACGCCGCCCACGAAATACTTCCGGGGGTGGTTGTAGTCTATCTCCACGTTGCTTTCCTGCGCCTTCACAGACAGGCAGGAAACCAGTATCATCACAAGGACAACTATATATCTTCTCTTCATCTTCTACAGATAAATGTGCAAATATACGGAATTATTTTACTTTTCCGAAACGCCTGTCCCGGGAAGCAAATTCTTCCAGCGCAGCCAGGTACTCCTGCTTTCTAAAATCAGGCCAAAGTGTGGGAGTAAACACAAATTCTGCATAAGCAAGCTGCCAGAGCATGTAATTGCTTATGCGCTGTTCCCCCGAAGTGCGTATCATAAGGTCCGGGTCGGGAATGCCTGCGGTGGAGAGGAAAGGCGCGATATCTTCAGCACCCGCCTGAGCCATCCTGCGCGCGGCCTGCTGAATGTCCCACTGGCCGCTGTAGCTCATGAAAAGTATCATCGTAAGGCGCTTGCCTTCTTTGGTAAGCTCCTGAAGCTCGTCTATTCCCATGTTTACTTTATCGGGCAGGCGCGACCGGTTGCCCAGGACCAGGAAGCGCACTCCGTTGTCGAGGAAAGTATTGAGTTCGTTCTTCATCGCCCTGTACATCAGCTCCATAAGGCCGTTGACCTCAGCCGCATCGCGGCCCCAGTTTTCCTCGGAAAAAGCGTAGAACGACACGTACGGGATACCCAGCTCCACGCTGGTTTTCATCACCTCACGCACGCTCTCCACTCCTTCGAAATGGCCCTCTATGCGATCCTTTCCGCGGCTGCGGGCCCATCGGCCGTTGCCGTCCATTATAAAAGTAACGTGCGCGGGAAGTTTTTCGGGAATTGTCATAATTGGGGTAAGTTGCGGACGTCTCCGCCCCAAAGCAGACGGGCGCGGAGAGCCTCAATGAAATTTGATCCGCCGAGCACGACTCTCTTGAGGGCCTCGGGAACGGCCACTACGTTGACGACCGAACTGGAAGGGATGCTGAAGCCGCGGTTGTCCACGGTAAGCATCAGCTTTTCGTCCCTGGAACGGAAAGATATGCGGACATCGGAGGTATCCGGCACTACCAGAGGGCGCACGTTGAGGTTATGGGGGGCGACCGGCGCCACGATCAGCACACGTGCGTCGGGAAGGCAGATGGGGCCGCCCGCACTGAGGGAGTACGCGGTGGAACCGGAACTGGTTGCAACCAGGAGGCCGTCCGCCCAGTAGGTAGGCAGCGGCCGGGAGTCTATCTGCACGTCTATTCCAAGCATAGCCGTGCCTTTCCTGAGAACGCACACCTCGTTCAGTGCGAGTTGCGGCCCGTCCGCCAGGCACCAGCCCTCCGCCTTGAGCATGCCGCGCTTCTGAATGGAATAGTCGCCGGCGGCCAGCGCCGCAGCCACGTCTTCCGGTTTGTTCTCCGACAGGAAGCCCAAACGGCCGAAATTGACTCCCAGCACCGGCAGGTCGAGCGCCTTTGCAAGAGCCGCCGCAGAAAGGAAAGTGCCGTCACCTCCGAAGCTCAGGAGCATGCGCACGTCCCCGGGCACATCGGAACCGGTGCTTACGGGAGTGACGTCGAAGCCCGCTGAGCCCAAATCGGCCAGGAGACCGAGCACCCTCGGGTCCAGTTCCAGCTTGCTGTCTTTAATATAATATGCGAGTTTCATATCGGGCTTCAAATTTAGCACATTTTTTGATATATTTGCAGTTATGACAAGATTGAGCGTGAACATAAACAAGATTGCAACCCTGCGGAATGCACGCGGGGGCAACATGCCGGACGTGATAAAAGCGGCCCAGGACTGCGAGCGCTTCGGAGCCCAGGGCATCACGGTACACCCGCGTCCCGACGAGCGGCACATCCGCTATTCCGACGTCATCGCCCTTAAACCACTGGTTACCACAGAATTCAACATAGAAGGGAATCCTATTCCAAGCTTTTGTGAGCTGGTGTTGAAAGTGCGTCCGGACCAAGTCACCCTGGTGCCTGACGCCCACGATGCAATCACTTCAAACGCAGGTTGGGACACCATGGCCAACAGGGAGTTCCTGAGCGCCAGATGCGCCGAATTCAAGAGGGCGGGAATCAGGGTGTCCATTTTTGTCGATCCCGACCCCGCGATGGTGCGGGGAGCCCTCGCCTGCGGCGCCGACCGCGTAGAACTCTACACCGCTTCTTATGCAGGGCAGTACCCCGACGGGCGCGAAGCTGCCATTGCACCTTTCGTAAAAGCTGCGGAAGCTGCCCGGGAATGCGGACTCGGGCTGAATGCGGGGCACGACCTGAATCTGGAGAACCTGGCATGGTTTATCCGCAACATTCCCTGGACAGACGAGGTTTCCATAGGGCATGCAATCATATGCGATGCCCTTTATATGGGGTTGGAGCACACTATCAGGGCATATCTGGCAGAGATTCGAAAAAAATAGTTACATTTGCAGTTCGCAACTTAAGAAAACAAAAGATAAAAATGAAAAAGAACATCGCAGGCATCATCGCCGCCGCCGGCGTGGCCGCACTCATTCTCAGCACAATTACCGGCTGCAACAGCACCTCAGCACCCGCCTCGGGCGACGAAGAAAAAGTCCAGACCCCTGCAGGTGCCATAGTGTATTTCGACCTTGACCGCGTACTCAACGAGTACGACATGGCAAACGACCTTCGCAGCGTCGCAGAGACCAAGATCAACAGCATCAACCAGGAGGTCACCCGCAGGGGCAACAAACTCGAGAAGGACTCCAAGGCTTTCCAGGACAAGATCAACAAGGGCCTCATGACCCAGTCCGTGGCCGAGATCCAGTACAAGAAGCTCCAGGACCAGCAGAACAGCTTCAACCAGTATGCCGCCCAGAAGCAGCAGGAGATTGCAGAGGAGCAGCAGGTAATGATGAACCAGATAGCAGACGCCATCAAGACTTTCATCGACGAATTCAACGCCGAGAAGGGTTACGCAATGATTCTCACCACCCAGGGCGATATTCTCCCCGCTCCCGTGGTTACCGCAGACCCTTCACTTGACATTACCGACGAGGTGCTCGAGGGACTCAATGCTGCATACGTAAAGAGCAAGTCCGAGAAGAAAGACTGACACGCACTTGAAAATTGCCATCCTGTCTTGTTTCTATCCTTTCAGGGGAGGAGTCGCCCAGTTCAATGCAAGCATGCTTGGCGAACTGAGCCGAAGTTGCACGGTCAAGGCTTTCAACTTTACCGTTCAGTATCCCGACTTCCTCTTCCCGGGTAAAACACAATTTGTACAGGAAGGGGACACGGCCGTGCCGGTAGAGTCAGAGGCTCTGCTCAGCACGGTCAATCCTTTTTCCTGGTACAAGACGGCGAAGGCGATACGCGAATGGGGCGCAGACGTGCTTGTGCTCCGATATTGGATGTCCTGGTTCGCCCCTTCCCTGGGCACTGTGGCACGCCATGCAGGCAAAAACTGCAAGGTCGTTGCCATTATGGACAATGTAATCCCCCACGAGCCTCATTTTTTCGACAAGCCGCTCACCCGCTGGTTCCTGAAAGCGGTAGATGGCTGCATAACGATGAGCGACGAAGTGGCGGCGGACCTTCTGCGCTGGAAGCCCGACGCCCGCCACGTCACGCTTCCCCATCCCCTTTATACACATTTCGGGGAAAGGGTTCCAAGGGAGGAGGCCATGCAAGCCCTGGGCCTGGATCCGGGTCTCAAGACGCTGCTGTTCTTCGGCCTCATAAGAAAATACAAGGGCCTGGACATACTTCTGGAGGCTTTCTCCGGACTGTCTGAAGATTACCAGCTGCTTATTGCCGGAGAGCCTTACGGAGAATTCGGGGAATATGAAGAAGCGATAGACAAGTCCCCCAACAGGGACCGTATCAAGCTGTTCGACAAATATATACCGGATTCTGCTGTAAAGACTTACTTTTCCGCAGCCGACGTGGTTGTACTCCCCTACCGCAGCGCAACCCAGAGCGGCGTGGGAGCACTTGCAGACCAGTTTGAGGTTCCAATGATAGTTACGGATACGGGGTCGCTGCGCCGTACGGTGGAAGGACGGGGTACAGGCCTGGTGGTAGATAAAGCCGAGCCCGAACTCGTAAAGGAGGGTATTGAACGGTTTTTCGGAACCCCCGGCCTGCAGGAAGGCTGTATAGCACGCATCCGTGAGGTAAAGAAACGCCTTTCGTGGTCCGAATTCTGCAAGGGATTGACAAGATTTACAGAATCATTATGAAACGATATCTGACAGCTGTTGTATTTCTGCTGCTGGGACTGCCTGCGGGCGTCTATGCGCAGTGGTATCTGTTTCCGGGGGGCCGCGGGAGCAAAGACACCGTAGTGGTATCACGTCCGGCAGCCGACACTACATTGACGCTTGCCCCCGTCTTCGAAGAGGAAGAAACGGAGGAGGCGGTTCCGGTGACCCGTGTCGCCCTGATTCTTCCGCTCAAAAGTACAGAAACCCCCAACAGCAACTTCCTGGATTTTTACTGCGGTGTGCTCATGGCCGCCAATGAGCTCAGCAGGCCGGAGCATAAATACGAAATTCACGTTTTCGATTCCACCGTGGAGCTTCCCACCATGCCGCAGCTGGACAGCAGCGACCTCATAATAGGTCCCGTGAACTTCGACGACGTTGTGAGCATCCTGCCCCGCACCCGCGGTAAATACATCATATCGCCCCTGGACCCCAAGGTCGCACAACTCACAGATAGGTACAATATCATACAGGCCCCGGCAGGCTGGGAGGCCCAGGTGGACGAGCTCGTGCGCTGGCTGGCAGACGACCTCCGGGGAGGCGATACCGTGGTGCTCCTGCAAAGCGACGGGAACTCGGACGGTGAAATCACGCAGAGGCTTGCACAGAAACTGGGAGAGGAAGGGATCGTGTACAGCATAAGTTCAACCCCCGCAAGTTACGAAGGGACGGCAAAAGGCAGCTGCCGGTTCGTGATTGCGTCGGAGAACGACAGTTTCTGCAGTTCCGCCATACGCGAAATAGCCCTGATGAACCTGAAGGGCGGGAAAAATATAGTGTACAGTACGTCCAAGCTGCGCAGCCTTTCCGACCTGGAGACCGAGAGCCTGCACGCCGCCGCCGCACGCATCACCGCTTCCTACTATGCCGACGCCGGAGCGCCTGCAGTGCGCCGCTTCTCCGAGAGTTACCGCAAGATTTTCAAGGGCGACCCCGGCCAGTGGGTGTTCCAGGGATATGACCTTCTGAACTACTTTGGGCCTTTGCTCGAAAAAGAGCCCGACATGTGGAAGGAAGAACTTGCAGCCACCCCCGGAAAGGGTCTGCAGACCGATTTCAGCTTCGACGCAAGCGGACAGAACAACACCGCGGTGCGCCGGCTCAAGTACAACGCCAACAATACTATTACAATAGTAAAATAAAGATGGAAAAAATCAGATGCCTTATCATAGGAGGCGGCCCTGCCGGATACACTGCCGCCATATATGCCTCCAGGGCTGCTCTCTCCCCCGTTGTCTATGAGGGGATGGAACCCGGAGGACAGCTCACTACCACGACCGTGGTGGAGAACTTCCCCGGTTTCCCCGGCGGAGTGGACGCCAACGCCCTTATGACCGACATGCGCGAGCAGGCGGTGCGGCTTGGAGCCGACATACGGCGCGGCAGCGTGAGCGCGGCAGACCTTTCGTCCAGGCCCTTCAGGATTACCATAGACGGGAACACTGATATAGAAGCGGAGTGCCTTATCATAGCCACGGGAGCGACGGCACGCTACCTGGGCCTTCCCTCCGAGCAGAAATTCCGCGGGCTCGGAGTTTCCGCCTGCGCCACCTGCGACGGCTTTTTCTACCGTAAGAAAGACGTCGCCGTAGTGGGAGGAGGAGATACCGCCTGCGAAGAGGCTACATACCTGGCCGGACTTTGCCGCAAGGTGTACATGATAGTCCGCCGTGACGTACTGAGGGCGTCTTCCGCCATGCAGCAACGGGTATTCGACACTCCGAACATAGAGGTTTTGTGGAATTGCAACACCCGCGAAGTACTGGGCGACTCTTCAGGCGTTACCGGAGCACGCCTTGAGCGCAAGGACGGAGAGGTCTTCGACATTGCCGTGGACGGGTTCTTCCTTGCCATAGGGCATACTCCCCAGTCCTCCCTGTTCTCAAAATGGGTGGCCACAGACGAGAACGGATACATTATTACCGACGGGCGCAGCGCCGCAACCAACGTGGAGGGCGTGTTCGCAGCCGGAGATGTACAAGATCCCCGCTACCGCCAGGCCATTACCGCCGCGGCTTCCGGCTGTCGTGCCGCCCTTGACGCGGAAAAATTCCTGAAGCGATGAAAAAAACCGTTTTCTGTTCTGCAGCTGTGCTGCTAAGCTTGTTGTGCGCCTGCAAGAGCCAGTACGAGCTGTTGCTGGAGGGCAACGATGCAGACGCCAAGTACGATGCCGCCTTCACTTATTTCAGCGAAGGCAAATACAGCAAGTCAAGTCAGCTTTTCGAGTCCCTCTCCGTCCTTACCAACGGCACTGCCCGCGATGATACGGTACAGTATTACTGGGGCCTGAGCAATTACCGCGCCAAGGACTATTATACCGCAGAGACAAATTTCGACCGCTTCCTGAGCAATTATCCGAGAAGTCCCTTTGCAGAATCCGCCACCTTCCTCCGCCTTGACTGCCTTTACCGCGGGACATACAGATATGAGCTCGACCAGACTCCTACATACAAATGCATCACCGCCATCAACGAGTACCTGATGAACCATCCGGACAGCGAGTACCGCTCCGTGTGCGACCATATGCTGGACGACCTCAACGAACGCCTGGACCACAAGGCCTACGAGAACGCTTATCTATATTATAAGATGGAGGACTACCTGGCCGCCAGGGTTGCGCTGCGCAACGTGCTCAAGGACAACGCCGACAACCGTTACCGCGAGAACATACTATATTACACTGCCATGGCTTCGTACAAATATGCGGAACTGAGCTATGCAGACAAGCAGAAGGAAAGGTTTCTGGTATTCTACGACGACTACTACAACTTCATTGGAGAGTATCCCGAGTCGTCCATGCGCGGAGAACTCGACAGATTGTTCAAAAAAGCGAAAGAAAAATATTGAAACTTTCGCTTTGTCACAGTGCGTACATACGATATGGAAAACAAAGTACCCAACAACACAATCACGAGGGACATCAAGAACCTCGCCGCCCCCACGGGCAACATTTATGAAACTGTAGTGATACTCGCCCAGAGGGCCAACCAGATTGCCCTGGCGGAGAAGAAAGAGCTCAACAAGCGCCTGGAAGACTTCCGCAACGAGCGGGACACCATGGAGGAGACCTTCGAAAACAAGGAGCAGATAGAAATCTCCAAGTACTTCGAGCGTCAGCCTAAACCGGGCCTGGTCGCCATCTCGGAATTCGAAGAAGGCGAGCTGTCCTTCCGCTTTGCAAAAGCAGACGGCAAGCCCGAGTAGGCAGGCCAGATGCTCCGCAGCCTCCACATACGAAATTACATCCTCATAGACTCTCTGGACATCAGCTTTCCCGAGGGCCTTGTGATTGTTACAGGCCAGACCGGCGCGGGAAAGTCCATACTGCTGGGCGCCCTCGGCTTGCTGGCCGGAGACAAGGCAGACCCCGGAATGATAAGCGAAGGTGCGGAGACCTGTATCGTGGAAGGGGAATTCGACACTCCGGAGGGAATGCGCATAGTAAGGCGTATGATCTACTCTTCCGGACGTTCCAGAAGTTTTATCGACGACTGCCCGGTACAGGTGCAGGAACTCTCCGAACTGAGTTCTCATCTTGTAGATATCCATTCCCAGCACAACAGCCTGCTGCTTACGGACAAGCAGTTCCAGCTTCGCCTGCTGGACCATTTTGCGGCAAACGAAAGCGCCGCCCGGGAGTGTGCGGCGGCATGTAAAGCCCTGAATGAATGCCGTTGCTCCCTTGAGGACACCCGGGAGCAGCTCCGGCGTTCGACTGCAGAACGGGACTACAACGAAGCCCAGTTTGCGGAGCTCAGCGCCGCCTCCCTTAAAGAAGGAGAAGTGAAGGAACTGGAGGCGGAGCATAAAGTTCTTGCAAATGCCGGACAGATTCAGGAGAAGCTGGCTCTCGCGCTGAATTATTTCCGTCCAAGCGGACAGGAAGGCGTAAGCGAAAGCCTCAGAGAAGCCCGGAAAGCCCTTGAGCAGGCCGGCAGATATATGCCGGAGCTTGCTCCTCTTGCAGAAAGGCTGGAATCTGCCAGGATAGAACTGGAGGATATTTTCGCCGAGGCAGAAGACACTGCCGAACGGAGCGACGCATCGGAAGAGCGCCTCACCGCTGTAGAAGACAGGCTGTCCCTGCTTTACCGGCTGCTGGGGAAACACTCATGCAAAAGCGAAACCGAGCTTATGGAGCTTCGGGACAGCTACAGCCGGTCGCTGGACGGCTGCGAAGAGCTTGCCGACAAGTGCAAAGAGCTGGAAGAGCAGCTGAAGGCTCTCCAGAAAAACTACGACACGATATGCGACAAACTATGTTCCGCCCGCAAGGAAGCTGCTCCACGACTCGCACTTGAAGTGCAGAACAGCCTGCATTTCCTGGAACTGGAAAGGGCTGTTTTTGCCGTAGATATCGTTCCCGGCTCTCCGGGGCCGTCCGGAAAGGACTCCGTGAATTTCCGCTTCTCGGCAGACGGCCGGGCCCTTCAGGATGTCGCAAAGTGCGCCTCCGGAGGAGAGCTGTCCCGTATCATGCTGAGTCTCAAAGATGTACTGGCCCGCTTCGAGAAGCTTCCCACTATGATTTTCGACGAAATCGACAGCGGCGTATCAGGAAGCGTAGCCGACAAGATGGGCACTATGATATGCCGGATGGGAAAGAGCATGCAGGTGATATCCATCACTCACCTGCCCCAGGTCGCGGCAAAAGGCACCGCTCACTTCGTTGTGAGCAAACAATTCGAACCGTCCAGCGGACGAAGCATTTCAAAGATACGCCGCGTTGATGGAGAAGAACGGGTACAGGAAATCGCGAGGCTTCTGAGCGGTTCAACCATCACGCCGGAGGCTGTTGCGAACGCGGTTTCACTGCTTAACGAAGACTGAGGCCATGCCAAGATTCAACCGCAAACCCAAGGACATGGAAACTTTCAGGAAGCTGCTTAAACAGCACGGCCTGAAAGCCACTGCCCAGCGCATTGCGGTACACGGAGTGATGATGGAGATGATACACGCTACTGCAGAGTCCGTTTACGACAAGATCAAAAACGACGGCAGCTGCAAGATTACCCAGTCCTCGGTTTACAATATCCTGACATCCCTTGCCGACGAGGGTATCTACGGACGCAGGCTGAGCGCCAACAACAAAATGTATTTCGATATCAATTCCTACAGACACGCTCACCTTTACGACACCCGCAACCACGTGTTTGTAGATGTAGAAGCCGACGAAATGCTTGCTTCCGCCGAGCAAGGGCTCAAACGCCGGCGCTTCCGCGGTTACAAAATAGATGACTTTGAGGTCTTGATACTGTGTCACCCCACAAGAAAAAAACTGTTATGAAACGAATATTCTTATACCTGATATGTGCGGCCCTGTGCCTCACTTCCTGTAAAACCACCAAGGACATCCTCTACAGGGGCAGTATGTTCGGTACAATGCAAGGGGCCTGGAACTTTTTGGGCGACGACGGCAGGACTTACCGCTTCACCAACATTGAGTCCTCTGATTTCATGCCCAAGGAGGGGCGGCTCGTAGCCATGTTCGACGTTTACGAGAAAGTGAACGGCTCAGATAATTCGTATCTGGCCGAAATCCTGGATTATTCGGTACCTCTCAGCAAAGATCCGGTTACCTGCAGCACGAAAGAAGAGGAAGCCGCGCTTGGCGACGACCCCATTCGCATGGACGACGGTAACTGGTCTGGAGAATATCTGAATATGCTTTGCACGGTAATGTTGGAAGAAGAATCCAACGCCGTCCACGAAATCAACCTCCAGATTGTTCCAGGCGCAACTCCAGACACTCTTCATGTAGTTCTGAGGCACAACGCCGGCGAGGCGACGGCCGGAGAAGAAGGCACTGGCCAGTTTATTCAGTTTCCCTTTTATGCCTCTTTCCCGCTGGCGGACAAGATAGCCGAAGGCAAAACCACAACGCTTGAGATAAAATGGTTCTGGGACTCCCAATGGTCCGGAATCTGCACCCCTATAACCAAATAAATTATGGATAAGGCAACAGTCAATAAGTACAACTACTGGCAGTGGCGCACCCTTATCATCCTGATGATAGGCTACGCTTTGTTCTATTTTGTACGCAAGAACTTCAGTATCGCAATGCCGGCCCTGGAATCGGAACTCGGCCTGAGCAAGACGCAACTCGGTATCTTCCTCACTCTCAACGGAGTAATCTACGGTGTTTCGCGTTTCATCAACGGTATGCTTGCAGACCGCTTCAGCCGTAAGAGGATGATGGCCATCGGCCTGCTTCTTTCCGCCGTCGTGAATATCGCCATCGGCTTCATTCCGGCCGTAAACGGTTTCTTCAGTGTGCTGGACACCACCGGGAAAGCAACTGTCGGCTTCGTGTATATACTGGGTTCGCTCTGGCTCATAAACGGATACCTTCAGGGTATGGGATATCCCCCTTGCTCCAGCCTTATGGCACACTGGATCAAGCCTTCCGAACTTGCCACGAAGCAAAGCATCTGGAATGCATCCCATTCCATCGGAGCAGGTCTGCTGGCTCTTATGATAGGCGCCATCCTGGGTACTTTCGGCAATTCCGCGTGGCAGTGGTGCTTCTGGGCTCCGGCAATTCTTGCAATCTTCGGTGCCGCGCTCATCTTCTTCGGACTCAAGGACACCCCGGCATCCGTCGGTCTCCCCAACCCGGAAGATATGGACTCCCACAAGCACGAAGACGCTCCGGCTGAGGCGGAAGACCCTGAGTTCACCCGCCTGGCATATAAAAAATTCGTGAGCAAGATGGCCTTCGGCAACCCCATCATCTGGATTATCGCCGTGGCAGACTTCTTCGTGTATGTGATACGCTTCACGATACTTGACTGGGGGTCCACCATACTTGTGCAGGACAAAGGTCTGGACATCACGCTGGCGGCTTCCATCGTCGGGGCATGCGAAATTGTGGGAGGCATCGTAGGAATGCTGTTCGCCGGCTGGGCGACAGACAAGTTCTTCAAGAGCAAGGCTCAGTGTACCAGTGCGATATGCACGGTAATGGCAGTAATATGCCTGTTTGTATTCTGGCAGGTAAAAGATATTCCCTGGCTGTTCATCACAATGCTTGTGCTCTCTGCATTCTTCATCTACGGCCCCCAGGCACTCCTGGGCATTGCAGCATCCAATCAGGCCACCAAGCGTGCCGCAGCTACGGCCAACGGCATAGTCGGAATAGTATGTTACCTCAGCCCCATCGTATCCGGCGCGGTTTTTGGACTTATTGCCGACAATCCGGAGCTGGGATGGGACGGAGTTTACATTGCAGCCATTGCGATGGGTATCGTAGGCGCAGTTTTGCTTGCACTCCTGTGGGGCAAGCCCGCCGACGGCTATGAGAAGGCTGAGAAGCTGCTCGAAGAGGTACGTGCAGAATACGAAGCCAAGAAAGCTCAAAATTGATTATATTTGCAAGGTGATGAAAAAGTTCGTGCTCATACTTATGACCGCCCTGGCCGGAGTTTGCCTGTCTTCGTGTTCCGGTTCGTTCAAGGACATCAAACTCACATCCTGCGAGCTGGTGTCGCTGTCGCCCCGTGGACTGTCGGCTTTCGACGCAGTGCTTAATCTCAGCATAGACAATCCTGCGCCTCAGGTTACGCTGTCCGAAATGTCTGCGGTCATAAAGATGAACCAGGTACCTTGCTTGCACCTGACTGCCGAAGACATAACGATTTCACCCCGCACCGAGCTCATCTATTCAGTGACCTTCCACGGCACAATGGACGAAAACTTCAATCCCTTCACCTTGCTTTCCCTCGTCAAACAGCCGGACCTGGCGGCCATGACCATAGACGTGGGGTTCAGGGGTACGTTGAAGAGCGGATTGGGAAAGTATTTCGAATATAAGGATATTCCCGTAAAGGATTTGATAGGACAGATATGAAAAGGACAGCGCTCATACTTTGCCTTGCACTGTTTTCCGTTTGTTCCCTGCGTGCGCAGTCACGTGCAACGCAGGACAGCGTTGCCGTTTACGACGTATTCGACAAGCTTTCGGAGAATCTGTGCGTGAGACAGAGCAAGGAAGTGCGCGAAGCCATGATGGCGCACATCGAAAGAAACGAGAAGCGTGCCGCCTCCGGCATGGAGGGCCAGTCTTTCCGCATCCGTATCTATTTCGACAGCGGACAAAACGCGCGTGCGGCATCGGAAGCTGCGGCGGCCCGTTTTCGCAACCTGCATCCCGGAGTTTCCGTATCCAGGACGTTTACGGATCCTTTTTTCAAGGTAACCGTGGGCAACTACGCTACAAAGGCAGAGGCCGCAGCGGCTCTGAAAACAATACAGCCTGCATTCCCGGCGGCTTTCATAGTTAGGAACTGATGCTCAAGACAGGACTGGAACTCAAACAGCAGCAAAAGCTTTCTCCACTTCAGATACAGACCATCAAGCTCATTATGATGCCTGTCCAGGAGCTGGAGCAGAAGGTTCGCGCCGAGCTGGAGAGCAACCCGGTACTGGACGACACCCCCGGGCCCGACAGTGACCCGGACACCAAAGATGTCTCCATCGACGCCATAAAGGAAGACGGCGACATCCCCGCATACCGCCTGAAAGTCAACAACTGGGGAAAGGACCCCAGACCGGAATACAATACCTTCGCCGTGAAGGAAGGATTTACGCAGAGCCTTCAGCGCCAGCTTGGCTTCCGCAACCTCACTCCGCACCAGCGGGAAGTGGCGTCTTTCATCATAGGAAGCCTCGACGACGACGGTTACCTGAGGCGCAGCACGGACACTCTGGTAGATGACCTTGCCTTCCGTGCCAACATCGAGACCACGACCGAAGAAGTCGAAGAGATGCTGCAGGTAATCCAGGATTTCGAACCGTCCGGAGTGGGAGCGCGGGACCTCAGGGAATGCCTTCTCATCCAGCTCCGCAACCTCAACCAGACTCCCGAGGTACGCACGGCAATCCGCATTGTAGATGAGTGTTTCCAGGACTTTTCCAACAAGCACTTCCAGAAGATCTGCTCAAAGTTGAATATCACCGAGGAGCAGTTGAAAGCAGCTTTCGCAAAGATAGTCAAGCTTAATCCGTCACCTGGCGGACAGGTGGAAGACGCGTACGTCGATCAGTCCCAGCAGATTGTACCGGACTTCATCCTCGACGAGCACGACGGCGTACTGGACTTTACTATGCCCCGCTTCAACGTTCCCGAAATAAGGGTAAACAAGAAATATGCAGACCTGCTTTTGGATGCCAAGGGTTCTTCCGAGCGCGCGCAGAAGGAAGCGGCAGCGTTCGTAAAACAGAAACTGGATTCTGCAAAATGGTTCGTTGAAGCCCTCAAGCAACGCCAAAATACGCTCAGCAAGACCATGCGCGCCATTTTGGATTACCAGTACGACTACTTCCTGGACGGGGACGAGAGCAACCTGCGTCCCATGGTGCTTAAAGACATTGCCGAGATGACAGGCTTCGATATTTCCACCATCAGCCGCGTTGTCAACAGCAAATTCATAGAAACCCACTTCGGTATTTTTCCTCTCAAGTATTTCTTCTCCGAGGGGATGGAAAACAAGGAGGGCGAGGAGGTCTCTACCCGCGAACTCAAGAAAGTACTGCAGGAGTGCGTGGATTCAGAAGACAAGAAGAAGCCCCTCACAGACGAGGAGCTGGTGGACAAAATGGCTGAACGCGGCTACAATATCGCCCGCCGCACCATTGCAAAATACCGTCGCCAGCTCAATATCCCCATAGCTCGCTGGCGCAAGGAAATCTAGCTGCGCCCCGTACTTTTCTTCGAACATACCTCTTTAGGCGTCCTTTGTTAAGGTGGCCCAGCCGATGGACCACCTGAGCAGCGGCGGAGAGATCTTTCGACTTAGCTCAAGATGAGAAAACGGTCTCAATCAGCCACGTCCGAAAGGTAAGGTGTTGATAAGTCTGTGGAAAAAATTGTAACAAAATGTAAAAAAGTGGAAAATATTTCTTATATTTGCGACTGCGTATAAGAATTATTATGGTCACTTTTTACGGAAAATATCCCGCCAGAACGGACGACAAGGGACGGTTGGTCCTCCCTGCCGCCATTCGCAGGGATATGCCGTCGGGTGGCGATATGAGGTTTGTTATCAAAAAAAGCATCTATGATTCCTGTCTGGAGATGTACACTTTCGAAGAGTGGACAAGGCAGACAGACAAAATCAAAGAAGGGCTGGACTTCTTCAATCCCGACCACGTAAGCTTCTGGCGTGAGTTTATGAGGGACGTGGACATTGTTGAGCCCGACTCCAAACTGGGACGTATCTCCATCTCGCGTGAACTTCTTGACGCAATAGGTATTACCAAGGAAGTGGTATTCTTCGGCGTTGGTTTCAAATTGGAAGTTTGGGCGAAGGAGACATTCGAAAGCTCCCGCATCACGAACGACAGTTTCATCTCAATTGCCAAGAGCCTCTCCAGAAAATAGGAGCAGGAGGCAATGAGCGAATATCACAACCCTGTTTTACTTTCCCAAAGCATTGACGCTCTCGTCCTGAATCCGGACGGGATATATGCAGATGCCACTTTCGGCGGAGGCGGGCATTCCCTCGGCATACTCTCCCGCCTGTCTTCCAAAGGGCGCCTGATTGCCTTTGACCGCGACGCAGACGCGGCCGCCAATTTACCCGACGATAGACGTATCAAGCTGATACACAATAATTTCAGATTTATACACAATTATGCTCTAATCGAGGCGCCAGACGGACTGGACGGAATTCTTGCCGACCTCGGCGTAAGTTCGCACCAGTTCGACACCGCAGACAGAGGCTTCTCTTTCCGCTTCGACGGCCCCCTCGATATGCGAATGAATGTGCAGGGCGTTAAAACCGCCTCTGACATTGTCAATTCTTATACGCAAGAAGAATTGGAAAGGATCTTCAGAATCTACGGTGAGGTGGAAAACGCCCGGAAGCTGGCGGAACTCATCGTTACCGCACGCTCACGGGCGCAGATCCTCTCCACCGGCGACCTCGACAAAGCTATTGCGGGAGCCCTGCCTTCTTTCGCCGAGCATAAATATCTGGCCAAGGTTTATCAGGCCTTGAGAATAGAGGTGAACGATGAGATGCGCTCCCTGGAAAAGTTCCTGGGTGGTGCCGCCAAATCGCTGCGCTCCGGAGGGCGGCTGGCTGTAATCACCTACCACTCATTGGAAGACCGGATGGTAAAGAATTTTATTCGCAGCGGAGCAGCAGACGGCACCGGGACTAAAGACGTTTACGGCCGCAGCAGCGCTCCTCTGAGGGCGGTGAACCGCAAACCCATACTGCCGGAAGAAAAAGAAATAGAGAACAACACGCGTGCACGCAGCGCCAAATTGCGGATAGCTGAAAAGATTTGATATGGACAAGACCTGGAAAGTACAGGACATAGGAAGATGGCTCAGCAACAGCTTCAAGGCCATTCTCAAAGGCGAGTTCCTCCTGCGCCTCAACGTAGGAAGGTACTTCATCCATATCGTTTACACCTTCTTTCTGTTTGCAATGATTATCTGGATCTCTCTTATGATAGAGAGCACAATGAACAAGGTGGAGCGCAACAAGAGCATACTGCACGAACTTGAAATAGTACACACGCAAAAAACCTTTGACGCGGTAAGCATAAGCCGCCGTTCGTCGGTAAACAAGATGCTGGAAACCATGGGCTCAAAGGTTACCGAACCCAAGGAACCTGCAACCGTATTGAAGAAGTAACACAATGGAAGTGGATACGAGCAAAATAACAAAGAACAGAGACCGCATCGGAGTCGTGATGTATGTGGTCTATGTGCTGCTGCTGCTCGCATCGGTGCTGCTGTTCGCAAAGATCGTGGGGATTCAGCTGTTCTTCAAGCCCAACCCCAAGATCGAGACCGCCCTTACTCCCAGGAGCCGCGCGCGCTCCATAGAGCCGGTTCGCGGCAACATCATCGACTGCGAGGGCCGCTTGCTCGCCATGTCCTGCCCCACATACCAGATTGCCATGGACTGCACCGTTCGCCGCGACGAATTCCGCAAAGACAAGGAAGAGGGCGCGAAAAAGGAAGAAGAATGGCTGCGGAAGGCAAAGGAGCTGAGCGTAGAGCTCGCCAAAGTGTTCCCTGAGAAGAGCGCGGACGAATATTGGAAACTTATCCGCAACGGACGTGCAAACGGCAAGAAATACCTGCGCCTCGGCAAGCCCGTAGACAGGAACGTCTATAACCGCGTCTGCAAATTCCCCCTGTTCAACGAGGGAAAGTACAAGGGCGGGCTCATAGCCGAGCAGCAGAACATACGCATTTACCCTTACGGGAAGCTTGCGCGCCGCACCATCGGATTCGTACGCAACAACCGCTCGGAAGTCGGCAACACCCACGTGGGCCTGGAGGGCAAGTTCGACTACGTACTCCACGGGAGGGAAGGCAAGGAGTGGCTGAAGGTCACAGATTACGGCCGCGTGCTGGACAACGACAGCACCAAGACTCTCCCCGAAGACGGAAAAGACATCCGCACCACCATCAATATCGACTATCAGGACATAGCCTGGAGGTCGCTGTACAATGAGATACACGAGGAAACAGACCTGGAAGGTGCATGCCTTGTGCTTATGGAAAGTTCTACCGGAGCCATTCGCGCAATGGTGAATCTGTATCGCGACGGCGCCGATGCGGATTTTGAAGAAGTGAGCAACCTGGCGATAGGCAGATCGATCGAACCGGGCTCAGTTTTCAAGACCGTGACCTTGATGCAGGTGCTTTCCGACGGGTATATCAAGAGTCTGGACGAGACCATTCCTACGGGGCATGGGGTCATAAAAGGAGTCAAGGGCATTCCTCAGGATGTTCATATGCTGGACCACGAACGAATGCATCACACCAACGAGATTTCCATCATCGACGGCTTCCGCATCTCATCCAATTACGTATTCGGCACACTGGCTGTATCCAATTACGCAAAGAAGCCCATGCGCTTCATAGAAAACATTCACAGCTACAAACTGGGAGAGGCATTCGACTTCGACCTGGACGGTCTCGCATCGCCCACTATTCCCTCACCCAAAGACAAGAACCGCTACTGGAGCCTCAGCGACCTTGCCGTCATGGGTTACGGATACGGCACCCGCGAGACCCCCATGCATATACTCTGCTTCTATAACGCAATCGCCAACAAAGGCAAGATGATGAAGCCCTATCTGGTAGAAGACATAGAACTGAACGGAAACGTAAAGGAGAAACGCGGCCCCGCGCTGATGTCTTCCATCTGCAGCAAAGCTGTGGCAGACACCATCACAAGGGCGCTCAGGGCGGTTACGGAAGAAGGTACGGCGAGAAGGCTCAAGGATGCCAAGTGTACCGTTGCCGGCAAAACCGGAACTTCTTTTGGCACCTACAGCGGCGGCTCATACCGCGACGAAATGGGCAGGCGCAAGTACCAGGGCACTTTCGTCGGGTTCTTCCCGGCGGAAGACCCCCACTACAGCGTGATCTGCACCGTGTTCAGCCGCCCTACATCAAAACAGTTCCAGGGAGGAGGCATTCCTGCCAGGGCAATAAAGAACCTTGTAAACGAGATATACAATATAGACCCCTGCTTCAGGCCTACATTATGCGCAGCAAAATGAAACTGTCAGAAATCATAAAGAACTGTGGTACAAACGCAATCAGCGGCCCCACCGACATAGAAATCACTTCCGTAACCAACGATTCCCGGAAAGTGGTGCCCGGCAGCCTGTTCATCGCCGTGAACGGCTGCGGCAACGACGGACGGAAGTATATCGGGAAGGCCGTGGAGAACGGCGCCGCTGCGGTGATGTTCGAGATCCTTCGCTCCGCCCAGGATGACACGGAGGGCGCGGCAGACGTCCTCGAGAGCTGCTGCGCAAAAAAAGTCACTTTAATCAACGTGGAGAACTCCCGCAAGGCTGTAGCTATGGCGGCAGACGCCTTCTACGGTCATCCCAGCGGCAAGCTCAAGCTGGTCGGCATCACCGGCACAAACGGCAAAACCACCACCGTGACGCTGCTGTACCGTCTGTTCCGGAGCCTCGGATACGAATGCGGACTGCTCTCTACGATAGCCAACTACGTTGGGCCCAGGCGGCTGGAAACCGCAAATACCACTTCAGACCCCGTCACAGTCAACTCGTTGCTTGCTCAAATGGTGGACGAGGGTTGCGACTACTGCTTTATGGAAGTCAGTTCCATAGGAGTAGAGCAAGACAGGGTCACGGGACTTGAGTTCGCAGTGGGAATCTTCTCCAATCTTACGCACGACCATCTGGATTATCACGGGACCTTTGCAGAGTATCTGCGTTGCAAGAAACTGTTCTTCGACAATCTGAGGGCAAGCGCTGTAGCCATAACCAATGCGGACGACAAGCACGGAGAGGTGATGCTGCAGAATACTTCTGCGCGCAAGGTAAGCTATTCCTGCCGCGGCGTTGCCGACCACAGCTGCCGGATACTTGAGCAGAGCTTCGAAGGGATGCTGCTCAGGATAGACGGTTCCGAGGTCTGGACCCGCCTTATCGGCGGACACAATGCATACAACCTGCTCGCCATCTACTCCGCAGCGATTGAACTTGGAGCAGACAAGAACGAAACGCTCATAGCCCTGTCCCGCCTGGAGTCGGCTCCGGGCAGGCTGGAGACGCTTCACGGGCCCCGCGGTCTCTGCGCAGTGATAGACTACGCCCACACTCCGGATGCAATGGAAAACGTGCTCAAGACCTTGAAGGAAGTCGCTCCTGGGAAGCATCTGGCATGCCTGTTCGGGTGCGGAGGCGACAGGGACAGGACCAAGAGGCCCGAGATGGCCGCCGTAGCAGAAAAATGGGCGGACCGCATCTTCGTAACCTCGGACAACTCCCGTACGGAAAAGACGGAAGACATACTGGAAGACATACGCGCCGGCTTCTCTCCGTCCGGACTGGCAAAGGCTGTATTCATTGCCGACCGCAAGGAAGCCATACGGACCGCGCTTATGCTCTCTCCGGACGGCAGCACGGTACTGCTTGCGGGCAAGGGGCACGAGACATACCAGATTATCGGCACCGAGAAAAGGCATTTTGACGAAAAAGAAATAGTAACAGAGATATTCAAGCAATGCTCTACCATCTGACAGACTGGCTTCAAAGCCTAGGAATAGACTTTCCCGGAATGGGACTGATGCATTACCTTTCATTCAGGGCAATGCTGGCGGCGGTCATAAGTATGATTATCGCTTTCTTCGCAGGGGGCAAGATTATCCGCGCCCTGCAAAAGCACCAGATCGGCGAAACGATACGCGACCTTGGTCTGGAAGGCCAGATGCAGAAGAAAGGTACGCCTACTATGGGAGGCATTATCATAATAGTTGCGCTGCTCGGCTCCGCCCTGCTTGTATGCAGGCTGGATAGCATTTATACCATCCTGCTCATAATCACAACCTTATGGTGCGGAGGCATAGGCTTCGCCGATGACTACATCAAGGTCTTCAAGCACAATAAGGAAGGCATGAGCGAAAAGGGCAAGCTCGTGTTGCAGTTCGGTCTCGGCCTGGTAGTGGCGCTTACCGTATGTATCAGCCCGGATATCCCAACAGACAAGCTGGTGACCACCATCCCCTTCATCAAGGCCCACGAGTTTGACTATTCCTGGCTCTCTCCCTTCAGCGGACAGCTGGGTGTGTACTGCTCCTGGGGCATCTATATGCTGATGATTATTTTTGTGATTCTCGCCTGCTCAAACGGCACAAACCTCACGGACGGAATGGACGGACTGGCCAGCGGAACATCTGCAATAGTGGGAGTGGTAATAGGTGTAATGGCCTGGCTGAGCGGTGACGTCATAGATGCCAGGTACCTGAACATTATGTATATACCGGGCTCCGGCGAGGTCGCCATTTTCATGGCCGCCTTCGTAGGCGCTCTCATAGGCTTCCTGTGGTACAATACCTTCCCCGCCCAGGTATTCATGGGAGACTCCGGCAGTCTCACCATAGGCGGCATAATCGGCGTGAGCGCCGTGCTCATCCGCAAGGAACTCATTCTTCCGCTGCTCTGTGGAATATTCCTCATGGAGAGCCTCTCCGTAATCATCCAGAGGACCCATTTCAAGAGAACGAAGAAAAAGTACGGAGAGGGCCGCAGGGTCTTCCTGATGGCACCGCTCCACCATCATTACCAGAAACAAGGCGTCCCCGAGCCGCGTATAGTAACGCGCTTCTGGATAATAGGAATAATACTGGCCGTATCCACTCTGGCCGTGTTGAAGATAAGATAGAGATATGTCTAGACTAGTGGTATTGGGAGGAGCTGAAAGCGGCATAGGAGCCGCAGTGCTCGCAAAAGTTAAAGGATTCGACGTCTTCCTGTCCGACAACGGAGTCATCAAGGAAGACTACTTGAAGACTCTGCGCGAATGGGAGATTCCCTTCGAGCAGGGGGGCCATACCCCGGAGCTCATACTAAACGCCGACGAGGTGGTAAAGAGCCCGGGAATCCCGTCAACGGCGCCGATGGTGCGCGCGCTCGCCGGGCAAGGCACACGCATTGTGTCCGAAATAGAATTCGCCGCCCGCTACGACAGCGCCAAGAAAATATGCATTACGGGGTCCAACGGCAAGACGACCACGACCTCGCTGATTCACTACCTGCTCAAGGAAGCCGGCCTCAACGTTGGACTCGGAGGCAACATCGGCAAGAGTTACGCCCTCCAGGTAGCAACCGAGAAGCACGATTACTATGTATTGGAAATCAGCAGTTTCCAGTTGGACGACACTTACGATTTCCGTCCCGACATAGCCGTGATTACCAATATCACTCCGGACCATCTGGACCGCTACGACCACAAGATGGAGAACTACGTAAGGGCCAAGTTCAAGATTGTCCGCAACCTTCGCCCAGAGGACTGCTTCATCTTCGACTCCGACGACGCCATTACGGTGGAACACCTGAGCAAGATAGTCCTCAAAGCCAAAATGCTCCCGTTCTCACAGGAGAAGAAGGACTTCGAAGAGGGCGCGTGGGTGGACGGAAGCCGCATCGTTGTGCGATATGAGCGGAACGAGAGTGAACTTTACCTCCAGGATCTCGCCCTTGGCGGACGTCACAACATATACAATTCCATGGCCGCGGCCCTCGCCGCCAAGGCGTCCGGGATAGAAGACGAGGTGATACGCAACTCGCTGAAGAGCTTCTCCCCCATCGAGCACAGGCTCGAGCCAGTCCTCAGCGTACGCGACGTAATGTACATCAACGATTCCAAGGCCACCAACGTCGACTCCGCCTGGTACGCTCTTGAGTGCCAGACC
The DNA here is from genome assembly GCA_017454265.1 of Bacteroidales bacterium. Taxonomy (GTDB): domain Bacteria; phylum Bacteroidota; class Bacteroidia; order Bacteroidales; family UBA932; genus Cryptobacteroides. Next base: position 9,243 of record JAFTDJ010000003.1, on the reverse strand, counting down.
AAGCCTGTGGTCTGGATAGTTGGCGGCACCGACAAAGGCAACGACTACAGCGTTCTCAACGACCTGGTACGCCAGAAAGTCCGCGCAATCGTGTGCCTCGGGGTGGACAACAGCAAAATACACGCTGCTTTCGCAAATATAGTCGGAGAAGACAGGATAGTGGATACGATGAGCGCAGAAGAAGCCGTACAGGTATCCAGCAGGCTCGCCGCTCCCGGTGACGTGGTACTGCTGAGCCCCTGCTGCGCCAGTTTCGACCTGTTCCAGAATTACGAAGACCGTGGGACCAAATTCAAGAATGCCGTAAGGAGACTGTAGGATGACTTCAAAGAAACGCACAGTCTGGAATTTCTTCGACCGCATTGAGGGAGACAAGGTGGTATGGATCATTGCGCTTATGCTGATTCTGGTTTCCATCGTCTGCATCTTTTCCTCAAGCTCCCGCCTGCTCGAAGGCAGCCAGACCCGCCTGGACATCGTGAAGAGCCAGCTCTTCATAGTGGCCGCCGGGCTTGTGCTTATCATAGTCTGCTACAACATAAAGAATATCAAGATTTTCCGCTGGCTGTCACAATGGGGCTTCCTGGTATCGTTCGGTCTCCTGGCCCTGCTCCTCTCCAAGATAGATACGGGCATCCTCCGTTCCATCGAACTCAACGGAGCCCGCCGCATCCTGCAGATTGCCGGTGTGCAGGTTCACGTATTCGAGGTGGTGAAAGTGGCAATGGTGCTTTACCTGGCTTGGGCTATGGACGCTTTCAAGAAAGGCGAGCTGAAGGGTCCACGGAAGGCCATCTGGAAAAAAATACTGTACATATACGCTCCATTTCTCATAATCCTGCTGATGATTATTCCCGGCTCCAACTCCGCAGCGCTTTTCATCGGCGGCATTATGTTTATCGTGATCCTGCTTGGAGGCGGCAACATAAGGGACATGGCACTTCTGGGCGCCGCAGCCGTGGTAATAATCGGTGGATGCTGGGGCATTTACGAAATCAGCGGACACAAGGCGTTCGGACGAATCGGAACAGCCCTCAGCCGCATCTCCGAGGGAGAGGACTGGGAGCAGCAGGTAATAGACGCCAGGGAGGGCTCCGAAGAATATTACAAGGCTCTGGACAAGATTCGCCAGCCATACAGCGCCAAAATAGCTATCAAGGAGGGCGGGATCCTAGGCAAGGGGCCCGGCCAGAGCACCCAGAGATATGTGGTACCGGACATATCGGAAGACTATATGTTCAGCTTCATCATAGAGGAATACGGACTCTGGGGCGCACTCATTATCATGTTTTTGTATGTATCGCTGATGGCCAGAGGGTCAATTATTGTGCGCAACTGCGGCAAAGACCTGTACGCCAAGATTTCAGTTTCAGGATTGTGTATGCTTATTACCGGGCAGGCCTTCCTGCATATGTTCGTAAACGCCGACATAGGACCTATGACAGGACAGACCCTGCCGCTGATCAGTCACGGAAACAGCGCTTTCCTATGCTTTAGCCTTGCATTCGGCATCATCCTGTCTTTCAGCAGGATAGCTCAGCGGAGAATAGAGAAGGAGCAGCGCGATGCAAAGCCTCTGCTGCAACTCAAGGAGAATGTAAGCACCGGACTGCAGGATCTGGACGACTTCGAGAGCGGAAAACCCATGGACATTCCGGAAGAGCCCGAAGAACAACCGGAGATTCAGGAAGAAGATGAGATGGTAAACGATGAATTCGACGATTATGGAATATAAAAAAATCAGGGTAATTATCAGCGGTGGCGGCACCGGAGGGCACATCTTCCCCGCCGTTTCCATTGCCAAGGAACTGAAGAAGGTGAATCCGGACACCGAGATTCTCTTCGTGGGAGCCGAGGGCAAGATGGAAATGGAGAAGGTGCCTGCCGAAGGATTCCGCATCATCGGTCTCCCCATCACCGGTCTGCAACGGAAGATGACGCTTCGCAACATTGCAGGGGACATCATGGTACCTGCCAAGTTCTTGAGCAGTATTCGCAAGGCCCGCAAGATTATAAAGGAGTTCAATCCGGATATTGCCGTGGGTGTTGGCGGATACGCCAGCGCGCCCCTGCTGATGGCTGCCGTGCGCACGGGCATCCCCGCTCTCATTCAGGAACAAAACGGTTTTGCAGGTCTCACCAACAAAATGCTTGGCTCCAAAGTCCAGAAAATTTGCGTGGCTTACGAAGGGATGGAGAGGTTCTTCCCGGCAGAAAAAATTGTGATGAGCGGCAACCCGATACGTCCGTCCATGCACCCCTACAGTGCAGCTGAACGGGAAGAAGGGCTGGCATTTTACGGTTTCTCGCCGGAGAAAAAGCATATCCTGATAGTAGGCGGAAGCCTTGGAAGCGGCACTCTCAACCAGGCCGTCAAGTCCTGGATAGAAGAAGGAGGCCGGGGAGGAGAGAATGTGGAGATTCTGTGGCAGTGCGGCAAATATTACAAGAAAGGCATAGACAGCTTTATGGCGGGTCGTGAGATGCCGTCTGTACATTATACGGATTTCATAGCCAGGATGGACCTTGCCTACGCAGTTGCAGACCTGATCATCAGCCGCAGCGGTGCATCGTCCGTTTCCGAGATATGCGCTACGGCAAAAGCGGCCATATTCGTGCCTTCGCCAAACGTAGCTGAAGACCATCAGACGCACAATGCCATGGCTCTTGTACGCAAGAACGCCGCAGTAATGATTCGTGACGACGAAGCCTGCGAAAAACTGCTTCCGGAGGCCCTGGAACTTGTCAATAATACAGAAAGGATATCAGAACTTGAGAAGAATGCAGCGGCCATGGCCTTGCCTGATGCCGCACACACAATAGTTGAAGAAATATACAAACTCTTGGAGAATGGGGGAAAGTAAACTCAAATACGTCTATTTCATCGGAATAGGCGGCATAGGAATGAGCGCTATTGCCCGCTGGTACAAATTCCGCGGGCTGGAGGTGAGCGGTTACGACCGCACGCCCTCCCCTCTTACCGCCAGCCTGGAAGCAGAAGGCATATCCGTACATTTCGAGGATGACTGCACGCGCATACCCGCGGATGCCGGCTCCACGCTCGTCATTTACACCCCCGCCGTACCGGCAGACCTGAAAGAACTGGTGTTCGTGCGTGAACATGGATACAGAGTAGTGAAACGTTCCCTCGCCCTTGGAGAAATCACCAAGGGGCAGACCTGTCTCGCGGTAGCCGGCACACACGGCAAGACTACGACCTCAACCCTTGTGGCACACATACTTACCGAGTCCGGAGCGGGATGTTCCGCATTCCTGGGCGGCATTTCAAAGAACTACGGAACCAACCTGCTGATGAGCAGCACCCCCACGGTAGTTGCCGAAGCAGACGAATTCGACCGTTCGTTCCTCCAGCTGCACCCTCAGATTGCAGTAATCACCGCAATGGATGCCGACCATCTGGACATCTACGGTGATCTCCAGCACGTACAGGAGGCCTTCAGGGCGTTTGCCTCCCAGGTAAGCGATACGCTGATCCTCAAATATGGCCTGCCGATCAGCCAGGATCAGGTGAGCGCGCGCATACTTAGTTATCACTTCGACGATGCGGCAGCCGACTTCCACGGCGGGAACCTGCGCCTGCAAGCCGACGGGCACTACATCTTCGACCTCGTGCATCCCGGAGGCGTGCTCAAGGACATACGCGTCGGCGCCCTCGGGTGGGTAAACGTCGAGAACAGCATCGCAGCGGCAGCCGTGTGCCTGCAATACGGAGTGGATCCGCAGCGGGTCCGGGCGGCAATCGGCAGCTTCACAGGGGCCCGCCGGAGGCTGGACGAACACGTCAGCAAACCGGGGCTCACATATATCGACGATTACGCACACCATCCGGCGGAGCTTGCAAGCGCGATTTCGTCGCTGCGCGGCATATTCCCCGGGCGGAAGATTACCGGAGTGTTCCAGCCGCATCTGTACACCCGCACCAGGGATTTCGCACACGAATTCGCAGAAGCGCTCAGCGCGCTGGACTGCCTTATCCTGCTGGATATTTATCCTGCACGTGAAGAGCCCATCCCGGGTGTCACTTCAGAGCTTATTTTCAAAGACGTGACCGCCCCCCGCAAGATGCTGATACGCAAAGAAGAACTCATGGATGTACTGGCCGGGGAAGAGCTGGACGTGCTTGCAACCTTCGGCGCCGGCAATATAGACAGATACATAGAACCGATAGAACAACTGTTGAACTCACGCTGATGAAGATTAGTCCACGCATAATTGTCGTATGCAGCGCCGCCGCCCTGCTCCTCGCCGGTTTCGGCCTGCTGGGAAGCTGTGCCCGCAGTGAGCGCAGAGCCATACTGTGCGACGGCCTTGACGTACAGATAAAGGACAAGTACGAATTCGTTACCGATGAGGATATCAAGGGGTTCGTAGACAAGAAATACGGCACATACATAGGTGTACGGCTGGACAGCCTGGACCTTTATCGCCTGGAGAAGATGCTGGAAGAGAAAGGGGTGGTACTCAAGAGCGAAGCATGGACAACAAACGACGGAATACTCCACATAAGCATACAGCAGCGGCAACCGGTACTGCGCTTCCAGCGTGGAGACAAAGGATTTTACGTAGACAAGGAAGGCTTTGTATTCCCTCTCCACAGCAGCTATACGGCCGACGTGCCTGTGATTGAGGGTACCATTCCTTCTCTTGAAAGCGAATCCGGAGAGGCCTGGGCCAGGGGTGTGATAAGCCTGGTCAATTACATACAGGGTTCCAAGAAGTGGAGAGAGCGGGTGAGCGGCATAAGCGTGAATTCCCGGGGAGACCTTGAACTGAGGGTCAATTCAGGCAAGGAACGCTTCATCCTGGGTTATCCGGACAAGCTTGACGGAAAATTCGCCCGTATGGACAAATACTTCAGTCATATTCTCCCGGCAAAGGGCGAAGGCTACTACAAGAGCGTGAATTTGAAATACAATAAACAAATAATATGCAGGAAAGATATATAGCGACAGTAGATCTAGGCACGTCCAAACTGGCACTATGCGTAGCTAAAGTGCTGGGAGACAATGTGCAAATCATCTACTACAAGGAAAGGCCGTCGGACGGAATGCGCTACAACTGCGTGTTCAACCCCCGCAGGGCGGCCGTGCCGCTGCGTGCAGCCATTGCCGAGGCCGAAGATGAGCTGCAGATAAAGATCATGCAGGTTGTAGTAGGCCTTCCACGCTACGGAGTCCGTCAGGAAACCGCCAGCGCAGAGATTGTGCGCAGCGTTCCATCAGCCCTGATTGAGCAAGACGAAATCAACGCCCTCAAAAACATCGCTCTGGACACTTATCCGCTCAGCGACAGCAATTCAGAAATGATTTACGGAGCAGTGCCGCAGTCGTTCTCCACAGACGACGTGATAGGCAGCGAGGAAGACGTCGTCGGCACCACCAGCGACAAGCTCTCGGGCAATTTCAAGATTTTCGTAGGCAAGAAGAAGGCTGCACACAATATAGACATTATGCTCAACGACGCCGGTGTAGCCCTGGCTCAGCCCATATTTACACCTGCAGCTGTGGGCAACGCAGTCCTTAAGAATGACGAGATGACCAACGGCGTGGCCCTGATGGAAATCGGAGCCGGCGTTTCTTCGCTGGCGATATACCAGGGAGGAATAATGCGCTTCTTCTCATACATCCCCTTCGGCGGCAAGAATGTAACTACCGACATTCGCCTGGAATGTGCTTTCGACGATACTCTTGCAGAAAACATAAAGCTGGCATTCGGAGCCTGCATGCCAGAGAGGCTCCAGAACATGGGGGACAAGATCCTGCAGATCAACGATGAGGAAAACGGCAGTTTTGAGAATCTGCCCATCAAATACCTGTCGGAAATCATCAACAGCCGCTGCAGGGAAATAGTGGAAGCCTTGCTGTACCAGATCCAGGAGAGCGGGTTTGCAGACCGTCTGCGCTGCGGCATCGTGCTCACCGGCGGTACAGCCAATCTGCCCAACCTCTGCACCCTTATAAAGGAAATGTCGGGCTACAATGTGAGAGTGGGCTATCCGCTTGCAAGGAAATTCGGTTCGGACGGTTGTCCGGGGATAGGCGAAGTAGAAGCGGCGACCTCTGTAGGACTCGTTCTGGAAGCCGTCACGGACCCTTACCTCAACTGCACTGAAGAAGTAACTGCTGAAGCAGAAGAGGAAGAGGAAGAAACCGTTCCTGTGAATGTAGTGGAAATCAAGGACGAGCCTCCGGTAAGAGACACCTTGTTCGATGACGACGAAATAGAAAAAAGGCCGCCCGTTAAACCGGAGAGGCCGAAGAAGCCGAAGAAAGAGAAGCCTGCCAAACCAAACAAGCCCGAGAAGGATGGCGGATTCACAATTTTCTGGAAAAAAGTCAGCAATGTGCTTGAAAAAGGATTCGAAGGCACGCTCGCAGGGCTGTATGACGATATGGGCAACAACGAAGAAAAGCAACAGTAGGATATGTTCGAAGATTTCAATATAGACCTGGAAACCACGGTTCCCAACGACTGGAAGCGCTCAGACCAGATTATCAAGGTCATAGGAGTAGGGGGCGGCGGATGCAACGCTGTTTCCTATATGTACCGTACAGGTATAGAGGGCTGCAGTTACATAGTATGCAACACGGACTCTCAGGCCCTTGAGCGCAGTCCGGTTCCGGTGAAGATACAGATGGGTGCAGGACTTGGCGCAGGCACCAATCCGATCAAGGGGCGCAATGCGGCAATCGACAGCCAGAGCGAAATCGAAAACAAGATTATAGACAGCGGAACAAAGATGCTGTTCATCACCGCCGGCATGGGTGGTGGCACAGGTACCGGCGCCACCCCGGTCATTGCCAAGATGGCCAAGGAAAAAGGCATCCTTACTGTTGCCGTGGTTACGCTTCCCTTCAAAAACGAGGGTGACAGGGCAATGTCCAGGGCCATTGACGGCATTCAGGAGCTGGAGAAAAACGTCGATTCACTGCTCATCATCAACAACGAAAAACTGTACGACCACTTTGGCGGGCAGCTCACTCACGACGCTTTTCCCAAAGCTGACGAGGTGCTTACCACCGCCGTGAAGGGTATTATAGAGATTATCCAGAAACCGGGATATATCAACGTGGACTTCGAGGACGTAGTGACCATGATGAAAGACAGCGGAATGGCTCTTATGGGCTACGGCGAAGGCAGCGGTCCGGACAGGGTGAAGGACGCGGTACGTCAGGCGTTCGAGTCTCCCCTGCTGAACGACTTCAACCTCAAGACTGCAAAGAACGTACTGGTAAACATTACAGGAGGCAAGAACGACCAGGGCCTTACGATGGATGATATGTCCGAGATAAACAGGCTTATAGACGAATATACCGGCGGAGCGAACAGTTTCAAACGCGGATTGATCTGGGATGAAGATCCCAATGTAGGAGACCATATTCACATAACGTCCATAGTGACTGGCCTGAGATTCATAGATATCGTAGGCACCCGCAGGGATATGGGCAATTACATAATGATTACCCGAAACTTTACATACGACAAAAACGAATCTGCACACACCAGCGGCCTGGTACTGGAAGAAGACAGCCAGGGTTCCCGCATAGGTTACAGTTCTACCGACAACCTGCGCCTCTTCCGCTTCGACCCCGACAAGAAACCCGCACTGCTGGTTTCCGATGCGCAGGCTTTCTCAGACTTAGAAAACATCCCGGCAATCAGAAGACAATGAAAAAGACAAGAGTAAGATTTGCACCTTCGCCAACCGGCCCCCTGCATATGGGAGGGGTGCGTACTGCACTGTATAACTATTTGATAGCCAAGAAGAACGGAGGAGATTTCATACTCCGCATAGAAGACACTGACTCCCACCGTTTCGTTCCCGGTGCGGAGGAATATATCATAGAGTCGCTGCGTTGGTGCGGCATAGTACCCGACGAAGGACTGGACGAGAACGGACGTGTAGCCGAGAAGGCCGACGAACGCAATCCGCACGCACCCTACCGTCAGTCACAGAGACGCGGCATTTATCGCAAATATGCCGAGCAACTGGTGGCGGGAGGATACGCATACTATGCCTTCGACACCGCAGAGGAGCTGGAGAAGCAGCGCGCCGCAGCAGAAGGGGCAGGTCAGACCTTCATCTACAACGCCCTCACACGCAGATCTCTGCGCAACTCCCTCACCCTGGCTCCGGCCGAGGTGGAGCGGCTGCTTGCTGAACGCACGGACTGGACAGTCCGCTTCCGTATGCCGGAAGACGAACTCGTACAGATGGACGACGAGATACGCGGACACATTGAAGTCAACACCTCTACGCTGGACGACAAAGTGCTCTGGAAGCGTGCCGACGAACTGCCGACCTACCACCTTGCAAACATAGTGGACGACCATCTTATGGAGATTACGGATGTAATCAGGGGAGAAGAGTGGCTGCCGTCTCTTCCGCTTCACTTCCTGTTGTACCGGGCATTCGGATGGGAACGTCCCCGCTTTGCACACCTTCCCCTGCTGCTCAAACCGGTAGGCAACGGCAAACTGAGCAAACGCGACGGAGACAAAATGGGCTTCCCGGTGTTTCCGCTGCAGTGGACCGCACCGGACGGGCAGGTCTCCCGCGGCTACCGGGAAGACGGCTATTTCCCTGATGCCTTCGTGAACCTGCTGGCCATGCTGGGGTGGAACCCGGGGACCGAGCAGGAAATCTTCAGCATGGACGAACTGATACAGGCATTCTCCCTGGAAAAGGTGGGAAAGGCCGGTGCTAAGTTCAACCCTGAGAAAGCAAAGTGGTTCAACCGTGAATACCTGCGCATGCATTCAGACGCCTCACTCGCCGCGCTCTGGATGCCCGAACTTAAAGACAAAGGAGTAGAAACGGATGAGAATACGGTTCGCGAAATAGTCGCCCTCATCAAGGAGCGTGCGACTTTCGTATCGGACTTCTGGGAGATTGCCTGGTATCTGTTCAAAGCTCCTGAAAACTATACCGAAAAGGATGCGGCCAAATTCTGGAAGGCAGAGAATGTGACTATGGCCCGCGAGGCGCTTGCCTCCACGGGATCGGCAGAAGAGATGGAAGATTACATTCGCGCCAGGGAATGGCCTATGGGCAAGGTAATGAACTGTATCCGCCTTGCTCTCACGGGCTCGGGAAGCGGACTCGGAATAGCTGATATAATGCGGTTCATAGGCCGGGAAGAGGCGCTCAGGCGCTTCCACAGGGCCGAAGAGCGGTTAATTATATAATGACGGGGCACGGGCTTAGGACAAGGTCCGGGT
>JAFTDJ010000042.1 GCA_017454265.1 Bacteroidales bacterium | reverse complement strand
GTGGGAGGAGCCGGAAAGAGCTTTGACCAAATCAAGGACATCGAAAACAGTTTCCTCGCCATAGACGACGTAGAGTTCGGCCGTGGAAATAAAATACCTCTCTGGCTTTTTGGCTTCCTGTATTAAACAGCCCTGACTCGTGCGTTAAACCACTGTTTTTAGAACAACTTCCTTCATTCTTTGGATGAGGGTAGTTGTTGCCAGCTGCTCCACTGCCGAGCAAAACCTCGCTGCAGCCCGTGCTCGTGGCCGTGTCGGTGGCCGTCCCAAGAAAGATGCCGCGGCCATCAAAGACGCTATGGCCATGTATGACAGCAAGCAGTACACCGTTAAGGAAATCAAGGAGAGAACCGGGGTGGGGCGGACTACGTTGTACGCTTATTTAGGCGAGCGCAAGGAGAAGGGAGATAACTTAGTAGAGGAATCTGGCCGGTAGAGTAAATTGTTTCTGCGTGTCAAGCTTCTTAGTCTTTCAGTGAGGCTAAAACAGATGCCGAATAATTACTACCACGCCCCTAAAACGAATGAGGAGAAGACTATATCTTAAAAAGATACAACTAGCAACAATTTGTTTCAGAAGTTTTTTTATTTTTGTTAACTCTATGGAGTGATGATAAAATCGCCCATAGCCTTTTAACTACGTAATATCTATTTATTCATCTTTGGGAAAAACAGAAGAATCTGCCAAGGCAATAGCTCGAGGAAACGAGATTCAGAAAGAAAAGAAGGTGCTGTATGAATCTGCAAAGGTGTGGTAAAACAGCCATATATAGCAATAATACAATGAAAAGTAATGCCCTTGATGCACGTGTGAACCTGATGAGTGCGGCGTATGACCGCCTCCGCAGGGTTACGACTGTGCTTACGGAGAAAGCGGAAGAGCTGGAAGACCTTATGCATACTTTTGAGCGGCTTCTTGACCGCTTTGCCGCTGATCCGGAATTGGAGAAATGACCCTTCCTGAATTCGACTGCCACTGCCACATCCTGCCCGGAAGAGAGTCTAAATAGCTACACCGGAAGCAAGGATGTCGTCATACAAGGGTGACGGATAACGAGCGTCGATGAGGACAGGCTCTATCAGGGTATTGACATCCCAAGTCAGAGACCATAGGAGCGAGGAAGCTTTCAGAAAATCGTCCTTAACCTCAGGAACGACGATGGCCACATCTATATCGCTTCCTTCATGGGCGGTTCCTTTGCTATAGGAGCCGTACAGATACACCTTGGCAGGCCCCATAGCAGAGACCACCAAATCCTTGTACTGGCGTACAACATCTATAACTTCGTTTTTACCCATAATTGCAGTTCTTTGGTCTTTTGCAGAAGCTCCTTGCAGCGGTCTTCTGATAAAGACTCTCCAATGGCTTGTTTATACGAAGGATAGCGAGCCTCAATATTAAGCGGCATCATTTCACTAACAAAAGCCTTCTGATTACCATCCAGCAACTGTCCAAGCCCGCAGCTTTGAGCCAGATTGATCAAGTTGTGCGAATAGGGGGCAGGCTCTTCTTTCTTCATGCTCCAATAGGCTTTGAAAATCTTTTCCAGGCATTGGTGACACATATAGCCAACATAGAGCCAGCGATGCGTACGTAGCATTGCTTCAGCTGTATCCCAATCGTAATCGGAAAGCTCTGTCCAGTATTTTACCTTATCAATATCCATTCAATGCAAAGGTAATGTATTTCATTCATTTTGACAAACGTACCATTGTTTTGTAACTACAGTTGATAAATCGACTTGTTTTCAAAGACATCTTTTCTGCAAAATCTTCGAAATATCTTTGCAAAACAAAAGCCAAAAACCTTGTAACTAATTGATTTTATGCGAGCTGCGGAAATGAGTTCCAATAATAGGTTAGAATTGCAAGCCCCCTGCTCTGTAAAGCGCGGGGGGTGTTGTTTTGTGGCGTCTGTAAAATAATGTGCTTTTGCTATTTATAAACACGAAATTATTAGCTATCTTTACCGGGATGACTGCACGCATGTAATATGGAGATTATCAGGCACAACCCGTCGAAAACGACTTACCTCTCCCCGGAAGCGGAATTGCTTGCTGCGGATTACGATTGTTTAATAGCCGAGTCACCCCTGGAAGGAGTAAATGATGGCGATGAATGGACTTGGGAGGACTAGGCTATGAAGAAGTTTGCTTGTTTATCAGCAGTCCTGCTGCTTGCCGCCTGCTCAGTTAGTGAGCTAGGTGATGATACGGTCGACATCCGTTTAAACGATGTCTATACCGCAGGTTTTGAAAATCCCAAATCCAAAGTATATGTCGACAAGGGGCTTAACACTCACTGGACGGCAGGTGACGAAATCAGCATTTTCACTTCGACCTACAACGAGGAATACAAGTTCGAGGGAAACACCGGCGACACGGAAGGGACCTTCGCCAAGGTAAGCCAGGAAGAGCATTCCGGCTCCGACATTCCCGCCACTTATGCCGCGTATCCATACCGGGCTGATACATACTGCTCAACGTACGGTCACTTCACCCTGACACTGCCCGATGTACAGCTGTACGCCGCGAACAGCTACGGCCTGGGGGCAAACACCATGCTTGCCGTCGCCAATAATAACTTCCTTCCTTTCAAGAACCTCTGCGGCTATATAGTCCTCCGTCTTTATGGGGAAGGATCCGTAAAGTCAATCATCCTGTCAGGAAACTCCGGCGAACAGATCTCCGGAAGGTCTACGGCATTTTTTACAGATGGAGTTCCGTATGTAATGGCTCTACCGGATGCCAAGAAGACAATCACGCTGGACTGCGGCGAAGGTGTAGAACTTGGCAAGACGGCCGAACAGGCTACGGAGTTCTGGTTCGTCGTCCCGCCGATGACATTCAGTCAGGGGCTAAGCTTCAAAGTAATCAACACCGACCTTTGGTCGATGGAGAAGACTACGTCCACGAGCCGGACGGTATCAAGGAGTGTGCGGAACGCATTTGCCCCAGTGGAAGTATCCTTTACTATTCCGCCCGGGGATAATGTGGCCTTCGAAGACCAGAACTTCAAGGCATACTGCGTGGAGAATTTCGACACCAACAAGGACGGAGAAATCTCCGTTGCCGAAGCGGAGGCCGTTGAAACCATCACCGTATGTACGGACGACATTGAGTCCCTGTCCGGCATAGAGCATTTCGTGAACCTTAAGAACCTTTGGTGCTATGGTTCATCATCCTCTGAGTGGTCCGTGGATACTGGCTGCAACAGCACCGGTATGTTGACCGAGTTGGATTTAAGCCAGAATAAAGCCCTTAAATCCCTGTCTTGCGAGAAGAACCGCCTGACGGAACTGGATATATCAGCGAACACCGCCCTGACCAGTCTTACTTGCTATTCAAACAACCTCATCAGGTTGGACGTGAGCGAGAACACATCCCTAACGTCCCTCCTTTGCCAGGAAAACAGGCTCTATTCCATCGGAGTCGGTGCCAACGCTGCGTTGAAGACTTTGTGGTGCGGCTCCAACCTCATGTCCGTTCTGGATGTGAGCCAGAATAAGGAACTGAAACAGCTTTCATGCGACGGCAACCCTCTGACCGGGTTGGACGTCAGCAAGAATACGGCGCTGACAAACCTCTCGTGCTTTGGCTGCGGCTTGACGGCCATCGATGTGAACAACAACAAACAGCTGGTTTCGTTGACGGTGTCACACAATAAGCTCACGGCCCTTGACGTCAGCCAGAACACTGCCCTCACGACGCTCGGATGTCCCGGGAACCAGCTTTCGGCTTTGGATGTCAGCAACAACGTTGTCCTGCAGAACCTGTACTGCGGCTACAACGCCCTCTCCATGCTGGATGTCAGCGGCCACACAGCTTTAAAGGAACTGTACTGCAACTATAACAAGCTCACGGAGCTTAACGTAGAAGGTTGCACGAACTTGCTGTGTCTGCGGTGTGACGATAATCTGTTAACCTCGCTTGACGTGAGTGGCAATACCGCGCTTGCCTTCCTTTATTGCGGCAACAACCCGAACCTGTTGGCGATATGGCTGCAGTGGGGGCAGGAAATCGGGACCCTGCAGTACGATTCGAACACGGCAACCATCAAGTATAAGGGCATCGTGAATTTCAATGACGCAAACTTCAAGGCATACTGCCTGGAGAACTTTGATGCAAATGGTGACGGTGTGGTTTCCTATGCAGAAGCTGAATCCGTAACCACAATTAAGTGTTACAAGAAAGAGATTTCCTCTTTGGAAGGGCTACAGTATTTCACATCATTGGATACCCTGTGGTGCAGCGAAAACAGCATAGCCTCGTTGGATGTCAGCCACAATACGGCACTTTCGAATCTGTCTTGCGGCTGGAACCAGCTGTCTTCCCTGGATCTGTCAAACAACACTCAGTTAACGACTTTAAGGTGCCAATCCAACAACCTTTCCACCCTCGACGTCAGCAATAATGCAGCGTTGGTGGAATTCAGCTGTAACGGGAATCAACTCACGTCGATAGACATAAGCAATAATACTGCGCTGAACTTCTTTGCTTGCTCATATAATGGGATAACATCATTGGATGTAAGCAAGAATGCGGAGCTGGAGTACTTGGAAAGTGATGAGAACCAGCTTACATCTTTAGACCTTAGCAACAACCTTAAACTTAGGGCACTATGGTGCAACACCAACAAACTGACGTCGCTAAACGTAAGCGCAAATACTGAATTGAGATCCCTGTTCTGCGATTCGAACCAGCTCAAGTCTTTGGATGTCAGTAATAATGCGGCGCTGAATACGTTGCAATGCCGTTCAAACCGGCTTACCACACTTGATGTCAGCAAAAACCTGGCACTGGGAACTCTTTCTTGCAGCTCCAATCAGTACTTATCAGAAATATGGCTCAGTCTGGGACAGACTATCAGAACGCTCAGTTATGATTCTGTGTATGCCACCCTCAAGTACAAGATGCTTTTCAAAGATGCCAACTTCCGAGCCTACTGCATCCAGTATTTCGATGCCGATGGAGACGGTGAGATATCTGACAAGGAAGCAAAGGCGGTGACCAAGGTGGATTGCTCCGACAAGGGCATTGCCTCACTGGAGAATATCCAATACTTTACCGGGCTTACCAAACTATCCTGTGAAAGGAATCAACTGACCAGTCTTGACGTGAGCAAGAATACGGAGCTAATTGAATTGACATGCGAACGCAACCAGCTTGCCACACTTACCATCGGGCCTCATAGCAAGCTGGAGGCAGTATCATGCTCATACAATCAGCTGACGGCGCTGGACCTGACTGGCAACAGCGCACTGGTGTCCCTGTCCTGCGCCAACAATTCCCTGTCCGCCCTGGACCTCAGAAGTTGTACTGCATTGCAGTTCTTGCACTGCCCGGACAACCATATTACATCGCTGGATGTGAGCAAGAACACGAAGCTGACTAGAATTGCCGCCAGCTCCAATTTGCTGCAAGCTTTGGACATCAGCAACAACACAGCCTTAGTTGACCTGATTTGCGACTATAATCAATTGCAGGCCCTGGATATAAGCAAGAATACTGCGCTGTCATACCTGTCCGTTAGGCTCAATGCCCTTAGTTCTTTGGACATCAGCCAGAACAAGGGATTGACGTACCTCGAATGCTCCAACAACGCTCTTTCCGCCTTAGACGTAAGTAAAAACACTGCTCTGATTCATTTATATTGCGAATCCAACCAGATACCATCATTGGATGTCAGCAATATGTCTGCGTTACGCTATATCAGGTGCACGAACAACAAGATTGCCAGCCTTGATGTACATAATAGCGTTGGCCTGAAGGAACTCTGGTGCAGAAGGAATCTCCTTACAACGCTTGATGTAAGTGCTAATATGTCCTTAACCACCTTGTCCTGTAACAACAATCCGGGTTTAACGGAAATATGGTTGACTATAGGACAGCAGATAAACTCTCTTTCATACGATACAGACGTCGCAACCATCAAGTATAGATACGACAGGCAGATACAGGTTACGGACGGGAGCCATACCGTCGTTTTCGGGCTCAACAATACGCCGGTGGCGCAATCTCTCTACAACCAACTCCCCCTTACGGTGGACGTGAGCAATTACGGCAGCAACGAGAAGATTTTTTACCCGGGTACGCCTCTCTCCACAGATGGAGGTATTGAAGGGGTCTGCCCTGCAGGCACCCTTGCTTACTTCTCGCCATGGGGGAACGTAGTGATGTACTATGGCCCTGCCAATAAATATACCGGCCTCTACATCATCGGGCTGGCAACGGAGGGTGCTGAGCAGATCCAGAACCTAAGCGGGCAGATAACTGTGACAAAACTGTAGACAACCATGCGTGCCGTCATCCAAAGAGTTGCCTCGGCCTCCGTCACCATCGACGGAAAGGTGAAGTCTGCCATCGGCCGGGGGCTGCTGATCCTCCTCGGCATAGAGGCAGAACACCAGGCGTACGCATAGTTTGTTGAGGGCCTTCTGAGTCTCTTCGCTTTCCGGGTTACGGTATTGCGCCAGGATCTTGTCATACAATACTCCGACAATCTCTCCGGCCTGGATGGAAACCTCCAGTTCTTTCTTCAAGTGAACATTGGTGTCATCGACCAGGAATGACAGCCTCGTATACTCTTTCTCCAAATCGGCCAGCTGGATAATCTCCGGGGCGTCGTTGGGATGCTCCATGTCGTGGACTTCGAAGGTGGTGAAGTTGCAGGCGACAATCCAACGAGGCGTCATTGACACAGGAAGACCGGCGGCGTAGCGGCGGGCCTGCTGGTAGGGAGTAAGCTCTGTGCCATCGGACTGGCGGGCTTTCGCGCTCAAATCCACGTGAGAACCCTTCTGCTCAATCAATACCTTCGTGGGCGTGATGTAGCCGTCGATGAAGTCGGAGCCTTTCTCCTTGGTGATGGTCTTGACCGGCAGCTCAAACTCCATCATCTTGGTGGGGTTGTCGATGCCGAAGACGGTGTGCAGGAGGTCTATCCAGAAGCGCTGGGTTTCGCCCTTCTCATAGCCCTTGCCGGACCATTCCTGGACGAAGGCCTTCGCTGCTTGTTTTTGGGTATTGGTTGATGCCATAGTGAATAAACAGACTATTGTTTCAAATGTACAACTTTTCTCCGATACTATTACAAAGTTTTTTCTTGCTACCTTTGCCGTGATATGATTTCAGAGGTCTTACTTCCCCGGCCGAACGAGAGCCATAAGGGCGACTACGGGCACTTGCTCATCGTTGCGGGATGCCAGACGATGCCGGGTGCTGCGGTGCTTACTGCCGGTGCAGCACTGCAGTCGGGCTGTGGCTTGGTGACGCTACACTCTACGGCACGGGCACTGCAGGCCGTCGTGAATAGCTTCCCGTCAGTCATGCTATCCGAAGATGCGGGACAGTGCTTCTCAAGGGTGCCGTCCTCCCTGGCGCGTTATTCGACCATCGCTGTCGGCCCTGGCCTCGGTCAAGCGCCAGAAACCGTATCTGCCCTCGCGAAGCTGCTAGCAGAGGCTTACCATGCCAACGTACCCATGGTTCTCGATGCCGACGCACTGAACATTATCGCCGGCAACCAGGAGCTACTGCGGCTCATACCCTGCGGGTCAGTAATGACTCCGCACCTTGGCGAGCTGAGCAGGCTGGTGTCTTGGGACTCTGAGGAGGAGCTCGCGGCTGCTGTCCAAGATTTGTCAGAAGCTACTGGCAGTGTTGTCATTGTCAAAGGATACCGCACACGGGTGTTCGCTCCAGACGGAAGCTGCAGCATCAACACCACCGGTAACCCCGGGATGGCCAAAGGCGGCAGCGGCGATGTGCTGACGGGCCTTGTCGGCGGCTTGATGGCAAGGGGCTACAAAGCAGAGAGGGCATCGAAGTTAGGCGCCTGGATTCATGGCTATGCCGGCGACTGCCTCACTGCCGAGCGCACGGCGGAAGCCTATAGCAGCCGCGACCTCATAGATTATCTCTGGAAGGGCTTTGCTGCCATCCTGAATAATGCTGATTCGTTAAAGCCATGAAAAGTGATGCCCTTGATGCACGTGTGAGCCTGATGAGTGCGGCGTATGACCGCCTCCGCAGGGTTACGACTGTGCTTACGGAGAAAGCGGAAGAGCTGGAAGACCTTATGCATACTTTTGAGCGGCTTCTTGACCGCTTTGCCGCCGATCCGGAATTGGAGAAATGACCCTTCCTGAATTCGACTGCCACTGCCACATCCTGCCCGGACTCGACGACGGGGAATTCTATTCCTTTTTAGGGATAGATACTCACAACCGGTTTTACACGGATTTTTTTGATACGATAGTCAGAGATTAGCTGTAGATAAGCTTTTTTATCTTTTCAAGGAAAGACTCAACCTTTTCGATATATGGCTCTACATCTTCCTTTGTCCAATCCATAAAGTCATCGTAGTCGCCCGTATGCCTCATGCTCTGCAAACGGGCCAGTAATGCTCCGTCTTCTTTAGTGAGAGAGCCGGTACGAACATAATTCTGGCCTATCATGCCCACAGTGCCTTCGTGTGTCTTTGCAGAGTAACCGGCGCTAACGAGTAATGCAGATGCCGCATAGTAAGCGGTATAGTACAAACGGTTGGCGGTAAGTGTCCAATGCCCCATAGATGCACAGTCTTTTGCTTCCACGAGAGCATCTTCTGCTTTTTCAAGACGATATACAACGATCGCTTTCCTCTCTTCTTCTGTCAATGACATAGGCTTATCCCTTCAGATTGGATGTTCTTATATAATGGGGTGATACTGCGTTTGCTCCAGTCTTTATATGAATAGATCAAAGGGTTTATCTGTTCTCCTACAGACCAACCATATTCTACAAAAGGATACGCGTAGCTGTCGAAATCATCTCCTGTTGCCTTATCTCCGGAAATAAGGATGAGGATATCCCAGTCGGAATCGTTTCGCGCATCACCACGCGCCCGCGATCCGAACAGGATGGCATCAGCCCCTTCTGGCAATACCTGAAGAGCTATCTGCCTAATCCCCTGTATTATATCCTTTGAACTCATATCTTCGCAAATGTACTAAAAAAAGATTCTTGTTCCAAACAGGGTATTATCGTTTGCGCAGTTTACGCAGAATGCGCAACCTTATTCTTAGGATTGGGAAGAGGTAAGTTGTGATACATCGCAAATGCAGCAATAGTGCATTATAAGTTTTAGGTTAGAATTGCAAGCCCCCTGCTCTGTGAAGCGCGGGGGGGATGTTTCACGGTAGTAACTGTGTTATTATAAGCGAGCTAGGAGGTGGTTATTTTCTTAAGAATTTCTCCGGGGAGATGTGTGTGGAACTGGAAGCCCTGGATTGTCGGCATCAAAGGTCCCAATGGCGTGGGGAAATCCACGCTCCTGAAGCAGCATATCCGGGAGACTGCTGCAGTTTTTACCGGCCGGGTCAGTTATGACTCCGCACCTTGGAGAGCTGCGCAGACTGGTGTCGTGGAACACAGATGAAGAGCCAAAGGCTCACCCGTAAAACTCCGTGTGCCGGTTGCTTCCTTATCGAGAGATCCCATTGCCATCCACACGAGATGCCCGTTTTGTGGACGAGTTGTCGCTGCCAGAAGCCATAGCTTGCGAATATCCTGCACAAAAACACGGAATTATGCATCTCACCGACACAAACTCCTGCAGAATCTTCGATAATTTTTAATCGCGGGGGGTGTTGTTTTGCCCGCTCAGTTTTTATCTGAAGCTAATCGACCGAAGAAAGCCGAAATTGTATATATTTGCATTTATATTTATGGCAGCACTACAGTAACCGGTATTATACAATGGCAAACAAGAACCTTACGTCAGAAGAACTTGTACGTTACAAAGATCATTTCTCCGAGAACGAGTTCTGGAACAAGCTTAAGAAAATTGCAGCAAAGGTAGGCGTGAAAGGCGTTTACTACGCCCTGGTGTTGTTCTACACGCTCACCGACCCTGATACGCCCAAGAAGTATAAGGCTGTGATTGCCGGGGCACTTGGTTATCTGATTCTCCCGTCCGACCTGCTTCCGGACTTCATCCCCTTTGCCGGCCTTGCCGACGACTGGGCCGCCCTGGTGGCGGCAGTGGCCTTCGTGGCCACTTCAATCACTCCTGAAATCAAGGCTCGCGCCCGCGCCAGGCTGGTTTCCTGGTTCCCTTCCGCGTCTGAAGCCGACCTTGGAGATCTTGTGTAGCATGCTAGCGCTTCTGCTTATACTTCTTCAGATGCAATTGCCTCTGTGGCAGGCGGTTAAGCCGGATGTGCAGGTACTGGAGAGTGAGGATCGCGGCGGCTACAGCTGTAGCCTGATAGAGTACGCCGCCGTGGGCGCGGAGCGTGTACAGGCATACCTGCTCGTGCCGCATGGGGCTTCTGCCGGGAAACCCGCTCCCGGTCTTGTGCTGCTTCACGACCATGGCGCCCGCTTCGACATTGGCAAGGAGAAGCTGGTACGCCCTCTGGACAGCGCCCCTGAGTACATTAAAAGCTCAGCCTCCGAATGGGTTGGCAGGGGCTTCGACGGGGTGTTTTTCGGCGACAGGCTGGCAAGCCTTGGCTACGTCGTCATCGTTCCCGACGCACTTTACTGGGGCTCGCGACGCTCTGCCGCATGCACACGGTGGTCGGAGGTAAAATTCGGTGGTGCGGACGGAGACCTGAAACTCCTCAAGACGGAAGTCTATGAAGGCCAGCGGGCGGTGTACGACAGCCTTCAGCGTCGCGGAGTCGTCTGGGCGGAGCAGACACTGAACGAAGATGCGGCGGCGGCACGCTTGCTGGGCGCGCTGCCTTATGTGAGCGGCGTCGGCTGCTTCGGCTGGTCCATGGGTGCGCACAGGGCCTGGCTGCTTGCGGCTTTCTGCCCTGAGGTAAGTTGCGGAGCTGCAGTAAGCTGGATGACGCTCAAAGACTCCGGACCGCTGACTCCGTCAGACTACTCTATGATTATCCCGCAGTTACGGGACAAATACGACTTCCCGGACATTGCATATGCTCTTGCGCCCAAACCCTTTTTCTTCCTGAGCGGTACCGAAGACCATTTGTTCCCTCCGGAAAAAGTGCGGGAGGCCTACTCCGCTATGCGGCGGATTTATGAGGACGGAGCAGCCTCCGGTGAGCTCAGGACTGCTTTTTTTGAAGGTGGCCACCACTGCGGCGCAGAGGAGCAAAGAAGCATAGAAAAATTTTTCGGCGAAATATTCTGAATTATTGTATCTTTGTACTGAAAAGTAGCGGGAAATGAAAATCTCTGAGGCCATATTTGCAGGAAGCAGCGTGCGGGTTTCGCAGAAGCCGAAGAGGAAACTGCCGGAATTTGCCTTTATAGGCCGTTCCAATGTGGGTAAGTCTTCACTCATAAACACCCTCACCGGCAACGGTAAACTGGCCATGACTTCATCCACCCCCGGCAAAACCAAGGTGGTGAATCACTTTCTCATCAACGACAGCTGGTATCTGGTGGATCTTCCGGGTTATGGTTATGCCAAACTCCCGGACAAGATGCGCAAGGAGCTTACCAATGTGATACGCGACTATATCCACAATTCCGAGGAGATGCAGTTGCTCTTCGTTCTGGTCGACAGCCGTCACGACATAGGCGCCATAGACATGGATTTCCTGGCGGAGCTTGGAGAAAACGGCATCCCCTGCGCAATCATTTTCACAAAGTCGGACAAACTGGGCCCTGTGGCTCTTCAGCGGCAAATAGACAGGGACAAAGAAATACTTTCCGCAACATGGGAGGAACTTCCGCCCATGTTTGTAAGCAGCTCCCAGACCGGAGCCGGACGGGACGAAATTCTCACCTACATATCATCAATACTTAAAGCCTTATGATTCACACCCATCGTATGGAACTTTTTGCTTGCAGGGCCTCCAGGGACTTCGCCTGCAAGGTTATTGAAACGCTGAACCAGTGCCACAGGGGCGAAGATTCTCCCGTACACCTCGGAGATCTTCAGGTTACACCGTTCAGCGACGGAGAGTTCCAGCCCTGCTTTGCAGAAAGTGTCCGTGGCGCCACGGTATTCATCATCCAGTCCACCATTCCGCCGGCAGACAATCTGATGGAACTTCTGCTCACCATTGATGCTGCAAAACGTGCATCGGCAGACAAGGTGATAGCCGTAATTCCTTACTATGGCTGGGCCCGCCAGGACCGTAAAGACAGGCCCAGGGTGGCGATCGGTGCTAAACTTACCGCAAACCTTCTTACGGCTGCAGGCGCAGACCGGGTGATGACCTGCGACCTGCACGCAGACCAGATCCAGGGCTTTTTCGACATTCCCGTGGACCATATCTACGCGAGCAAGGTATTCCTGCCCTGCATAAAGGAGCTCAAGCTTAAGAACCTTTCCATTGCCGCTCCCGACATGGGAGGTGCAAAGAGGGCTAATTCCTACGCCAAAGCTCTCGGCGGAAGGCACGAGTGCGGAGTTGTCATCTGCCACAAAACGCGCGAGCGTGCCAACGTGGTGGCGGAAATCAAGGCGATAGGCGATGTGGAGGGCCAGAACATCGTCATAGTGGACGATATGATAGACACTGCCGGGACGCTCTGCAAGGCGGCCGATGTGCTTAAGGAGAAGGGAGCCGCCAGTGTGCGCTGCTGCGCCACCCACGGTATCCTGTCCGGAAATGCTTTGGAAAAGATACACAACTCCGCACTCGAGGAGGTTTTCATTACCGATACCATTCCCCATCCCGAGTTGGAAGGGGACAGCAAGATACGCATAGTCTCCATGGCGCCGGTTTTTGCCAGCATCATAGACAAGGTGTACAACTACGAACCTATCAGCATCGATTTCGATTATTGATATGGGTGCTACCTTCATAGTGGCTTTGGCGGTCCTGGCCCTTGGCGTGTTGGGGATGTGCTTCAACATTCTTTTCCGCGGCAAGGACTTCCCCCACTATGACGTAGGTTCAAACGAAGAAATGCGCAAGCGCGGCATCCGCTGCTTCAAAGACGAAGATGCCGCCCTGCAAGGTCACCCGCAGTGTGCCGGAGAACTGTCCGATGCCTGCAAAGATTGTAAACTGTATGAGTCTCGTAGCGATAGTAGGACGTCCTAACGTCGGCAAATCCACCCTTTTCAACCGCCTGGTAGGTGCCAGGCAGGCAATAGTTGACGACACCGCCGGCGTTACCCGCGACAGGCATTACGGCCGTTGCGAGTGGTGCGGCCGTGAGTTTTCGGTAGTGGATACCGGAGGCTACACCAGCAATTCGGACGATGTGTTCGAGACCGCCATACGCTCGCAGGTACAGATAGCCATAGACGAAGCCGACCTGGTGCTGTTCATGGTGGAGGCCGCTACTGGCATCACCGACTATGACGCCGAAATCGCCGATGTGCTTCGGCGTTCCCGTAAACCTGTGGTACTCTGTGTGAACAAGGTAGATACGGGAGAAAAGATGTATGACGCCTATCAGTTCTACTCCCTCGGGCTGGGTGAGCTGTACAGCATTTCTGCAGCCAACGGCAGCGGCACAGGGGATCTGCTTGACGCCGTGGTGGCGGCCCTGCCTGAGGAAACTCAGCAGGAGGATCCGTACGCCGGCCTGCCCCGCATAACCATAGTCGGTAAGCCCAACGTGGGAAAGTCGTCGCTCACCAACGCCTTGCTGGGGGTAGAACGCAATATCGTCACCCCTGTCGCCGGCACCACCCGCGACAGCATCGAGGCCCACTACAACAAGTTCGGGCACGAGTTTATGCTGGTGGATACAGCAGGAATCCGGCGCAAAGCCAAGGTGAATGAAGACCTGGAGTTTTATTCTGTGATGCGTTCCATCCGGGCTATCGAGCACTCGGACGTGTGTATCATGATGATAGACGCCACCTCCGGGATGGAGGCTCAGGACATGAACATTTTTTCGCTGATACAGCGCAACCGCAAGGGCTGCGTGCTGGTGGTGAACAAATGGGACCTCTTCATCAAGGATTCGAATACACTCAAGCAGTATACCGAGGCGCTGCGCAGTCGTATCGCCCCGTTCGACGACGTGCCCATCGTCTTTACCTCCGTTGTGAAGATGCAGCGTATTCAGGATGTGCTGAACGCAGCTGCAGAGGTGTACGCCAACTATTCCCGGAAGATTCCCACTGCCCGGCTCAACGAAGTGCTGCTGCCTTTGATTGAGGAAACTCCGCCTCCTGCCTGGAAGGGTAAATACGTGAAGGTCAAGTATGTGACCCAGTTGCCTACAAAGTTTCCGGCATTTGCGTTCTTCTGCAACCTGCCACAGTATATAAAGGAACCGTATAAGCGTTTTCTGGAGAATCAGCTGCGCAAGAATTTCTCCCTTACCGGCTGCCCGGTGCAGATATACTGCAGGCAGAAGTAGCCCTCAGTGCGGCCTCCGCCTTTCGGCGGATTTTCCGTTGTTTAAAAAGAGTGCGCGAGGTCGGATTCTGGGGCTTCGACCTTGCGCGGTCAAATGCCTTCCTGCAGTACTGGGGGGCATTTTTTGCGTGCGAGGCGGGCGTTACAATATTCGACCTCGCGCATTGTAATGCAGGAAATAATGCTTAAATTTGGACATTGACTAAACTTAATGAACTATGAGAATAGAAGTAATGCGGGTATTACCCAATGGAGTTTTTTGCAGCGTTGTTCCTTTTCATGTATGTCTCAAGGGCATGGAAGACGCTGTCTTGTGTCGGTCTGATGCAGATTATGATGCTCTTGTAAAAATCATTTTCCTCTCTACACTTGCGCGGAATGTGATTGCTGTAATTTATGCTGTCCTCTCGAACCATTTTCATGTGGTTATCCTTGCTGCAAGCCAGGAGGATGCAGATGCTTATGGAGAAGAAGTAAAGAGGCGCTTTTCCATGTGGCTGAGTAAGTGCTATGGCGTAAAGAGGATTCTTCACGGTATTGAGACAAAAGCAATAATGATGACAGACCGTATGCATATAAGGAATGCTTTAGCTTATGTCCCCAGAAATGCGTTGGATAATGGCCAAAACGTTGATACATATAAGTGGTCAGGGTATCGGGGAATGTTCTGCAGGGAACGGCCGGAGAGCGTGCGTCCGGTTTCCGGGCTCACAAGTAGGGAAAAAAGAGCCATAATGCATACATGCGAAAACCTGTCAGGAGTGTCATGGGCGCTTAATGACAGAAACGAACTTGAACCGTTTTATACCTGTGACCATGCATATCTGGAGCAGGCCTTCGAGAATGACCAGGCATATTTTCTTAAAACAATAGGATCTCTGAATATTGCTGAAACACGTTATAATTTAGAGGAAAAGCCATTTGATATGTCTTCAGACTCAGAAGTATTTAATGAGCTTGACTCC
Source organism: Bacteroidales bacterium (assembly GCA_017454265.1). Lineage (GTDB taxonomy): Bacteria > Bacteroidota > Bacteroidia > Bacteroidales > UBA932 > Cryptobacteroides. The sequence goes on along the minus strand of JAFTDJ010000042.1, from coordinate 20,123 downwards.
ATCTCCAAAAAATGGTTTGAGATTCCTGTTGCTTCCTTGACCAAAGACAAGAAATTCAGGATTCTTCCATATTATTTCAGGACAAGAAAGACGACAGTTGCCCAGCTTGCCCGTGTCTTGGGCCTTGCACGAAATGAGGTTCGAGACGTTTTAAGGCTAAAGTAGTGAACGAGGTCGGATTCTAGGGCTTCAACCTCGCACGGTCAAATGCTATTTGGAGGAGCTCAGGGCAGGAATCGGTGTGCAAGGTAGGAGCAATTATTGTCGACCTCGTTCGCTCTCGGGTTGCTACGAGCCAGATAAGCTGGACCTTAGGGTTCCGGAATTGTTTTTTTCGCCAAGAGTAACTATATTTGAAAAATATGATGGAGCAGGACTACCTGGAACTGCTGGAGCTTCAGCAGATTATACAGGAAGGTATCGAAGATGCCGTTCCGGGGATTGTGCGCGTACGTGCGGAGGTTGCCAGCATACAACAGCGTACCAACGGCCACTGCTACCTGGAACTCTGTCAGAGTGATGCCAGGGGCATCGTCGCAAAAGTGAGGGCTATAATCTGGCGGTACAAGGCCGATGCCGTTCTGGGCCGCTTTGCGCGTGAGACCGGAATGCCCCTGCAGGCCGGTGTGGCACTCATTTTTGAGGCCAGCGTGAATTACAGCGAGATTTACGGCATCTCACTGATAGTGGACGCGATAGACGTAGGGGCTACTCTTGGCGAGGCAGAACTTCGGCGGCGGCGAACTCTGGAGCGGCTTGAGAAAGAGGGCCTGCTGGAGCTTCAGAAGGAACTGGCCCTGCCCGGACTGCCATACCGGCTTGCCGTTATTTCCGCTCCCGATGCCGCCGGGTACGGCGATTTCAGGCGCCATCTTCTGGAGAACGAATACGGCTTCGCCTTCAGTGTCACCTTGTTCGAAGCCACCATGCAGGGAGACGGCGCCCCTCTCTCGATTATCGCTGCGCTGGAGAAGATTGTGTGTTTGCAGGAGATTTCTCCACTCGCTTCGCTCGGTCGAAATGACAAGGACGGAAGTGTCAATGACAAGGACGGAAGTGCCGAGAAATCTCCTCCGGACGCCATCCTGATCCTTCGTGGCGGCGGGTCAACGCTGGACCTTGCATGCTTCGACGATTACGACCTTTGCGCCGCCATAGCCCGCTGCCCGATTCCCGTTTGTACTGCTATCGGTCACGACCGCGACGAGCACGCCGCCGACCTTGTGGCCAACGTCTCGGTAAAGACCCCTACCGCCCTGGCCGACCTCTTCATTGATGCCGTTGCAGCGGAAGACGAACGGATATCCGGCTTTGAGAGCCGCCTCAGGATTGCTTTCTCCGGGAAAATTGCGTCGATAGAACAGGCTCTCGCCAAAGCCGAAGGCCGCATCAGGCTTGCACTGACAGGAAAGCTGGCGGCCCAGTCTGCGGCCACGGACAAGATACACCACCGTATAGTCTTCGCCTTCAGCCATCTGGTCACCGCCGCGGACGCCACCCTTTCCAAGCTGGAAACCCGCATCACGGCGGCCAATCCCAGGCTGCTCCTGGAGCGCGGCTACACTCTCGTGACAGGCGGCAGTGGAGCGCTGCTAAGGCGTGCAGCCGATGCCAAGGCCGGAGAACAGATACGGGTGATTTATCCCGACGGCAGCCTCAAATGTACCATCAACGAAACAGAAATCAACTGAATATGGAAAAATTCGATTACACCAAGGCCATGGCGGAACTGGAGCAGATAGCAGTTCACGTAGAAGACCCTTCGACCGGCCTTGAAGACATAGACAAATACATCAGGCGCAGCAGCGAGCTGATAGAAGCATGCCGCAAATACTTGCGCACCGCCCACGAAAAAATTGAAACACTAAATAACCAATAATGAGGAAGATATATGAATCTGACCCCTGGCTTGAGCCTTTCCGGGGAGCCATAGACGCCCGTCACGAACGTATCTTGGCCGACAAGCGCAAGCTTGCTGGCGACCGGTCGCTCAGCGACGTGGCCAACAATCATCTGTATTATGGCCTGCACAACGACGAGCAGGGCTGGGTCATTCGCGAGTGGGCCCCCAGTGCCACCAGAATCTATCTGATAGGTGATTTCAATAACTGGAAGCGCACTCCCGACTATATGTTCACACCTGTGGGGCAAGGCAACTGGGAACTTCGCGTTCCCGAGATGTTCCTCACCCACGGGGCCCTGTATAAACTCTGGATAGAGTGGCCGGGCGGCGGGGGAGAGCGGATTCCCGCTTATTGCACCCGCGTCGTTCAAGATCCGGAGACAAAGGTTTTCTGCGCTCAGGTGTGGAATCCGACGCCCTACGTGTGGAAGCACCGGAATCCTGGTCCGCGACCGCACCCCCTCATCTACGAATGCCATATCGGAATGAGCGGCGAGGAGGAGAAAGTGGCCACTTTCGATGAGTTCCGCCGCAACGTCCTTCCCCGCGTAAAGCGGCTGGGTTACGACGTGCTGCAGATTATGGCGCTTCAGGAGCATCCATATTACGGCTCCTTCGGCTATCAAGTATCCAGCTTCTTTGCACTCAGTTCCCGCTTCGGCACACCCGAGGAGTTCAAGCGGCTGGTGGATGATGCGCACGCCGCCGGCATTGCGGTGATTATGGATATAGTGCATTCGCACGCCGTGGGCAACGAGGTCGAGGGCCTGGGCCGGCTGGACGGACGCGACGACCTTTATTTCTATCCCGGGGAGGCCGGGCATCATCCCGCCTGGGGTACACGCTGCTTCGATTACGGCAAGGATGAGGTAAAGTATTTCCTGCTTTCCAACTGTAAGTACTGGATGGAGGAGTACCACATAGACGGCTTCCGCTTCGACGGCGTTACCAGCATGCTCTACTGGAACCACGGGCTCGGAGTGGACTTCGGCAGCTACGACGTGTACTTCAACCAGGGAGTTGATGAGAACGCTGTCAGCTACCTTGGGCTTGCCAATATGCTCATACACGAAATCAACCCCAAGGCCATTACGATAGCGGAGGATGTGAGCGGAATGGCGGGGCTCGCCGCACCTTTCAAGGCCTGGGGCGTGGGTTTCGACTTCCGTATGGCCATGGGTATCGCAGACCACTGGATAAAGTGGATCAAGGAACTTTCCGATGAACAGTGGGCTCCCGGAATGATTTGGTGGGAGCTTACCAACAAGCGCGCAGATGAGAAGACCGTGAGCTACGCGGAGTGCCACGACCAGGCCCTGGTGGGCGACAAGACCATTATCTTCCGCCTGGCAGATAAGGAAATGTACTTCAGTATGCGCAAGGACCAGCAGAATATGCTGGTAGAAAGGGCCGTCGCCCTGCATAAACTGATTCGTCTTGTGACTGCAGCGACCTGCGGCGGAGGGTACCTCAACTTTATGGGCAACGAATTCGGTCATCCGGAGTGGATAGACTTTCCTCGCGAGGGGAACGGCTGGTCTTACAAGCACGCACGCCGTCTCTGGTCCATTGCAGACAATCCCGACCTGCGATACCACGGGCTGGAGGAATTCGATGCAGCTATGGTGCACCTCCTGAAGAAAGAAAAGGTGCTGGACGGCTATCCTGAACTACTGGTTGCCGATGAGCAAAAACAAATATTGATTTTCCGAAGGGAAAACTGTATCTTTGCGCTGAATTTCAACCCGCAAGGCTCTTTCCAGGACTATGGTTTTGCGGCCCCTGCGGGTGAGTATGAGAAGGTGTTCGATTCCGACGAGTTGCGTTTCGGCGGATTCGGTCGTTTGCAGCAGAACGAGAAGCACGTGGCGCTGCCGCAGCGCTCGCCCAACGGCAACCAGGGCTACGATCACACCCTCTTTATGTACCTGCCCAGCAGGTGCGCTATTGTTTTGAAAAAGATTGGATGATATGGCATTCTTGAAATTCAACAAGAACGAGCTGGTGAACCTGGCTTACTCGCTCAAACGCGAGATTATCTGCGCCAACAAGACGGGAGCGTACTGCAACACCTCCATTGTGACATGCAATACCCGCCGTTACCACGGTCTGCTTGCAGTAACCCTGGACCGTTTCGGCGGCGACCGTTTCCTGCTTCTCTCTGCGCTCGACGAGAGCCTGATAGTGAACGGAAAACAGTTCAACCTGGGTATTCACTGCTACGGAGATATTTACGAGCCCCGCGGGCACAAATATGTCGTGGATTTTTCAGAAGATCCGGAGCCAAGCATAACATACCAGGTGGGCGAGGTGACGTTTCGCAAGAGCATCATCCTTTCCCTGGACAAAGATCAGGTGTTGGTGAAATACGAGCTTCTCAAAGCTCCCGGCAAGGTAACCCTGCTGGTGAAGCCTTTCCTGGCGTTCCGCAACATACACGAACTCACACACCAGAACGAAGAGGCCAACACGTCGTATTTCGAGGTGCCCGGCGGCGTATCGTTCCGCATGTACGCCAATTACCCCGACCTCTTCCTTCAGCTCAGCGACAGCAAGGCGGAGTGGAAACATATGCCGTGCTGGAACAACAACATCACCTATTCCGATGAGTTCAGACGCGGCTATGCCTGCCAGGAAGACCTTTTCACCCCCGGTATATTCAGCATGAAGCTTGCTCCCGGCGGCTCGGTGGTCTTCTCCGGCTCTACGGTAGAAGTCGCACCTTCCGCACTCAAGCGCTCCTATGCGTCCTGTCAGTCCAAGCTGAAGGAGGTTACAGGATACCGTGACCAGCTGGAGTGCTGCGCCGATTCCCTTGTAACCCGTCACAACGGGGTGGAAATGATCAACGCGGGACTTTCCTGGATGTACACCGGCCTTCTCCGGGAAACGCTCCAGGCCCTTCCCGGCCTTGCATTGCACGGCCTTCACAGCCCCTCTCACTTCGAAGAGATACTGGACAACCTTATAGCCGAGGAGCAGGAGAGGCTGCTCGTGCGCACCACCCAGGTCGAGGCACCCCTCTATATGGCCAGTGCTTTGCAGGCGTACATAGACTACGGTGCAGACCCCGCCAAGGTCTGGAAGAAATACGGCACCATCGTACGCGCCGTCATAGACAGTTACCTGCCCGGCCGGCGCAAGGAGGTGGCCATGCATACCAACGGCCTGCTCTGGGCCGAGGTGGACGGGGTGGCCCTCACCTGGATGAACGCATACATAGGCGGACGCGCGGTGACCGAAAGGGCCGGATACCAGGTGGAGACCAACGCATTCTGGTATAACTCCATCTGCTTCGCAGTGGAGATGGAAGAAAAGTACGGCCCTCGCAACAGCGCTTTCGCAAAGCAGTGGGCGCCTCTGCGCGAACAGGTACGCAGGAGTTTTATGGAGACCTTCTGGGACGAGGAGAAGGGTTATCTCGCCGATTATGTAGATGGGTTCGGCCGCAATATGGATGTGCGCCCCAACCAGCTCTACGCCGTCTGGGTAAAGAATTCCCCGGTGGACGAAGAGCTTGTCCCCTATATCCTCAGGGTAGTGGACAATGAGCTCGTGACTTCCCGCGGCATACGTACCCTCTCGCCCCGCGACCCAAAGTACAAGGGCGTCTATGAAGGTTCGCAGACAGAGCGCGATCTCGCATATCATCAGGGCTGCACCCGCACCTTCCTGCTCGAGCAGTACGTGGACGTGAGCTTCCGGGTCAAAGGTCCGTCCTTTGTGAAGAAGGCCGAATGGCTGGTGGAAGGCTTTTGGGCGGACCTCAGCAAGCACGGTGTAGGCGCATTCTCCGAACTATACGACGGAGACCCGCCCCACGAGCCCCACGGAGCAATCTCTTCCGCCCTCAGTACGGCGGCCCTGCTTACCGTGGACGATATGATAGCAAAACAGAAGGAGGTAAAATAGTATGAAAGTATTAATGTTCGGCTGGGAGTTTCCTCCCCACATCGCAGGCGGTCTGGGTACGGCCTGCGAGGGCATCGTCAAGGGCCTGGCCCACAACGGGGTGGAGACCCTGTTCGTGATGCCCAATGCCTCCGGCGACGAAGACCAGAGCGCAACCACCATCCTCAATGCGAGCGACGTGGCGGTGCGCAACGTGAGCAGCACCGTGGAGGAATTCATCAACAAGGTGAAGTTCCTTTATGTGGATTCCAATATCGTACCTTACGTAGACCCCGACGAATACTACGACGCCATCGAAAAGATGAAGGCGGAAGGTCTCACCCAGACTTCCGTCGGTTTCGGCCAGAAGTTCAAGTTCTCGGGCAAGTACGGCGCCAACCTCATGGAGGAGGTGTCGCGTTACGCCCAGGTGGGCGGAACCATAGCGATGGAGCACGTGAACGAATTCGACGTGATTCACGCCCACGACTGGCTCACCTACCTTGCAGGCATAGCCGCCAAGGAGCTTACGGGCAAGCCTCTTGTGGTGCATGTGCACGCCACTTCTTACGACCGCGGCGACGAGAAACATATCGATACGCGCGTGCTCGACATAGAGACCCGCGGAATGATGGCGGCAGACAGGGTCGTGACCGTGAGCGACCTCACCCGCAACATAGTCATCAACAAGTATGGAATCGATCCGGCAAAGGTCGTGACTGTACATAACGCCGTAGATTTCAGCGGACGCGAAGACATTACAGTCGAGCGCGGAGTCAAGGACAAGGTGGTTACCTTCCTCGGGCGTATCACCTTCCAGAAGGGACCCGAATACTTCATCGAGGCGGCGGCCAAGGTCCTCAAGCGTACCAGGAACGTGCGATTCGTGATGGCCGGCAGCGGCGATATGATGAACCGCGCCATACGCCAGGTTGCGCGACTGGGCATCTCGGACCGTTTCCACTTCACGGGGTTCCTGCGCGGACAGCAGGTGCAGGAGATGTTCGCCCTTTCCGACGTGTATATCATGCCGTCCGTCAGCGAGCCCTTCGGAATTTCGCCTCTCGAGGCAATGCGTACCGGGGTTCCTTCGATTATTTCCCACCAGTCCGGTGCCGCAGAAGTCTTGAAATACGCCCTTAAGGTGGATTTCTGGGATGTGGATGCACTGGCCGATGACATCTACGCCCTCGTCTCTTATCCCGCCCTTACCGAGTTTGCTTCCAAGCAGGGCTACGACGAGGTGAACGAACTCAAATGGAACGGCGCTACCGCCAAATTGAAAAAAGTTTACGAATCCCTGATATGAAAAAGTCAATCTGCCTTTATTTCCAGGTCCATCAGCCTACAAGACTCCGTCAGTACCGCTTCTTCGATATAGGCAAGGACTCCCATTATTACGACGATTACGCCAACCGCACCATCCTCAAGCGTGTGGCACAGAAGTGCTATCTTCCTATGAACGAGTTGCTTCTGGAGGCAATCACCAAGTCCAAGGGCAAGTTCAAGGTGGCTTTTTCCATCTCCGGATCGGCTCTCGAACAGTTCGACCGCTATGCTCCAGAGGTGCTGGACAGCTTCCGCAAGCTGGCAGATACCGGTAAGGTGGAGTTCCTTTGCGAGACCTATTATCATTCGCTTGCGTCCCTTGCCGCCCCTTCGGAGTTCATACATCAGGTAGAAAAGCACAAGGCACACATACAGGACGCCTTCGGAGTAGCTCCGACTACGTTCCGCAATACCGAGCTTATCTATTCCGACGCCATCGCCCGACAGGTATATGACCTCGGATTCAAGACTATGCTCACAGAGGGCGCCCGCCATATCATGGGATGGCAGAGCCCCAACTATATATATACCGCAGAATCCCAGCCCAAGCTGCGTCTGCTGCTTCGCAATTACGGCCTGAGCGACGACGTGGCTTTCCGTTTCTCTGAAAAAGCTTGGAACGAGTGGCCCCTCACGGCAGAAAAATTCGCCGGATGGATCAAAGCTGCAGAAGGCGATATCGTGAACCTGTTTATGGATTATGAGACCTTCGGCGAGCACCAGAAGGAAGACAGCGGTATTTTTGACTTTATGCGCGCTCTTCCCGCCGCAGTGACTGCTGCCGGTGATATGGAATTCGTGACCCCTTCCCAGGCTGTGCGCGGCATCAAGCCGGTGGGATCACTTTCCGTACCCGATCCCATTTCCTGGGCCGATGAAGAGCGGGACCTCAGCGCCTGGCTTGGAAACGAACTCCAGCAGGACGCATACAACAAGCTTTACCGCCAGACCGAGAAGCTCGCAATAATCAACGATCCGGAGCTGTGGTCCGATTTCGGTCACCTGCAGGAGAGCGACCACCTGTACTACATGTGCACAAAGTTCTTCTCCGACGGTGAGGTTCACAAACGTTTCAGCCCTTACGATACCCCTTACGAGGCGTTCATCAACTACATGAACGTGCTCAGTGATTTCATAATACGAGTAAACGATGCAAAACAACAGATTTGAAGTAGGAGATCCGGCTTGGAAGAGCGTGATGGTCACGCGTCACCTGCCGGAAGAGCTTTCAGGACTTGAGACCCTGTGCAAGAACCTGTGGTGGTCCTGGAACGAAGATGCGAAATTGCTTTTCAGAAGCATTGATTCGGAGCTGTGGCATACATCCGGCCACAACCCGATGGCAATTTTGGACAAGGTAAGCCTTAAAAGATACAAGGAACTGGCCAAGGACGTTTCCTTCCTCTCCCGACTGGGAGCTGTGATGGAAGACTTCAACCGGTATATGGCGCTCAAAGAACAGCGCACGGAGCCTTCAGTAGGCTATTTCTGCATGGAGTACGGTCTGGAAACTTCCCTTAAGATTTATTCCGGAGGACTTGGTATTCTTGCCGGAGACTATCTCAAGGAGAGTTCCGATATGAACGTGAACCTGGTGGCGGTGGGCTTGCTGTACCGCTACGGCTATTTTACCCAGCGCATCACGCCTCAGGGCAATCAGGTGGCCGAATACGACGCACAGGACTTCCTGCGCATCCCGGCGGAACCCGTGCTTGCAAAAGACGGCAGCTGGCAGACGGTAAAAATGTCCCTTCCCGGCCGCGAGATGAGCGCCCGAATCTGGAAAGTAGCCGTAGGCCGCACCGACCTGTACCTGCTGGATACCGACTTCGAGGCCAACCTTCCTGAAGACCGCCAGGTTACGCACCAGCTCTATGGCGGCGACTGGGAGAACCGCCTTAAGCAGGAGATCCTGCTGGGTATCGGCGGCGTACGCGCCCTTCGCCAGCTTGGGCTCAACCCCACCATTTACCATTACAACGAAGGCCACGCCGCATTCGCCGGTCTTGAGAGGCTTCGTGAGTATATGCAGGACCAGAAGCTCGGTTTCAATGAGGCTTTGGAACTTATTCGCGCAAGCGGACTGTTTACAACCCATACTCCGGTTCCTGCCGGTCATGATTCCTTTGAGGAAGGCCTTCTGGGTAAATACCTCGGGCATTATCCCGGACGCTTCGGCATCTCCTGGGACACAATGCTAAGCCTTGGAAAGATTCACCCCGAGAACCGCGACGAAAAATTCAGCATGAGCGTGCTGGCCGCTAACATGAGCCAGAATGTAAACGGCGTTTCCATGCTTCACGGCAAGGTGTCCCAGGATATCTTCAAGGATATGTACAAGGGCTACCTGCCTGAGGAACTCCATATAAGCTACGTAACTAACGGCGTCCACTACGCGACCTGGGCCGCACGTGACTGGAAAGCCGTACATTACAAGGTATTCGGCCCCGAATTCCGCACCGGCCACTACGACAAGAGCTGTTTCGACCGCATTTACAAAGTAGCTGACGACGAAATATGGAACGTACGCAAGCTTCTTAAGGCTGAACTTGTGAAGACAGTTACCGAGCGCATTTCAGATCCTTCCTTGTGCAGCCATTATACCCCGAGTCAGATAGTCAAGATCAACGAGGTCTTCCGCCCCGACATCCTTACCATCGGCTTCGCCCGCCGCTTTGCGACCTACAAGCGTGCTACCCTGCTGTTCAGCGACCTGGACCGTCTTGCGGACATCGTAAATAATCCCGAGCGTCCTGTGCAGTTCGTGTTTGCCGGCAAGGCCCATCCCGCCGACGGCGCCGGGCAGGACCTTATCAAACAGATTATCGAAATATCCAAGCAGGACCGTTTCCTGGGCAAGATTGTATTCGTGCCCGGCTACGACATACGTTTGGCGAAACGTCTTGTGCAGGGAGTGGATGTTTGGCTCAACAATCCTACCCGTCCGCTGGAGGCGTCCGGAACGTCCGGAGAGAAAGCGGCCATGAACGGAGTGATGCACTTCTCCGTCCTTGACGGCTGGTGGGTTGAGGGATATCAGGAAGACGCCGGATGGGCGCTTCCGCAGGAACGTACCTACGAAGACCAGCACTATCAGAACGAGCTGGATGCAGCTACGATTTACGCCACAATCGAGAACGAAATCGCACCGGCATATTACAGCACCAACGACCGTACAGGCCTCTCAAAGGAGTGGGTCGGCTACATCAAGAATACTATAGCGAGGGTGGCGAGCAACTTCACCACCAACCGTATGCTCACCGACTACTGCAACCAATACTACATTCCTCAGGCAGAGCGGTATAATGCCCTGGCTGCAAACGGAAACGAAAAAGCGCGCGAAATAACCGCTTGGAAACAGAGAGTGCTTGGCGAGTGGTACAACATACGCGTGGTCTCCTGCCAGCAGCCCGATGCCTCTTATATAGTGTCCAAGAACGACCCTATCAAGGGTGAGGTTGTGCTCGACCTTGGGCGCCTCAAGCCGGAAGACATAGGCGTGGAGATGATTCTTGCCACAAGTGATTCCAAAGGCACCCTGCATATCCAGGAAATCAAGCAGTATGAGGTCTTGGATTATAAGAATGGTATTGCCCGTTACGGCATTACCATAGAGCCGGACAGCACTGGAATGTACCAGGTGGGAATCCGTATGTATCCCAGCAATCCGTCCCTGCCCCACCGCCAGGATTTTCCTCTGGTGAAATGGCTGTAGTCGCCACCGGTTTTTTCGACGGTGTCCATCCCGGGCACCGTCTTGTTATAGATACTCTGCTTTCCGAGGCACGCGCCAGAGGGGAGCAGAGCGTTGTTGTGACATTCTGGCCTCACCCGAGAGCCGTACTGCAGAGCGGGGCCGATTCGCTCCGTTACCTCTGCTCGCGCTCTGAGCGTTATGAGCTGCTTCGTTCGCTCGGGGTGGACCGCGTGGAGACCGTGACTTTTTCGCAGCAGTTCGCAGCCATGTCGGCGGAGCAGTATATAGACATGCTGAGGTGCAATTATGGTTGCACGGAGCTGGTGCTCGGATACGACACCCGCTTCGGGCGCGAGCAGACCGGACCTTCCGGTATTGCGGAGCTCGCCCGCTCCATGGGGCTGGACGCCCGCATCGTGCCGCCTGTCATTCTGAGCGGGAGCGAAGAATCCCCCCTCCCAATCTCCTCCAGCCGCATCCGCGCCGCTCTGGAGGCCGGAGACGTGGTCCTTGCAGCGAAGCTTCTCGGCAGACCGTACCGCCTGCACGGCGTAGTGGTTGCAGGAGACAAGATTGGCCGGACCATCGGCTTTCCCACCGCCAACATGAAGCTCTACGAGCCGCTGATGGCGATACCCCGCAACGGGGTGTATAAAACTTCTGTCATTCTGAACGGAGCGCAGCGTAGTGAAGAATCTATATTCTACACCGGCCTTACCAACATCGGAGTGCGCCCCACCGTCAGCGATCGGCAGGTCCTCACAATCGAAACCCACATCCTGGATTTCGACGAGATGATCTACGGCCTCGACATCAGCCTGGAATTCCATGAGCGCATCCGCGACGAGCGCCGCTTCGGCTCGCTCTCCGAACTCCAGGCCCAGCTCCAGGCAGACGCAACCCTTATCCGAAATTCTCTCTGACATTATGAACCGATACTTTATTCTGCTGGGTGCTGCTGCAGCCGTGCTGCCCTCATGCGCATCTAAACAGGCAGAGCATTATAACGTCCTGTTTCTCATGGCGGACGACATGAAGCCGGCGATGGCATGCTACGGAGACTCCATTGCCATAACTCCCGCCCTCGACGGCCTTGCCAAAGACGGTATCCTGTACTCCCGCGCATACTGTCAGCAAGCCGTCAGCGGTCCCTCCAGGGCGTCCCTACTCACCGGAATGTACCCCGACGAGACCGGTGTGCTGAGCCTGAATACCTGGATCCGCAAGAAGAATCCCGATATCGTAACTCTCCCCCAAGCTTTCAGAGAAGCCGGCTACGTCACGGCTTCTGCCGGAAAGGTGTTTCACGGCGCCAAGAACAACCTGGATGCCCCGTCATGGAGCCTGCCCCCTCTGCTCTACGCCCAGATTCGCCCCGAGGCCTACGTGCTGGAGGAGAACAAGACCGACTACAAGAGTGTATCCAACGAGTTCACTACTCTGGACGAGAGTCTTTATTACGACGTGCAGATACGCGATGCCGCACTAGCGCGCCTGGATTCCCTATGCGACGCTTCCAAGCCGTTTTTCTTTGCAGTCGGCTTCCACAAACCGCACCTCCCATGGTGCGCGCCGCAACGCTTTCTGGATATGTACCTTCCCCGCCGGCTCAGCATAGATACCGCCCGCGTGGTAGGAGCGCCCTATCAGGCCTACCGCAGCAATCGTGAACTCATTGAGTACAACGATGTTCCATCCGATGGCCCCATCCCTCTTGAGCAGCAGGAGTACCTGAAAAAGTGCTACTACGCCTGCTCGTCTTTCACCGATGAGAACGTCGGCTGCATACTCCGGCGCCTCAAGGAACTCGGCCTCTACGACAATACGCTCATAGTGTTCCTGGGTGACCACGGCTACCACCACGGCGAGCAGGGCCTGTGGTGCAAATCCACCGAGTTCGAATCGTCCTGCAACGCACCGCTCATCATCAAGTTGCCCAAAGGGATGAGCCGACGGAAAGCGGCTAAGTTGGCAGATGCCCCCGTGTCCTTCGTAGATATCATGCCGACGCTCTGCGAAGCATGCGGCGTGCCGGTGCCGGAGGGCGTGAGAGGCGAAAGCCTGCTGCAGAGCGGCCACGGCCCGTACGCGTTCAGCCAGATAGTCCACAGCCACGACGGCATAAAGTACACCGGCTATACTGTGCGCGATGCCCGCTGGACCTACACCGAATGGCTAACACCCGAACTTGAATGCGCCGCGTCGGAGCTATACGACATGGCCGGCCGGGACGAGTGCCGCTACGAGCGGGAGAATGTCCTTGACCGCTGTCCGGAGCAGGCTTCCGCCATGGCCGCCGCACTCCGCGAGCATCTTGCGACTGTGGCCCTATTTGATTGTAATCCGTAACTCGGCGAGAAACTCGGAAGGTGTTATTATCCTGGGACCGGGGGACGGGAGGATGCTGTCCGGATCTGCAATTCTCAGGAAGTCGTGCTTGTTGCAGGTTATCAGGAGGTTGCAGGAGTTGAGGGCGGCGTTGACATACTGGAGTATGTCTTCGAAGTCGGGGCCGCGCATCAGACAGGCATATTCGTATTCCGCGCCTGTGCTGTTGGTTATTGAGCTGATGTACGACAGAAGATTCCGGACAGTGGGGGCGACTTTTTCTTTGCCGGCGCGTTTACGGAGGACGTAAGCTATATTGGCCATGGACAGGTAGCTGGTGACGGCCTCGAATTGATTGTGACCGTTCAGTACCCTGAGGCAGTCGTGGCACTCGCTTTCCGCAAGGAGGGGATTGAGGAAGATGTTGGTGTCCAGGAAAGCCTTCATCGGTCGTGCAGTTTGGAGAGGATGTAGTCGAGCCGGTCGTTCGGTTTTCCGGAGTCCGTGCCGCCTGCGGCAATGCCGACCATACCCAGGAGAACCGGGTCTGTGACGTCTTCCGGGATGAGGGCAAGGCCGCCCCCGGTGGCGGCATCCTGCTCAATGAGGTTTTCTACGTACTTCTTGAACGACATAGACTTGGCCTTGGCCTTTGCGCTGATGGCCCTCACTACCGGAGCCCGGAGATCGATAAGTTTTCTTTGAACAGTTTCCATAGACACAAAGGTAGAAAATATATATTTTATTTGCAAATATATATACTTTGGCTGCCAGGCCCGTTCTTCATCATAATTGTTCATCAGTAACGCCACTGTAGTCAGTGGCGAGTATCACAAAAAATTACTACCTTTGTAAGCTATGCTTACATCGAAAGAAATACGGCAGAAGTTCCTCGACTTCTTTGCCTCCAAAGGACACACGGTTGTGCCCTCCGCACCCATGGTGGTCAAGAACGACCCCACCCTCATGTTTACCAATGCCGGAATGAACCAGTTCAAGGACATTTTTCTCGGCAACAAGAGCACCGCATTCAACCGCGCTGCCGATACCCAGAAGTGCCTCCGCGTGAGCGGAAAGCACAACGACCTGGAGGAGGTAGGCCACGACACCTACCACCACACCATGTTCGAGATGATCGGCAACTGGAGTTTCGGCGATTACTTCAAGACCGAGGCCATAGACTGGGCCTGGGAGCTTCTCACCGAGGTCTACGGCATAGACAAGAACCTCCTCTATGCCACCGTGTTCGAAGGCGCAGCAGAGGACGGCACCTCCATGGACGAGGAGGCCAAGCAGGCCTGGCTCAAGCACTTGCCTGAGGATCATATCCTCCTCGGCAACAAGCACGACAACTTCTGGGAAATGGGCGACACCGGCCCCTGCGGCCCCTGCTCGGAGGTGCACATCGACATCCGCACACCGGAGGAAAAAGCCGCATCCGGCATCCCCGGCCGCGACCTTGTCAACAAGTCCGACCCCCACGTCATCGAGATCTGGAACCTCGTGTTCATGCAGTTCCAGCGCCTGTCCGACGGCCACCTGGAGCCCCTCCCCGCCAAGAACATCGACACCGGAATGGGCTTCGAGCGCCTCTGTGCCGTGCTCCAGGGCAAGAACAGCAACTACGACTCCGACGTCTTCACCGGTATGCTGAACCGCATCGGGCAGCTCAGCGGCCACCGCTACGGCGAGAGCAAGGACATTGATGTAGCGATGCGCGTCATCGCCGACCATATCCGCGCCATCAGCTTCTCCATCGCCGACGGCCAGCTCCCCAGCAACGTGAAGGCCGGCTACGTCATCCGCCGCATCCTCCGGCGTGCCGTGCGCTACGGCTACACTTTCCTCGGCCTCAGCGAGCCTTTCCTCTGTACTCTCGTGCAGCAACTGGTGGACGACATGGGCGAGGCCTACCCCGAGCTCCCCGCCCAACAGAAGCTCATCGAGTCCGTCATCCGCGAGGAGGAACTCGCCTTCCTGCGCACCCTGGACCGCGGCATCAAGCTGCTGGACGATTGCATGGAGCGCAATGACGCCAATAAGCAGATCCCCGGCTCCGACGCCTTCAAGCTCTACGACACCTTCGGATTCCCCATCGACCTCACCGAGCTCATCGCGGCCGAACGCGGCTATACCGTAGACCTGGAGGGCTTTGGCAAGGAGCTCCAGCAGCAGAAAGACCGCGCCCGTAACGCTACCGCCAACTCCTTCGGCGACTGGACGGTGTACCACGAGGGCGAGGATGTCGAGTTTACGGGTTACGACGGCACCGTCACCGATGGCGCACGCCTCCTGAAGAGCCGCACCGTGGTCCAGAAGAACAAGGAGATGCTGCAGCTGGTCTTCGACCGCACCCCGTTTTACGGCGAGATGGGCGGCGAGGTCGGCGACACCGGAGTCATCACCGCGGCCGACGGCGAAACCGTCAAGATACTCAACACCGTCAAGGAGAACGAGCTCACGATACACATCGCAGAGCGCCTGCCGCAGGACTGCGAGGGCGCCTTCCGGCTCGAAGTTGACGCCGCACGCAGGCAAAAAATCGCCAATAACCACAGTTGCACGCACCTGATGCACAGGGCGCTGCGCGAGATACTCGGAAACCACGTGGAGCAGAAGGGCTCCTATGTATCCGACAAGGGTTTCCGCTTCGACTTCTCCCACTTCGAGAAGCTCAGCGACGAGCAGATAGTGGCCGTTGAGAAGCGCGTCAACGAACTGATCCGCAGCAATTTCGAGCTTGTCGAGAAACGTGACGCCACCATGGACGAGGCCCGCAGCCTCGGCGCAATGGCGCTGTTCGGAGAGAAGTACGGCGAGCGCGTCCGCGTGGTGCGCTTCGGGCCCAGCGTGGAGCTCTGCGGCGGCTGCCACACATCCGCCACCGGCAACATCGGCCTCTTCAAAATAGTGAGCGAGTCGGCCATCGCGGCGGGCATACGCCGTATCGAGGCAGTTACCGGGGAAGAAGCGGAAACGATGGTTCTGGGCATGCAGGGCCTGCTGAAGACGGCCCGCTCCTTCTTCAATAATGTGCCAGACCTTGCCGGCGCCATACAGAAGATGATAGAAGACAACGCCACCTTCAAAAAGCAGGCGGAGGAATTCGCCAGGGCAAAGGCGGCTCAGCTCGCGCAGCGCCTGGCATCCATGGCCGAGGACCGAGGCGGCATCAAACTCATAGTGCTGTCGCCCTCCGTGACCTTCGACGCCGAGCCGGTCATGCTCCGCAATGCTGCGCTCGCCCTGCAGAAGGAGCTTAGGAACACTGCTCTTGTGGCCGCTTACGAAGCGGAAGGCAAGCCTCAGCTGCTGCTGATGTATTCCGACGATTTGGTGGCCGCAGGCCGCAATGCGGGCAAGGATATCCGCGATGCCGCCAAATTCATACAGGGCGGCGGCGGCGGTCAACCCGGCCTCGCAACTGCCGGCGGCAAGAATGTTGCAGGACTTAAGGATGCGCTTGAGGCCCTGGTGAAAGTGGCCACAAGCAAATAATTTCAGGATTGCAGGATGAAGAAGCTCGATCAGTACATGCTCAAATCCTTTGTCGGACCTTTCGTCGCGATATTGCTGATTGTGCTCTTCATCCTTGTGCTTCAGTTCCTGTGGCTCTACATAGACGAGCTTGTAGGAAAAGGTCTGGGCTTTTGGGTCATAATGGAGTTTATGATGTGGGGAGCCTGTACCATACTTCCCACGGCACTGCCCCTGGCCGTTCTGCTCTCGTCCGTGATGGTGATGGGGCAGCTGGGTGAGAACAAGGAACTGATGGCAATCAAGGCCGCGGGAGTGTCCCTCGGCCGCCTCATCGCACCCCTCATAGCAGCAGCGGCGCTTATTAGCGTAGCGGCCTTTTTCATCGGTAACAATCTGGTGTCCAAGGCGTACAACGAGATATTTACCTTGAGGGACGACATCACCCGCACTAAGGAAAGCATTAAAATCCCTTCCGGAACCTTCTATGAGGGCATAGAAGGCTACGTCCTGCGAGTTGAAAACCAGAACGACGAATCCGGAATGATGTATAAGGTGCAGGTTTACGACCACACCGCCCGCAAGGGGAACACTTCCCTCATCGTGGCCGATTCCGCCCTGCTCAAGATGTCTAAAAATAAAGACTATCTTACTTTTACTCTATACAACGGCTCAAATTACCTGGAGACCAACGAGATGACCTACAGGGACACGTCTCTGGCCCTGAGCCGTGTGGACTTCTCCAGGCAGGAACTCATCATCCCTTTGTCTAATTATTCTTTCGAACATTCCGATTCCAGCCGATTCGGCGACCAGGCCAAGTCTATGCGCCTGGACCAGTTGAAAGAACAGAGTGATTCGCTCTCACGCAAGAATGCTTCGGCGTTTGAGAATCATTACGCCCGTATGCGCACGTCTTCCGCTTTTCACGAGCGCCAGCAACTGGATACCGCCCGCCGGGCCGACCTGTCTACTTTCTTCGAATCGGACAATATGTGGAAATGGGACAGTTACAATGCCGTTAAAACCGCATACGACCGTGCTTCCACAGAGGCGGAAAGGATGTCCGGAGACGTACTCAGCTACAATCACGATATCTATCAATCTACGTTCTACCTCCGCAGGACAGACATCGAACTCTTCAAGAAATTCGCCCAGGCCATTGCCTGCTTCATTCTGTTCTTTATAGGAGCTCCACTCGGGGCTATGATAAAGAAGGGAGGCGGACTTGGAATAAGCGCCATAATCGCCGTGCTGTTCTTCGTGTTGTACTGGATTGTCCAGATTTCTGCTGAGAAGCTGGCAAAGGACGGAGCTATAGCTGCATTCCATGGTGAATTCGCAGCGGCATACGTACTTGCTCCGATAGGCGCATACCTCACATACAGGGCAGTCAAAGATGCCGAACTCTTCAATATGGATACGGTTAAATCTACCTGGCGCAGGGCCTGGAGTGCAGTGGTGGGATTCTTTCACAAACCGCGCATCGTGTATATGGGAACGCCTGAGTTTGCGGTGGCTCCTCTTGACGAGCTCGTGAACAAGGGCTACAAAGTGGTCGGAGTAGTTACCGTTGCCGACAAGCCCAGCGGCCGCGGACTGCAGGTAAGCGAGAGTGCGGTGAAGAAGTACGCGGTGGCGCATGGTATCCCGGTGCTCCAGCCGCTCAAGCTGCGCGACCCGGAGTTCCTGCGGCAGCTGGCTGCGTTCAAGGCCGACCTGTTCGTGGTGGTTGCGTTCCGTATGTTGCCCGAGGAAGTATGGACTATGCCGCGTCTGGGAACTTTCAACCTGCACGCTTCCCTGTTGCCGCAGTACCGTGGGGCGGCTCCGATAAACTGGGCCATCATAAACGGTGAACATCGTACCGGTGTTACAACCTTTATGATAGACAAGAACATCGATACAGGCGGAATCATACTGCGCGAGGAGTGCCTGATTGAGCCGGGAGACGATGCCGGCAGCTTGCATGACAAGCTTATGGAGATGGGACGGAAAGTGGTTGTCGATACCGTGGACCTTATTGTCCAGAACAACGTGGAACTTCGTCAACAGCGCTCTTTCGTTCAGGGCTCGGAGGTTCTGCAGCCTGCGCCCAAACTCACCAAGGAGCTGTGTCACATAGACTGGACGCGCCCGGCCCGCGAGGTGGTGAATCTGGTTCGCGGCTTGTCTCCATATCCGGCGGCGTTCGCTGAGCTGCTCCGCAGCAGAACTATTATCCCCCTGCACCCCCAGGGGACGGGGGGCGTACCCCCCGAAACCCCCTGTGACGCTATGCTCACTGCAGCAGGAAATATCCCCCTGTCATCTCGACCGGAGCTCTCCCTGTCATCTCGACCGGAGTGCAGCGGAGCGGAGAGATCTCTCGATGCCGCTCGAGAAGGCGGAATCTCTTGTCGGGATGACAACAAAGAAAAGCAGCTGTCGATGAAGATTTTTAAAGCAGAGAGAATGTCCGCTGTGCCGGGAGTGGAGAAGATTGAGCCCGGGCGAATCTATAGCGACGGCAAGACCTATCTGGCCATTGGGGCCGGCGATGGCAGTGCCGTGAGCATTCTCGACCTGCAGCTGAGCGGCAAAAAGCGCATGGACGTGCGTGCCTTCCTCCTCGGCTTCCGAGACCCCGAATCCTGGCGCTGCGTCTGATTGGAATCTGACGTTTTTGATGCGTTTTTCCGCCTGTTCCTGTGTAGGTGGTCCATCGGTTGGACCGTCAGAGCAGATTTTCCGCCTGCTCCTGTGTAAGTGGTCCATCGGTTGGACCGTCTGAGCAGATTTTCCGCCTGCTCCTGTGTAAGTGGTCCATCGGTTGGACCGTCTGATGCGAGAAATGACTGCGGCGTAGTGTAATGCGGTTTGCGCTGCGCGATGCGGCAAAACAGCCGTTAATTGCGTCTTCGCACTCAGAAAACGGACGAAACCGCAGCAATACTGTACCCGAAGACTGAAAGCATGGCGGAATTGCGTCTTCGCACTCAAAAAACGGACGAAACCGCAGCAATACTGTACCCGAAGACCGAAAGCATGGCGGAATTGCGTCTTCGCGCGCGAAGTAAGTGACTATATATTTTTTTCAGCTGTTAGATTTTTTGCCTGACGTGCTCTTATAGGCAAAAACCATTACAGTTATGAAAAAAAATTATCGTTTCAATCGTTGCGCTGATTACCCTTTGCGCAGTCAGTTCCGCCCAGGAAACCTCCGAGGCCAAGATCCGCAGTTCGTATTACCTTGAGGTTTATGAAATCAACTTCCTCACTACAAAATCTGTCTCTGTAAACTGGGGTATAAATACGCCCAATCCTATGACCCAGACCTTTAAGCTGGTAAATGCCGACGAGGAGCTGATAAAATTCGAGGCGGGTTGGACATTTTGTAGGATGGAATCCTAGTAATGCATTGAAATACATATCTTTGCAAAGATTATCATTGATATGCTAAAAAAAATGCTTTTTCTGCGGGTCTCAAAATGTGGTTAGGAATGGCCTGAGAGGCCG
>JAFTDJ010000041.1 GCA_017454265.1 Bacteroidales bacterium | reverse complement strand
CTCCGGCGGCTACAGATCGGGCGCTGCGGGGGGCTCCGGGAAAAGGCCCTCCTCGCGCCCGACTGTTGCCCGTGCTATCCTACTTTTTGTCCACCCAGCAAAAAAACCGATCAAATCATCCTACGAAATGTCCACATGACCCCGGAGGGCATTACCAACGTCATCCCTCAAGAGGGCGCTGCACTTGAAGTGGAATTGTCATACGAGTTTGATTATTACACCAAATTCGAGCCGGGCCGGCAGTTTAAGCAATATCGCTACCGGGTTTATATCAATGACCGGCAGTATTGCTATGGCGTCACTGCGGATGAAAGCCAAAGGGTTAGCATCCCTATTATGGAGAACGATTCCCATACTCCGGCAACAATTGTAGTCGAAGGAGCCAAGGCCCTGGACTATAATGTCAATCCTGAGCAATGGGATACCTGGCACGAGCTCTACCGCGGCACCCAGGAATGCCTCCCGGAATCTGAAAGTCTCAAATACCCCGACTTTGAGGACTGGCGATTGATCGTAAGGATAGACGGCAAGGATTATCCGTTTGTCTTGTACGACACCGGAGCCGGCGAGGTGCTTAAGCGCCCATGTGGATCAGCGGAGCACTTCCGGCAGGATGGTCACAGACGTTGTATGTGAAAAGAAAGATATGCTGCTGGTCAATTACGAGTCCCCCGACGGCGCCAAACGCCACAGGCGCCTGTGGAACGGCGGCAACGGTAGAGGCACAATTCAGTTGTACGACTGGCGCGGCACTCTCGTTGACCGCATCCACGCCGAGAACATCGGCTGCGAATACGGGGAGTACGATGAAGATTATTAGAATATAGATGCCGCAGCTTGACTCGCTGAAGATGCCGGATTTCAGTGATTTCAAGTTTCACAATTCTCCCCGCAAGGTGGTGTATGTGATTGACGGAGAATGGCATGACGAAGCAACGGCTTTCAATGCCATCTCACCTCTGGACATAGAAAGCATTACGGTACTGAAGGACGATTCTCCGGAGGCAAAAAAGTATGGAGATAACGTGTCTGTCATCCAGATTCAGACAAAAAAAGGAAAAAAAACAACCTGCTTGAGTCACTCAAAGACCTTCCCGGCGTGAAAGTTGAAGCAGACGGCAGCATCACCGTAAACGGACAACCTGTAAAGAAAATAACTATCAACGGACGTAGCTATTCCGTAAGCGCTGAATAATGAAAAAGAATCTTACCGCCATATCCCTATGCCTGTGCCTGGGCTTTTCCGCCCGGGCACAGGTGTTCATCCTTAATGACAATATGTTCCAGGAACGGATGGGAACCGTGAAGGCCACCGTGCTGGACTCCCTGACCAACGAGCCCGTTGGCTTTGCTTCGGTGTATGTGATTCCATCAAAGGATACCACCATCACAAACTTTACCCTTACTGATGCCAAAGGCGAGGCCAAACTGGAAGAGGTGCCCTATGGCAGCTATGTCTTTCATGTGGAGATGATGGGCTACAAACCCTTCGTGAAGGAACGCTTTTTCCGGGAACGGGAGATGGATATGGGCACCATCCGGCTGCAGGTGGATGAGCATTATCTGGCAGCGGCTGTGGTGAGCGATGTGGGCAATCCCATCGTGGTGAAAAAAGATACGGTGGAATTCAATGCTTCGTCCTTCCGTGTGGGCGCAAACGCTATGCTCAAGGACTTGCTGCAGCGTATGCCCGGCATGGAAATCACGGAGGACGGCAAGGTAAAGTTCAACGGTGAGGAAATTGACAAGCTCACCGTGGGAGGCCGGACCTTCTTCTTCAATGACCAGAGCACGGCGCTGAACAACCTTCCTGCCTCAGTGGTGGATAAGATCCGGGTGATCGACCGTGAGAGCGAGGAAACCCGCGCCTCCGGCATCCAGGACGGGAGCCGGGAGAAAGTGCTGGATGTGGCCCTCAAGAAAGAATACGAGAAGGGCTGGTTCGGGAATGTGGCCGCCAAGGGCGGAACAACCCTGGGCAAGAAAGACGGGGACGACGTGCTCCGGGACAACCGGGGCCTGCTTTGGAGCGGGAATGCGTTGGTATCTGCTTATTCCGAAAAGGATCAGGTGACGGTGATTGCCAACGGGCAGAATATCAACGATTCCAATGCGGTTTTTGTGATTGTTGATGATGATGGCGGACGTTCCTCTCTTGACCAGGGGCTTTCTACTGCAGCGCAGCTGGGCGTGAATGCCAACACTTCCAGAATCAAGGACGTGGAGACCACCGTAAGCGTCAATTACAAGTACACTGACACCGATTCAGGCACCCGGGCGGACAGGACCACCTACCAGGATGACGGAAACCTGTTGTCCACTACGGAAACTGGCGGAAAGTCCTATGCAAACGGCCTCAATGCCAATGTGGAGTTCCAAAAGGAGAAAGGTAAAGTATGGTTCCATATAAGGCCAAGGTTCCAATACAATAGCACTGATGCGCTGAATAGCAGTAACTCAGAGACTTACCGGGAAGGGACATTCCTGAACAGTTCCGACAATACGGTCCGCAGCCTGTCATCGTCCCGGTATGCTTCTTTTGATTCGGACGTGACGTTCCGGGAGCTGTGGGGCAAGAAAAACCGGACCGTCCGCGTGGGGCTTGACATGTCCTACAGCGAGGACGAGGGTGAGAGCAGTGAAGCATCCATTCTTACCACATCGGCCGGAAAAGAAGACTGGGCGATGAACTATGATTCCAACAGCAGCAATTACTGGATCAATGGTGAACTCAGATTTACGGAACCCCTTGGCGACAAATGGACGCTTTCCGCAACTTCAGACTTCACCTGGCAGCGCAGGAACAATATCCGCGATGCCTTTGACGCCCTGGGGAAGAATGACTATTATTCGTCCGTGAGCAATTCCAGGTCCATGGCGCAGAAATACAGCCTTACGGCACAATATAAGTTTGGACAGAGCAGCTGGATTACCGTGGGCGCCATGCTTTCGGGCGTTCTCAATGAGACATACTCCAAGAGCTATGGCATTGAAGACACCGCCGGGAAGGATGAATGGCTATGGTTTGTAACGCCTACTTTCCGCTTCCAGCACAGCAAAGGTAACGACCGGTTCAACCTTTCGGCTTCCGGTTATGCGCAGCGGCCTTCAAACAGCCGGATGCTGCCGGTCCTGAATATCAGCAACCCTTCCCGCCTGAGCCTTGGAAACGTATATCTCAAACCGTACTCACAGACCTGGTTCAACGCCAGCTGGACAAGGAACAACCGGGAGCGGTTTTCCAATCTGATGGCTTACCTGTACGGCCAGTTGAATTATAAACCCTTGGTTTCTGCTATGTGGTATGATGCAGACGGTATTCTCTATTCCATCCCGGTCAATTCAGTGAAGCCCGGCATCACATCAAGCCTGACGGTGAACTACACTACGCCCCTGGACGCCAAGAAACTCTGGTCCCTGACCCTGAGCTGCGGGGCCGGGTATTCTTCATCGGTGAGCTACCAGGCAAAGTCAACGCTGCCGGCGCTTGATAAGGATACGTTCGATTACTCTGTGTTCATGGCCGACTTCTGGGGCAATTCCGACGGAGACCGCTTCTATGGCGGACTTAGCGGCTTTGCAGAGAGCCGGACGCGTTCCTTCAGCCCTTCGGCCGGGTTCTCGGTGAAGTACAATCCGGACCACTGGTCCGTTAGCGCAGGAGCCAGGACAACCGGCCGTATTGCCCGTTATTCGCTGAACCCCAACGCCAACCTGAATACGCTGGATACCCGGTTTACGGCCAGAGGCTCCTACACCACCAAACATGAATTCGAATTCAATACGGACATCGCCTACGTATTTTACAAAGGCTATTCCGCCGGTTACGGCCAGCCGGAATGGCAGTGGAACGCTGAGATTTCCAAGAACATCGGCGCGTTCAATCTGAGCGTCACCGTACACGACATCCTGAACCAGACACGGAACCTTACGCATACTGTTACTGCCAACTACGAGGAAGACAGCTACAGGCTCATTATGGGCCGGTACATTCTCTTCGGCGTGAAGTGGAACTTCGGCAAGATGAATGCCGCCCATAGCCAGAGGGCGCAGCAAGCGGCGTGGAATATGTTGTTTTAATTATATTCCATCGGATGTAATTGCGATCTGTTTATAATTTATTACATTCGTTGTGATGTAATTTGAGAATAATTTCGTATATTTGCATCCGAACGAATGTAATTATGAATAGTAACGTCATCTCTTTAACCTTAAAAGCCCTGCGGAAAGAGCACGGTCTTACGCAGGTGGATCTTGCGATGAAGTCCGGCGTTGGCCTGAACTTCGTCCGTGAACTGGAACAGGGCAAGGCCACGGTCCGTCTGGACAAGGTTGCCCAGGTGTTTGATTTGTTTGGTTATGAACTGGTTCCTCAAAAGAAGGTGAAATGAGTAAAGCATTGATTCAGTACAAGGGGAAGTCAGCCGGCATCTTGGAAGAGACGGATGAGGGCTATGAGTTCCGGTACGACAAGGAATATCTTGCCGATGGGGACTCCAAACCCGTAAGCCTGACGCTACCTTTAACAGAGAAGCCTTATAAGTCTGCGGTTCTTTTCCCGTTCTTCGACGGCCTTATTCCGGAGGGCTGGCTGCTGGATGTGGCCCTACGGAACACGGATATCAGCGAATTGGAGCGTTTCGCTTTGCTGCTTCTCTGCTGCAAGGACTGCATCGGCGCAGTAAGTGTAATTCCCATAAAGGAGGAAGGCGATGAGTAAGTGCCTGTATTGTTATAAGGAACTCGGCCCGGGAGAGGTCGATTTCCATAAATCCTGTTGCCGAAAGTTCTTCGGGACTGCCACAGCTCCTTCGCTCGATTATACACGTGCGCAGATGGATGAACTGGCGGCCCAGGTAATCAAGTCACAAACCACACTCACCGGCGTTCAGCCCAAACTTTCTCTGAACCTTGACAAGCACAAGGGCTCCAGTAAGCTGACAATTGTAGGCCTCTGGGGCGATTATATCTTCAAGCCGCAAACGGAACGCTTTGCGATGCTACCCGAGAATGAAGATTTGACTATGCATCTGGCCGAGATAGCCAGAATCAAGACGGTTCCGCATACCCTCATTCGTATGAAAGACGGCAGCATCGGCTACCTGACCAAACGGATTGACCGTAAGGCTGATGGTGAGAAGATTGCGATGGAAGATATGTGCCAGCTAACCGAGCGCCAGACCGAGCATAAGTACCGCAGTTCCTACGAGCAGATAGGAAAGGCTATCAGGAAGTTTTCGGCCAATGCCCAGTTGGACATGGTGGATTTCCTTGAGCTGGTGTATTTCTCCTGGCTTACGGGGAACAATGATATGCATCTCAAGAACTTTTCGCTATATTCTCCTGCCGGCGAACCCGTGCTCACTCCGGCCTACGACCTGTTGAATGCAGTTATCAGTAACCCTGCCGATGATGAGGAGTTGGCGCTCAACCTCAGCGGGAAAAAGAAGCGGATAAAGGATGCTGACTTCAAGGCAGTATACCGTACCTGTGGAGTACCTGAAATCGTATTTGACCGCATGAAGAAGAAGTATGTGGATCTCCTTCCCATGTTTGAAGAAGATATACAGAGCTCGTTCCTTTCTGATGAGCTGAAGGCTTCGTATATAGAGCTGCTTTACAGGAGATTGCAGGGATAATTTTTAACGCTCACTGCAATTTCGGTCGATTTTCAGACAAATTTTGCAGTGAGTTGAAATTTCGTTATATTTGTAGGAAATTTCTTACTTTTATAACTATGCATGAAAATGACGGCAAATACATCTTCGGTGTCGTGAAGGTGGGTGAAAAAGGACAGATTGTGATTCCCAAAGATGCCAGGAAGGTTTATGGCATCAATCCCGGCGATGCCTTGCTGCTGCTCGGCGACCAAAAGGGCATGGCGCTGGTCAAGACGGAAATCTTCCAAAGTGCCATTGACCAGGTGATGGAGGGTCTTCCCAAATGAGAAAGCATTGGATAGACAATCTTCGCTGGGTGACCGTGCTGCTGGTCCTGCTGTACCACGTGGTCTATTTCTACAACAATAAAGGAGTCTTCGGCGGGATAGGTGGATTTGACGACGGCCCGCAGTATCAGGATGCGGTCATGTACATCTTGTACTCATGGTTCATGCCGATGTTGTTCCTGCTGGCGGGAATCAGCGCCCGCTATGCATTGGAAAGGCATTCCGGCAAGGAATGGTTCAAGACAAGGACGCGCAAACTGCTGGTTCCGGCCACCATCGGTCTGTTTGTGTTCCAGTGGATGACGGGGTACTTCAATACGGCCGTGACCGGCTACGTGAATGGAGCACCCATGCTGCCGGAGGGCGTACCCGGTGTGGTAAAGTATTTTGCCTGGAGCCTGAGCGGCATCGGCCCGCTGTGGTTCATCCAGGACCTGTGGCTATTTTCACTACTGCTTTTGTTGGTGCGCAGACTGGATGCGCGTGACCGGTTCTATACCTGGTGCGGGAAAGCAAATATCGTCGTGATCATCCTGCTGGGCGTTCTGTTCTGGGTTGGGGAACATACCCTTGTCATGAATCCCAGACCGGAATCTGCCGACGGACTGTGGAATCTGTACAAGCCGCTGTTTTATCTGGTCCCCTTCCTGATGGGTTACTTTGTATTCTCACATGATGCCGTACAGGAGAAGGTAAAGGCCGCATGGATTCCGCTGATGGTGTGTGCCGTAGTTTCAGCTGTGGCGCTCATTGTGACCACATTCGGACAGAACAACACGGCTCCGCAGTATCTTGGCAGCCCGCTGAATTGCCTGTACGGCTATCTGATGTGCCTTGCCATGATGGGATGTTTTGCCGCGAAATGGGACCGCACCGGCAAGTTCGCCGGATATATGACACGCTCCAGCTTCGGCATCTATATCGTTCATTATCTGGTCATCGTCAGCCTGGGCTATATGATGAAGGCTTACACGCAGCTTCCGCCTTGGTCAATGTACGCCATACTGACGGCAGCTGTTTTCATCGTTTCCCCGCTGCTATATGAGCTGCTTCACCGAATCCCGTTTATCCGATGGTGCGTTTTCGGGGAAAAGGGAACACGGGCCATCAAGCGCTAATTATCTAGCAGGATGAAGCTTCTTATAGAACTTCAGACCGCCGGCAAGCGAGTTGATTGTACTGCGGGGAATGTATGTAGAACGCATATATCCGTTTCTTGTAACGACAAACTCAAGATTCTTGGTAAGGATAACTTTCTTGTGTATAACCTCTATCGGTTCAATTTCCCCATTCGGAAGGATGGGACAAAGAATTCCGTCAATTGTAGTTGTATAGCCCAGGTCCTCCTTAAAAATATTCTGAAGGGCGGTCATCTTCTCGATAGCGCCGTCCAGGTCGTTACCCAGTGGAATAAAAAGTTTGGAGACCGGGTCGATATTAAGCTGAATCACATCGTCACCGACTCCAAGATTTCCCAAGCATACGAAGTAATCTTCCACTCCCCCGTTATTCATTGCAAAAACTTCAAGCTGCACACCGTTGTGTTCGATGTTTGAAATGGGTTTGTAATCGGTCATTTCATATTTTTGGCCGAATGCTGTCACCGTCAATGCGACAAAAAAAAGAGAGACAAAAACTTTTCTCATAACTATAATAAATTCAATACTTTATAAACTTCATTGGCAATAACTGCCGCACCTGTACTTGAAGGGTGCACTCCGTCGTTGAACAGGGCCCGGTCTGCAAGCGCAGTATGCAAATCTATCAGAGGCAGGGACCTATAGTCCGCTATTTCAACTATTGCCGGTATAACTTCACACTCCAGTCTCCGGTTGCTCAAGGCGAACGGTTCAGGGCCAAATTCGCTGAATACGGGAGGCGGTACCATTAAACATACTTTCAAAAACTGTTCCATGGCAAGCACTCTATCCAGAATTCTGTTATATCCTTCCCGAAAGAACAGAGGGTTCCAGTTGATTCTCTTGCTGTCGTTAGTCCCCAGCATCATCACCACCATATCGGGATTAAAACGCAAGGCCGCAGACAGGCATCTGGTAAGTCCGTAAGGCAGATCGCTGTGGAAACTGGCACACGAATTATTAACGCCGAAATTCTTCACCAGAAAGTCTGGCCCAAGCAATTCGTTAAGCTGTGCCGGATAGCTCAACTTCCCTCTCCTGAGAATAGTAAAACCCCAAGTGATACTGTCTCCAATACAAGCGACCTTAACCATATCCTTGCGAAGATACAAAAAACTAATATGGATTATTCAGTGTCGCCCGCTTAAGTGTAGCTATCATATTGTCGTAATCTGAAGGATCCAGCCATTCATTCCGACGCCCTTCCCAGTCCTTGACGAAGATTGTCGCATAACTGGAAGTAAGCTTTCCCGGAAGAGTACACCACATCCAATCCAATTGGGGCTCAAGCATGTACTTTTCGTCAGAATATCGGTTATGTACAAAACGCAGTGTAACAGCAAGTTCCAGCCGCGTATTGACAGCACTCATATTAGAGACCGCGTTCCCCAAAGAAAAAATGACCGGAACTCCCTTCACATGCAAAGTATCCTGCGCCACATGCGGGTGGGCACCTACAATTGCATCACAGCCCAACTCTACAAGCTTCCTTGCCCAGATTTCCTGCCACTGGACATGACGCAGTACATACTCTTCGCCCCAATGTGGAAGAGCGACAATGAAATCTGCGCCCGAGGCCTTCGCCTTGCCCACGCAGTCAGAGACGTCTGCATCATTCATCCGAAGCACATCCGGTTCTTTTTCAGTAGGAGGCATATTTGTACCATAGGTAAAATTAACGAAAGCGATTTTAACTCCTCTGCGCCGCAACACAAGGGGTTCAGCGCCCACTCCTGTATATTGCACGCCATACTTTTCTTTCAAACCGCTGTAAACGTCAAGCGATCGCCGCAGTCCGGCTGTCCGCTTGTCAAGTATATGGTTGTTTGCAAGAAGGAACACATCTGTACCACATCGGGCCAAATAATCAGCGTAATAATCGGGAGCCGAGAAAGCAGGATAGCCGGTATATGGCCTGCCGCCAAGGGCAAACTCCATATTTGCCACGCATATATCTGCTTCTTGCATAGCCGGCTCAATATAGTGCAGGAAATACTCGCAGTCATACTCCAGCTGACGTTTATGCATCATAACGTCTCCTATAATGAATACGCTCACGGTATCGCAACGGGAGAAGAGCGATGCAGGTCTATCAAGCTTAAACTTCACTTGGGCCGAAACCTGCAAGGAGGCCGGCAATAAAACAATTAAAAGGAACAGAGACAGGCGTGGGCGCATATTCCTGCAAATCTGATAAAAAAATTGCTTCTGAGCAAGAATTAAATTATTTTTGCCGTATGATGCCGCTGGCACTTTTCTCCGTCGATCTGAACTCCGGGAGCTTACTTTTGCTCGCGGCTATTTTGGTATTCGTAGCAATAATCATAACCAAAGTCGGCACACGAATCGGCGTCCCGTCCCTGCTCCTGTTCCTGATTGTGGGGATGGTTGCAGGTCAGGATGGTCTGGGGTTGAAGTTCGACAATTACACAGTTGCAGACACAATTGGTCATTTTGCCCTCACGGTAATATTGTTCACTGGCGGTTACCAAACTTCCTTCACATCAATAAAGCCAGTGCTGAAACAGGGAATTCTCCTTTCTACGGTCGGCGTTGTACTGACAAGCGTTATCACCGGCTTGTTTATTTTCTATGCGCTGGGCGCGTACGTTGGCGATGTAGGACTGAGTTTCGTCGGTTGCTGCCTGATTGCTGCAGTTATGTCGTCTACTGATTCAGCCGCAGTTTTTTCTGTACTGCGCGGGCGTAAAATGAATCTCAAGGAAAATATCGGGTCGATCCTGGAGCTGGAATCAGGAAGCAATGACCCTATGGCCTATGTTCTCACAATTGTATTGGTCGAGACACTAAAATCATCAACAGATGCCAGCTCCGGCGTCTGGGCTTCTGTGGGAACTGCGGCAAGCGTTCTGTTTATTCAACTTGCCGTTGGCGTAGCAGTGGGAGTGGCCGTGGGATTCCTGGCCAAGCTGATGCTTCAGAACCTCTATCTGTCCAGCCACTCCCTCTTCTATATACTGCTGCTCAGCATCGGATTCTTAAGCGACGGTTTTGCTTCACTTCTTAATGGAAACGGACTGCTTGCCGTTTATATCACCGCCCTCATCATCGGGAATACGACAAAAGTCTCCTTTAAACGTGGCATAGACAATTTCTTCGACGGCATCACATGGCTTGTACAGCTGATGATGTTCCTCATTCTTGGATTACTGGCCACCCCTTCAGCGTTCCCTCAGGTTGCCATTCCCGCCTTAGCCGCAGGAATCTTTATGATGCTGGTAGCACGTCCCATAAGCGTTTTTCTCTGCCTCGCCCCTTTCCGCGGCTTATCCCTCAAGGGGAAGGCGTATATTTCTTGGGTGGGACTCAAAGGCGCCGGACCTATATTGTTTGCCCTGTATCCAGTGCTGGCGGGCATTGATGGTGCAGACTTCGTCTTCAACATTGTGTTTTTCATCACGTTGCTGTCGCTGCTCATTCAGGGCATAACCCTTTCTCCTGTAGCTAAGAAGCTCAACCTCAGTTACTACGAAGGTCCCGACGTTGAATCGTTCGGACTGGAAGTTCCTGAAGAAATGGGAATGCTCAGAGACCATATCGTCACAAAAGAAGACCTCAGCGCCGGAAAAACGCTGCGCGACCTGAAATTGCCGCACGGAATCCGCGTTATAATGATAAAACGGTCTCAGCAATACCTCGTGCCCCACGGAAGCATGGAACTAAAACCCGACGACCACCTTGTACTTATCATCGGAGAAACCGATAAAGACTAAAGCACCACCTTTACCCGGAAACCAAGACTGGTATGTTCTTCCACCACTTCCCTGCTCATGGCACGTACCATCATCATGGCTATTTCGTCTATGCCCCCGTCAGACAGAGGGGAATGATCCATATCTTTAATCATGAAAGCAACATTCAGTTCCCCTGTCTGCTCGATATAGCTGAGCGCGACACGAAGCGGACGGTATGATCTCAAAACAACCTGGGACATTTCTTCAGCAATATGAAGCAGGTTTGAAATCTTCTCAGACACACCATACTTGATGCAGAAAGCTGTCATGCCGCTGTCCATTCCGTAGAAGTCAAACGTATCGTTTTCCACATCGAATACGAGCTTTTTAATGCCACGCACAAATGCCTTGGTCTTGCTGTGCACGGGGGATCCAAAAATTTGAGCGGGAGTTCCTTCTTCGTATATACGGCCTTCGTCCATATAAAAGATTCTGGAACTGACGTTCTGGGCAAACTTAAGCTGATGAGTAACGATGAGCATTGTAAGATTGTCAGATACAAGTTGCCGCATAACGCTCAACACTTCTCCGACCATACTTGGATCAAGCGCAGAAGTAGGTTCGTCGAACAAAACCACTTCCGGTTTCATAGCCAGGCAGCGTGCTATCGCCACACGTTGCTGCTGACCACCGGACAGGGTTGAGGGGAGCGCACCCGCCCTGTCGGCCATTCCGACTTTCTTGAGCAGTGCCATACCCTCTTTTGCCGCAGTGGCAGAATCAACATTCAACAAATATCGGGGAGCATATGCCACATTTTCCAACACGTTCATATGCGGAAACAGGTTAAAAGTCTGGAAAACCATACCCACCCTGCGGCGAAGTTTAGACAATTGATAATTTCTATCCGTTATATCCTCTCCGCAGAACAGTATTTTACCGGAGCTTGGCGGTTCCAGCATATTTAGAGAGCGAAGAAAAGTGCTCTTGCCGGTACCTGACGGGCCGATGATGCTTATGACATCACCCTTGTTTATTTCGCAGTTGATATCTTTCAGGACTTCGAAAAGCGACCCGTCCGCGTTGTAATAAGATTTTTTAAGATGGCTGACGGAGAACATAGGCTTTTCTTTGTTTGAGCGTGATATCAAGGATCTTACCAATCGCCCACGCCAGGATGAGGTATATGATTGAGATAATTACAAGCGGAAGGAATGCGTCAAAGGTACGGCTGCGGATTATGTCGCTTGCACGAGTCAAATCAACAATTGCAATATATCCCACGACCGAGGTATTTTTGACCAAAGTAACGCAATTACCCTTGAACGAAGCGAGTCCTTTGCGCACAGCTTGAGGCAATACTATGCGGAAAAAAGCGGCCAATCTGCTGAATCCAAGCGCAAGGCCGGCTTCGGTCTGCCCCCTTGGAACAGAGTCAAGAGAAGAACGGAATACGCCGCTGGCGCCGGAGGCGAAATTGAGGGCAAACGCGATAATAGCCACCAGCGTCGGCTTGCCGCCGGAACCGGAGAACACCACATAGAACATGAACAGCAGGAGCACCAGCATGGGTATCCCCCTCATGAGCAGCACATAGAGTGAAACGAAACCGTTGAAGAATTTATTACGGCTTCCGGCCATAGCACAAAGCAGAATGCCCAGAAGAGACCCCAGAATCACTGAAAAAAAAGAAATTTTCAAAGTTTCAAGCAGACCGTCCGAAATATAGTGCCAGCGATTGTCGTGGATAATGTTTTGATACAGACGTCCCTTCATTCGGTTCACCACCGTACCCTGCCCTTCAGCATTCTGGTTGTCGCGGACAAAATAAGCCGGATGTTTTACCATAAACACATCCCCGAAATCGATACTCTCTTGCCTCTCCTCCGTAATTGTGATGCTACCCATCATCATATCCAGAGTCCCGCTTTGCAGACCAAAAATCAGCGACGGAATATCAAAGTAGGATACTTCGACAGGACAGCCTATCCATGCTGCGAACCTGCGGACAAGTTCCACTTCCATTCCAACCCACGTACCGTTCAAAACATACGAGACTGGAGCATTCATGGCACAAGTACCGACTTTCAACGGCATTCCTTCCGACACTTCCGGTATCTTGGGGATGTCCTCCCATTGTACGACGTGTTTGGACGACCAAAAGCTGATGATTGAATCCAAGGTGCCATCGCTGCGAATCTGGGAGAGGAATTCGTTGAAAAGGGAAATAAGTTCGGTGTTCCCCTTTTTGAAGCCGAAGGCAGTAGGAAGATCCATCTTGCCCTTGAATGCCACCTTCAGGCCCATACGCTTCATATCCTCGTCCGTAAGCACGTCTTCATCTTCAACCATCACATCCACCATTCCCTTCTGAAGGGCCTCCAGACAATCGGTAGTATTCTTGAAAAATTTTCTGTCGATGTCTGGGCGCATCGATAAGGATATGTCATAGAACGTCCCGGCTACCGTTGTAACCGTCAGTCCGCCAAGATCATCTTCGTCGTGAATATCAGGTGCCGGGTGTACGTTACCGACACAACCGCAAAGCAAAGCGGCTGCCGCGACACAAACAAAAAAAGTTCGCTTCACGGAGTTCTAAATTTCCTCTCCCGACATTATCAGAGGTATCTCCGTAGCTCCTCCCGAATCCGATATGGACAGAATCTGGTAAACCACATAACGCTGCATTCCCCTCCAAGGGAGCATCCCGTTATATTCTTTGTATTTGAGTTCCACCATCTTGCCGCTGCAGCGCATAAGCGAATCGGCAACAGCCTTGTCCACGACAGAAAAATTAAACTCATTTGACTGTATTCCCGATCCCTGCTTGGAACCGCGGAATCCTGTCTGTATCAGCCGGCCCTCGTAGGTCTTCCATACCCATCCCTTGTAGACAATCTGATTGAGTTCTCCGGCTTTAACGCCCTCTCCAAGTACAAAATAGAATTTGAAGTAGCAGAAAACCCCGCCCCCGACCAGCAGGATGGCGAGAATGGTACTGATAACCTTGGTGGATGTCTTCATAAAACGATTATTTAACTTACAAATATAGATAAATTATCTTAAATTTGCCATCTGTTATGTCGGGAAGAAAAGTATTGCTGTTTTTGTTGTCCGTATATGCTTTGCTTGCGGCCTTATGTTTCCTCTTTCCTGCTGATGGTATTTCAGCAGGAAACGTGACGCTGGTTTTTGCAGGCCCGAAAGAACTTGCAGAATCTCTCGGATGCGCCCAAAAGAGCAAGACCATCAGTCCAGAAGACCTTCTTCAGCAGCGGAAAGAGTCCGCACGGAGAGCGGAAAAGGAGCGGTTCGAAGAATACTTCAACAACAATCCCGCCCGCCTGTACTTCCCGTCCGACGACCCTACTTTATTTGATCCCTTCTTCGCGGCACTTGACGAAGCAGGCACCAAACAGTTGCGCATCCTTCACTACGGTGATTCCCAGATAGAAGAAGACCGAATCACATCCACGCTCCGCGCCGGGCTCCAAGAACGTTTCGGCGGAGGAGGCCCCGGCCTTCTTCCTTTCGGCCGGCCTTATTATACGATGGGGTTCTCACAGAGCTGCACGGCAGATCTAAGCAGGGCCGCGGTTTTCGGAGAGAGTGCTCGTAAAAGCAACTCCCGCTACGGCATAATGGGCCAGTGCGCCCGGATGGACACGAGTGTGTTCACTACAGTCAGCGCCGTAAAAGACAACAAAAGCGCCAGCCGCACTTTCAACCGCCTCACTTTGCTTGCCGGCAACATTTCGGCACCTGTAAATGTCAAATGCGGCAAGCTCACGCAAAAACTGTCTGCTTCAGACGAGCGCTCCGGAGTTGCAAGACTTGTATTCGATTTGCCCGACAGCAGCGACAGGGTGCGATTCAGCGTCTGGGGCGCAGCAGACATCTACGGTGTCCAGCTGGACGATACCCTGGGAGTTTGTGTGGACAATATTCCGATGCGGGGCTGCTCCGGCACCGTTTTTACCCGTATGAATTCCTCTCAAATCCGCGAATATGCCGAGCAGGACAATGTGCGTCTTATAATTCTGCAATATGGCGGAAACGTTGTCCCTTACCGCAAGACGGGCAATGCCATCTCAGAATACAAGACTTCTATTGAAAAACAAATAAAGCATCTGCATACACTGGCTCCCAAAGCATCAATTCTGTTCATCGGTCCTTCAGATATGTCCACTAACATTAAAGGCAGGATGCAGACCTACCCGCACCTTCCCATGCTTGCCGACTCACTGAAAAGCGCTGCCGTTAATTCTGGCGCCGCATATTGGGATATGTTTGCGGCTATGGGAGGTGAAGGTTCAATGGCCGAATGGGTAAAGGCCCGGCCCCAGCTTGCAGGCAACGATTACGTGCATTTTACTCCCCGCGGAGCCGTGGCCATAGGAGAGATGCTTCTGGAAACCATTATGTTGTACTACGACTGGTACCGCACACGAAAATACGGACTCGCCGAATGAAACGAACTGTCACTGTCATTGCTGCGCTTTTGACAAGCGCACTGCTAAGCGCGCAAGTCCCGCCTTCGTGCGCCCGGACCGACAGCTCTTTTCTGCGTCTTCCCCGTTCTCACGAGCGGATAGACAAGTTCCGCTCCAAGCTCAAAGCATGCGCTGATTCCGCACACTGCAGCGTAACAATTTGGCAAATAGGCGGTTCCCACGTTCAGGCAGGATATTTTTCGACCCGTATAAGGCACAACTTCGACTCTTTGGGGCACTACCCTACCGGAAACCGGGCTTACGTGTTCCCCTATCCGCTCGCCCATACCAATTACGATCGCTCATACCACTCGGAAGGGTTCGGTGAATGGATAGGGAGCCGCAGCTGTCTTCCAAACCGGAAAATGCCTGCACGCCCGGCCTGGGGCATCACCGGCATTGCTGCATATACCGCAGACACCAGCGCATCTTTCAGTTTCGGAATGCCGCAGAAGTACAGTCGCCTTCATATTATGGGAGAGGCATCCCCGGACGTCCTCCCGCGCGTATGCTACGGGAAAGATACCCTGGCATGCAAAAACGACAGCCTGCTCCAGGGTTTCGTCGTGAACTTTCCAATCCCCGTCGATACTGTTTCAATCCTTCCATCGATACGGAACGGCGAATTCTTCATCATAACAGGCCTCCTGCCCGAGAGCCCTGAGATTCACGGTGTCAACTACATTTCCACCGGAGTAAACGGAGCACGAACCGGCACCTGGACCGAGCGCTGCCCGCAATTCGAACGAGAACTTGGAATGATTACCCCGGATTTGGTAATACTCGGCCTCGGCATCAACGACTCTGCATGCCCGGCAAAAGACTTCAGGCCGGAGCGATTCAAGGCAAATTACCGCAAACTCATCGACATGATACTCCGCCGGAGTCCGGATTGCGCTCTGGTGTTCGTAACCAACAACGACTCCTGGCGCTATTCGGGCAGACGAATGGTGCATAATGACAACGGCCGGGCCGTGGAGCAGGCGATATTCGAACTTGCCGCCGAATATGACGGAGCCGTATGGGACTTGTTTGAGATAATGGGAGGAAACGGCAGTGCAAGTGCCTGGCGCGAAGCCGGGCTGATGAAAAAAGACAGGCTGCATTTCACAAAGGAGGGTTACCAGCTTCTGGGAGACATGCTCTACAAAGCTATTACCGAATAATGATAGAAAATTTGTTCGCATACGATCCCTCGTCGCCGCTGGTTTTTACCCAGTTTTATTTTTGGGCGTTTTTCGGGACAGTCTATGCTGTCTTTGCCCTCATCGGGAAAAAGCGGCACGCGAGAAATGCCTTTCTTTTCTTCGCAAGCTTGTTTTTTTATTACAAGACAAGCGGCCTGTCTATTCTCATCCTGCTGTTCGTTATCTGCTCCGACTTTTTCATTGCCGGAAGAATGGCACTCAAGCCGTCAGGAAGTACGGCGCGCAAAGCGTTGCTGATACTCAGTGTATGCATAGACCTGGGACTT
This sequence comes from Bacteroidales bacterium, assembly GCA_017454265.1. Lineage (GTDB taxonomy): Bacteria > Bacteroidota > Bacteroidia > Bacteroidales > UBA932 > Cryptobacteroides. The sequence continues at coordinate 4,452 of JAFTDJ010000041.1, read as the reverse complement.
CTTTGTTATTTCAAATACGCCTATTTTTTCGCTGATGTACTGCACCAGATAACCGGTCTCGAGTTCAAGGTAACAGACGTTTTCGCAGCAGCGGGCAATATGCTCTGCGGGAAAGAGCGGTTCGACGTAGACAGAATTGTCCTGCCCGTTGGTATATCCTTCTTCATCTTCCAGATTATCAGTTACAGCGTAGATGTTTACCGCGGAGACGTGAAGCCGGTCCGAAATATCCTGGACTTCGGATTTTACGTGAGTTTTTTTCCGCAACTTGTGGCCGGACCTATCGTCAGGGCATCTGAATTCATCCCTCAGCTGTATAAGGATTTCTCATTGAGCCGCAGGCAGTTCGGCGTGGCAGTGTTTTGGATTCTGAACGGTCTTGCAAAAAAAATAATATTAAGTGACTACGTGGCCGTCAACTTTATAGACCGAGTATTCGACAATCCCCTGCTTTTTACCGGATTCGAGAACATGGCGGCCCTGTTCGGATACTCTCTTCAGGTTTATGCAGATTTTTCCGGCTATACCGACATTGCAATTGGAGTAGCGATGCTGATGGGATTCTGGCTTCCTGTAAACTTCAACTCGCCCTATAAAGCTCCCAACCCCCAGGATTTCTGGCGGCGTTGGCATATGAGCCTGAGCCGCTGGCTCAAATCATACCTTTATATTCCCCTTGGCGGCAACAGGAGGGCAAGTTTCGGCACCTATTTCTGGATTATTCTCTTCGGGATAATAGCCCTCATCCTCTCCGGAAGCTGGATTGTTTCCGTTGCCCTTATAGGCTTTGGGCTTGCGATGCTGCTGATTGCCCGATTTAACGAAAACCACCGTAAAAAACTCTTCTCCAACATCAACAGGTTCATCACCATGCTCTTCGGCGGAATGTGGCACGGGGCCAGCTGGAATTTCATCATCTGGGGCGGGCTGAACGGCATCGGTATGATAGTCTATATCCTCTGGAAGGATATGAAATGGGGGTTGAGGCTCCTGCTTACGGGCCTGTGCACCGCTGCTCTGGCTGCTCTCTGCCGACTTGACCCTCAGCCCGTCTGGAACATCCTGAGCATTTGGATGGCCGCGGTTTTCGCCGGCACCCTGGTACGCTTTGTTTACCATTTGTTTAGTCCTGACGCCGCCGGGGCTCCATCTTCCGGAATGGACAGCGTAAGGAAAAAATACCGCGGCAGGGATGCCTGGACCTCCTGGTTCGGCACGATATGGGCTGTGCTTCAAACTTTCACATTCATAACATTCACCCGTCTCTTTTTCCGAAGCGGCTCCAACCTGGACCCCGCAACGGCAAACGAAGTGGCCTGGAACACTGCGCGAAATATGGTCACTCAGATTGGCTCGGCCTGGGATACGTCCCTGATTCCCGACATTGTTTCCAGTTACTGGAAAGTATTCGCCCTGTTGATTGCCGGAATGGTGATACACCTGCTGCCGGCTAAATGGAAGAGGCGATACCGTATCGGTTTCGCTTCACTCCCCCTGCCCTTAATGGCACTGGCCGTCGTCGCTGTAGTATTTGCACTGTACCAGTTTGTCTCTGCTGACACTCAGCCATTCATCTATTTCCAGTTCTAGAACCCGATCTCTCTTCCCTGCCGGGGCTCATCAGAGACTAAGTAATCTGTTGCAAAAGCAAGTAAAAAAAGCTACTTTTGCGGTATGGGAATAAAGAATCTACTGCTTTATGCAGCAACTTGCGCCGTTCTGTTTATCAGCGCGGCCTGCAGCTCCGCAGACTCGGAGCAAATGCTTCCACGGGCCATAGATGAAGGCCTTTCCTCCGAATTCGACCAGGTATTCAACGATGTGCGCAACTACAGTACCAACGAAGTACACTCAATAGTTGTTGTAAAAAACGGCAAGGTCGTGTATGAGCGTTACGAGCCCGGCCACGAACCGGGAGTGCGCCATATCCTATGGTCTGCGAGCAAGACTTTTACCGCGACCGCAGTCGGCTTCGCCGTCCAGGACGGCCTGATGAGCGTCAATGACAAGGTTGTGCAGTTCTTTACTGAAGAAGAACTTCCGGATGAAATACATCCCTGGCTTGCTCAGATGAGCGTGAAAAACCTGCTCACCATGTCTTCCGGAATCGAGCCCGTACACGCAGGTATCCCGCGCTATGGCGTAAACTATGACTGGGCAAAGACTGAACTGAGCCAGCCGATGTACTTCGAACCAGGCACACGTTTCCGCTACGACTCCTACGACTCCTACCTCCTTTCCGTTATCGTAAGCCGCGTAACCGGAATGCGCCTCGACGAATATCTTGATGGTAAGCTCTTCAAGCCGCTGGGAATTACCGGCTGGTTTTGGGAATCATCTCCGCAAAATTACTCATCCGGAGGCTGGGGCCTCTATCTCAAGCCTGAGAGCTTCACCAAAATGGGGCAGTTCCTTCTGCAGGAAGGGGTATGGAACGGTAAACGCCTGCTCAGTGCCGAGTGGGTGCGTGAAGCATCTCAGCCACACGTGATGCAATATGCCGGCTCGGACCCGACTCCGGAGCAATTGCTGGAATATTCAAAAGACGACAAAAAATGCGGATATGGATACCAATGCTGGATATGTCCCGGAGGCGGTTACCGCCTGGACGGCGCCTGGGGGCAGTACTGCTACGTATATCCCGACAAAGAATTGGTAGTATCCTGTTTTGCTCACAGCAACAACACCAAACTGCTCAGAGACTCAATCAAGGAACACATTATAGACAAATTATGAAAAGACTGATTCTGGCAGGCGCCTGCATGCTCCTCATTGCCGCCTGCGCTAAAACGGATACATACCAAGCCCTTAACGCCCAGGCAGAGAAAGAATATCTCGTGCCGGTACGTCCCGCCTCGGAAGGACGTAATCCGTGCTGGAACAAGTACGCCAAAAAGTTTATCTACGCTCCGGCTTTTGACGTGCCGGCACATTCCGACGCCGTTTCCTACCGATTTACAGTAAACGGAGAAGCCGGAAGCTGGAGTTTCGAGACTGATAAACCCGACGCCAGCCTGACGCCGATATGGAACAGCATTCCTCCTTCCAAGGTGAGTCTTACAGTAGAGGCCAAACTGATTGGAGGCGGAACAGATACCGTTTACACCCGAAGCTTCCTTAAAGATTTTCCTTATCACGGTCCCTATATGGATGCCGTACGGGATTACCGTGAAGCGGCCATCAAGGGAGCTCTGTACGTACACCTTATGCCAGAGGTCCAGTCCTGGGCAAAAAACCTGGTGCCGGACATGAACTACTCCCACAATACATATCCCTGCAAAATCATAGGCGCAACTATTCGCACTGAGTGCTTGATTGCACGTGAGTTGCCGGAGCGCCGCGAAAACGCGCTTGCCATCGCCAAAAACGCAGCCCGGTTCCTGATAGACATGAGCCGGCCGGAGGACGCTCCACTGGCTTTCTTCCCTCCCACCTATTATCTGGACAGGGAAGCTTCAAAACGGGAATGGAACCAGGGCAAGACTATGACGCTTGAGGCAGCCTCTGCGGGACAAGCGTTCCTGGACCTTTACGACGTCACCGGAGAGCAGGATTATCTGGACCGTGCCGTAAACATCGGACGCACTTTCGTCGGACTCCAACGGGAAGATGGTTCTTTGCCGATCAAAGTGGACTTCATCACCGGAGAGCCTGTAAACGGCGTGTGCGCCATGCTGCATCCACTGCTCCGGTATTATCTCAGACTGGAGTCGTACGGATTTACCGAGTTTGCGCCTTCCAGGGAAAAAGCCGAGCGCTGGATGGACGAGGTTGCAGTTGAACGGTTTGACATGACCGGTCAGTTCGAAGACGTGAACGTGAAGGGCCTGGAGCCTTATCAGAACCTTACGAATTGTACAGCCGCTCCTTATGCCTCATATCTACTGAACAAGGCAAAGGTAAGCGAGAAGGACCTCAGCAACGCCCTCGACCTGCTCCGTTTGAGCGAAGACCAGTTCGTGCACTGGGCTTATCACGAACTTACCCCGGACGGATTCCCCAAAAAGAACGCGCCCTGCGTACATGAACAATACCACTACGAAATGCCTGTAGACAATAGTTCGTGCAACGTAGCCAACGGCTGGCTTGACTACTACGAAGCAACGGGCGACATTCTGTCATTGGCCAAGGCCAAGGCACTCATAGATAACATCACGATACAGCAAAATGCGGTAAACGGAAAGATTCCCACTACATTCGAATGGCGCGAGACCGGAAAAGACAGAAAACGCACTTTCTGGATCAATTGCAGTTTCTCGTCAGTCAGCACTCTGCTGCGTTTAGCCTCTATGGAAAAAGACTTGGAAAAGCTCGGTCATGTGGACATTTCGTAGGATGATTTGATCGGTTTTTTTGCTGGGTGGACAAAAAGTAGGATAGCACGGGCAACAGTCGGGCGCGAGGAGGGCCTTTTCCCGGAGCCCCCCGCAGCGCCCGATCTGTAGCCGCCGG
>JAFTDJ010000040.1 GCA_017454265.1 Bacteroidales bacterium | reverse complement strand
TCGCAGGAGGCCGTAAACCAATGCGTACCCAACGCAAATGAGACAAAAAGAATATTGTTCGTAAGAACATGATTATGAATATATTAAAGTTTAACCAATAATATCGAGATCCATTTTTATTTGGATTTCAACTGGAAAGAACTATATGGAGTACGATTTCAAATCGATTGAAAGCAAGTGGCAGAACTATTGGGCCGGACACAAGACATTCAAGGCTGTGGAAGACGCTTCCAAGCCTAAGTATTACGTCCTTGATATGTTCCCATATCCTTCGGGGGCGGGACTTCACGTCGGGCATCCGCTCGGATACATTGCCAGCGATATTTATTCCAGATACAAGAGACTCAAAGGTTTCAACGTCCTGCATCCCATGGGCTATGATGCGTTCGGCTTGCCCGCAGAGCAATATGCTATTCAGACCGGGCAGCATCCTGAGAAGACAACCACCGACAATATCGCCCGCTACCGCAGTCAGATGGACCGTATCGGTTTCTCTTATGACTGGGACAGGGAAGTACGTACCTGTGACCCTGAGTTCTATAAATGGACCCAATGGGCGTTTCTGAAGATGTTTGACAGCTGGTACGACCCGGTTGCAGACAAGGCTCGTCCTGTTTCGGAGCTGGTGTCCCGCTTTGAGAGTACCGGTTACGAAGATGTGACACCGGAACTCTGGGCGGCCGCCACCGAAAAGGAAAAGTCTGATATTCTGATGCGCTATCGTATTGCATATCAGGGAGAAACATCAGTTAACTGGTGTGAGGGGCTGGGGACGGTCCTGGCTAATGATGAGGTGAAGGACGGACTCTCCGTGCGCGGCGGATTCCCGGTGGAACAGAAAAAAATGACTCAATGGCAACTGAGGGTGTCGGCCTATGCCGAACGTCTGCTGTCGTCTTTGGAAAAGCTGGACTGGAGCGACTCCCTGAAGGAAATGCAGCGCAACTGGATAGGACGGTCAGACGGTACGGAGGTTGAGTTTGATACGGTGTGCGACGGAAAACATAAGAGCGTGACAATCTTTACCACCCGTGTTGACACTATATTCGGAGTTTCATTTATGGTGCTTGCTCCGGAGAGCGAGCTTGTGGAAGAGCTTACAAGTGCCGGAAGGAGGGAAGAAGTGGCAGCATACCTGAAGGAAGTCAAGAAAAAGACGGAGCGCGAGCGCATCGCAGAAACAAAGAGCGTGACCGGCGTCTTCTCGGGGTCTTACGGTATCAACCCTTTGACAGGGGAGCAGATACCCATCTGGATTTCGGAGTACGTTCTGGCCGGCTATGGCACCGGCGCAATCATGGCTGTTCCCGCCCACGACAGCAGGGATTATGCCTTTGCACGCAAATTCAAGCTTCCTGTTGTCCCCATTATAGAGGGCTGCGATGTATCTGAGGCTTCTTTCGATGCCAAGGAAGGCAGGATGTGCAATTCCGGATTCCTTGACGGGATGGACGTAAAAGAAGCGATTGAAGCAGCCAAAGACTATGTGGAGAGCAAAGGACTCGGCAGGCGCAAAACCAACTTCCGTTTGCGCGACGCCATATTCTCCCGTCAGCGCTATTGGGGAGAGCCTTTCCCCATTTACTACAAGGACGGTATCCCTTACCCTGTAGCAGAAGAAGACCTGCCTCTTACGCTGCCCGAAATCAGCTCGTACAAGCCTACGGGAGAAGCTCCTTTGGCACGCGCCGAGAACTGGTCATACAAAGGTTATCCTCTCGAAACTTCCACCATGCCTGGTTTTGCGGGTTCCAGCGCATATTATCTGCGTTATATGGATCCTCATAACGGCGAGGCACTCGTGTCATCCGACGCCAACGGCTATTGGCGTTCCGTGGATCTGTATGTTGGTGGTACAGAGCATGCTACAGGCCATCTTATCTATTCCCGCTTCTGGAACAAATTCCTGTATGACCTTGGGTATGTATGTGAAGACGAGCCGTTCCGTAAACTCGTGAACCAGGGAATGATACAGGGGCGCTCCAATTTCGTGTACCGTATTGTCGGAACCAATACCTTCGTTTCCGAGGGCTTGCGCAAAGATTACGATACCACGGAAATTCACGTTGACGTGAACATTGTTTACAATGACAAACTTGACATGGATGCTTTCCGTGCCTGGCGCCCGGAGTTTGCCGATGCGGAATTCATTCTCGAAGATGGCGAGTATCGCTGCGGCTGGGCAATTGAGAAAATGAGCAAATCCATGTACAACGTGGTGAATCCCGACCTCATCTGCGATACTTACGGCGCCGATACGCTGCGCCTGTACGAGATGTTCCTCGGACCGGTGGAGCAGAGCAAACCCTGGGATACCAAGGGCATCGACGGGGTTAACCGCTTTCTGAAAAAATTCTGGCGCCTTTTCTTCAACCGTGACGAGTGGCTGGTAAGCGATGAGAAGGCAAGCCCGGAAGAGCTGAAGGTGCTGCATAAGCTGATAGGCAAGGAGCAGGAGGATATAGAGTTGTTCTCTTACAATACTACCGTGAGCGCATTTATGATTGCTGTCAATGAACTGACTGCACTTAAATGCAGCAAACGGGAGATTCTGGAACCGCTGGTCGTGCTTCTGAGCCCTTTCGCGCCTCATATTTCCGAGGAATTGTGGCAGCGTCTCGGACACGGAGATTCGGTTTCATTCGCCTCATTCCCTGAGTTTATTCCGGCCCTGGCGGCAGAAGACAATGTGACATATCCCGTTCAGTTCAACGGCAAGATGCGCTTTACGGTGGATCTTCCCCGCAGTGCTTCTCCTGTCGAGGTGGAGGCAGCTGTCCGCGCAGATGCTAATACTGCGAGATACGTTGGCGGGCAGAATATTGTAAAGGTGATTGTGGTTCCTGGAAGAATTGTCAATATTGTGGTGAAATGATGAGGAAGAACGTCCTGAAAACCGTCTGGGAGTACCTGGCACTTACGATTGCCTGTTTCATATTTGCAATCTGTTGGGAGGGCTTCATGATACCCAACGGTATGTCGGCTGGCGGCATGATGGGTTTGTGTACGGTCATACAGTATGCTACGGAAGGAGCCATCCAGGCCCAGTACTCATATATCGTCATCAATGCCGTACTCATTATCGTAGCCGTTCTTGCCATGGGCATAGGGTTCGGTTTCAAGACCATTTACTGTATAGCCATGTCTACCCTGGCTATGGAATTGATTGCAGGGGCTTCCTTTCTGCACAGCGTGCCGGGTGAGTTTTTCTATGTGCAGGAGACGATACTCATTCCTATTTTGGGCGGGGCCTGCGAGGCCGTAGGAATCGGCCTGGTGCTCCGTTATGGCGGAAGTACGGGCGGCACGGATATCATTGCCCTTATGATTAACAAGTACTGGCCGGTCGCCTTGAGCTCTGCCTTTCTGATTTCCGATCTGATTGTGATATCGCTGCTTTTGTTTTTACCGGACAAGTCTTTCTCCGACGCCTGTTACGGTCTTGTGGAGGTTGTTACTTTCTCCCTCCTGATAGATTTTGTGGTGGGCGGTAAAAAGTCTTCGTATCAGTTGATGGTCTTCTCCAGCAAACACCGGGAAATTGCGGACTATATTACGGACGTGATGTCCAGAGGCGTTACGGTTCTCAAGGCGCAGGGGTGGTACACAAAGCAGGATAAGAGCGTGCTGCTCATTCTCATCAGCCAGAAGGAGTTCCCTCAGTTGTCGAGAGTTATCAAAGATATAGATCCCAAGGCATTCATGTCCGTTTCTCCTACGAACAGCGTCTATGGAGAAGGATTTGAGGAAATAAAGGCAGGTATCAAGAGAAATAAGAAGAATAATGACAATCAGTAAAAAATCTTTTTTTTCGTTCGTAAAAGAGTACGCTCTCATCACTTTGGGCATCCTTTTGTATGTTACCGGGTGGAACCTCTTCCTGGTGCCCAACAATCTGGTCGGCGGGGGCGTGTCCGGTATTGCCGCTATCGTTCAGTATGCAACCCAGGGTGCCATCAAGATAGGTACTACGTATTTCTTCGTGAATGCGATTCTGCTTATCATTGCCCTCTTTGTCCTGGGTAAAGGCTTTGGAGGCAAGACGGTGTATGCGGTTATTATCGCTTCCGTGGGACTGAATGTCCTGCAGGGCTTTATTCCGGCGGAAATCACCCAGACACTGGCAGTTGACAATGGTAAACTGATGAGTACCATAATGGGAGGTATCCTGGTCGGCGTAGGTATCGGTATGACCATGTCGCAGGGGGGAAGCACGGGTGGTACGGATATAATTGCGCTCATAGTCAACAAATACCGCAACGTATCTCCGGGAAGAATGATTCTTTGGATGGATGTGGTGATTATTTTGTCTTCCATGATAGTGCCTTCGTATTCCGCCGACGGGCAGCTTCTGCCCTGGACCGAGAAGGTTACCACGGTAGTTTATGGTTTTATCCTTGTTGTGGTCAACAGCACGGTGCTGGACTTGTATCTGTCGGGCTCAAGGCAGAGCGTGCAGCTTTTCATACTTTCCCAGAAGTATGCAGAGATTGCAGATATGATTACCAATGAACTGCACAGGGGCGTAACGGTGCTTGACGGAAAGGGCTGGTACACCAAGCACAATACGGAGGTGCTGATGGTCCTGACGCGCAAGTCAGACCTTAGTCTATTGCTCAGGATGGTGAAGTCTGTGGATTCAAACGCATTCCTCTCCGTATCATCGGTTACCGGTGTTTACGGCAAGGGCTTCGACCAGATAAAGGAGAAAGTCAAGGTGACAAAAGATAATATTTCGAAAGAATCGTAAATATTTAAAATTACCCCCTATTAATCCCCCTGATTAACGGATCATGTATTTATATTTGGGTCCGTTATGAAAGCTAAGATTAGACTACACAAAATCCTGCGGCTGAGCGCTTTGGTGCTTTTGCTGTCACTTGCTGCCGCGGACTGGTTCAAGTCCGGGACTCTCTCTCCGCTGAGACTTTGCCTCAACCTGTGGTGCTCCCTGTTCATTTTGATGTGTTATCCTTTGCCGGATGAACAGATCGCTCCCTCTTTGATGTGCGGAGGCGTCTCTTTTGCTATGATGCTTGCGCTTAAACTGACGGACGCTCCGGTGTGTGCATTTGTGTTTTCTGCGGGCCTCTTGCTGTTCTGCCTCGCAGTTTACCGCGTTCGGCACCGTTATTACGACATCCCTCCGCTATACCTTGTCGCGGCGGTTTGGCCAGGGGTGCAGGCCCAATTGCACCTGCTGCATCTGTGCGCTTTCATGTTGGCCGGAATTTGGCTGTGTGCCCTTTCGCCTGAAAACGAGGCGGCATCCTGGACACTGTCGGCGTTCGTCCTTGCCTTCAATGTGGTACAGCTGTACAGAATCCGTACCCGCAGTACGTTGTTTCTTGGTAAAAAGAAAGAGGGCATACTGAAGCAGACACAGAAAAACCAGGGCTATACGATGCCGGTACAGTACGTAGACTCCGAGAGCCGCTCCGCCGTGCTCTTCAATGATGTGGTGCGAATAATGGAAACCCGGAAACCGTATCTGCAAGACAACTTCGTTATGGAAGATCTGTCCAGGATGACACATACCAACCGTATGTACCTTTCCAGGGCTATAAACTTTCACTCAGGCCGAAACTTCAATCAACTGGTAAATTATTACAGGGTCAAATATGCCGTTGAACTGCTGAAAAAAGATGCGGGCCTTAAAATGGTTGAGGTGGCCCAGATGAGTGGATTTCACAATACGGTGTCGTTCAATATGGCGTTCAAGCTCAACGAGCATATCACGCCGAGTGAATTTGTGCGTTCCCTCAAGAAACTCACTTGAAAGAAATGGTTTTTTCCTATCTTTGTCCCATGTTTTACAGGAATCTCAGCGACGAAGAATACGCGGCTCTTGAAGGCCGCATCCTCTATGAAGACAATCATCTTCTGGTCGTGAACAAGCTGTCCGGCGAGATTGTCCAGGGGGATAAAACCGGTGACGAATGTCTGGCCGAGAAATATAAGGCTTTCATCGCCTTGAGAAATGCAAAACCGGGACAAGTCTTTCTTGGTATTCCGCACCGTCTGGACAGGCCTGTGAGCGGAGTTTGCGTTTTCGCCAAGACCAGCAAGGCGCTGGGAAGGCTGGGGGTGATTTTTCGTGACGGAGGGGCTCATAAAACATACTGGGCCCTTTGCTGCTCAAAGCCGGAGCCGCCACAGGGACATCTGGAAGACTGGCTTATAAAAAACGAACCCAAGAACAAATCGTATATCACAAGCGAGCGTCCCGGAGCCAAATTGGCAAAGCTTAATTACCGATGGCTCCAGAGTACGGAACGTTACCATCTGGTTGAGGTTGAGCTCCTCACGGGACGACATCACCAGATACGTTGTCAACTCGGTCATCTGGGCTGCCCGATCAAGGGCGACTTGAAATACGGCGCGCCCCGTTCCAATCCTGACGGAAGTATATGCCTTCACGCCAGGAGTATCACCGTCGAGCATCCTGTCAGTCATCAACCAATTTCCGTCTCGGCGCCTCTGCCTCCTTCCTGGCCGGTGTTTTGACATTTTGTCAGCATTTCCCGGCTGGCAAAAGATTTGTTTATACAGTTGACGGACCGCTGATGCAGCGGCCGGAATTGTATAATCAAATAAGGAATTAAGAATATGGGAAAAATTATCGGAATCGATCTTGGCACCACGAATTCGTGCGTTGCCGTTATGGAAGGCAATCAGCCGACCGTTATTATTAATGATGAAGGCGCCCGCACTACGCCTTCAGTAGTTGCATTCACAGACAATGGTGAGAGGAAAGTTGGGTCTCCGGCAAAGCGTCAGGCTATTACCAACCCCAAGAACACAATCTTCTCCATCAAGCGTTTCATGGGCGAGACCTACGACCAGGTGAACAAGGAAGTGGCTCGCGTACCTTACAATGTAGCCCGTGGCGACAACAACACTCCCCGTGTTGATATCAAAGGCAAGCTTTACAGCCCCCAGGAAATCTCCGCTATAATTCTTCAGAAGATGAAGAAGACGGCTGAAGATTACCTGCGTCAGGGAGTTACCGAGGCGGTTATTACCGTTCCTGCGTACTTCTCCGACAGCCAGCGTCAGGCTACGAAGGAAGCCGGTAAGATTGCCGGCCTGGACGTCAAGCGTATAATTAACGAGCCCACGGCTGCTGCGCTCGCATATGGTCTTGACAAGAAAAACAAGAACATGAAAGTTGCGGTTTACGACCTTGGTGGCGGTACCTTTGACATCTCTATCCTGGAACTCGGAGACGGCGTGTTCGAGGTGCGTTCTACCAATGGCGACACACACCTCGGCGGCGATGACTTCGACCAGGCCATTATCGACTGGCTTGCAAGCGAATTTGCTTCCGAGAACGGCGGAATGGACCTCAAGAAAGACCCTATGGCTCTCCAGAGACTCAAGGAGGCTGCTGAAAAGGCAAAGATTGAGCTCTCCAACGCAATGAGCGCAGAGATCAACCGTCCGTACATTACCGCAGTGGACGGCATGCCCAAGCATTTGGTCAAGACCCTGAGCCGTGCTAAATTCGAGGCTCTGTGTGACGATCTCTTCCGCCGCAGTATAGAGCCTTGCCGCAAGGCCCTTGAGGATGCCAAGCTGAGCGCCTCACAGATTGATGAGGTCTTGCTCGTAGGCGGATCCACCCGTATCCCGAAGGTTCAGGAAATGGTGAAGGAATTCTTTGGCAAGGAGCCCAACAAGAGCGTGAACCCCGACGAGGTCGTGGCAATCGGAGCTGCTATCCAGGGCGGAGTTCTCACCGGAGACGTGAAGGATGTGCTTCTGTTGGACGTTACCCCTCTGAGCCTCGGTATCGAGACCCTCGGAGGAGTTATGACAAAGCTCATCGAGTCCAACACCACCATCCCCGCGAAGAAGAGCCAGGTGTTCAGTACCGCGGCCGACAATCAGCCCAGCGTGGAAATCCGCGTGCTTCAGGGCGAGCGTCCCATGGCAAAGGACAACAAGCAGATAGGTGTATTCCATCTGGACGGCATTGCCCCTGCACCCCGCGGCATCCCTCAGATCGAGGTCAGCTTCGACATTGACGCCAACGGCATCCTGAGCGTTTCTGCTAAAGATAAGGCCACGGGCAAGGAGCAGAGCATCCGCATCGAGGCTTCTAGCGGCCTGTCCGACGCCGAAATCCAGCGTATGCGCGACGAGGCCAAGGCTAACGAAGAGGCCGACAAGGCTGAGAAGGAGCGTGTTGACAAAATTAATAATGCAGACGCTATGGTCTTCCAGACAGAGAAGAACCTGAAGGAGTACGGCGACAAGATTCCGGCCGAAAAGAAGACCGCAATCGAAAATGCCTGCGCCGAACTCAAGAAGGCTGTGGAGTCCAAGGACCTGAGTGCAATCGAACGTTACAACTCCGAACTTGAGGCTGCCTGGCACGCTGCTTCCGAGGATATGGCCAAGGCTGCCCAGGGTGGCGCCCAAGGACCTGCCGGAGGTGCCGGATTCGATCCTGGCGCACAGGGCGGTCCTCAAGGCGGCCCCCAGGGCGGTCCCGGACCCGATTATGGTAACAATCAACCTGATGAGCAATAAGGGAAGTGGAGCTGCGGCTCCACTTTTTTTTTGTTATATTCGCAGTATGAAGCGAATCTGGCTGATATCGTGCCTTGCCCTTGCCGTACTTGCGTGCAAGCCCGGCGGCATTCTTGACGAGTTGAAGCCTAAAGATCCCGCAAAGGACGATACGGAAAACAAGTTCCCGGATCCGAAGCCGGGGGACGTCCTGTGGGCGGAGAACTTCGACCTGTTCGACACCGACGGCGGTCCTGACATTCAGTCCGACGATTTCCGCAACGACGTCCAGAACCCATTGAGCCACATAGAGTTCAAATCTACTGAGTGGAAGACCGTTGCGACTTCGCACGTCTGCTCAAACGACTACATAAAGAAGAAGAACATAGGGGCGTGGGTATACCTGTTCCGATGCAACGAATATAAGGGCTGCCTGGGCGTGGGCATAAACGACAGGGGGAAGCGGGGGATTGCGCGTTCTCCCATGCTGTCGGCGATTTCCGGAATCTCGGACGTTGAAGTCAGCTTCAGAGTGAAGACCGTCGACGGCTTCGGCGACGAGCTCGGCTTCTCCGTGCATCTAAGCGGCATAATCAGGAGCGCCAGACTTGACGGTGCGGAAGTGCCTGTCACCAGCGTCCACGACGGCCTGGAGCACGAGATCCTGTTCAGCGCAGGCAGTCTTGCCGGCGGCTGGCATACGGTCAGCGTTACGGTGGAGCAGGCCACCGACGGCACCCAGCTGCAGTGGTGCGGGCATTCCACGGATACTTCACTGAAGCACGGCTTCTGGCTGGATGACATCGAGGTGAAGCGGCTGCGGGACTGGGAGAGGGATTCAAATAACCTGAGGGTGCTTTTCTGGAATATCCAGAACGGCATGTGGAGCGACCAGCCCTACCAGTACGACAACTTCAAAAAGTTTGTCGAGAAATACGACCCGGACGTATGCGTCTGGTGCGAAGCCCAGAGCATTTACAAGGACCATTCTACGGATAAGAAGGCCGGCGCCAACTGGTATTTCCCGGCCCACTGGAGCGGATTCGCCAAGGCACATGGTCATAAATATGCCGCCATAGGCGGCTATAGGCTGTATGCCGACGACTATTATCCGCAAGTGATCACTTCCAGGTACCCGATAAAGACACTGCTTAAGATTACAGAAACCGACCCCAATGTCGACACGGTAGGTTTCACCCATTCGGGCAAGCCGGAGGCTTACATGCCCGTAGCGCACGGGGCAGGTGTTTTTCAGGTGGACGTGAACGGCACAAAAGTGAACTTCGTTACCCTGCACCTCTGGCCCCATGCCTACGGTTACTACGCCAAGTTTGTGATCAAGAATACGAATTACGACTCGGCGCAGAGCAGGGGAGGCAACGCACAACGTGAGGCCGAAATCAGGTACATTTGCGCTCAGAGCATATTCAACCCGGCGTTCAAGGGGGAGGAGAACTGGCTGATGATGGGGGATTTCAACACCCGCTCTCGCATCGACAACTGGCACTATGGCCTTCCGGAAGACAGCCCGTTCCTGAGCTCGCACGACTATATACTTGATCGGACTCCTTACAAGGATATCATCGGCCTGAAGTACCCGGGCCATTTCTTCGCCACCCGTACTTGGGCCAACGACGCTGCCGGCAAAACTCCGCCGCGCTACGACTTCATGTATGCCTCGCCGGCCATGTTCGGGCGGGTGAAAAATGCACTTATACTTAACGAAAGATGGACAAACATGGTCTGGGAGCGCAGCAACTACTACAATTCCTCAGACCACAGGCCCATACTGGTGGATTTTTCGATGTAGGGAACTACATCATCCATTCTGACATATCCTCCCCCATCGCAAGTCCTTCTCGTATGCGGGTGGAAGAGATGTCTATGACGGGAGCGTTTATTATTTCGATTTTATACAAGCGGTCGGATTCTTCCAAACCCACCGTGCCGGGAGTATCGTGAAGCGATGACGAGTCGAGCGTGTAGGGGGAGGGGAGGATGGTCATTTTCTCATACATAAAACGACGGATAGCCTCAACGTCGAAGCCTCTGCGCGGGTAAACTGCAACTCCGTATTCGGTAAGAATGCGCGTTGCGTCCCTCCAGCCCAGGAAGTTATGAAGGTTATCGGCTCCTATCACCAGCGTGAAATCGTTTTCGGGTTCGCGCTTGCGCAGGGCGTCCAGCGTGCGTATCGTGTAATGCGGAGGGTCCATGGACAGCTCGATGTTGTCCACCCAGACGTGCAGCTCGGGATGACGGCGGACGGCGTCTATTGCGGCACGGTAGCGCTGCTCTCCCGAAGCAGCCTTCGAGGGGTCCTTAAAAGGGTTTTGTGGCGATATTACCAGGTACACCCAGTCGAAGGCGCGCTCGCGCGTCAGGTATTCCATAATGGCCTGGTGCCCGATGTGCAGCGGATCGAATGAGCCTGAGTAAACAGCTATGCGCATAAGAATCCGTCAACTATTGCCTCCGCTTGGGCAAAGGTGTCTTCCAGGCGGTCGTTTACAAGGTCCACATCGAATTTGCCGGCGGCATAGTCCAGCTCGGACTGAGCCTTTTCCAACCTTTCGCGTATGGCCTCTTCGCTGTCTGTTCCGCGGCCGCGCAGGCGCTGCTCCAGGACTTCCATTGAAGGAGGGACTATAAGAACGGACATCGCTGAATCGCCGAAGTACTTTTTCAGACTTACCCCACCTTTTACGTCGACGTCGAACACGATGACGTGCCCGTTGTTCCAGATGCGTTCCACTTCAGATTTAAGGGTGCCGTAGAAGCGGTCGTGGTACACTTCTTCATACTCCACAAAGGCATTGTCGGCAATGAGTTCGCGGAACTGCAAAGCATCTATGAAATAGTATTCCACGCCGTTCTGCTCGGTTCCGCGCGGTTTGCGGGAGGTGGCGCTGATGGAGAACTCGAACTCCGGGTGAAGGCCGAGCAGATGATTCACAACTGTACTTTTACCTGCTCCGGACGGGGCTGAGAATATGATGACTTTTCCTTGCATGGAGACTAATTTTCACAAAATTAACAAAAATTGCACAAAGTTCTTGCATTGTAATTATTTATTGATAAATTTGCGGTGTATGAGTAATTATTTCAGCAACTGGCACCATCACCTTATCTGATTCAGGTAGGGCGCTTTTGCTGTAATATTGTTTATAATGAGTATTCAGACCTGCCCTGCAAAGGCAGGTTTTTTTGTTTTTTTAGTTTATGCTGCGAATTGCAATACAGTCTAAGGGCAGGCTCAACGAGGACAGCCTTGATTTGTTGAAGAGTATCGGTATCGAACTTGACACCCCAAAGCGGAAACTGCTTTCCAAGGCTCAGGCTTTTCCGTTGGAGGCACTTTACCTGCGGGATGACGATATTCCGCACGTCGTTGAAGGAGGAACGGCCGCCCTTGGAATAGTGGGACTTAACGAAATAGAAGAGAAAGGGGCGGATGTGGATGTTTTATGCCGCCTTGGTTTCGGTGGTTGCCGTCTGAGCATTGCAATGCCCAAGACAGAAGAATACGATGGCCCTCAGTGTCTCTCCGGACGCCGCATAGCGACTTCTTATCCTAACATCTTGGGCCGGTTCCTTAAAGAAAAGGGGGTGGATGCTTCTGTAGAGCTTATTACCGGCTCGGTTGAAATTGCAACTTCAGTGGGTATTGCGGATGCAATTTTCGATATTGTGTCCTCCGGCAGCACGCTTGTCGCCAACGGCCTCAAGGAAGTTGAAACGGTATTTGAATCCGAGGCCGTGCTGATAGCGAAAAAAGGCCTGGACGCCGGGGAAAGGGAGCTAGTAGATGAACTTATGTTCAGGATAGAGTCTGAAACCGTCAGCCGGGGGAAGAAATATCTGCTTATGAATATCCCGAACGAATCGCTCGAAGAGGCGATACGAATACTCCCGGCTATGCGCAGTCCCACCGTCTTGCCCCTCGCAGACAGTGCCTGGTGCTCACTGCATTCGGTTATCGATGCATCTGAGCTATGGGATAAGGTGCAGCAGTTGAAAGCCATTGGCGCAGAAGGAATACTTGTAATGGATGTAGATAAAATAATCTTATGAGAATTTTTCAAAATCCCCCAAGGGAAAACTGGGCCGGGCTTTGCCGCCGGGACGGCGTGGACTACAGCGGGATACGCCCCCGGGTGGAGGCTATACTCTCTGCGGTGCGTGCGGAAGGAGACGCGGCATTGAAGCGGTTGTCGCTAGAGATAGACGGTGTCGAGGCCCCCTTGGAACTCGACGAGTCAGATATTGAAGCTGCCCTCAAGGCCGTACCCCGGGGCGTTAAAGACGCAGTTCGCAAGGCGAAGCGCAACATAGAGGTTTTTCACGAAGCCCAAAGGCCGGCTGCGGTTCGTGTTTGTACGTCTCCCGGTGTGTTTTGCGAGCAGCGGCCGGTTCCCCTGAACAAGGTGGGCCTGTATATCCCGGGAGGGAGCGCTCCTTTGTTCTCTACAGTATTGATGCTGGCCGTACCTGCCGCTCTCGCAGGGTGCAGGGAACGTATTCTTTGCACTCCTTGCAGTCGCTCAGGCGACGTGTCCCCGGAGGTGGTATTCGCGGCAAAAGAATGCGGTGTAGGCAGAATCTTCCGTATAGGAGGGGCGCAGGCGGTGGCCGCAATGGCCTATGGCACCGGTACAGTACCAAAGGTAGATAAAATATTCGGTCCCGGCAATCCTTATGTCACGCTTGCAAAGCAGATAGTCAGCTTGCAGGGCACGGCCATCGATATGCCTGCCGGGCCGTCTGAAGTATTGGTAATGGCGGACGAGAGCAGCAACCCCGTTTTTGCTGCCGCCGATCTTCTTTCCCAGGCGGAACACGGCGCCGACAGTACTGCGGTGCTGGTATGCAGCAGCCTCAGAGTAGCTGAAGACGTGTTTTCTGAAGTCGCCCGCCAGGCGGACCTGCTGCCGCGCGCATCGCAAGTGTCGGGCGCTCTGTCTCATAGTTACGCGGTGGTGCTGGGCAGTCGCGAGGAGATGCTCGCGTTCGCGGAGGAATATGCTCCCGAGCATCTTATCATATCGATGGCCGATGCCGGACAGATGGCGGAGCGGATTACGTCAGCCGGCAGCGTCTTCGTCGGTCCTTGGTCGCCCGAGAGCGCCGGAGATTATGCTTCCGGTACCAACCATACATTGCCCACAGGTGGATGGGCTCGTTCTTTGAGCGGGGTAAATATGGACAGTTTTTATAGAAAGATGACCGTCCAGCAGCTCAGCCGCGAAGGGCTCGAGGGCCTGGCCCCGGTTATACGAACTATGGCGGAAGCGGAAGGCCTGTTGGCGCATTCCCGTGCCGTCAGCTTAAGATTGAACCAAAATGAGTAAAATCACTGGTTTGGTGCGGCCCAACATTGCAGCCCTGGAGTCCTATTCTACTGCCCGGGACGAGTACAAGGGAAAGATAGGGATTTTTCTTGACGCTAATGAAAGCCCCTTTGACAACGGCTACAACCGTTATCCGGACCCTCATCAGATAGAACTGAAAGAATTGATTGGCGGTATCAAGGGGATACCCGGCGCCAATTTATTCCTTGGGAACGGGAGCGACGAGGCCATAGATTTGGTGCTTCGCGTTTTCTGTACGCCGGGCAGGGACAACGTAATAGTACTCGTGCCGAGTTACGGTATGTACTCGGTAGCTGCGGCCGTTAACGATATAGAATGCAGGCCTTTTATGCTCGGGGAGGACTTCAGCCTTGATACCGCCGGCCTTCTTGCCGTTGCGGATGACAATACGAAACTGATTTTTCTGTGCTCTCCCAACAACCCGAGCGGAAACGCGTTCCCTCGCGGGCAGCTTCTGGATATCTGCCGTCGCTTCCGCGGTGTTGTGGTGGTTGATGAAGCTTATGTTGACTTTTCTTCGCAGGGAAGCCTTGCACATGATGCCGTGGAACTGGAAAACCTTATTGTTCTCCAGACTTTGTCCAAAGCCCGGGCTATGGCCGGCTTGCGCATCGGAATGGCTGTCGCCAGCAAAGAAATAACCGGGCTTTTGTCTGGCGTAAAGTATCCATACAACCTTAGCCTGCCTGCAATGCAGATTGCTGCAGAACTGCTCAAGAGGGATAATTCGGAAGAAGTATCGGCCCTGGTTCGGGAGAGAGAGAGGATGTCCGGGATGCTCCCTTCCTTCCCGTTCGTGCAAAAAGTATATTCCAGCGATGCAAATTTTCTGTTGGTGAAGGTTGCGGACGCCGATCGTCTGTATTCCTTTTTGTTGGAGCGGGGAATCATTGTAAGGAACAGGAGCCGGGTGCCCGGGTGCAGCGGCTGCCTCAGGATTACCATAGGACTCCGGAAAGAAAACGATGCTGTACTTGCGGCATTTAATGAATATTTAAGATGAAAAAAGCTGTATTTATCGACAGGGACGGCACCATTCTCAAAGAGCCGGCCGATGAGCAAATCGACTCCCTTCAAAAGTTTGCCTTCGTCCCCGGTACAATCGGCGGCCTCAGATCGATTGTCGGACTGGGGTACGAATTGGTTATGGTGAGCAACCAGGACGGGCTCGGAACCCGGGCCTTTCCGTATGAGGACTTTCTGCCCTTTCAAGAACTCATGCTCAAAACACTCGAAGGTGAGGGAGTAGTTTTTGACAATATTCTGATAGACAAATCGTTTCCCGAAGATAACGCCCCCACGCGAAAGCCCGGGACCGGGATGCTCGGAGCATATATGGACGGTTCCTATGATTTGGCCTCCTGTATTGTAATTGGAGACAGGGATACCGATATGGAGTTGGCCCGAAACCTGGGCGCCAAAGGATTCAGAATCGGCGATTTGAGCTGGGAAGAAGTAGCCGAAGCTGTGAGGGCCGGCAGCCGGCAGGTCGTGTTGAGGCGTACTACCCGGGAGACCGACGTCTCCGTGACTCTGGACCTCGATTCGAAGGGCCCGGGCGGAATCGATACTGGGCTGCATTTTTTCGATCATATGCTGGAACAGATTCCGCATCACGGTGGTGTCAGTCTGGCGATAAACTGCAAAGGAGACCTTCAAGTGGACGAGCATCATACGATGGAAGATGTGGGAATTGCCTTGGGGGAAGCCCTTTTGCAGGCCCTGGGCGACAGGAAAGGGCTGGAAAGGTACGGATTCGCTCTTCCTATGGACGATTGCAACGCCCTGGTCCTTATCGATTTAGGCGGACGATCCGATTTCTTTTGGGATGTGAAGTTTACCCGTGAGTACATAGGCGATACTCCTACAGAAATGTTCCGGCATTTCTTTAAGTCCCTGAGTTCCTCAGCGCGTTGCAACCTGCGGATAGAAGCCTCGGGGGACAACAACCACCATCTTGCAGAATCGGTGTTCAAGGCTTTTGCTAGGGCTTTGCGACAAGCTGTAAGACGAAATGTGTTCGACAATTCACTACCTTCATCAAAAGGTTGTTTATGATAGCGATAATAGATTACGATATGGGTAATCTCCGTTCTTTGGAGAACGCCCTTTCCCGTTTGGGCGCAGATTGTAAGGTCACTGCCGATTCGCAAATAATAACCGCGGCGGAGAGGGTCTTGCTGCCTGGTGTGGGGAACGCAGGTGTTGCAATGGAGAAGCTTCGCGAACGCGGCCTGGACACTTTGATCCCGGGTCTGCGCCAGCCTGTACTGGGAATCTGCGTAGGGATGCAGGTACTGTGCCGCGAGAGCGAAGAGGCTCCCGGTTGTCAGTGTCTTGGAGTCTTTGACAGCCGCGTCAGGCGTTTCTCGCCTGCCGGCGGTTTGAAAGTGCCTCATATGGGGTGGAATCAGTTGGAAAATATGGAAGGCGGCCTGCTGAAAGGCCTTCCGCCACAACCTTATGTGTATTATCTGCATTCTTACTATGCTTCCCTTTGCCCGGATACGGCAGCTACAACGAATTATGGAGACTGTACCTTCAGTGCAGTGTTGAGATACGAAAACTTTTATGGCGTACAGTTCCATCCGGAAAAGAGCGGACAAACCGGGGAACGCATTCTTTCCGCATTCCTTATGTTATGACAGAAATAATACCGGCAATCGACATTATCGAAGGGAAGTGCACTCGCCTGTCGCAAGGCGACTACGGCCGTTCAAAAGTTTATGACGGAGACCCTGTGGATTGGGCCAGGCGCTTTGCCGACTCCGGGGTGAGGCGCTTGCATCTGGTAGATTTGGAAGGAGCAAAAGCTTCCGCTCCTGTAAACCTGGCGGTATTGGAGAAGATAGCGGCCCTCGGCAGCCTGAAGTTGGAGTGGGGAGGAGGAATCAAGAGCCGCGAGAGCCTTGATTCAGTATGGAATGCCGGCGCAACCTGGGCTATTGTGGGGAGCGTTGCGGTGCAATCACCGGAAATGTTCGAGAAATGGCTTTCTGAGTGCGGAGAACGCCTCATCCTGGGCGCCGACGTGAGAGACCGTCGGGTAGCGGTGAACGGGTGGCTGGAAAGCTGGGACGTGGAACTTGAGGCCCTTCTCCGGCGCTTCCTGGCCTCGGGGCTCAGGCAGGTGATAGTGACGGATATATCCAGGGACGGAATGCTGACAGGACCTTCTTTCCCCTTGTATGTTGAACTGAAGCGCTTGTTTCCGCAGCTGAAACTTATTGCCGGCGGGGGAGTCGGAAGCGCGGCCGATCTTTTGGAAGCTGCAAGGCTCGGCCTGGACGGTATAATAGCCGGCAAAGCAATATACGAAAACAGAATAAGCCTGAAAGAATTAAGACTATGCTTGCAAAACGAATAATTCCTTGCCTGGACGTGAAAGACGGGCGCGTGGTGAAGGGAATCAATTTCACAGGCCTCAAAGATGTGGGCGATGCCGTTGAACTGGGCGGCCGCTATGCAAGGGAAGGCGCCGATGAATTGGTGTACCTTGATATCAGCGCCAGCGTGGAGGGCAGGCACACGTTTGTGGATCTGGTGGGACGGGTTGCAGATGCAATCAATATCCCGTTTACTGTGGGAGGAGGCATCTCCAGCCTAGACGACGCTTCGCGCCTTCTTGATGCCGGAGCGGACAAAATTACTGTGAACAGTGCCGCCATAGCGGACCCGCGCCTGATCGGAGAAATCGCCTCGAAGTACGGCAGTCAGTTCGTGGTGCTGGCGATAGACGCAGCCAAAGCGGCCGACGGACGCTGGATGTCCACGACGCACGGCGGCAGGATACGTACCGACAAGGAACTGTTCTCCTGGGCGAAGGAAGGGCAGGAGAGGGGAGCGGGGGAGATTATGTTTACTTCCATGGATCACGACGGTACCCGTAGCGGATATCCCTGTGATGTCTATGCGGCTCTTTCCTGCAGTCTGTCGATTCCGCTTATCGCTTCCGGCGGCGCAGGCAATGTAAAGGATATCGAGGAAGTACTTACCATCGGCAGGGCGGATGCGGCTCTTGCGGCAAGTATCTTCCATTATGGCGAGTACACGGTAAACGAAGTTAAGCGTCTGCTGGGGGCGTCCGGAATATCGGTAAGACTATAAAAACTTATGAACATGCAATTTGAAGATTTCAATTTAAGCAAAACCGGCGACGGTCTGCTGCCCGTAATTGTACAGGATGCAGATACGCTGAGGGTGCTGATGCTTGGGTATATGAACAAAGAGGCTTTCGATAAAACCGTTGCAGAAGGGCGTGTGAGTTTTTTCTCCCGTACAAGGCAGCGGTTGTGGACAAAAGGGGAGACAAGCGGCAACTGGCTCGCAGTAAGGGAAATGTATGCAGATTGTGACTCCGATACGTTGCTGATCAAGGCGGAGCCTGCCGGACCGGTATGCCACAGGGGAACCACAGCCTGCTTCGACACTCCTGAAGATGAAGGATTTGTGCGGGCGCTGCAGAAGTTGATACGGAACCGTCACTCGGAAATGCCCGACGGCTCCTACACTACCCGCCTTTTTATAAAGGGTCCCAAGGCTATAGCAAAAAAAGTAGGAGAAGAGGCCTCGGAGGCTATAATAGAGGCAGTTGACGGTAACCGGCGCCGTTTTGTCTATGAAAGCGCAGACCTGCTCTATCACTATCTGGTATTGTTGGAATATCTTGGCTGCAGACTGGAAGATATAGAAAAAGAACTTTCTCTAAGACATAGGTAGAATTCTTTCTTTTCTGGAAAAGAATTGCTAAATTTGCGTGATTTACCTGACAGTTGGTTTAATAGTCAATTTAATATGAAAGTTTCTTTTAAAGATCTTGGACTTGTGAACACCCGTGAGATGTTCGCCAAGGCCGTCAAGGGCGGTTATGCCATCCCTGCATTCAACTTCAACAACATGGAGCAGCTCCAGGCCATCATCCAGGCCAGCGCCGAGACCAAGTCTCCTGTGATTCTCCAGGTGAGCAAGGGTGCCCGTAACTATGCCAATCAGACCCTCCTCCGCTATATGGCCCAGGGAGCCGTCGAATACGCAAAGGAACTGGGCTGGAAGAAGCCTCAGATTGTGCTTCACCTCGATCACGGCGACAGCTATGAGCTTTGCAAGAGCTGCGTTGACTTCGGATTCTCTTCCGTTATGATCGATGCTTCCGCCCTGCCTTATGATGAGAATGTGAAGCTCACCCGCAAGGTTGTGAACTATGCGCACAAGTACGACGTGACTGTCGAGGCGGAACTCGGAGTGCTCGCAGGCGTTGAGGACGAGGTTTCCGCAGAGGTGTCCCATTACACCAAGCCGGAAGAGGTTATCGACTTCGTCAAGAAGACCAAGTGCGACTCCCTCGCCATTTCCATCGGCACCAGCCACGGCGCTTACAAGTTCACTCCCGAGCAGTGCACCCGCGACCCCAAGACCGGCAAGCTCGTTCCGCCGCCCCTCGCTTTCGACGTGCTCAAGGCTATCGAGAAGAAACTCCCCGGTTTCCCTATCGTTCTCCACGGCTCTTCTTCAGTGCCTCAGGAGTATGTTGATATCATCAACTCCCACGGCGGAAAGCTCCCCGATGCCATCGGTATCCCCGAGGAACAGCTCCGTAAGGCTGCAAAGAGCGCCGTTTGCAAGATCAACATCGATTCCGACAGCCGTCTGGCAATGACTGCGGCCATCCGTCAGCACTTCGACGAGTTCCCCGGCCACTTCGATCCCCGTCAGTATCTGAAGCCCGCCCGCGAGGAGATGAAGAAGATGTACGAACACAAGATTGTCAATGTCCTTGGCTCCAACGGCAAAGCCAGGTAATTGTAATCTTCAAAAAAATAAGGGCCCGAAGAGATTCGGGCTCTTTTTTTTGAGTAAGTACTTGATAATGAGCGTAATGGTAAGTTAACATAGCGTATTTATACGCGTGTAACGCTGATCACTTCCGGCAAACAAAATAATCGTTAAGATTGTCTCGTCGGAGTATTGAAGTTTCAAATTATTATTATATCTTTGGCAGTAGCTGTTCAAAGTCTCTTGGTATTGTGAACAAATGTACGTGTAGATTTTGATAAGCTTTAGCGCTATGTCCTTGGAAATCATAACTCAAGTTAGATAGCGGTGCAATATTTCTTTAAATAATGATTTTCAGGGTTTTATGTAAATATGTCCGCTACTTTTTACATCGTTTTTACTGCTTTTCTGGCTCCTCGGAGTTTGTACTTTATTTAACAGTTCCCGTATTTAGCAACTGATTGGTATTATTAGCAACCACATATTATTTTACGTATGAAAAACCATCATGTAATTATTACCTCGCTTACGTTATTGTCGTTTCTGTGTTCATGTGTGTCTGAGTACCTAACACCACAATTAAATGAACGTACTTCTTTAGTTAATGCAAAAATGAATCATATATACCATATGATATCGCTCTTCTTTCACTGAAGGAGTTTTTACAATCTAATCTGGAAACACGTTCTGAAGCATATACCGTGAAGACGATTTCCCCAATTACATTATCCACATTGAGGACTAGGAGTACAGAGTTTCCCGATTTTTTCAATGATATTGATACTCTAGTCTATTTGGTGTCTTTTAATCATGATTGCGGTTTTGCATTGTTATCTGCAGATGATCGACTTGAAGATACTGTATTAGCAGTTACAGAATCAGGTTCGATGACGGAGGATGATTTGTATCGGTCACTATCCGACGCTATGAGACGTTGTTATGGGACGAAAGTTTTAAATCCTGCCATAGATCAATTGGATGGTTTTTCCTTTTATGATGCAAACTATGATGATAATTACATTGGGGATTATTGTATTGGCGATGATGGTCAGCAATTATCATCTTTGCCCGGTTTTATTTCTGACCTTTGTGCAGGCTACATATTAAATCGTATTATTATCCCGGGCGATCCTGTTGCTCCAGTTTTTGACCCAATTGACTATGATGATGTTGAGGTAAGCACAACAACTACAACAACTAATGTTGTCTCTCCTATGTTATCTGATTTCATCCAATGGAGCCAAGATAATTCTCCATATAATGACCGACTAAACTACAATTTCGGAAGGGCCAATTTTGGGTGCGTTAATATAGCTATGGGGAAAATAATGGCTTATTTCGCCTATCCGGAAACGTTTCAGTATTACAATTATACAATTGACTGGGATGCTATTGTTAATAATCCTTCTTCAATTGATGGTATGCTCTCTGTGTCTTACCTTCTGCTCAAATTATTTGAAGATAATGCTTCTGTACCATTTTTAACTAATGCAACGTTTGCTTTGCCAGCAATTGCACGGGATAATTTTGTGCGTTATGGGTATAACGATGTCAATTATACATCATACAATACTGCAACTGTGACATCTGCTCTACGTGACGGTTGTCCAGTTTTTGTTAGAGCGCTGAATCAAATAGCAAATTTTATCCCAGACATAATAAGTTCGCATGCGTGGAATATAGACGGATATAAAACTGTAACGACGACAAAGGTTTATACCTATTATCTGAACGGAGTTGTGGTCGATACCAGCACGACAACATCAACTAAAACAATGGTACATTGTGCATGGGGGTGGGGCGTAAGTATGAATCCTGACGATTCACAATATTATGGGTATTGCGACGGTTATTTTGTTTCTGGATTGTTTAATCTGTCTGCATCTTCAGCTGAGTTCGATAATAACCATAATGCAGGGGCGGAAAACGATAATTTCGCGTATTTTATTAAAACAATCACTTATAGTCATCCTTAATACTTATGAAAAGAGATTCATTGCTAATTATAATTATGACCATTGGCCTGCTGGCTTCGTGCGATATACCTATAGGTGGGCCAACCAAATTCTATGATAAATACAGTACATCTTTCATAACTCGATACATTTCTCCGGACTTTCTTGAGGTTGAGATGCTGCCGTATAATGATTCTACAATTTTTGTTAAAGTAGCTGGGAAAGAGTATTCTGTCGATTCTAAAAGAAGAGAAAAGGAGATTTTTGATTCTTTGTCTGTTGCAAATTCAGATACCGCTTACAATCGGCAAGCAAGATTCTATACTTCCTCAAAAAAAGGTGTAGATGCTGCAATCTCAGATAAAATCAAGACTTTACATATTTATACGGAAATGGCTTACGATGATAATCACCCTTGCGGCTCGTTGCTTGATGACTGCATTACTGTTTCATTTTTATCTTGTTATCCATACGTAAGTAGTGGCTATTCATTAGATGAATTGCATCAATGGACCGGCATCAGGAGTTCTCTTTCCGAGGTCATTTGGAAAGATGAGAGCATGATTTCTCCAATGATTTGTCTCAAAATTAAGCCATTACCTGTTAGCTTTACAGTTGAACTGATTAATGAAAAGGGGAAAGTCATAAGAGGCGCCGCGTCGAGGTAAAATGAATGTTTGATTGCTCTTTTGCAAAAAATACTTAAATTTGCAATTTGAAGTAAGTTGAACCTCTTTAAGCGGGCGGCAAATATGATCAGGATTTTCTACCGTGACGGAGCTGAAATCCGTATTTCGCAAGCTGAGAGCAAGTTTGCCACAATACCCAAGGACAGCGTCCTCTGGATAGACCTCATCTCCCCGAGCGGTGAGGAGAAACGGGCTGTGGAGTCTTTCCTCGGCACGGAAATCCAGAGCCGCGCAACAGCAGAAGAAATCGAAAGTTCCTCCCGGTTCTCCGAGGATGACAAGGCTATCTATGCCAACACCAACTTCTTGTCTCCTGCGGATGACGAAATGCTGATGGATGCGGTTTCTTTTATTCTTACAGACAAAACGATTACCACCCTCAGGGAGATTCCACTGCGCTCTTTTGATACGTTGCAGCGGAAAATTCAGGCGCTTCCATACCAGTTCCCTGACGGGTTTACCGTCTTCGTGGAAATAATGGACAAGCGCGTTGACCTTGATGCCGACATAGTCGAGCTTATCTCAAAAGACGTTTCCCAGTTCAGCAAGCGCATCAACCAGCAGGAAGATATCAACGAAGAATTCTTGCTGGATATCAATCAGCTGCAGGAAAATGCAATGTTCGTTCGCGAGAACGTGGTGGACAAGCAGCGGCTGATTTCCAACATCATTAAAAGCAAGCGCTGCCCCAAGAATTCAGAACTCAGGGAAGATCTCTCCGTTATTCTTCAGGATATCGCGTCCCTTATCAACCATACGAATTTTGCATTTGAAAGGCTGGAGTATCTGCAAGATACCGTGGTGGGTCTTATCAATCTGGAGCAGAACAGGATAATGAAGATATTCACGTTCGTATCCCTGCTCCTGATGCCAGCCACGCTGGTAGCCAGTTTCTACGGCATGAACGTAGAATTGCCTTTCGCCGGCAAATGGTGGGCCTGGATAGGCATAGGTTCGCTGATGATTGTGCTTATCGTCAGCATCTGGCTGATATTCAAACACAAGAAAATGTTATGAAAAAATTGTTCCCCCTTTTGGCGCTGGTGGTACTGGCCGCCTGCGCCAACCCTGTCCGGCTTGTCCCGGAAGAGGCATTCGATACCGTAATTGACGGCAAGCAAGTGTCGCTTTATACTGTAAGGGGCGGCGGATTGATTGCCCAGGTGACCAATTACGGAGCGCGTGTGGTCAGTTTATGGGTGCCCGACAGGGACGGGTGTCTTCGCGATGTCGTGATTGGATATGGCAATATCGACAATTATGTGAACAATCCCGGCGAGCGCTTCCTCGGTTCGAGTCCGGGGCCGGTGGCAAACCGTATCGGCGGAGCCAGCTTCACCCTTGACGGAGTTACCTACGAACTGGACAAGAACGATGGTGACAATACGCTCCACGGCGGTTTCATCGGAATCGACCACCTGGTGTGGGATGTAGTAGAATGCAATAAAAACAGTATCACGATGCGTGTCGTGCATCCCGACGGTCTGGGCGGTTTCCCCGGCAACAAGACTATCAGCGTGCGTTACTCCCTTACCGCCGATCACGGCCTTAAGGTGGAATTCAAGGCCGAGACCGATGCTCCCACTCCCGTCAATATTGCCCACCATCCTTTCTTCAACCTTCAGGGAAGCGGCAACGGAGACATCCTCGGGCACATTCTGACCATAAATGCTGCAGCAATTACACCAATTGATTCCACTCTGATACCCGTCGGTCTTATCGCTCCTGTGACCGGCAGCCCCTTCGATTTCCGTGAGCCGCGCAGGATAGGGGAGTTTATAGATGCAGACGATGTGCAGCTTCGTTACGGGCACGGGTACGACCATAACTGGGTGATCGAAAGCGACGGGGGCAACTCGATGCTCCTGGATGCGGAAGTTTTCGACCCCGCTTCCGGAACGCTGCTTCAGGTGTTGTCTGACCAGCCGGGCCTGCAGTTCTACAGCGGTAATTTCTTCGGCGACGGCAAGACTGTCGATAAATACGGCAACGAGATAGCCTACCGCGGAGCCTTTGCCCTGGAGACCCAGAAATTTCCCGACGGAGTGAATCACCCTGATTTCCCCGACACCGTGCTCAGACCGGGCGAAACCTATTCCCACACCTGCATATACCGCTTCGGCACCCGTTAGAGCTTTACCGTTCAGCATCGCGCAAGCCCCGTCCCCTGGTGCGCTTTAGGGTGCAAGCTCCGGCACCCTTGGAGCCGCTGTCTAAGGTTTGAACGGCTGGCGGCCGGCGATCGACCGGCCGAGGGTGAGGGCATCGGCGTACTCGAGTTCGTCGCCGAAGCCGAGGCCGCGGGCGAGGGTGGTGACGCGGCAGCCGGTGGATTCTATCTGCCTGTAGATATAGAAAGCGGTGGTTTCCCCCTCCACGTCGCCGGACAGGGCCAGGATGACCTCGGTCGAAGCCTTCACCCGCTCTTTCAGTTCGCGTATCGTGAGGTCGGACGGACCGACTCCGCCAATAGGGGAGATAATGCCACCCAGAACATGATAGACTCCGTGGTATTGCCCCGTATTCTCTATGCTCATAACGTCCCTCACGCTTTCTACTACGCAGATGGTATCGTGGTCGCGGCGTGAATCGGCACAGATGTCGCAGCGGTCCCCGTCGGCGATCATCATACAGGTCTTGCAGTAATGCACGCCCTCGGCAAGATTGTCAACGGCAGCGGCGAAACTGTGAATCTTGTCTGCCGGCTGCTTGAGCAGGTGAAGGGCGAGCCGCAAGGCGCTTCTTCCGCCTACCCCGGGGAGGGAACTGATGGCTTCCACGGCGTCACGGAGAGCTTTGGAAGGATAATTGTCTGTCGGATTCATTGAACACAAAATTAGCAATAATATTTTTCTTGTTTCCAATTATTTTGTCTAAATTTGCGCGCTTTAGTCAGGATGACAATCCTGCAGGCACAATACATAATGTTTAATTACTAGTTTTTCAAAGATTTACACAAAATGGAAAATGAAGAAAAAGTAACCAAGGCTGCACAGATGCTGAATGCGTCCATCGCTCCCGAGCAGTTTGACTGGGATGCGTTTGAAAGCGGCAAAGACGTGTACGGAGCTGCAGAGAAAGAAGAAATCGAAGCTGCGTACGACAAAACTCTCGCCCGCATCGATGCCAACGAGACCAAGGAAGGCGAAGTCACTGCCATCAACAAGCGTGAAGTAATCGTTTCCGTCGGCGGCAAGAGCGAGGGCGTTATCATGGCCACCGAGTTCCGCTACAATCCTGACCTTAAGGTCGGTGACAAGGTGGAGGTTCTCGTCGAGTCCCCCGAGGACAAGAAGGGCCAGATCGTTCTTTCCCACAAGAAGGCACGTGCACTCAAGTCTTGGGACAGAGTCAATGAGGCATACGAGAAAGACGAGGTCGTGAAGGGCTTCGTGAAGACCCGTACGAAGGGCGGTATGATCGTGGATGTGTTCGGAATCGAGGCCTTCCTCCCCGGCAGCCAGATCGACATCAAGCCTATCCGTGACTACGACCAGTATGTAGGCCAGACGGTTGACTTCAAGATTGTCAAGATAAACAACGAGTACCGTAACGTAGTTGTTTCCCACAAGGCTCTGCTCGAGGCTGAGCAGGAGGCCAAGAGGGCGGAACTCATCGGCAAACTCGAGAAAGGACAGGTCCTCGAGGGCGTTGTCAAGAACATCACCAACTACGGTGTGTTCGTCGACCTCGGCGGCGTGGACGGTCTCATCCATATCACCGACCTCTCCTGGGGCCGTGTCAACCATCCCGAGGAGATTGTTTCCCTGGACGAAAAGATCAAGGTGGTAGTGCTCGATTTCAACGAGCAGCAGAAGCGTATCGCCCTTGGTCTCAAGCAGCTTACTCCTCACCCTTGGGAGAACCTCGATCCCAACCTTAAAGTTGGCGATAAGGTGAAGGGCAAGGTTATCCTGCTCGCCGATTACGGCGCATTCATCGAGATTGAGCCCGGCGTTGAGGGTCTCGTCCACGTCAGCGAGATGAGCTGGAGCCCCCGTCTCCACAGTGCGCAGGAGTTCCTGAAGCAGGGAGAAGAAGTTGAGGCCCAGGTCCTCAGCATCGATCGCGAAGCCCGCAAGATTTCCCTCGGTCTCAAGCAACTTACCGAGAACCCTTGGGAGAATATCCGCGAGAAGTATCCCGTCGGCAGCCGTCATAGCGCTACCGTGCGCAATGTCACCAACTTCGGCGTGTTTGCCGAACTTGAGGACGGCGTAGAGGGACTGGTACACATCAGCGACCTCAGCTGGAACAAGATCAAGCATCCTTCAGAGGTTGTTAACGCAGGCGACACCATCGACGTTCAGATACTCGACTTCGACGAGGCGAACCACAAGCTCAGCCTCGGCCACAAGCAGCTCACTACAAATCCTTGGGATGAAATCGAGGCCAAGTTCCCGGTCGGCAGCACCGTGGAAGGGACTATCGCTTCCGTTACCGACAAGGGAGCAATGATTACCCTCGACGGCGATGTGGAAGGTTTTGCCTTCAACCGCGAGATCGTGAAGGAAGACGGCAAGGCTGCAGTTGCAGGCGAGAAGCTTCCTTTCAAGGTCGTCGAACTCCGTCGCAGCACCCGCCGCATAATCCTCAGCCACCTGCGTACCTACCAGGAGGTGAAGGAGAAGGCCGCCGCGGCTGAAACCGAATCCACCAAGAAGGCTGTCAAGAAGGTCAATGCCAACGTAGAGAAAGCAACTCTGGGCGACATCGACGCACTTGCAGCTCTCAAGGAGAAACTCGAAAAAGCTGAGAAATAAATGATTTTCAGCGTCACGACAATGGGCACGGCTTCGGCTATGCCCATTTCCGACAGAAATCCAAGCGCCCAGATGCTCAATGCTAACGGGCGCTTGTTTCTTATAGACTGCGGAGAGGGTACTCAGAAGCAGATGCGGAAGTGCCATTTTTCTTTCGTCAAGGTTGAGGCGATTTTCATCTCTCATATCCACGGCGACCATCTTTTCGGCCTTTTCGGCCTTCTGAACTCAATGGCGATGTATGGCCGTAGTGCCGCTTTAGACATTTATGGCCCGCAGGCCCTGGGCGGAGTGCTGAATTTCTATAAATCGTACTTTGGCACGGAAGACGCTTTCGATATCAACTTCCATCCTTTGACATCCCGTTCCCTGGAACAAGTGCATACATCCAAGTGTCTTACTGTCTCGGCTTTCCCTCTGCACCACAAAATTGACTGCTATGGCTTTCGCTTCGATGAAACCGTTACCGGGCGTCACGCCTTGGAAAACCCTTCTTACAAGGCAAAATCTTACGCCTATTGTTCCGATACAGCCCCGTTCGACGAACTGCCGTCCTATGTAAAAGGCGTTACGTGCATGTATCACGAAGCTACATATATGAACGAGATGGAGGAAAAAGCTGCAGCGCGTTTCCATTCCACTGCCGCCCAGGCTGCACGTTGCGCACTTCAGGCCGGGGCAGGGCGTTTGATTGTCGGGCATTATTCCTCCCGCATCAGCGATGTCGGAGCGCTTCTCGCTGAGTGCAGGGAAATTTTTCCCGGGACGGAAGCTGCTTCTGATTGTGATGTCTTCGAATTTTAGTATATTCGCATTTGTGAAAAAATTTGTATTTATCATCATTGCCGCTCTGTCTTCGTTAGCTGCTGCCGACGGCGTATATGAGAAGTATATCGAGAAGTACTCCTCCATAGCAGTATCGGAGATGCAACGCACCGGGGTACCAGCTTCCATCACGCTTGCCCAGGGTCTTGTAGAATCCGCTGCAGGACGTTCCACCCTTGCGGTAAAGGCAAACAACCACTTCGGCATAAAGTGTCACGCGGACTGGAAGGGGAAGAAGACGTACAGGGATGATGATAAAGCGGATGAATGTTTCCGGGTTTATCCCAACGCTGAAGCTTCATTCAGGGATCACTCGGACTTCCTGCGTTACAAAGACCGTTACAAGAGCCTTTTTGACCTTGATCCTACAGACTATAAGGCCTGGTCCCGCGGACTCAAGAAGGCGGGTTACGCTACGGATCCCAAGTATGCAGACAAACTTATCAAGGTGATAGAAGATTATAGGCTGTATCGATATGACAACGGTACCGTTGTTCCACTGGAAAAGCCTTCTGTAGTGGAGAAACCCAAGGAGGTGCAACGTGCCAAGGTGCAGGAAGAGTACCATTTCTCCCTGTCACGCAAGGTTTATGAGATTAACGGAGTACCGTGCATCTATGCCTTGGCAGGGGATACCTACGAAACCATTGCCGCTTCCAACGGATTGTTTGAGAAGGAGTTGCTGCGCTTCAACGACGTAAGGAAGTCCCGTGAGCTCGAGCCTGGTGAGATAGTGTTCCTTAAGTCCAAGAAGAATCAGGGTGCACGCGGATCCGAAAAGTACATAGTAGGAGAAGATAACGAGAGCCTGTGGTCCATTTCCCAGCGTTTCGGGGTGAAGATGTCTGCCATCAAGCGTCTCAATAAATATTCTTCCGATTACGTTCCCGGGGAAGGTGATACTATTGTTTTGCGCCGCAGATGAAGACTTTAGCTAAATTGCTAGCAGTACTGGCAGGAGCATTGATTCTGTTTCTCGGCTACAACTGGCTGAGGGATAATAAGATGCCCAATTTCTACGGAACTGCGGACCTGTATGTGGATGAAGGTGACGGGCCGGATGAGGTAATCAAAAGCCTGAATAACCAGCTCAAGGTCTTGAGCGAAAAGAGACTTAAAGCTGTCTTTGATAAAAAGGACGTCGCCTCTTATATTAAGCCGGGACATTACAAAGTGGATTCCAAATGCACCAGCGTGTATGTGGCGCGTATGCTCAACAACGGCTGGCAGACGCCGGTGCGGGTGACTCTTGCCGGATCTCTCCGCTCTAAAAGGGAAATCGCCCGGAAGGTTTCCAGACAGTTGAGAATCGACTCCCTCAGCGTGATGCGCGCAATGGACAATGATACCCTTCTTGCACGCTACGGCGTTACGCCCGAGACCGTTTTTGCCGCTTTTTTCCCCGCCAGTTACGATATGTACTGGACCTCATCTTTTACTGATGTCCTTGACCGTTGCGCAAAGGCCTCCGATGCATTCTGGAACGACGATAATCTGGTGAAAGCTGCCATTGTGGGGCTGTCCCGCAGGGAAGTGACGGTGCTTGCCTCCATAGTGAAAGGGGAGTCAAAGTACGGGCCCGAGTTGCCCAAGATAGCCGGCGTATATCTGAACCGCCTTAAGAGGGGGATGTTGCTGCAGGCAGACCCCACAGTGGCCTACTGTTACGATTATGAACTTAAGAGGGTGTTATTCAGGCATTTGGAATTTGACTCGCCTTATAATACATACAAATATGCCGGGCTGCCTCCGGGGCCGATATGTGTCCCGGACAAGGAATATCTTGAGGCTGTGCTAAATCCGGATTATGGTGGTGGAAACTTGTTTTTCTGTGCTAGCAAGAATTTGGACGGCACTCATGTTTTCGCCAAGACAGCAGAAGCTCATGCAAGGAATGCAAAAGCTTTCCAGTCGGCTTTGAATAACAGGAAATAATTATTGTAAAACAATAAATTATTATTATATTTGCAAAAATATTATTCATTAAACGATATGAAAAAATTCCTAATCTCTTTTGCACTGCTTTTTGGAGTGGCAGTGCTGGGAAACGCCCAGACACCGCTTCCCAACGATCCTGCCGTCAAGGTCGGCAAACTCGACAACGGCATGACCTATTACATCCGTCATAACGACAAGCCCGCCCAGAGGGCCGAGTTTTATCTGGCAACCCACATAGGCGCTATTCAGGAGACTCCGGACCAGGATGGTCTTGCGCACTTCCTTGAGCATATGTGCTTCAACGGCCTCAAGAACCTGCCCGGCAAGCAGATGCTGCAGTACTTGCAGAGCATTGGCGCCGAATTCGGACGCAATATCAACGCTTCTACCGGAGTGGAGTACACCCAGTATATGCTCAACAATATTCCCGTAACCCGTGAGGGCATTGTAGATACCTGCCTCCTTGTGATGCACGACTACTCCCACTTCGTGCTCAACGAGCAGGAAGAAATCGACAGTGAGAGGGGAGTCATAATCGAAGAGCGTCGTACCCGCCGCAACGCCCAGTGGCGTGTATATGAACAGAACAAGCAGTATATGTACAAGGGCTCCAAGTACGCAGACTGTTCTCTTATCGGCAGCCAGGAGAATCTTGAGACTTTCAAGAGGGAGAGCCTGGTGAATTTCTATGAGACCTGGTACCGTCCCGACAATCAGGCCCTTATCGTGGTTGGCGACATCGACCCGGACCAGATACTCACCAAGATTCAGACCCTCTTTGCAGATATTCCCGCTCCGGTGAACCCCAAGGCCAAAGATGTTATCAAGGTTCCCGACAACGTGGAACCGATTGTCGGTGTCGCTACAGATCCGGAACTGCCAGGATGCGACGTGAGCATTTTCTGGAAGAGCGAGCCCATTCCCGTGGAATATAACAACACCGACGTTGCTTTTGTGACCGAACTGGTGAAGGACGTGATCGGTACCATTATGAACGAACGTTTCCAGGATATCACTTCCAAGCCCGGCGCTCCTTTCCTTTCCGGTTCCCTTTACTGCGGAAAGATTTGCGAGACCTGCGAGGTCGTGCTTGCCGACGCCTCTTTCAAGGAGGGTGAGGCCCTGTCCGCTCTCGAGGCCCTGTACACGGAAGTTGAGAAGATGAAGCGCTTCGGCTTCTCAGATGCTGAAGTCCAGAGGGCGAAGGAAGAAATAATCAGCCGTTACGAGAAGCGCGCCGAGGGTGCTGACAGTCGTAAAAATGCAGAGTTCGTGGCTCCTATTATCAACAATTTCTTCTTCAATACTCCTTACATGGAGCCTGCTGCGGAGGCTCAGCTGGTAAAGCAGATGCTCCAGATGCTTCCCGCCCAGGTGTTCAACCAGACCGTGGCCCAGGTTATCACAGATGAGAATATGGTGCTTATCTACAACGGCCCCCAGAAAGAAGGTCTGGTGAATCCTACTGAAGCTCAACTGCTTGAGGTCATCGATAAAGTGAAATCTTCCGAGATAGCCGCCAACGCCGAGGAGCAGATCGACAGTGAATTCGTGGATCCTGCCAAACTCAAAGGTTCAAAAGTCAAGAAGAGCCGTGAAATCGTGCACGGAGTCACGGAGTGGACTCTTGCCAACGGAGTGAAGGTGGCCTGGCTGCCTACTGAATTCAAGAAAGACCAGGTGCTGATACGTCTCGTGAAGGACGGTGGCTCTTCCGTTATCTCCACCGAGGATCTGACTTCCTTCGAGGATAATATCTGGGCGCTCTTCATGAGTAACTCCGGCGTGTCCAAGTACCCTTCTTCTACCGTAACCAAGATGCTCGCAGGCAAGCAGGTGGCTATGTCTCCTTATATTGAAGGTATGACCCACGGAGTGAGCGGAAACTGCCAGCCCAAGGATCTTGAGACAGCTCTTCAGCTGCTGTACCTGTATTTTACCGACCCCCGTTTCGATCAGGACGAATTCAATGTGGGCAAACAGCAGATCGAGGCCGTTCTGCCCAACCTGCTCCAGACTCCGAACTTCCGTTTCCAGCAGGAACTTCAGAAAACCATCTCCGGCGGAAACCCGCGTACCGTGATTCTGGACGAAGACGTGCTCGCCAAGGCTAATATCGAGACCGTTGAGCGCAACTACCGCAAGCTCTTCAAGGATGCTGCAGGCGTTGTGGTTTACATCGTGGGCAATGTTGATGAGGCAACACTCAAGCCCCTCGTAGAGAAGTACATAGGTTCTCTCCCCAAGGGCCGCAAACCGTTGAAGTGGGTGGATAATGGCGAGCGTATACCTGCCGGCCGTGTAATCAATGAGTTCGCGGTGGATATGCAGACCCCCAAGACAACCGTATTCCAGTTCTATACCAGCTACGATGTGAAGTACAGCGTGGCGGAGAAAGTTAATCTGGCCGCTGCCAACTACATTCTGGACATGATTTATACCGATACCCTGCGCGAAGAGGAGGGCGGTACCTACGGAGCTTCCAATAATATGGTCATCAATAAATTCCCCGTAGATCGCGCACTCATTCAGGTGTACTTCGATACTAACCCCTCGTCTTCCGTCAAATTGCGTGAACTTGCACAGACCGGACTGAAGAAACTCGCGGAGGATGGCCCCACCGCTGAGCAGATGACGCGCGTGCGTGAGAATTTCCAGAAAAACATCCCCGAGAGCCGTATCCAGAACAGTTACTGGATGGACGAGATTAACTACTGGTACCGCTTCGGAGCCATCGACTATGATGCCGAGTATGAGGCTGCAGTAAACGCCCTCACTCCTGAGAGTATCAAGAATGCGATTGCCAAGATACTGGCAAGCGGAAACTTCGGCGAGGTCGTGATGCTTCCCGGCAAGACCGCCGAGCGTGAATAAAGTTATTTCTTCCCGCCTTTGAAGGATGTTCCTTTGATGTGCAGGATTACAGGCTTCTCGAGGCCTGACAAATAGACAGTAAGGGCTTTATCGAAAGGATAAGGCCCTTCGTCGTTTGTATAGCTCACGTCAATGGTTCCAGATGCTCCGGGTGCTATGTCGCTTCGGGTCCATGTGGCCCTGGTGCAGGAACAGCTGGTAGTTACAATCTGGATATTAAACTTATCCTGTCCGATGTTGGAAACGGTAAAGCTGCAGGAAACGGCTCCGTCACGTATGTCGACTTTCCCGAAATCGTGCACAGTGCGGTCGAATCGTACGGCTCCTCCGAAATCCTTCTGGGCAACGGCGGGAAGCGCTGCAAGCAGGAAGGCCAATATGATTGAAATGCGTTTCATAGCAGCAAATATATGTAAAATTCTATTTCGATACTTGATTATTCAAATTCAATACCGTAAATTTGCGAACATTTTAAAAACAATAACAAATATGGCTTACAAAATTTCTGCAGACACCTGTGTTGCTTGCGGCACCTGCCAGGGCGAATGTCCTACCGGCGCCATCCAGGAAGGCGATGTATATACCATCGATCCCAACGTGTGCATCGATTGCGGCACTTGCGCCGATGCTTGCCCTATGGGAGCAATATCACCCGGTGAATAATGCATAATAGAGTTTATGGGGCCCTTGCGGCCCTTTTTCTTTGTTTCGCTGCAAGTGCGGCGAATCCCGGCATCAAGCCGTCCATAAGCTTGAAACTGTATCCCGAAGGCCAGGGTGTTGACAGGGGTATCATTGAAAATGGTGTATCCATAACATTGGGCCCTCGTGAAAGCAACGGCCTCAGCGGGGCTGAAGAACTGATCGGAGACGGTAATCTCGGAAACATCAGCGATCCCCACATAGACATCTATCTGCCCAAGAAAGGCAATGGCCAGATGCTGGTCTGTTGCCCGGGAGGCGGATACAAGTATTGCTCGTCTTATAACGAGGGAACACGCGTGGCCGCCTGGTGTCTCAAGAGGGGAATTGCTTGCTGCGTAGTTCTTTATCGTATGCCTAACAAGCATAGTTGTGTTCCGCTGACAGATGTCCAGAACGCTTTCCGCTATTGCCGTGCACATCAGTCGGAATGGGGTATAAAGCAAATCGGAATAATCGGCTTCTCTGCCGGCGGTCATCTGGCTGCCAGCGCCTCCACTTTATGGACCGACGCCGTCACGCGGCCCGATTTCAGCGTATTGGTCTATCCGGTGATTACAATGGAGCAGGATGTTACTCACAAGGGTACCCGTTCCAACCTCACCGACAACAAGCCGGATCTGGTCAACTTCTATTCTCTGGAGAATCAGGTTAATGCTTCGACACCGCAGACGTTGCTCGTGCTTTGCCAGGACGACAAGGTTGTACCTCCCGAAAACAGCATCCGTTATTATTCAAAAATGATTGTCTGCAAGGTTCCGGGAGAGCTTCATATACTCACGGACGGAGGTCACGGCTGGGGCTTCACCACCTCCGAGTACGGTCACGACAAACTGACCCCGGGGCAACGCGAGGATTTCTTCCGCATTCTGACCCGCTGGCTGGAAGACCGTCGGGCTGAGATACAATAAAAAAAGCGGCACACGCCGCTTTTTTTAGTCTTTTACGCTTGCAAGCGCTTCCCGCACCTGAGCTTCGATTTCGTCGCAGAGCTCCGGATTGTCTTTGAGAAGCTGCTTCACGCTGGCCAGCCCCTGGGCAAGTTTCTCGCCCTGATAGCTGAACCAGGAACCGCTCTTGTGAATGATGTCGAACTCAATTGCGAGGTCTGCAATTTCCGCCACATGGCTGATACCTTCACCATAGACGATATCGAATTCGCATTTCTTGAAAGGCGGAGCCATTTTGTTCTTGACAACTTTTACGCGGGTGCGGTTGCCGGTGGCTTCGTCTCCGTCTTTGATCTGGGTCGTGCGGCGCACGTCGATCCGTACTGAGGCGTAGAACTTCAGTGCGTTACCGCCGGTAGTCGTCTCCGGATTGCCGAACATGATGCCTATCTTCTCGCGCAGCTGGTTGATGAAGATGCAGCAGGTGTTTGTCTTTGAGATGTTGGCGGTGAGTTTGCGAAGCGCCTGACTCATCAGGCGGGCCTGCAAGCCTACCTTGTTGTCTCCCATTTCCCCTTCTATCTCCGCCTTTGGCGTGAGCGCTGCTACGGAGTCGATGACAACGATGTCGATAGCTCCGGACCGGATGAGATTGTCTGCGATTTCGAGCGCCTGCTCGCCGTTGTCCGGCTGGCTGATCAGCAGAGTCTCCAGATTCACTCCCAGCGCCTGGGCGTAGCTGCGGTCGAATGCGTGCTCGGCATCTATCATTGCAGCAATTCCGCCCTGCTTCTGGGCTTGTGCGATTGCGTGGATGGCAAGAGTCGTCTTGCCGCTGGACTCGGGACCGTAAATCTCGATGATGCGTCCCCTGGGGTAACCACCAATGCCAAGTGCGTGATCGAGGGCAACTGAGCCGCTCGGTATCACCTGGACATCCCATTGTGGCTGATCCCCCAGCTTCATAATCGTTCCTTTCCCGAAATCTTTTTCGATCTTGTCGATCGTAGCCTGCAATGCCTTGAGTTTGGCGGCATTGGTTTCAGTGGCTTGTGTTTCAATTTCTTTAGCCATAACGTGTGGTTTTAATATTACAAATACAAATATAAGAGAAAATTCGTTATTTTTGTATTGTGAAAACAAAGTTGCTCGGAAAAACTCAGCAGGAGCTCTCGGCGCTGTCTGCAGACTGTGGACTGAAGCCTTTCGTAGGGCGTCAGCTGGCAGACTGGATGTATGCCAAGAGGGTAGGAGACTGGGACAGGATGGGCAATATTTCCAAAGAATCCAAAGCTCGCCTGCAGGAACGTTATGAGTTGGGCGCCTCAGCTCCTCAAGGTTCTGCCTTGTCGTCTGACGGTACTGTCAAGTACCTCTTCAAAGTCAAAACCGGGAATGCTGAAAACGGATACGGATACGGATACTGTGAGTCTGTACTTATCCCGGATGAAGACCGCAGGACTCTCTGCGTGAGTTCCCAGCTCGGCTGCAGGATGGGCTGCAAATTCTGTATGACCGGACGCCAGGGCTGGCACGGAAATCTTGATGTTGCAGATATTCTTAATCAGTTCATAAGTATTCCTGAGCCGGATAAGCTTACAAATGCGGTATTTATGGGTATGGGAGAGCCTCTGGACAATTATGAGGCTGTCAGCAAGGCCATAGAGATTCTCACATCGGAAAATGGCTTCGGCTGGAGTCCTAAGAGGATTACTCTCAGCACCATCGGCATTTTGCCGGCTCTGCGCAAATTTCTTGACGAACAGCGCTGCCACCTTGCGGTGAGCCTGCACAACCCTTTCCCGGAAGAGCGGCTGGAAATGATGCCGGTGCAGAAGGCTTGGCCGCTGGAAGATATCGTATCCTTGCTCAGGCAGTACGATTTTTCCGGTCAGCGCAGGGTGAGCTTCGAATACACCATGTTTTCCGGATGGAACGACGAAAAGCGGCACGCAGATGCGCTTATAAGGCTTCTGGGAGGATTGGAATGCAGGGTGAACCTTATCCGCTTCCACAAGATTCCTGATTTCCCTTACGAATCCTCGCACCTCGTGCGAATGGAAGATTTCAGAGACCGATTAAACAAACACGGAATAATATGCACGATAAGAGCCTCCAGAGGCGAGGATATTCTCGCCGCTTGCGGAATGCTTGCAGGACAGCACTTGCTGCAATAGCCGTTTTTCTGCTGGCTATGCCGGCAACTGCCCAGTCTTATCCAAACGGGCTGGCAGCGGACAGCATTGACCCTGTGGCTGATGCGGAAATCATAGCAAAGATGCGCAAGCATATGGATAAAATCCATACTGAGCAGCATCGTCCGACCGTTGGTCTTGTATTGAGCGGCGGTGGAGCGAAAGGTGCCGCCCACGTGGGAGTTTTGCGCTATCTTGAGGAGCAGGAGATTCCTGTTGACGCCATTTTCGGCACCAGTATGGGAGGTCTGGTGGGAGGTCTTGCAGCGGCAGGATACAAATCCGCCAGTCTTGATTCGCTGCTCAGGTCACTGGACTGGGGGGTGATGCTGACAGACCGCATAGACCGTCAGTATTACTCGTTCCACCAGAAGAAGTATCGCGAAACCTATGTAATGTCTATACCTTTCTCTTACGCCAAGAAAGACTTTCAGACACGCATTGACGACCAGGTACGCTATTCCGAAAGCGGTCAGCAGAACTTTGGCCGGAACACCCTTGTCAGTTCCTTGCCTTCCGGTTACGTTTACGGCTTCAACGTCAACAATCTTCTGTCCAGCCTTACCGTGGGCTATCAGGACGACATGTCTTTTGACGAATTGCCTGTTCCTTTCTTCTGCGTCGCCGCAGACATGGTGAGTATCAAAACCAAGTACTGGTCTTATGGTTCGCTTAAGACCGCGATGCGCTCCACTATGAGCATTCCGGCCATGTTCAAGCCGGTACGCACTAAAGGTATGGTGCTGGTCGACGGTGGCGTGCGCAATAATTTCCCGGTTGACCTTGCGAAGGCAATGGGATGCGACATCATTATCGGCGTGAGCCTTTCCGACAAGGATCTTACATATTCCCAGGTGAATAATCTGGTAGATATTGTAAACCAGTTCGTGACAATGCTCGGAAGAGAGTCCATGCAACTGAATAAAGATGCCGCCGACGTGTTTATCAAACCTTATTTGGAGGGATATAACATGCTGAGCTTCGACCCTGTGGCGATAGATACGATGATCCACAGGGGATATGTTGCCGCTCAGTCAAAGGCGTCTAAACTTTCTCAGGTGAAGAACCTGATGCCGCACTCCAAGCCATATCTGAACAAATCGGCGGCTGTTGATA
Organism: Bacteroidales bacterium; assembly: GCA_017454265.1. Lineage (GTDB taxonomy): Bacteria > Bacteroidota > Bacteroidia > Bacteroidales > UBA932 > Cryptobacteroides. The sequence goes on along the minus strand of JAFTDJ010000040.1, from coordinate 19,839 downwards.
TACGCAAGCATCCCGTGCAGATATATGCTGTAGAGTTCGACGGGCTTACAAACTCTGAATCGCATTTGCTTCAGCGTAAGATACGCTTTAAGGCAGGTTCTTACGTAGATGCGGCAGAAATGGAGAGGATGATGTCTGAGATTGAGGCTACAGGATGTTTTTCCACTGTCACTTACAGCATCAAAGGGAAGAATGAACCATATAAGCTCGTTTTCAATTGTGAGAAAGGGCCAAGGCACCAGTTTGGCATGGGAGTTCGTTTCGATACTGAGGAATGGCCATCTTTCCTCTTCAACGTAGGTTTCAACGCACACAAACTTGCAGGCTTCAAATTGTTCCTGGAAGGCAAACTCGGGCGAAATCAGAAAGCAAGCGCCCGCGCCGCTTTGGACTTGAGCTGGCTGCCTACTGTGAATGCAGAAGCTTCCATTTATCACAGTGCACCGCTTTACTATCCTTCCCTTTCCGGAAACGGCATGGAATTCGGGGTGTGGGGGCATAGTGAGCGGGTCTATCTTTCCAACATTAGGTGGAAAAAATTGGATTTGCAGCTTGGTGCCCAGAACCGTTTTTTTGCTCTTTCAGACAACACCACCTATTCGGAATCTATCAAAGGTTTGTTCCCCGGTATTACGTCCGGAGATTATGTGGGTGCATTTTTTAAGGGTACCTTGTTTACCCAGGACCGGTTCAACTATCCTTCCAAGGGTGTATTGATGACTCTTGGCTATGACTTTGATTTAATAAAAATCGGGGTCCCCGAGTTCAAGCCGCTCCACACGGCATATTTCAATTTCAATTCAATTATTCCCATGGGAAAGCGTTTTGCCGTTGTGCCCGATTTGCACCTGAGGGCTCTCATCGGTTCCCCTGCGCTGGATATTTTATCCGATTACGATCCCGGGTATTCTATGGGCCATCAGAATTATGTCGGCGGGCTTATGCCGGACAGGAACGTGGATGGCCAGATTCCTTTCATAGGATTCGGGAATCTATATCAGGCTGATCCTTATCTTGCAGTCCTCAACCTTGGGTTCCGTTTTAAGGCGGCAGAGCGGGTGTTCCTTACTGCTACAGGTGGCTATATGCGTGAGGCCAAAAGTGTTGCAAGTTTTCTGGAAACACCTCTCCCGACTACCTGGGGCGCGGGGGCTGAAGTTGCATACAATTCAATAATAGGACCCGTAAGACTGGTATTTACATGGTCGGACAGAAACCACAGTTTTGCAAAAGATTACGGCCTCTATCTATCGTTCGGATTTGACTTTTAGTATGGACCCGGAGCAGAAAAAGGTATTTGATAAATTGTCTGCACAATGTGCACGACGGGAGTATTGCGTAACTGACGTTCGCAACAAGGCCCTCAAGGCCCTCGATGGCGATGTGGAACGTGCTGCCGCCGTAGTCGATGCCCTGGTCGCTGACGGTTATGCCGACGACCTTCGATATGCCGGCGCTTTTGCCCGGGAGAAGGCTTCCTTGTCGGGTTGGGGACCGGTCAAGATTCGTTATGCCTTACGGGCCAAAGGCGTTGTCGCCGGGACAATTGACGAAGCTCTTCAGGAAATCGATTCGGATAAAGCTGCCGACAGGCTGGGAAAATTGTTGGATGTCAAGCGAAAGAGCCTGCAAGGTGATCCGCAACTTCGCTTGAAACTCATTAGATTTGCCCTTTCTCGCGGATACGAATACGAAGAGGTTCAAAAATACGTTTGAAATGGACAGGACCGAGACAATCTACCTTTATACTGACGGTGCATCCAGCGGAAATCCGGGTCCCGGAGGCTGGGGTGCCGTACTTAAATGCGGCGGTCTGCGGAAGGAAATGAGCGGGGGTTTCAGGCTGACCACAAACAACCGTATGGAACTCCTTGCTGTTATCAAAGGTCTTGAAGCCATACGCTGGGAGGGCGCAGAAGTTGAGGTCTGGAGTGATTCCCAATACGTTGTAAATACCGTCACCCAGGGATGGAAACGAAAGAAGAACGGTGACCTGTGGGAGCGTTTTGATGTGGTGGCGCGCCCCTTCAAACTAACGTTCCATTGGCTGAAAGGGCACGCTGGACATCCTGAGAACGAGCGCTGCGACCGGCTTGCGGTGGAGTCTTATTCACAGCCCGGACTGCCGGCAGATGTGGGATATGAAGATATTATGGATAACAAACAGATATAATTATGCAGAAGAGAAAACCAATAATAGGCATCACGCAGGGTGACTCCAACGGAATAGGTTATGAGGTTATAATAAAGGCGCTTTCTGATCCGCGAGTTCTGGAATTCTTTACGCCTGTGGTGTACGGCTCTTCAAAGCTGTTCGGCTTCTACAAAAAGCTGATTCCTGAAATTGAGCAGATAGATACCAACGTGATAAGCAATGCGTCGGACGCCAAACCCAAACGGATAAACATACTCAACTGCCTGCCGGACAGTGTTTATGCAGAACCGGGACAGGCTACTCCGGATTCTGCGAAGGCTGCGATTGCCGCATTGGCTAGAGCCGTGCAGGATATTAAGTCCTGCAGTTTGGATGCACTCGTTACAGGACCTATCAACAAAAAGGCTATGTCTGGCCAGGGCTTTGGCTTTCCCGGCCACACAGAGTATCTGCAACAGCAGTTCGGGGTTGGAGACGTTACTATGGTGATGACCAGCCACAGGCTCAAACTTGGTGTGGTCACCGGCCATATTCCGCTGAAAGACGTGGCTTCTTCTATAACTAAAGATAAGATAATCAGCAAGCTGCGTCTTCTGAACCGTTCTTTGATTGAAGATTTCTGCATAGACAATCCAAAGATTGCCGTACTGAGCCTGAATCCTCATAGCGGAGACGGTGGCCTGCTAGGTACGGAAGAACAGGATATCATCATTCCAGCAATCGCAGAGGCTACTGCGGAGGGTATTCTTGCGTTCGGACCTTATTCTCCCGACGGTTTCTTCGGCCTGGGACATTACGAGAAATTCGATGCCACTCTTGCCATGTATCACGATCAGGGACTCTCGCCCTTCAAGGCTCTCTCTTTCGAGGACGGCGTGAATTTTACGGCAGGACTTCCTATTGTCCGTACATCCCCGGACCATGGAACAGCTTTTGAACTTGCCGGCAGGGATGAAGCCGACCCCCAGTCTATGCGTTCCGCAATTTTTGCGGCCATTGATATATACAACGCCCGTATGGACTATAGGGAGCTCCAGGAGGGTAAGATGCCGGAACGTAAGCTGGAAGGCTCCGAGCGCAGGGAAAAAACCGGTCGCCCTCAGATTGCTTGATGCTTATGAACAGGCTTCTCCTCGTGTTTATACTGCTGCTGCCCGCTGTCGGCATGAATGCGCAATGGGCTGTGGATGCGTCCGTGCGTAGTTTTGTCCAGACGGATATCCGGCAGGGGAGAAGCCTCTCCTCTTTCGATGCCGGCTCGGTGGTAAGGTTCGCACCGGCGGCAGCTCATCTGGGCCTCGGATTAGTTGGAGTCAAGTCTAAGCACGCCCTTCTTGACAGAAGCATAGAAAGCGTGATTGCACACGGGTTCGGTGTTGGCGGCGGATTTCTTTTGAAACGCCTCGTAAACCGTATGCGTCCCGATGGAAGCACTTCGGATTCCTTTCCGTCCGGTCATGCGATTTTGGCCTTTACCGGGGCTGAACTTCTAAGAATCGACTATGGTTGGGGCTGGGGGGCCGGAGGCTATGCGATAGGGCTTGCTGTCGGCGCCGATCGGCTCTATAGGGACTGTCACTGGCTGACGGACGTGCTGGCCGGTGCAGGAATCGGTATTCTGTCGGCTCATTTAGGCGCATGGCTGCTAGAACCGGTAAAAAATCTTTTCGGTATTCCTGCGCTGAAGTGGGACGGACTTTCATTCGCCCCTCTTGCAGACCCGTTTACCTGCAGTTACGGCGCATCCGTCTCGATGGTTTTCTAATCCGTATAGAACCGGATTATCCTTTCGATTGCACGCTGGCAAACGGGGCAGAAACCTTTTGCACCATTTGTTTTCATACGGCAGTCTTTACATCCTCTCCATACTCCTTTACTCTTGTAGCCGGCGCCTTCGTATAGGCTTACGCCCTTTGTTCCCAGCATGTCTTCCCATTTGGACGGGAAGTCGTACATAGTAGTGATGTTCTGCTCCCAGGGCTCGCAGTCGGAGTGATAGTAATCGCTGAACTGATCGTCGTAGTAATATTCGTCTGCGAGTCCGGCGAAACTGTGCCCGAATTCGTGCGCCACCACAGGCTTGAACTGCGCATGATGAGCGGCTGTGAAGGTGTATGAATTATATATCCCTCCTCCTCCGTAATTGTCTGTGTTTGCGAGAATTATAATATGCTCGTAAGGAATCCCGGCAATAGCGTCGTGGAGGTCGCGGACGTGCAGGGTGGTGAGGTAACGGCCGGAGTAGAAGGTGTCGAAGTGAGAGTGCAGGGGCGTTTCTTTCCAGATATTCTTCCCGGGGATGCTGACGCCGCTGTCGCAGGAAGGAATTCCTGCCGCGCGGAAGTTGAAGCGGTCTTTGAGGCTTTTGAATGGCTCGAGGGAGAGAATCGAGTGAACGGCAGAATATGCATCGGCGTAGAACACCTCCATCTCAGCGGCAGTGTAACCTTCCGCCACAATGACGACGTCTATGCATTGCCCTACAGGACCGCTTATATGCAAATCCCGACATTCAGCCGCTGCAGTTGCAGGCCGTATCAGTATATCTGCCGGATCTACCTGATGAGTCAGGCATGCTGATGTTTTCCCGTAAGTGTCGAACAGCTCAATTGTTATTTCCGCTTTTCCCGATGGCATGGGGACGAGGAAAACGTTCTCGAAACTCCTGCGCAGCCGGGTGGCCTCTTCCGTCGTCTGCCACTCCTGAAAAAGGGAGCTGAAAGAACTCCGGTAGAGCACAGTACCGCTGCTGTCGCGCATAGTGAGCTGCCCGTTTCCGCGCAGGGGAACCTCATCCGGCCTTGCGTCTCTTCCCGCCCAGGAACCGAGGCTTCTCATTTCGCAGAGGGAAATCTCTCCGCAACGTGCGTCTCCGCAGAATGAGTAGTCGAGCCTGAGAGTCCGGGGCTGAGGGTATGCTGCCAGGGGCATCAACAGCGCCAAAAATAAAATCACTTTCTTCATCATTGGCAAATATAAGTTTTTCTGCGTATATTTGCATACCACACATTAATAACCGCTATGCTTAATATACATACAAGGGCGGAGCTTGTAAAGTATTGTCTTGATAACCGGATTGAAATTCTAAATTTCCGTTATTGCGGTTGGGACGGGCGTTTGAAGACGCTCAACTTCGTTGTACAGAATGAAGAGCACCTTAATAACATTCTGGAAGCGGGGGAGAGGGTTGACGGTTCGAGCCTGTTCCCGTTCGTCGAGGCTGGAAAAAGCGATCTGTACGTTGTCCCGCGTTACCGTACCGCCTTCAGGAATCCTTTCTCTGAGATTCCTGCCGTGGATGTGCTTTGCTCCTTTTTCAACAGAGATGGTGAACCTTTTGAAGGTTCACCCCAGTTCGTGCTGTCCCGTGCTCACGACGTCTTTCGCTCCCGTACCGGAATGGAAATGCAGACCATGGGCGAGCTTGAGTACTATGTGATAGCCGATGACGACGGAATGTATCCCATCGCAGACCAAAAAGGATATCACGAGAGTGCTCCTTTCAATAAATTTGAAGACCTGAGGGTGGAGGCCATACGTTTGATTTCCAAGGCCGGTGGCAAGGTGAAGTATGCACATAGTGAAGTAGGCAACTTCCGTCTGGACGGCAAGATATACGAACAGAACGAGATTGAGTTTCTCCCTGTCGATATAGAAGATGCCGCGGAACAGCTTATTGTAGCAAAATGGATTATGCGGAAGTTGGCGTACAAGTACGGCGTCACCATTACGTTTGCTCCCAAAATTACCAGCGGCAAGGCCGGCTCCGGAATGCACGTTCATTGTAAGTTTACCAAAGACGGAAAGAACGTAATGACCGCCGATGGGGAGATTACAGATACAGTTCGCAAGGCTATCGCCGGTTTTATGGATGCGGGCACTTCGCTGCCTGCCTTCGGTAACCCCGACCCTCTTTCCTTCATGCGTCTGGTGCCGAATCAGGAGGCTCCTACATCGCTGTGCTGGTCTCACTCCAACCGGAGTGCTCTTGTGCGTGTTCCCCTTGGATGGACGGGATCCAAAGATATGGCCGCCTTCTGCAATCCGGACGAGGAGCCCAGGTGTCGGGATTTCTCCGACAAGGCGACATTTGAATGGAGAGCGTCCGATGCGACCGCCAACTGCTATTTGCTGATGGCTGCGCTGTGCTGTGCTGCCCGCCACGGTTTTGAAATGCCTGATGCGCTGGATATTGCCGCCAGAACATATGTCGGGCTGGGCGTGGATATTCACGCAAAGGGCAATGCGGACATACTTGAAAGACTGGAGCAGCTTCCCGCTTCCTGTTCACAGGCGGCAGATGAGCTCGAAAAGGACAGGGGTATCTATACGTCGGAAGCCGTGTTCCCTGATGCTATGATAAACTATCTCATTGATAGTCTGCGCTCTTACGATGACAAGGAAATGAACCTTGATAAACTTGTAATGTTGGGAGATATTTCTTAATTTTGCGGGCTTACAATTATGGCTCGAATTATTGACAAACACTTTAGAAGATTGGCTTCTAAGTATCTGGATTCCAAACTGGTGTTCGCGATGGACGTTTTTTTGTCCGTTGCTGTTTCTGCACTCATCCTACTGATTGCCATATCCTTTAAAGCTTCGTACTTTGTGCCGCATACCCTGTTTTCCGTTACGTGGATCATTTCGTCCATCGTGGCCAGCATAGTCATGTTCAGGGTGATGCGTACGTACACTATCATCATCCGTCATACCAGTTTCAAGGATTTACTCAAGTTTTCTATTGCAGCCGCCGGCAAGGTGCTCATAATGACAGCTGCCCTTATGGTCTTTTCAACCGTTGACTGGGCTGTCGTGCAGATGCTTTGCGTGGATCTTGCGTTCACCTTCGTGCTGGTTGTGGCAGTACGTCTGGTGATGATTGCAGCGTACGATTTGTACAAGGCCCGGGTGCGGGATCTGCAAAAATGCAAGCGTGTGCTTGTATATGGCACTTCAGACAAATCGGAATCTGCTATCCTGCGCTTCAGTAACTCCCCTCACTACAATCCGATAGGCGTAATCACTCCCAACGAATCATTGAAAGGCAGCCGTTTCGCCGACAGGCAGGTGTATGTATTCAAGAGCGAGGAAGACGTGGAGAGAGTTACGCTGGACCTCTCCTGTTCTGCAGTATTGTTTACAAAGCGCTCGGACGCCCGTGCCGAGGGCGATAGATTGGTGAAGTACTGCTCTGATATGGGAGTGAAGGTCCTTATTGTTCCCGAAGTCGGAGAACTTGAAGAAGAACGCAATGCTGTCATCCGGGAGGTGAAAGTGGAAGACCTTCTCGGAAGGGACGAAATCCGTATTTCAATTTCCGAAATCAAAAAGGGATTTGCCGGCAGGACCGTCATGGTTACCGGAGCTGCCGGTTCCATAGGATCCGAGCTCTGCAGGCAGCTTGCCTCTTTCGGCGTCGGCCGTCTGATTCTCTTCGACAATGCCGAAACCCCCATGCACAACCTTCGTCTCGAATTGGAGGAGGTCTATCCGGAGCTGGACTTCGTGCCGGTAATAGGCGACGTGCGTTCCATTAACCGCCTGGACTTCGCGTTCCGCAATTATAAGCCTGAAGTGGTTTTCCACGCTGCTGCATACAAGCACGTCCCCCTTATGGAGGAGAATCCCTGTGAAGCGGTGCAGGTAAACGTTGTAGGTACCCGCCATGTTGCAGACAAGTGCATAGAATACGGTATCGAAAAAATGGTAATGATTTCTACGGACAAGGCGGTGAATCCTACCAATATCATGGGGTGCAGCAAACGCCTGGCGGAGATTTATGTGCAGAGCCTTGGCCTTGCCATCGAGTCCGGGAAGCTCCCTGGAAGCACCCAATTCGTTACCACCCGCTTCGGCAATGTCCTCGGTTCCAACGGATCTGTTATTCCGCGTTTCCGGGAGCAGATTGAGAAGGGCGGTCCTGTAACTGTGACACATCCTGAGATTACCCGATTCTTTATGACCATTCCCGAGGCTTGCCGTTTGGTTATGGAAGCTGTAATTATGGATACGGCGAACCGAATCTGCGTCTTCGACATGGGCGAGCCGGTGAAGATCGATACACTTGCACGGCGTATGATTCAGCTCTCGGGGCTTGTGGAAGGGAAGGACATAAAGATCGAGTATTCCGGCCTCAGACCCGGGGAGAAGCTTTACGAGGAAGTGCTGTCCAATGTTGAAAATACGGAACAGACCAGTCATGAACGTATCCGCATAGCAAAGGTGCGTACGTATGAATATGCAGACGCGCTTGAGTCCGTGGAGTCGCTCAATGCCCTTAGCCGGGACGTCAAGATTCCGGAGATGGTCAAGCTGATGAAGCAGATTGTACCGGAGTTTATTTCCAAAAACTCCAAGTTCTCCGAGTATGACGCAAAATAGCGTGGCCAAGGAGGATGCGCACTGGTATGTTGCCTGCGTACGTAGTTGTCAGGAAAAAAAAGTCGCTGAATCTCTGGAGTCCAAGGCAGTAAGGTATTATCTCCCGCTGAGAAGGGAGGTCCGTCGTTGGAGCGACCGGAATAAGGTGATTTCGGTTCCCCTGATATCCGGAGTCGTTTTTGTGAGATGCCGCGACAGCGAAAGGGCGGCCATTCTCTCCGACGATCCGAGAATATGGCGCTTTCTTCCCGATGCAGGAAAGGCGGCCGTCGTGAGAGACTCGGAAATGGATGCCTTCCGGAAGATGGTTGAAGAAGGAACAGGAAAGCTTGGCTTTTGCAGCGAACCTCTGAAACCCGGAGACAGGGTGAGGGTTAAAACCGGACCTCTTGCCGGTCTTGAATGCGAGCTTGCGGATGTCGAAGGAAGGCGTTGTGTGGCGGTCCGCGTCGGTTTGCTTGGCGCAGCAACTATGGATTTGGATCAAGAAACTTTAGAAAGAATATGAATATCCTTGTGACCGGTGCTAATGGACAGCTGGGCTCATGGCTTAGGAACCTTGCTGCCGGAAAAGCAGACAACTATATCTTTACAGACGTGGCGGAGCTTGATATTACGTCTGAGGAGGCTGTTCGCGGGATAGTCCGGGATAACGCGGTAGATGCGATAATCAACTGTGCCGCGTTCACTGATGTGGAAGGTGCTGAAGATAATCCCGTACTGGCGGAAAGACTCAATGCAGAAGCTGTCGGAATACTGGCGGGAGTTATGGCCGGGAGGGAAGGATTACTGATTCAGATAAGCACCGATTACGTGTTTGGGAAAGAACAGTACAACACCCCCTGCAAAGAAGATAGAAGCGGCACTCCTTCCGGCGTTTATGGACTTACAAAACTTCACGGAGAACAGGCTGTACTGGATTCGGGATGTAATTACATCATTATCCGTACGTCCTGGCTGTACAGCGAGTATGGCAGGAACTTCGTGAAGTCAATGCTGAGGCTTACTTCGGAGCGGCCTTCTCTCAACGTTGTGTTTGACCAGGTCGGTACACCCACCTACGCTCGTGACCTTGCCGCGGCAATCCTCGAGATAATAAGCTCTCGCAAGTTTGCCGGCCACTCGGGAATATACAACTACAGTAATGAGGGCGTATGCAGCTGGTACGACTTTGCAAAGCGGATTGCTCACGTCTCCGGGCATGTTGATTGTGATATTCGTCCATGCCATTCCGATGAGTTTCCCTCCAAGGTAGTCCGCCCCTCATATTCGGTGCTGGACAAGACCCTTATCAAAGATACGTTCGGGGTTGCGGTACCATATTGGACAGACAGCCTGGATGAGTGCATCAAGAATATAGACAAAGTATGAAAGGAATAGTTTTGGCCGGAGGTTCCGGCACTCGTCTTTATCCCATAACCAAGGGCGTCAGCAAGCAGCTCCTGCCTATTTACGACAAGCCTATGGTTTACTATCCCGTGAGCGTGCTTATGCTTGCAGGAATCAGGGATATTCTTATCATATCCACTCCTCAGGACCTTCCTGCTTTCCGTAGGCTCCTTGGCGACGGATCTGATTACGGAGTCCGTTTTGAGTATGCGGTCCAGCCAAGTCCCGACGGACTTGCCCAGGCGTTCATCATAGGTGAGGAATTCATAGGAAATGATTCGGTGTGCCTTGTGCTCGGAGACAATATCTTCTATGGGGATTCGTTTACCGCGAAGCTGAGGGAAGCTGTAAAGGCTTCCGAAAAAGACTCCATGGCAACTGTATTCGGCTATTGGGTGAGTGATCCGGAGCGCTACGGTGTTGCCGAGTTCGACGTTACCGGCAGATGTTTAAGCATTGAGGAAAAGCCTGCCAGGCCAAAGTCCAATTATGCCGTGGTCGGCCTCTATTTCTATCCCAATAAAGTTGTGGAAGTTGCAAAGCATATCAAGCCGTCCGCTCGCGGAGAACTTGAGATTACTACCGTAAACCAGGAGTTCCTGGCGGCCGGAGAATTGAAGGTCCAGACCCTCGGACGCGGTTTTGCCTGGCTTGATACCGGAACCTTCGACTCTCTCAGCGACGCCAGCACTTTCGTTGAGGTGATAGAAAAACGTCAGGGGCTCAAGATTGCCTGTCTGGAGGCTATTGCATACAACAAGGGCTGGATCAGCCCGGAAAGACTTGCGGAAATTGCCGCTCCTATGTCCAAAAACCAATACGGGCAGTATCTGTTGAAACTAATCAAAAACAAATGAAACGAAGCATAATAATCACCGGCGGCGCCGGTTTCATAGGTTCGCACGTCGTGCGCCTGTTCGTAAACAAGTATCCGGAGTACCGCATTATCAATCTGGACAAACTGACATATGCCGGCAACCTGGCTAATCTCCGGGACGTTGAGGCCAAACCCAATTATCGCTTCGTCAAGATGGATATTTGCGATTTTGAAGGCGTGTTTAATCTGATGCAGGAAGAGCAGGTGGACGGCATCATCCACCTGGCGGCCGAGAGCCACGTTGACCGTTCCATCAAGGACCCCTTCACCTTTGCCCGGACAAACGTAATGGGTACGCTTTCACTCCTGCAGGCAGCCAAGGCATATTGGGAAAGCCTTCCCGAGAAGTATGAAGACAAGCGCTTCTATCACATTAGTACCGACGAGGTGTACGGCGCCCTTCAGATGACTCATCCCGAAGGAATAGAGCCTCCTTTCACGACTAAGGCTTCGAGTGGCAAGCATCATCTTGCTTATGGCGAGAAGTTCTTTACGGAGGATCTTAAGTATCAGCCTCACAGCCCGTACAGCGCAGCAAAGGCAAGCAGCGACCACTTTGTCCGTGCGTTCCACGATACTTTTGGAATGCCGACCATTGTGACCAATTGCTCCAACAACTACGGTCCTTATCAGTTCCCTGAAAAGCTTATTCCACTGTTTATCAATAATATCCGTCACCGCAAGCCGCTGCCTGTCTATGGCAGGGGCGAGAATGTACGCGACTGGCTGTATGTGGAAGACCACGCGAGGGCGATCGATACAATTTTCCACAAGGGAACAATTGCCGAAACATACAATATCGGCGGGTTCAACGAATGGAAGAACATAGACATCATCAAAGTACTTATCAATACTGTTGACCGTCTGCTTGGACGCCCTGAAGGGGAGGATATGGACCTGATTACCTATGTTACCGACAGGGCGGGGCATGATCTCCGTTATGCCATAGATTCGACGAAGCTGCAGAGGGAGCTTGGATGGGAACCAAGCCTGCAATTCGAGGAGGGTATAGAGAAGACCGTCCGCTGGTACCTGGAAAACCAGGCCTGGATGGATAACGTTACTTCCGGAGATTACCAGAAATACTACGAAGATATGTACGCCGGCAGGTAACCCTTATTCTTTGGGCACCAAGGGCCCGAACAACTTATCCATCAGAGGGTCGGTAAAACGCATACAGATACCCGTAAAGACTGCAAGTATAAGGGTGCCTTCACGTATTACCACCGTTGCGCCGTTACCTGTGAACAGACCGAAAAACAACCAGGCGAAGAGTGCAGTGAGGGCTACAAGCGATATGTCGAAGAGAACTTTGACAACGCTGAACCGGATTTTGGTTACTTCGCTAAGTACGGCCGTAGTCATATCTCCGGCCAGGATCCAGCCTCCTCCCAGCACCTCCAGTTTGATGCCTATGGCGGTGATCAGCACTGTGGCCAGGCTCAGCACTATCTGAATGACATAATTCGCTGCCGGTGCGTCAATGGCGTTGAAAAGCCATATGGCTGCATCACATAGATACCCGAACACGAATGCCGCGGGAATCTGCATCAAATATCTCAGTTTAAACGTCTTGCGCAAAAGGACGAATTGCAGCAGGATGAAGATAAGATGCATTATCCAGGTGAATGTGCCAACGGATATCTCAGGCCAGCGCAAGTTAAACAGCGTGGGCGGACAAGAAGGAGGGGATATGCCCAGGTTGGACTTGATGGACAGCCCGACACCCAGGGCAACTATCACCAGCCCAAGTGTTGAAATGCTGTAACGTATGAGTATATTCTTGACTTTAGCGTTCATATAGCGTGAGTTAAATAGGGATAATAATGAATACCAGCGCATCCCAGACAGCATGACTTACTACAAGTGCCGGAAGCATCCCGGGGCGCAGGCGGTATAGAAAGCCCCAGATTACACCGGCTACAAGAGCTGCCATTACCAACATGAAATTGAATGACCAAATGTGTACCAGGGCGTATATGACACCGGTAATGACAAATGCCAGGTCTTTAGGATACTTTCCGCCGACGATTGATTCCAGCGTGCGCTGAACGTACCCTCGCCAGAAAAGCTCTTCTGCCGGACCTATAAGTCCGAGGAGTAAAACTGCGATAACCCAAGGGGGCAGCCCCTGTTTCATTGAATATACGGCGTCAACTTCACCGCGCGCAAATGCGAACAGCCAGGCAGAGACTTTGTCTCCTGCCCAGAATACACCCCAGAGGGCGAAAGCTATAACTATACCAAGAAGCAGTTGGAGAGCAGGCTTTTCTATTTTTCCCAGGATCCTGTGACCGGGGGTGAAGCACAGGCCCAGAGTTGTGAGAATAAGAGCCGAACATGCCATGACTATCCAGAAATTCGGCCTTCCCTGCGTCCAGGGACTGAACATATAAAACCACAGCAATGCTGCAGTGCAGATAGCTGTAATGAGTTGAATTCCCTGCTTCTTCATAGTGTCAGACCAACAGCCCGGCAAACAGAAGTCCTGCAAACAGTGCTCCTGAGAAAACAAGCTGGAGTTGGGAAGACGCTTTGTCCAGGTCCTTCATTGACTCCAGACCCTTTTCATTGAAGGAGGACGCCTGCTTATAGTTCTTCCAGGCGGGAATGGCTCCGGCGAAGCATAGCAGCGAGAGCGGGTGCATCCAACCCAGGATAACGTATAGCGCTACTGCAATAAAGGGGACTATCATATATACCCGGTACAGGATGTTGGAATTGCGAGGCCCGAGAAGCATGGCGAAAGTCTTAATTCCTGCCGCCTTGTCGGTTGGAATGTCGTAAGTATTGTTTGCGTGCAGGACGGAGACGGTGATGATGCCGATAGGAACAGACAGAATCAGGACTTCCGGATGGAATGATCCGGTGAGGGCGTAAGCCGTTCCCAAAATAATGAGCACACCGTAAACGAGGAATATGTTGAGGTCTCCCAGGGCGTTGTATTTGAGAAGTGAGTACAGCAGTGTAAGCACGACACCGATTCCGCCTATCAAGAGTATACCCGGACCGCACAGGCTTGTAATGACCAGACCTATGCAGGAGCCTATGACGAAGAGGATAATGCTGAACACCAGATACTCCTTTGGCTCATAGAGATGGAAAACCAAGGTGGGAACGGCGTAGGCCTGTGGGTTGTCCACTCCGCTCTTGTAGTCGAAGTAGTCGCTGAGTACGTTTCCGGCTGCGTGCAGCACTACAACGCCAACGACGCAAAGAAGGACTATTAGAAGTGTGTGCCATATGCTTCCGGAGAGCTCGCCTTTGCTGAACAGGTATGCTGCTGTAACCAAAACCGGCATAGCAGAAACTGGAAAAGCCCAGAAACGGGTAACGAACAGCCAATCTTTAATATTATGCTTCATCATGAGTCAATTTAGTACAAAGATACTATTTTCGGATAATTATTCTATTTTTGTGGTATGAAAAAGTTATTAGTTATTACCCTGGCATCGCTATCTTTGCTTGCCTGCTGCAAGTCGTCCCCGGTACTTCCAGAAGAAGACAGCAGCGAGTTCACTACAATTACCACTGCCGTACCAGATGCCATTCTGGAAATCCGTTATTTCAGCACCTACAATTTTGTCGGTGACCGTATCGACGGATATATGGAACCGGTTGCTCTTATTACCAAGAAAGCCGGTGCTGCTTTGCGGGAAGTGAGTGATGAAATGGTGGCTCAAGGCTACCGACTCAAGATTTACGACGCATACCGTCCCCAAAAGGCGGTGGATCATTTCGTGCGTTGGGCTGCAGATTTGTCCGATAAGCGAATGAAGCCGTATTTTTACCCCGATTTAGACAAGAGCGTATTGTTCGAACAGGAGTACATAATGGAAAAGAGCGGACATACAAGAGGTTCCACCGTTGATCTTACGCTTTTCGACATGGACACGGAGAAAGAGGTCGATATGGGCGCTACATTCGACTGGTTCGGCCCGGAAAGCCATCCCGATTTCTGCGGCAATCCGGAGACGGGGGAGTACACAGGCGACAACAGCAAGAGTCCCCAAGGCCGTTCTATCACCCCCGAGCAATTCGAAAACCGGATGATACTCCGCCGGGCAATGCTTAAGCACGGGTTCAAGCCCCTGGATAGTGAATGGTGGCATTTCACTCTCCGGGACGAGCCCTTCCCCGACACCTATTTTACCTTCGATATCCATCAATTGGACTGACATTACCTGCATGGATAAGATCCTGATTTTGGATTTCGGATCCCAAGTTACCCAGTTGATTGGCAGGCGCTTGCGGGAATTGAACGTCTTTTGTGAGATATTTCCCTACAATAGAATCCCGCCGCTTGACAGACAGGTTAAAGGTGTTATTCTTTCCGGAAGCCCTTGTTCTGTAAGGGATTTGAATGCCCCGCAAGTTGATCTCGGCCTTTTCCGCGGGCGCCTGCCTTTGCTTGGCATCTGCTACGGTGCGCAGTATCTCGCAGACAAGGGGGGCGGCACGGTGGAATCTTCAGACACGCGGGAATATGGCAGGGCGATTCTGGATGTGGTTATGCCGGATTCTCCGCTGATGAAGGGTGTGAGCGCACATACTCAGGTCTGGATGTCGCACGGTGATACAATTTCGGCTCTTCCAGACAACAGCAAGGTAATTGCCTCCACAGCGGTTGTGAAGAATGCTGCCTACCAGTTTACGAATGAGCCGACATATGCTGTTCAGTTTCATCCGGAAGTGTTCCACACCACCGAGGGCGGTACAATACTCGGAAACTTTGCGTTCGACATATGCGGATGTAAGGGAGACTGGACTCCATCCTCTTTTATAGAAACCGCCGTGACGCAGCTTAGGGAGCAGGTCGGCGATGAAAAAGTAATTCTGGGCTTAAGCGGCGGCGTGGATTCCACTGTCGCTGCTGTTCTGCTGAATAAAGCTGTCGGTCCTAATCTTACGTGCATTTTTGTCAACAACGGCCTGCTAAGAAAAAATGAATTTGAATCCGTGTTGGAATCTTATGAAGATATGGGGCTCAACGTTATCGGAGCTGATGCCTCAGCTGTCTTTCTGAAGGCTCTTGCAGGTGTATCTGATCCTGAATCCAAGCGGAAAATCATAGGACGGCTCTTTGTTGAAACTTTTGACAGTTATGCGCGCAAGATTGATAATGTAGCCTGGCTGGCACAGGGGACAATTTATCCGGACGTAATAGAAAGTGCCGGTATCCCGGGTATCGCCTCAAAGATAAAGAGTCATCATAATGTGGGCGGCCTTCCGGAAGAAATGCATCTCAAAGTGGTAGAACCGCTTAGAATGCTTTTCAAAGACGAGGTGCGACGTGTAGGCCGGTCCTTGGGTATCAAGGAAGAGCTTGTAAGCAGACATCCCTTTCCCGGTCCCTCGCTGGCCGTTCGAATAGTAGGTGAGGTGACGGAAGAGAAACTGCAGATTCTCAGGGAGGCGGATGATATCTTCATCAGTTGCCTTCGCGCCTACGACTGCTCGGGCCTGGATTATCCATCCGCTTCTGACCCGCGTGTCAAGGCGGTTAACTTATATGATGCTGTCTGGCAGGCTGGTGTAATTTTACTGCCGGTAAAGAGCGTAGGCGTCATGGGCGATGAACGTACCTATGAAAGTCCTGTTGCGTTGCGTGCAGTCGTTTCTACCGATGCCATGACAGCAGACTGGTTCCCGCTTCCATACGATTTTCTGCGGGATGTATCCAACCGGATTATACGTAAAGTACGCGGCGTCAACCGTGTTGTGTATGATATTTCATCCAAGCCGCCCGCAACTATAGAGTGGGAATAACAAAGTGTACTATATGGCAACTTATGAAACAATCAACCTGGATGATTACTTCCAGAGCGGTGAGGGCGGTCAGTCCCTCACTTATACCCGCAAGGATGGCAAGGCTATGGCCAAGCTGTTCCTCAAAAGTTACGGCGCAAATACGGCAGAGCGCGAATTCCGCATCTCCCGGGCTGTTTATAAACTTGGGATTCCTTCCCCTGAGCCCTTCCGCCTGGTGACGGACGGGGAAAGATTCGGCGGCGAATATCAAGTAATTGCTAATAAACGTTCCTATACCCGTATTATCTCCGAGGAGCCCGAACAGCTGGAACCGCTCACGGCCAAGTTCGCAGCACTTGCCAAGGGCATCCACTCTACGCCTGCCGATACTGAGGCTTTTCCCGAGATGAGTGCGATTATCCGCCCCTGGATTGAGAAATCCACGTGTATCACCGAACCGCTTCGGGCACGTCTTCTCTCGGCGCTTGACAGTATTCCTAACCCCAAAACCTGCCTGCACGGTGACCTTCACATCGGCAATATCATCACCGACGGCGTCAAGGACTATTGGATTGACCTGGGCGATTTTGCCTGGGGCTGTCCGCAGTGGGATTTCTCCATGATCTTTTATATCTCCCACTACATGCGGCCTGAGCTGACAGACAATCTCTTCCACCTGGAGCCGGCTACATTGCGCAGACACTGGGACCTCCTTGTCAAAGACTACTATGGCTTCAAGACTGCCGACGAGAAGAAGGAATATGAAAAGAACCTGCTCAAGTTCACGGCTCTCAAGCTGTACTTCAACTTCTGTAAGAAGTATGAAGGGAAAGGGGAACCCGCTCCCCAGCTGGAAGGCTTGGCAAACGCTTTCCTGAGTGGCGTCGCACCATTATAAGCTGTTTGATTAGCAAGTGAATTTCTATGAATGATTACCCCCGCATAAACCTCTCCCAGTGGCGGCAGGTGGGAGAAGGCGGTAACGGAAAGACGTATGTCAACCCTGCGCAGCCCGATGTTATCTTGAAAGTGAACAATGCCCGCCTGAGTACCCTCGAGGCGGTACGGAAAGAGTATGAAGTCTCCAGGGCGGTAGACGGACTGGGTATTCCGGTCCCTAGGATGCACGATATGGTATGCGTCGGGGATGTATATGCCACCATATCGGAGCGTATCGTCGGCAAAAAGTCTCTCTCCCGCATCTGCCACGATGAGCCGGAGCGCATTGAGGAAATGGCCCGACTCCTATGTGAAAAGGGCAAGCAGCTGTTTGCGACGCCCTGCAAGACGGACTTTTTCCCCAGCCGGCGGCAGCAGCTGATGCAGGCTCTGGACGGAGCCTCTTTCCTGAGTAAGAAAACCCTTCGGATAATCCGAGCCTTCGCCGAAACCATACAGGAGAACGACCACTGCGTCCATGGAGACTACCAGATGGGAAACCTCATCCAGGCGGGCGACAAATGCTATTGGATAGACCTGGATCGTTTCGCCCACGGGGATCCGATGTTCGACATCGGCCATCTGTACCTGGTCTGCATGGTTTATTCTTCCATCAAGCAGGCACGGGAGCTCTTTCATATGGAGAAAGACCAGCTTTGCCGCTTCTGGGATGCTTTTGCCACTGCCTATACTGGGCAAAGCGAGCACAACGGGTTTGACCATCTGGCTGGAAAGTACGCCGCACTGGACATCATTCTCCGTACCGTCTTCATGACTCCGACTTTCTTGGAAAAAATCTTTTTCAAGATGCATATCGACCATCTGGTAAAGCAGTTTTACACCGACTAAACTCATGGTCCCCATTCTTTTTTTTCTCCGCTGGCTTAAGCAGTGCGGCATCATCGCCATCGTAGGGCTCATGACTATCGTTTCCTGCGGAAAAATCACTCCTGCCGACAATGGCGAAGAGACTTCAGATCCGGATAACCCTACGGAAGAAATCTCAGTACCGGACAACTACGCAAAAGTAGAAACCTTCGGAAGCTATACGTTCATTGCCACATCTTCCAATGTGGCCGGAGGAGAAACCGTTTCCATTCCCAAGGAATACTATATCTGCAAATATGCAGTAACAAATAGTGAGTGGAAAGCATATATTGATGCGACCGGAGCGTCTGCGCCTAAGTATTGGAATGGGACGAGTATTCCGGAAGGGAGGGAGAAGCACCCGGTGCTATGGATTTCCTGCACCGAAGCGGAGGCTTATTGCAAATGGCTGAGCGAAAGCACCGAGGGCTGGGCGTTCCGTCTTCCGACCTCGGCCGAGTGGGAGTATGCCGCAGCCGGTACCGCCCGCACAGCTTATCCCTGGGGTGAAAAAAATGACGCAAGCTACTCCGATGGAGTGCTCAAATCAAAGTTCAACTACAATGCCGTCATAGCGGCAGAAGTCCTCAAGACCCCTGATCGGATGGCCACTTACAACAACAGTAAATCCACCAGGTATGGCCAGCAGGATAAGATTTCAGACATCATCTCTGTCAGCGCAACGGGCGGCGTGACCGGCTGGGTGGACCATACCAACTACCTTGGATTCATTTACACAGACATATTCTCTGAGATTAACGACGCCGGCGGTAATACCTGCGAGGTGGATGCATACCCGGAAGGCATGTCCTGGTGCGGATGCCTGAATATGTGCGGCAATTGCTGGGAGTGGACGTCTTCAGTAGAAATTGCCCGGAACGGTGCGGAAAAAGGCCAAAACGTCAATGCCGTCCGTGGCGGCTCCTGGTATGCCAACGCCTCGAGCTGCAAGACTTCTTTCAGAGGAGAGGGACGCAAGGCCTCATCGGCCTACAATACAGTAGGTCTTCGACTTGTAGCAGAACCAGCTGGGCGAGGGGATGTTCCTCGTACACGACATTCTCCAGCCTCCAGCTGTTGTTCTTATCCTTCATAAATGGACCTCCACTGATAAGAAAGCGCTGATGGCGCTGTGCAATGCCGTGGACAGAACGTTCCTGTCGGACCGGCTACCGCAGCCTTATACTGAGGCCGATGCCGACTTGTGGCTGGGAATGGTTGCCGAGAATGAGGGCAAGGAAGGTGTCTGGCGGTCAATCTGGGCTGACGGGCAGATTGTCGGCAGCATTTCCGTGGAGCGGAAGGATGACGGCGGCGGGGCCATCGGTGAGATTGGCTATATGATTCTGACACCGTGGTGGTCCCAGGGCATCGGTACGGAGGCAGTCCGGCAAATCTGCAATCTTGCTTTTCAGGAACTGGCGCTGGAGAAGATTAACGGCCAGGTGTTTCCGGAGAATGTGGCTTCGGCCCGGGT